>JBKPRA010000100.1:0-17450 GCA_046734335.1 Actinomycetota bacterium | reverse complement strand
CCTCGGACGGGCCGCTCGGCGGGCTCGTCGTCGCGTACGCACGCCAACACCTGGTGCAGCATCCGCAAGAGGTCGGCGGAGAGAACCGTGGCCCGTGGGTCCGCCTCTATACCCAGGGACGCGAGGGAAAGGATTCGCCGTGGTGCGCGGGCTTTGCCACGTTCATCCTCGAGCAGGCATCTCTCGCCGCCGGGGCGGCGAGCCCGTTGCCGAAGACGCTCGCCTGCGACGAGCTGCAGACGTGCGCAGGCGCTCGGTTCCTGCCTCAGCCGAAACCGTCGCAGCGCAGGCGAATCACGCCGGGCAGCCTGTTCCTGAGGCCGAATCCGCCCGGCTCGAAGGTGAGGTACGCCCACACCGGCATCGTCGTGAAGGCGGAGACGGACACGTTCAAGAGCATCGAGGGGAACACGAACGACGACGGCTCGGCCGAGGGCTTCGAGGTCTGCGCCCGCGTTCACGGTTACCGCGGCCTCGACTTCATCATCCTCTGAGAGCCCATGGGCACCACCCCAGGCGGTTGTTCCCGAAGTCAGCGGTCGTTAGGATCCGCACGTTCTGATTCTCGGGGCGAACTGCTGGAGGTGAGGCGCCTTGCCTAATGCGAACACGCGCGCGTCACGGATCGGACACGGCTTCGTCCCGAAGTGGTGGATCGTCGCGTTCACCGTTCTCCTGCTCGGGCTCGCCGCGGTCGCTCTCTACAGCCTCTGGGCGTTCTGGCCGTCCGACCTCCAGGAGCTGAGCTCCAGACCGGAAGGGAAGCACGTCACCTATTTCGGGGCGGGCTTCGAGGTCTCGACGAACACCCTCTTCTTCGCCGTCGTCGCCCTCGCGGGCGCACTCGGAGGTCTCGTTCACACGCTTCGATCGTTCTCGATGTACGTCGGTACTCGCTATCTCGCCTGGAGCTGGATCCCGTTCAACCTGTTGCTGCCGGCGGTCGGCGCTCTCGGTGGCACCGTCTTCTATCTCGTCTTCCGCGGCGGGTTGTTCTCGACTTCGACCACCGCCACGGACGCGAACCCGTACGGATTCACAGCGGTCGCCGCGCTCGTCGGCCTCTTCTCGGAGCAGGCGATCGAGAAGCTACGCCAGCTGGCGAGGGAAATGTTCGCGGAGGCGCCGAAGTACGAGCCCGACCATTTCTCGGAGGCGACGAGTGACACCGCGTCCTCCGGCGGGTCGTCCAACTCGTCCGACTGAGCCGCGCCCAAACTGAGTTCCAGCCAATCTCGCGTTGTCGCCTGCGACATCGCATGCGACACTTGAAACAATTCACGAAGGGCGGTACGTTGGTGCCTTCGTACATCCGGATCGCGCCTGCTGTGGCGGCGAAAGTCGCGCGAAGATGGGAGGCACCACGTCCTCTGTCGGTGCGTGCACGAGCAGGCTGTGGTGGCATCAGCTCAGACCGCCATCAGCGGTGGAGAAAGGACGGCCGCAGGCTGCCGCGATCGCCGACGTCGGATTCGTTGGGTCGCCCGAAGGAGGTAGGCAACCATGACCAAGCGACTTCCGTTGATCCTCTCGACCACGGCTCTGGTCGTTTCGCTGCTCGGCACGACGCCGCTCGGCCACGCCGCACGGTCGGCCGTCTCAACGGTCGTGCCGCTCGCCAAGACCGCCAACTACGCAAAGAACGCAGCGAAGCTGAACGGTCACGGCTCGTCCCTTGCGCCCCGGGCGGGCCAGATCCCAGTCGTCGGCAAGAACGGAAAGCTTCCGGCGACGCTCGGAGCCGTAGGCCCGGCGGGCCCAGCCGGACCCGCCGGCGCGGCCGGCCCGGCCGGCCCAGCAGGCACGGCCGGGTACCAGCGGGTGCAGCAGCAGGGAGACACACCCAACAACTTGAACAACGAGCGGACGTACGCGGTTCAATGCCCCGGCGGCAAGAAAGTCCTCGGCGGAGGCTTCACCTTCGGCAGAGGGCAAGACACGAACGACGTGTCGGTGATTGAGTCGACTGCGTTGTCGGACTCCGCCTGGGAAGTCAAGGTGAGAAACCGGACCGGGAACAAAGCGGGAGGCACGATCACCGTGACCGCTGTCTGCGCGAGCACGAGCTGAGGCCCATGGAAGACCGCCATGGGAGAGCAGCAGGGGCGGGACAGAAGGCGGCCGCGGCGGCGTGAGGGCGGACGATCGGCATTTCTCGCTGATTGCCGAGCTGCTCGCTCAGGGCGAGGTCATCCCCTTCCTCGGTGCGGGCGCGAACCTGTGCGATCGACCGGCATCGGCCTCCTTCGCTCTAGGGCGGTTCGCACCGAGCGGAGGTGAGCTCGCCAACACCCTCGCCGAGAGAAGCCGGTACCCCGACCGGCAGGATCTCGACCTGTTGCGCGTGTCGCAATACGTCGATGCCATCCTCGGCGAGGGGCAGCTCTACCGCTATCTGCACGCGGTGTTCGACGCCGACTATCCGCTGAGCTCGCTTCACCGTCTCTTCGCGCGACTGCCTCCGCTGCTCCGTGAGCACGACCGGCCCCAGCTGCTGATCGTGACGACGAACTACGACGACCTGGTCGAGCGGGCGCTCGCGGCGGCGGACGAGCCCTTTGACGTCGTCTGGTACGAGGCGAAGCGCTGTGCTGCACAGGGCTTCTTCCTCCATCGCCCTCCCAACGGTGAGGTCGTTCCGATCGTCCGACCGAACAAGTACCTCGGCTTCAGCCCGGATCGAACCGTGGTTCTCAAGCTCCACGGGGCAATCGACCGTGCCGACCTGAACCGGGACAGCTACGTCATCACCGAGGACAACTACATCGACTACATGGCAGGGGGCGACGTCGGCGAGCAGATCCCCGTGTCGCTGCGCGAACGCATGGTGTCGAGTCACTTCCTCTTCCTCGGCTACTCGATGCGCGACTGGAACCTCCGCGTCATCCTCAAGCGGATCTGGCGAGAAGAGCGGCTGCAGATGAAGTCGTGGGCCGTCCAGCGCGCGCCCACCGATGCGGGCGCGCGAGAGGTCGAGGAAGCCCTCTGGCGCGACCGAGGCGACGTCGACCTCCTGTACGTCCCCCTGCGGACGTACACCGCACGCCTCAAGAAAGAGCTTTTCCCGCCCGGTCCGGCATGACGGAGACGGCGGGGCCGGAACAGCCCCTGCCGCCTCGGCAGGAGACACCGTACGTCGGGCTCGTCCCCTACCGCGAGGAGGACTTCAGGCTCTTCTTTGGACGGGATGACGAACTCCGCATCGTCACCGCCAACCTCCGCGCATCCCGGCTGACGATCCTCTACGGCCCGAGCGGCGTGGGTAAGACCTCGCTCCTGCAGGCAGGGGTCGTCCACGACCTGCGCACGGAAGTCAACGCTGGTGCGGCGGCCGGGACCGACCGCGTTCCGATGGCGATCTGCTCGTTCCGCGACTGGCGCGAGCTCCCGCTGCCGGCGTTGATGCATGCGATGCACGACGCCGTGTGCGAGTCGACCGGACGTGACATCGGGCCGCGTTGGGAGCCGGGCGTATCCGTCGTCGAGACACTACGCTCGTGGACGCAGGGCATGCACACCCTGCTCGTGGTGCTCGACCAGTTCGAGGACTACTTCCTCTACCACGGCGGCGAAATCGGCGAGGCAACGGTCGCGGACGCGCTGCCGGCGATCGTCAACGAGCCGAATCTCGGGGTCAACGTCCTGCTTTCGATCCGCGAGGACGCGTGGGCGAAGCTCGATCTCTTCGAGGGGCGCATACCGCGCCTCTTCGGCAACTACGTCCGTGTCGAGCACCTGAATCGGCCGGGGGCACGGGAAGCGATCGAGGGCCCCGTCGAGGAATGGAACAGGCGGTTGGGAGCGGGCGGGCACCGGTACACACTCGAACCGGCCCTCGTCGACGCCGTCGTCGACGCGGCCTCCGGCGGGCTTGCTCTCACGCACCCCGACCCTCGCGCCGATCCGATCGCGTCGAGCGCTCAGGAGATCGAGGCGCCCTATCTCCAACTCGTCATGAATCGGCTCTGGCACGCGACGCTCGCCGCCGACTCCCGCGACCTGACGGTGGCCCGGCTGCAGGAGCTGGGTGGGCCGCAACAGATCGTCGAACACCATCTGCTCGAAGCGCTCGGTGGGCTCACCCCGGCCGAGCAGGCTGTCGCCGCCGACGCGTTCGTCTTCCTGGTCACCCGTTCGAAGACGAAGGTCGCCCACACCGCCTCCGATCTCGCCGAATGGACGAAACGCCCCGAGCCGGAGGTCGCCGCCGTCCTCGAGAAGCTGTGCCGCGGCGAGAACGGACGGATCCTTCGAACCGTTGCCGTCCCGGGAGGCGAGAGCGGCGAGACCAGGTACGAACTCTTCCACGATCTCCTCGCCGAGCCCGTGCTGGACTGGCGCCGGGGCTACCAGGAGCACCGCGCCCGGCGCGCGGCGTACCGGCGGTTCGTCCGCATCGGAGCCGTGTTGGGCGCGCTCGTCGCGGTCTTCGCCGCGCTTGGCATCTGGGCGTTGATCCAGCGGAACGACGCCCAGCGCGCCACCCGGTCCGCGACGTCGCTGGCGCTCGCGTCGGCCGCGAAGGACGAGGTCGGGCCGCACCTCGACCGCTCCCTCCTCCTCGGACTCCAGGCATACCGCGAGAGCGCGAGCCCGGAAGCAGCGAGCGCGATGGTCGGTGCGCTGGAGGCGGCACGGCGCTCGGGCGCGGATGCGATCCTGCGGGGCGACCGGGGGGGCGTTCGAGCAGTCGCGTTCGGCCCCGACGGCCATACCCTGGCGACCGCCGACTTCACGGGGGCGATCGAGCTCTGGGACACGCGCGCCCGCCGACAGCTCGGGCCGCCGCTCCTCGGGCACACAGACGAAATCTGGAGCGTTGCCTTCAGCCCCGACGGCGACACCGTCGCATCCGCCAGCCACGACGGAACCGTCCGGCTCTGGGAGGTGCCGTCGGGCAAGCCGCTGGGGCGCCTGCCGATCGAGAACGCCGGCGTCCTCACCAGCGTCGCCTTCAGCCCGGCGGGAGACACGCTTGCCGTTGGTGGCCAGGGCGGGAGGCTAGAGCTGTGGGATCTCCGGACGAGAAGACCCCGCGGCCCCCCGCTTCGTGGCCACAGGGACCGCGTCGTGAGCGTTGCGTTCAGTCCCGACGGGCGCACGCTCGCCTCAGGCAGCTACGACGGCACCGTTCGACTCTGGAACGTCGCGACGCGGACCCCGCTTGGGGCGCTGGGAAACGGAGCGGGCGCGGTTGCGAGCGTCGCATTCAGCCCCGACGGCCGCACGCTCGCCTCCTCGAGCCTCGACGGCAGCCTGAGACTGTGGGATGTGCGCCGTCGAGCGCCGCTCGGGCCGCCCATACGGACGGGAAGCGGCGAGATCTGGAGCGTCGCATTCAGCCCTGACGGACGCATGCTCGCCTCCTCCGGCTTCGATCGAACGGTTCGCCTCTGGAACGCGCGGACACTGAAGCCCATCGAGCCTCCCCTGATCGGTCACACGGACGCCGTGATCGCCGTCGCGTTCAGCTCGGACGGCCGCACCCTGGCATCGTCCGCCTACGACGGCACGGTTCGACTCTGGGACCTGCGGGGACACGGTTTCGGGGCACCGCTCGGCCGGCACACCGGCCGCGTCACCGACGTCGTCTTCAGCCCGGACGGCCGAACGCTCGCCTCCGCCGGCTTCGACGGCGCCGTCCGGCTCTGGGACACCCGGGTACAGCAAGCCCTTGGAGCGCTGAACGGCGAGAAGGGTGGCTCCTACGAAGGTCTGGCCGTCAGTCCTGACGGCGATACGCTCGCCACGGCGGGTGACGACGGGACGGTGGAGTTGTTCGACGTCCGCAGACGCACGGTGCGTGCGCGGCTGCACGGGCACAAGGGGGCTGTGCAGACCGTCTCCTTCAGCTCTGACGGGCACACGCTCGCGTCTGCAGGGGACGACGGTGTTGTGCGGCTCTGGGACAGCCGAGACGGCACACCGCTCGGCGAGCTGCGCGGCCACGACGGCAGTGTCTGGGACGTAGCCTTCAGCCCGGACGGGAGAACGCTGGCATCGGCCGGCTCGGACGGCAAGGTGCACCTCTGGAACGTGCGAAATCGCATGTTCGAGGCGCAATTCCGGGTCGGCGACACCTCACCGCTCTCGGTCGCCTTCACCCCGGACGGACGCACACTCGCCTCGGGCAACGTCGACGGAACCGTGTGGCTCTGGGACGTGGGCGCCCGGAAGCCCATCGGCGAGCCCTTCGTCGGCCACCAGGACAGGGTGGAGAGCATCGCCTTCAGCCCAAACGGCAGGACACTCGCCTCGGCGAGCGACGACGGCACCATTCGTCTCTGGGATGTTGCCGGGCACCGTGCACTTGGTGCCCCTCTTCGCGGTCACAAAGGAGCGGTCTTCGGGGTCGCGTTCAGCCCAGACGGACGAACCGTCGCAAGCGGCGGCGACGACGGAACGGTGCGCTTGTGGGATGGGATTCTCTGGAGCGACCCGGCCGACCTCCACTCGCAGGTATGCCGACTTGTCGTCGGCAACCTGACAGAGAGGGAATGGGGCGAGCTCGCCCCGGGCATCTCCTATCGGACGCCGTGTTAGAGCTAGGAGCTCAGCCGAGCGCCTGCCAGTCGTCGGCGGTAAGACCGACGGCGTAGACGGAGTCGCGCTTCGGCGCGTAGTAGCCGAGCTCGCGATAGCTCGAGACCGGGGTGTACACGGCGCCCTCGGTGTCGCTCTCGTAACACGCGATGCAGTGGCCGCCGACGCCGGCGTTCGCGTTCCGCCAGTCCGGCATCAGATTCGGCTGGATGTTGCGGTAGAGCTCGATCGAGACGAGCACCTCGCCGTTCGCCACCCTGGCGAGCCGCCTATCGTCGAGCACATTCGCGTCGATCGAACCGACCATCCGGCGTGCCCCGGCCTCGTAGGCGTGGTCGAACTCGGCGGTCGTCTCGCACTGCCCCCAGGCGCCGTCGAGGCCGAGTTCGTCGACCATCGCCAGCGCCTCCGAGTAGGCGGTGCCTGCACCGGGCGGCCGGCAATCGCACCAGGCTTCGACCCTGCCGAAGTGCGCGCGGAGTTGCGCGATCGCGTCGGTCGTGTACCACCGGCGGTAGCCGGCGTCGGCGGTGCACACGGGAACCATCCAGGACGGCGCCGCGAGGCAATCTAGTGGATTCCCCGCGAGGAAGATGCGCGCCTGGGCAGTCGAGACGCCCGGCACCGGCGGTAGCGGGCGTGGGCTCGGCGGGATGCTCTTCAGCTGCTCGAGGTCGGCGCCGGCGGCGTACCACCGCGTCGAGCGGTAGTCGAAGCCGGGCTGCGTCCGGACCTGCTCGAGGAAGTCGTCCCAGCTGATCGTCGTCGCCCGCGCGTTCGCGGCGGCTTCGGCGCGTAGCTCCTCTTCGGTCGCCATCAGCGACTCCTCCCGATCGCCGTCCGGCGTGCGATCGCCTCGCACGGCACCTCGGCCGTCGAACACGCCTACCGAGGTCCAAGTGTAAGTGCAGAAATCGATGGTCCGGCAGTCGCCAGCGGCCGAACCGTTCTCCTCACGGCTTCTCCCCCGTCTGCCGATTGCATCAAAATCGGTTCTCTGCCGACCGTGGATTCGGGGCAGGGCTCCTGGTGGCCGGGCAGGATGCTGTGGAACTGGCGCAGCCGGCTGACCGCTGATGCGATCGACCATGGCGTCGGCCGCCGCGATAGCTGTCGCGAGGTCGCGCTGACCAAGCACGACCCCGGTGATCGTCGTCCGCTTCCCGCCGATCCAGCGGATGGCCCGGAAGGCGAAGCAGCCGCCGGCTGCGTTCGTGTTGCCCGTCTTGACGCCGACAAACCCGTCGCGGCCGAGCAATCGGTTGGTGTTGTGCACGGCGCCGGCGACCGGGAGCGTCACGCTCGGCGTGGCGACGATGTGCGCGAACACCGGCAGGCGCATGGCCCGATCGACAAGGCGCACCTGGTCGGCCGCAGTCGACACCGTTGCGTCGTCGTAGCCGCTCGGGTCGGTGTAGCGAGTGTGCTTCATGCCCAGCGACCGTGCGGCGGCATTCATCCGGACAACGAACCGGCTTGCCGAGCCGGCGTCCCATCGCGCCAGAACCGCCGCGATGTTGTTCGCCGACGGCAGCAGCAGCGCCTGCAGCGCCTGCAGTTCGGTCAACTGCTCTCCGGCGACGGTGGACACGACCGACTCCTGCTGTCGCCGCCGCCGGTCGGTGTCAGCCGCATCGGCAGCGGTGAGTGTGATCGTCGGGCCAGCCTGGCCGGGCCGTAGCGGGTGGTCACGGAGCACGAGATAGGCCGTCATCACCTTCGCGACACTGGCGATCGCAGCCGGATCCTGGTTCGGGCCGGCGTGGACCTGCGACTGCCCGATCTGGACGGCGGTCTGGCCGTCTGCCGGCCACACCGTGCTGGGCAGCGCTTCACCAAGCGCCGCACCGTGGTCGCTGCGAGGGACGTCGACGGGTGACGCGGACGTCGAGGGCGACGACGCCTGCGACCGGTAGCCGAGGGCTGCCGCGATCGCCGCGACGACGACCAGGACGACTGCGACCCGGATCCTGCGAATCCGACTCGGACGGCTCGTTGTTCGTGTTGGACGCCGACGGGTCGTCGCTCGTGCCGGTTCGCGGTAGGCCATGCCTCCACTCTGGGCGGCGTGGCGTTGCCGGCACGTATGCGGTTTTCGATATGCCGACGAAACACGCCGGCGCCTAGCATGGGAGGGTGCGGGTGTTGATCGTCGAGGACGAGCCCTACATGGCTGAAGCCATCCGCGACGGCCTACGCCTGGAGGCGATCGCGGCAGACATCGCCGGTGACGGGGACACCGCTCTGGAGCTGCTGCGCGTCACCGCCTACGACATCGCCGTCCTCGACCGAGACATTCCCGGACCGACCGGCGACGAGATCGCCGAACGCATCGTTGCCTCCGGCGGCGGCATGCCGATCCTGATGCTCACCGCTGCCGACCGTCTCGACGACAAGGCCACCGGGTTCGAGCTCGGCGCCGACGACTACCTCACGAAGCCGTTCGAGCTCCGAGAGCTCGTGCTACGTCTCAGAGCGCTCGACCGCAGGCGCGCCCACAGCAGGCCACCCGTGCGAGAGATTGCCGGTTTGCGGCTGGATCCGTTCCGCCGTGAGGTCTACCGCGACGGCCGCTACGTCGCGCTCACCCGGAAGCAGTTCGCCGTGCTCGAAGTCCTCGTCGCTGCCGAAGGCGGTGTCGTCAGCGCCGAAGAGCTACTGGAGCGAGCATGGGACGAGAACGCAGACCCGTTCACCAACGCCGTGCGCATCACCGTCTCGGCGCTGCGCAAACGCCTTGGCGAACCGTGGATCATCGCTACCGTGGCCGGCGTCGGCTACCGCATCGAGACGCAACCAGACACCGGGCGCGAGAGACAAGAGCATGGATAGAGCCCCCGGTTTGAGCGTTCGTCTCAAGCTCACCCTCAGCTACGCCGGCTTCCTCATGCTCGCAGGTGCCGTGCTGCTCGCCGTCGGGTACTTCTCCCTTTCACGCGGCGTACACCCTGGTGTGATCTTCCTGGTCCGCAGCCACGCCGACCTCCTGCGCGCTTTCGCTCCGACCGCAGCCATCGTGATGGCGTTCCTACTGGTATTCGGTCTGCTGGGAGGGTGGTTTCTCGCCGGCCGTGTGCTCGCCCCGCTGAACCGCATCACGGACGCCACACGCACTGCCGCGAACGGATCGCTCTCCCACCGAATCCAGCTACCGGGCCGCAGTGACGAGTTCCGCGAGCTCGCCGACGCCTTCGACACCATGCTCGCGCGGCTCGAAGCTCATGTCGCCGAACAGCAGAGATTCGCAGCCAACGCCTCCCACGAGCTGCGCACACCGCTGGCCATCACGCAGACGCTTCTCGATGTCGCCCGCAACGACCCGAACCGCGAGAACGGCGAACTCGTCGACCGCCTCCACGCCGTCAACACGCGAGCGATCGACCTGACCGAAGCTCTGCTCCTGCTCAGCCGCGCCGACCAGCGGTCATTCACCCGTGAGCACGTCGACCTGTCGCTCGTTGCGGAAGAAGCAACCGAAACGCTCCTCCCCCTTGCAGAAGAACACGGCCTCACCGTCGAGACCTCCGGCGACCTGACCCCCACCATCGGCTCACACGCGCTTCTCCTGCAATTGAGCACGAACCTCGTGCACAACGCGATCGTCCACAACCTGCCCGAACAGGGCACCGTGTGGGTCACGACCAGCGCTCGCCCCAGGAGCGCCGTCCTCACCGTCGAGAACACCGGCGGGAAGCTCACTCAGCAGTTGGCGTCCACGCTTGTCGAGCCGTTTCAGCGGGGCACCAAACGCATACGCACCGACCACGCAGGCGTCGGCCTCGGCCTGGCAATCGTCAAGAGCATCACTCAAGCACACGACGGAACCCTCATTCTCACCCCCCGGGCCGCCGGCGGGCTCCGCGCCACGGTGCAACTACCCGCCCCGCCCCGGCACACCGGTGGATGACATCAGAGGCATTGCTGCACGCCCCGAGAGGACTGTAGGCGCCCGTTTGCGGTCGGCCAGGCAAGCCGTCATCTGCCCTGGCAGAGGAGCAAATCTCGGCTGCGCGAGCCGTTGCTTCGACATCAAGCGAATGGACTGACCGGACAGCTTTCAAACCGGCACTTCTCGGCCCTGATCCAGAGTCTCACGATGTCCTAGACGGTGTGGGGTCGCCACGGCTCTTGCTCGTGCGCGAGCCAGACCAGCTCGGGGTCGAGCCCGCGCACCCGCAGCTGGCCCTCGGTCTGCGGCTCGTCGAGCTCACCGAACCAAACCGCCACGTCGCCGCCGACGACGACCGGACGCCCGCCCGTCTCGACGACGACCACCTGCATGCCGCGTGTGTGGCCCGGCGCCGGGACGAGCCGGAGCCCGGGAAGTATCTCGAGCTCGCCGTCGACCGGCACGTACCGCACGCCGGGCGCCTCGACCCACTCCCGGATGGTGTAGTCGTCCTCGCTGCGCGCGTCGTCGAGCTCTCGACGCTGGACGTAGATCGGCCTGCCGGCGAAGAGGTGGTTGCCGCCACAGTGGTCGAAGTGCAAGTGTGAGTTGACGACGATGTCGATGCCGGCGAGGTCGAAATCCTGCTTGCTCAGTGGATGGAGGCGGGGATCGAGGTCGGCCACCGCGGGGTGCAGTTCCGTCATGCCGGTGTCGACCAGCACGCGCGCATCGGGATGGTCGATGACGTGCACGTAGACCGGCATCCGCTCGCCCTCGGCGAGCAGGTCGGCAACGCGGACAGGCGTGATGGCGATTGGGGCGGGAATCACGGTCGGCAGCACGGTCGTAGCCGGCATGGACAATGGCTCACAGTCCGAGGGTAGCGACCCGGGAGTTCAGCTACGACTTGTGTAAGGACTCGAGGAGTCGCTGTCCGGCCACGACGCACCGAGTGAACGGCGAGCCGGTCCGACCGGGGACGGACTTCCTGCTCAGCCGTCCACACGCGGTCCACGCGTACTTCGTGACGCCGGTGGCCAGCTTCGCCATGGCTGTTAGACACCGGTTGAAGGCGATGCCCATCTGGCCGGCCACGTGCCGTTTGCTCTGGTTCTGGCAGTAACGGCCGTACGCCTTCGACTTCGATTTCAGCGTCGCATCCGGGGCGGGCAGGTGTTTGGTCGAAGACTTCCGGGCAGCCGAGTTGGCCGGACTATTCGACTTGGTGTGAGTGTCCGCCTTGTCCGGTGGCTTGCCGTGGTTACCAGTATCCGGTGGCTTGCCGTGGTTACCAGAATCCGCCTTTTCTGGATTGCCGTTGCCTGAGTTGCCCGGGTTGCTCGAATTTCCGGAATTGGCCGAGCCACCGGTGGTACCGCCGGACGTCTGATTCTCTGATTGACCCGAGTTGCCGGAATGCCCCGGATCCTTCGGAGGCTTGTCTGCCAAAGCCGACGGGACGAAAGCGGCCGCGACGAATACGGGTGCCAACCAGGCTGTGGCTCTTACTCTGCTGCGACTCCGTCTTCGGATCTCTGCCACCTCCGATTCTTTCATCGGCAGATGTGAAGACGGCCTGAATCCCCCGTAAATGCCCGCGAACTAACCACGCGATTTCGCGGCCGTAGCAGTATTGGCCAACGGAGGCCCGATCCCTGGTCGGGCCGAGCCGGCGCTTTCTCGTCGAGCGCAAAGACGCTTCGGCGCACCGGAGCGCCTCAATGTCTCCGGCCGCTCTCGGTTCGCTGCGTTTCAGGCTGAGTCGGTACCGGCGTCCGCTGCGGATGACGGCGGGTCGCCGTCGGCGGGGCTCGCTGGGGTCGCGACCGAGGACTTCTCCTTGCGGCTCCTACGCTTCCGGGGGACGAGCCACATGATCAGCGCGCCGAGGGCCATGCTCAGCAGGACGAGGAAGATCACCCGGGTCTTGTGGCTGAAGAAGACGAAGTCGAGGGAGACGGTCTTCGCGTTCAGGATGATCAGGAGGAGCGCGTATATCCCGAGCGCCACGAGGATGACCACCTTCCAGCTGATTCCTCCTGGTTCGGCTTTCTGCTGGGTCTTCGTGTCGGTGCCCCTTGTCGAGGGCGAACGCTGTTCCTTGCGCCCCCGCCGCCTCCGTGGGATGAGCCACATGATCAGCGCACCCAGAGCCATGCAGAGGAGCACGAGGTAGATCACCCGTGTCTTTTCACTGAAGAAGACGAAACTGACCGAGACGGGCCGTGAGTTCTGGATGATCAGGAGGAGGGCGTAAATCCCGAGCGCCACGAGGATGATCGCCTTCCAGCTGTATCCGCCCGGTCCGCTCCCCTGCCACCGCTTCTTGGCGGCCTGATCGCTCTGCGCTGCTGGCTGTGATGTCTCTGGCTCTGCCACGGATTCCTCGTCCAGCGCGACGCAATCCTAGTGCGTCGCGGCGCAAGGCTCAATCACGCGGGATGAGCGAGGCGCGTTCGTCCTGCCACTCGTTCCACATTCGACCGAAGACGGCACCCTGCGTGGAGACAGACACCGAAACCGACGAGGAAGGTGATGAGCGCGATCACAACACCCGTGGGGCCATAGCTCTTCTGTCCTGAGGTGACCAGGCCCGAGAAGAAGAACGAAGAGACCACGCCAAGCGCGGTGATGCAGCTTCCTGTCGCCACGCCCGCGGGAAGCATCCGCCGGAGTGGGACTCTGCGGTACAAGAGCATGTAGGACGACCACCACCAGAAAAGCACTGTGGTCACGAACGTGAGCAGGAAGATGAGTCCGCGACCGCCCACCGGGCGGACGATGTCGAAGAGTTCTACCTGCCCCGAGATGTAGAGCGTGAACGCGGCGACTCCTGCGGCCTGATAGACAAAGTGCCAGAGGAAGCCCTTCGGGGGCGTTCGTTCGTAGATTCTGATTTACCACGCCGAGAGGGTCGACGCCATCCCGATCCCTCCTAGGACGAGCACGATTGCGCTGAACCAGGTGAGCGTGGCGATCGCTTGATTGCCCGTGGCGATCAAGCCGTCGATGTCGCGTGTCGCTTGGGCGTCCAATCCCATCCGGGCGACGATCGCCTGTCTGATGTCTCCCCCAATGGCGGCTGAGGTGACCGCAAGGAACGGAAACGCGGAGAGCACAGCCAACGCCGAGAAGGCGAACGAGCTGTTCATGAAGTCAGCGGTCGACAGATGACTCCAGTACCTTCCAGCGGCGCTCTGCTCGAACCGTGCCAGCCGATTTGGCAGGCCGGCCAGCGTCGGCCACCCGGGTCTAGGTTCCTGCCCTTCCTCGGTCTGCGACGGGAGGATCGGGGCCTGCTCATGCTCAGCCCCCTGGCCTGACCCGGGAGCGTCGAGTATCGGCTCCTCGGCCATCCACCGATTATCGCCTTGGCGCAATGCAGCCTATTGATCAACCCCTACGGCCGAGGTAACTTGCTGCGCGGGCTCGGAGAGCCAGGTTCGAGACCCAGACGGCGTGACTCCGAGTTCTCGCTGCGCGCGCGTGGGTGGTCCTGGAGGCCCCACGCTCAGGCGACGAGTTCTTGGAAAGTGGGCTCGTCGCGGATCGCGTCGAAGTCGTTGTCCTTGCGCGCCAGGTCGCGAGCCCCATCCCAACGCTCGATCGCCATCCCCAGGTGCCGGATCGCATCTTGCGGATGTCCGCCGAGGCTCTCGGCGCAGGCGAGGTTGTAAAGCGGCATCCCGAACTGCGGGTTCGCCTCGATCGATTCGCGGCCCTTCGCAATCACGCCCTCGTAATCGCCCGCCTGAAACATCTCGTTGAGGGGGAACCACACCTCCCAGCCGTGATCCTCGTACGCCTTGCCTGCCGTGGCCCCGACCGCAAGCACGATTGTGTCTGGCTCCTCGGCAAAGGCGGTTCGCACGGTCGGCCCGGCCGGGACGTATACGAGCATGCCCTGCGGCGCGTCGACATTGTCCCCGCCGATCTCGAAGCGCGCGCGCCCGCGCACGACGATGTACAGCTCGTCCTGGTCGCCCTCCTGATCCTCGGCGTGCTCCGGAATCACGCGGTCACCGACGTTCGGCCCCACCCATGAGTTGACACCGAAGGCGGTGATCCCGAGTTCGTGCCGCACCCTGCCGGTGAGCGTCTCCCGCCACGGCTTCAGCTCGAAGTCGTCGAGCTGCGCGACCCTGTATCCGTCAGCCACTTAGATCAGCTCCAGGTCGCTGCCGACCTTCTCGAACACTCCCAGTGCCTGCTGACGCTCCGCACTGTCAACTGGAAAAGTGCGTAGAGGGGGTCGAAAAAGTCGTTCTAACCGATCGGTTCACGGCGACGGCGCTCAGCGCTCGCATTGGATGCCGCCGGCCACAGCTCCGGCAGTACGATCGACCCGGTTAGTCGCAGACTCAGCGAACAGCCGAACACGGGTGCCCGCCGCCATGCTGGCTACGCGCGTCCCGGCGGCTGTCCTCTTCGCAGCGGAGCTCGTCGAGGAGGTTGTGGAGGATCTCCTCGGCCAAGCTCCATTCGTTGCGCGCCAGACGAAAGCACACGCTCCCGTCCGCCCGCTCGATCACCCAGCGGTACCTCACTCGCCCCTTTCTTCGCGCAAGGTGTACGCCGGCTGCCCCACGACCTCGGTATCCGTCACGCCGTCTCCGCCATCACGAACTAGGACGGCTATTCGCTGGCCTACGGCTGCCGCGAACGTATAGGTTTCGTCAATACTCACCCACCGCATTCCGCGGCCGCCGCCGATAAGCCAGCGGGCCGACGGGAGCAGATGCCTCCTGAGACGGAAGTGACGCTTGGCCGTTGCCATTCTGTTGCCACGAGCCCGGTGCGTTGCCAAGCATGAAAGCAAAGAGCCATCATTTGCAGGCCCTTTGCCGATGGAGCTAGCCGAACCGGCGACCTCCTGGGTGCGTCGTCCGCAACTACGACTGAGCCTATCCAGCGACCACCGTCGTCTTTGCCAGAAGGGCGGCTGGGATCTGATAGACGACTGAAGCCAGGCCCCGGAGCGCAACGGCCAGATCGGGATTCGTTGTCTCTATCGCCGCAGCGACGGACGCCGCCTCGGCAGACGCGGCCGCTCGTTCCGCGCCGACGTAGCGTGTGACGCCGTCGACCCAGGTGCGGATCGGTGGGTCGCCCTTGTCGATCACGGGTATCAGCTGGACCGCCTCCAGTGTGAGCTCGTTGAGACGTGTCCTGCAGTTGGCCAGGTCGGTCTTGTAGTTGTCGTCCCATTCGAACTTCTGACAGGCGAGCACCTCGCGGCCGGCGGACGCTGCGCTGTAGACCCCCTCGCTGGCGGTGGCTTCGACGACAACGGGAAAGTTGACGTAGTCCACGCCGATGTCGTCGGCCACAACCTGGAGCTTATCGCCGACGACCGTGACGCTCACCGGTACCTCCGCCACCGCGTGCGTCGACGTTCCAGGGCCGTCCGACCAGGTGTCGACCCAAAGCAGCACCGTCCCGCTGAAGCCATCGGGAAGAGCAAGCGGCCCGCCCTTTGCGTCGATGAGTTTCCAACTGTACGTCGGCGAGCCGAAGTTGCTCGAGGCTGCGAAGAAACGGGCCTTTTGAGCCACGAAGGTGTTCGTGTACGAGTAGGCCCCGTGCAGACACGTGCGGATGTCGAACGGATCCCCCTCGAAGGTCACCGTGCCTGTCGTGACGGGGGTTTCAGCGAGGACCTCGAGGGTCGATGAGACTCTCACGAATCTGCGCGGCTGCGGGATGATGCACGCTTTGTCACGTTCGGACCAGTACGCATCGACGAAGACGCCGGCCGTGAAGTCGCCGGTCTGGTTGCAGGCGTCGCTGATCTCCGTGCCGCCCCTGATCTTCCGATTCATTCGCCAGCCCGTATTCGAATGGGAATCCGGTTCCGGATCAGTGATGGTTTCGACGAGCTCGTGGGAGAAGGTCCGCATGACGTTGTCGAGCGCGCTCTTTGCGCTCGCAGCCGGGTCCGCTCCACCTGCGGCTGGATCCGCAAATTCCACAGCCGCAATCCACGCGCCTGCGGAGCTGTAGTGCCATCCGCACGCCGCTATATCGGTGACCGTCGTAGCCGCCGGGTAGAACACCGTGTAGATGAGAGCGTCGGACGGCCGAGGCCGTGGCACGGCCCCCGCGTTCATGAGCGAAGCGACGAGATTGGCTGGGTCGTCGGAGTTGTGCGTCGCCGGAGCCGTCTGATTGACGAGAACGGACTGCAGCAGCTCCAGCCGCGAGAACCCGTACTGGTCGAGTTGGCTGAGGTAAGGCGACCGAAGGAGCTCGCGAATGGCCTGAGTTACGTCGAACGCGTTCGGCGGCGACGTGAACCATGCCGTCGCGTCGTAGAAGATCGGCAGAACCCGAAAGTGCGAGCTCGTAGTCCCTCCCTTGAACGTCGCGCTGTCGGTCGAGGTCGCATCTCCGGCGACCGAGTATCTCGCGACCAGCGAGGACGGCAGTGTCCTGACGGACGTCGGAACCGCGACCGGGAAGATGCAGCCGCTGGTCTCCTCCGGGTCGGCGATCTGCACCTCTCCGTGTGGAACATCCTCCTGCCGCGCCTGGGGCGACAGGGTGACGATTGAGGCGTCGAGGCTTTCCGGGACGACAACGGTGACCTTCCGGGGCCGCTTGGGCACATGAACGGACTTTTCGAGCGTTGACACTTCAGCCTCCTCTCGGTTGCGTCACCCTCGGCCGATGTCGACGTCGCCGTCGCCGTACGGCGGAGGAAGTTCCGCCTGGACACTTGGCCATACGACCTCCCACGTCGGCCGGTGCGCCCGGGCGGCAGCTCGAGCTCCGGGAATCGCCTGCCGAGCACGCCGAGCGGGTCATCGATGAACGCGTCCAGCTCTTCGGGCTGCTCGGAAAGCCAGCTGAAGGATCCTCTCTTCGTAGGGCTGGAGCTTGGCAACACGCTCGCCTAGCTCGGCGTCCGCGTGCTCGCCGAAGAAGCTCCGGAGCGCCTCCCGCACCTGATCAGGGTCGGCTTCACCGCCGGTGAGGCGCACGCGGGTCTGGCTCCCCTCGTAGCCGCTGACGG
>JBKPRA010000099.1:0-51756 GCA_046734335.1 Actinomycetota bacterium | reverse complement strand
TCGCTGAGCTGGCTGCCCGGGACGAACTCGGCCGAATGGGCCCACGTTCCCTTGACCTGCTTGACCTTGGCCCTGGGGTTCTCCGCCTTGATCGCGTTGTACAGCTTGCCGCTCTGGTTCGTTCCCTGGTTCCCGACGGTCGTGTCGGCGCTGCTCCAGTAGATGCGGAGCGGGAACGACAGGCCGGCGAGCTCGTCGACGTAGTTCAGCGGGCTGCGCTCGTCCCAGAGCGCCTTGTTGCGCGGAACCTTGTTCAGGAGCTCGCCGATCGTCATGTGCCGGTGCAGCCTCCCGTTGAAGAACATGGCGCTCTTCTTGAAGCCCTGGATGTTGCCGGGTCTCGCGTTCACCTCTTCGATCATCCGGGCGGCCACGCCGGGTGGATCTGCTCCGTGAGCGACCGGGCGGGTGGTCAGATAGGCGCACTGCGTGGCGAGGTCGCAGGTCGAGTCGAACGCGGCGGCCCCGGCCAGCCTGCCGGTGCCCCCTGAGAGAGACTTGGGGTAGCGGGCGGCGAGCAGGAGTGTCTCCTGCCCACCCATGCTGCTGCCGAGGACGTAGATCCGCTCGAGGTCGATGCGCAGCCAGGGCAGCGTCGCCATGACGATCTTCGGCATTCGCGCCAGATCGTCGATCCACCGCTTGTAGCCGTAGGTGAAGAGGCTCGGATCGGGCGGCGGCTGGTCGAACGGGTTCGTCGCCCTGTTGTGCGCGCGGCTGAGGCCGTCGGGGCAGACGAGCGCGAAGGGGCCGTCCGCAGGTAGCTCCCGCCAGTAGTGGGCCGCGTTGCCCCAACCGAAGTTGTTACGTCCGTGCGGCGAGATCACCAGCGGCAGCGCGTGCGGATGGTGCTCGGGCCCCCAACCGCTGGGCATGACGATGACCGCCTCGCGGACGGTCTTGTCGTCCCAGGCGAGATAGGGAACCGTGTAGGCACGCGTGCGTGCGTACGGCCAGTGCGGGTGGTACGGGATGGTCGGGACGAGGACGTCCAGCGGAGTCGACGGCATCGGCGCTCACCGGAACCGTAACCGCTCTGCGCTACAAACGCCCGGCCGCGACGATCCGGGCCAGGAACTGCTGCGTCCGCACCTCACGCGGCGACGAGAAGATCTGCTCCGGCGGGCCCTCCTCGAGGATGACGCCTGCGTCCAGGAAGCAGACCCGGTCGGCGATGTCGCGTGCGAAGCTCATCTCGTGGGTGGCGACCACCATCGTCATCCCTCCTGAAGCGAGCTCGCGGATCAGCTGGAGCACCTCGCTGACCAGTTCCGGGTCGAGCGCGCTCGTCACCTCGTCGAGTAGTAGCAGCGACGGCCGCATAGCCAGCGCGCGCAAAATCGCCACCCGCTGCTGCTGGCCGCCCGAGAGCCGGTCGGGGTAGTCGCCACGGCGGTCGGCGAGGCCGAAGCGGCCGAGAAGTTCGAGCGCCTCCGCCTCGGCCTGGGATCTGGGAAGCCCGAGCGCCTTGCGCGGGCCGAGCGTGACGTTGGCGAGCACGTTCATGTGCGGGAAGAGGTTGAAGGCCTGGAAGACGATTCCGATGCCCTTCCGCACCTCGTTCACGTTCACGTCAGGAGCGCTCAGATCGCGGCCGTGCACGAGGATCTGACCCTCGTCGATCGGCTCGAGCAGGTTGATA
The DNA here is from genome assembly GCA_046734335.1 of Actinomycetota bacterium. Lineage (GTDB taxonomy): Bacteria > Actinomycetota > Thermoleophilia > Gaiellales > Gaiellaceae > DATBLE01. Next base: position 50,114 of record JBKPRA010000099.1, on the reverse strand, counting down.
CAGCGGAGGAGCGTCGACTTGCCCGAGCCCGACGCGCCGATCAGGCAGACCACCTGATGCTCGTCGACGGCCAAGTCGATGCCGCGCAGGACCTCTGCCTTCCCGAACGACTTATGGACGTTCTCGAGAACGAGGGCGGTTGTCGCGTTCATCGGCCGCGCAACCCGCTGTGGCACGTGATCTTCGCGGCCGCGACCGACATGGCGGGCGCGGCCCAGCGCGGCATCTGAGGTGCGACGCTGATTGGGGAGGGGGGCTCATGGGGGGAACCGGCTGTTCCCCCCATGCGAGCGAGCCGAAGGCGAGCGACGATCACGCCGGTGCGCCCGCAAGCTGCCGGCGTCGATCACGGGCGACGAGCCAGTCCGTGAAGCGCGCCAGCGGGATCGTGATCGCGACGAACAGCAGCGCTGCGCAGATGCTCGAGGTGAAGTTGAACGTCGCCGCCTGGTCGATCTGGGTCTGCTTGAAGGCCTCGATCGCACCGAGGATGCCGACGAGCGCCGTGTCCTTCTGGAGACCGATGAAGTCGTTGAGCAGCGGCGGGATCACCCGGCGCACCGCCTGGGGGACGACCACGTACCAGACGGACTGGAGGTGGTTGAGCCCGAGCGAGCGCGCCGCAGCGTTCTGGCTCGGATGCACGGATTCGATGCCGGCGCGATAGACCTCCGACACGTAGGCGGTGTAGACGAGCACGAGCGAGACGATCCCCCAGAACGTCGTCGAGTTCGGGACGCCCTGCAGCTGGAGCGCCGGTGCGCCGAAGCCGAGCGTGACGATCACGAGGATCGTGGGCACGCCGCGGAAGAAGTCCGTGTAGGCGATCGCCAGGACGCGGAGCGGGAAGAAGACTGGGCCCGGCAGGCTGCGGACGATCGCAAGCAGCAGCGCCAGCGGCAGGATCAGCACCTCGGCGATGCAGAAGAGCTTCACGTTCAGCCAGAAGGCGTCGAGGACGTCGGGAAACGTCGACTTGAACTCGTCCCAGTCGAAGAACTGGGCCTTGACCTCGGGCCAGCCGGGCGCGTTGACGATCGCGAAGCCGAGCGCGGAGAAGACGACGACCGTGCTGACGACGGCGATGACGACGCCACGGCGGCCCTTGCCTCGCCGGCGCTTCGCCAAACAGGACTACCGCAGGACGGGGACGCCCACGACCTTCGACAGCCAGGTCGCCTGGATCTTCTTCAGCGTGCCGTTCGCCTTCAGCTTCGTCAGCGCCCTGTTCACGCAGGCGGTCAACGGACTGCCCTTCTGGAGCACCATGCCGAAGTGCTCGCCGCCCGGCTTCGTCGGCAGCTGCCCGACGATCTTGCCGTTCGGCACCTGCACCGCGGTCACGTAGAACGCCGTCGGCAGGTCGACGACGAGGCCGTCGATCTGCTTCGACTTCAATGCGAACACTGCCTTGTCGTTCGTGTCGTAGACCCTCGGCGCAGAAGACGGCTTGAGGTCGTTCTTGATCGCGTCGTAGCTCGTCGTCCCGATCTGAACGCCGAGCTTCAGCCCGCGCAGACCGGCGAGCGAGCGCACGGCGGCTGCCTTCGTTCCCTTGTTGACGACGACGGCCTGGGCGACGTCGTAGTAGGACTTCGAGAAGTCGACGACCTTCGCGCGGGCCGGTGTGAACGAGATCTCGTTGATGTCGACGTCGAAGCCTTTCTTGCCGGGCGCGTACGACCTCGCGAAGGGCGTGTACTTCCAGACCACCTTCGCTCTGGGATAGCCGAGCTGCTTCGCGACCGCGTAGGCGACGGCGCTCTCGAACCCCTTCCCGCTGGTCGGCTCGGAGATCTTCCACTTCGACCCCTTGGCAGGCGTACCGCCGAACCACGGCGGGTACGCCGGGTTGTCGGTGCCGACTGTGAAGACGCCGTTCGTCACCGTCGGGCACGCGGCGTTCGCAACTGTGCGACCCGCGGTTGCGCCGGCGGTCAGCGCCAGCGCGGCGAGCGGAACGGCGATAACTACGAGACGACGCACGTGGACGCCGAGCCTACCACGGCACCCCTAGGCTGAAAGTGCGGAGCACTTTCAGCCTTTGTCGAAGGCTTTCTCGCCGCGCCGGAAGTCCTGTCGCATCCGCCGGACGGCGGGCAGCGCTGCGAGCGCGGGGATCACCGGCAGCCAGAAACTGAACGCCCGGTAGGTGACGACGCCGAGCAGTGCCGGCGCGAGCGGGATTCCGACCCAGACGAGCGCGAAGGTCATCATCACCTCGACGAGCCCGGCGCCCCCGGCCGGGAGCGAGCGCCGGGTGGCGACGTAGCCGGTCGCGTACGCGAGGATCAGCGCGGGGGTCGAGATCTCGGCGTTGTAGATCTTCAGCGCCGCCCACAGGCAGGCGATGTCGCCGAGCCAGTAGAGGCTGACGCCGATGACGCCGAGCCCGTGGCGGCGCGGCGCGGTCAGCAGGCAGCGGAGCTTGACGATCCCGGCGACCAGATGTGCGAACCACTGCCGAACGGGCCCTCCGTTCCCGGGGTCCGACAGCCGCTCTGCGCGCTTCGGCGAGCTCACCCAGAGCGCGGCGAGAAAGCCCGGGATGACCGCGAGCCACGGATACGTCATCGCGTGCTGCACATGACCGCCGGTGCCAAACAGAAGGACGACGGCGCAGATCATCGCCGCCGGCGCCAGCACGGCGTACTCGAGCGCGCCGAGCGCGAGCACGCGCGCGAGGGCGTCGGGCCGACGCAGGCCGGAGCGCCGGAACGTCCAGTAGTCGACAGAGAAGCCGCCTGCCGCGTGCGTCGCGGCGAAGACGCCGAAGCCGGCGACCACCGTCCGCATCGAGAGACGGAAGGAGAGCAGCGGGCCCCCGTCGACGCGTGCGATGTCGCGAACCGCGAGCACGTAGCCGAGGTAGGCGACGACCTGGCTGGCGAAGCAGACCGCGAACCACGTCGGCACGACGTCCTGCACGGCATCGACGAGACGGCTATAGCCCGCCATGTCGGCCAGTCCCATGGCAGCCGCGAGCGCCAGAGCGCCGGCAACGAGCAGGATCAGGAAGTTCCGCCGCTCGACCACGAGCGCGGCGGTATGCACCTTCTGCTGTCTGGTTCTCGTGGTCATAGAGCCCGCCCGGTCAACGCTCCCCGCTCTCTATCGGCTCGGCCGACACAAAGGGTACCCCCGTTCGGACGATCCTCTTCCCTTCGACCTCGTAGACGAGATCGACGCTGTCGTGCCTGCGGTAGGTGCCCGCCACGCCGAGGAAGAGCGACGTCCAGCGCCAGAAGCCGAGGCGCCCTTCATGGGCGAGAGGGCGCGAAAAGACGAGCTCGTCGCCGCGGTGCACGAAGTCGGAGCCCTCGCGCTGACGCACGCCGTTGACGTAGACCTCGAAAGGAGGCTCCAGGCCCGCTGGGAGGTGCACCTTCGTCTCGGCCACCTCCATAGAATGCCCTCGTCGTGCCGCGTCGGTTTTTCGCCTTGCCTGCCGCGATCCTGGTCGCGCTCGCCTTTGCGGGGGCGGCGGCCGCAGACGCCGGGCTGGCGCCGGTGGCGCCCGTGTCGCCGAACGCACACGCGATCCGGCAGACGTATTTCGTCATCCTCGCCATCACGGGGGTGATCTTCATCCTGGTCGAGGGAGCGCTGATCCTCTTCATCGTCAGGTTCCGCGGCCGTGGCCGTGCGCGCGGCCAGGACGGCGCCCAGATCCACGGGGCGACCAAGCTCGAGACCGCGTCGACGATCGTCCCGGTCCTGATCCTCGCCGGCATCGCGGCGTTCGTCTTCGTCAAGCTGCCGACGATCAAGGACGTCCCCGAGGCGAAGGCCGCCAACGGCGCGCTCAAGATCAAGGTCGAGGGGCACCAGTACTACTGGCAGTTCCAGTACCCCCAAAAACAGGTCGCGTTCCAGCACATGGTCGTGCCGCTCGGGCGCGTCGTCGAGCTCACGGTGGTCTCGCCTGACGTGATCCACAGCTGGTGGGTACCCGCTCTGGGCGGAAAGATCGACGCGATCCCGGGCCGCACCAATCACACCTGGTTCAAGGCGCAGAAGCTGGGCAGCTACGAGGCGCGCTGCGCCGAGCTCTGCGGCATCGAGCACGCACACATGATCGGCTGGGTCGACGTGGTCACCCCGGCCGCCTACGCCAGGTTCCTCGCCGCGCACACCCGCGCAAGCAACACGATCGGCAAGGAGGTCTTCGACGGAGTCTGCGCGACCTGCCACGGCCTGTCAGGGCAGGGCGACTACGGGCCGCCACTCGCCGGCAACGCCACCATCTCCGACACCAATGCGCTCGAGCAGCTCCTCCGCAACGGCAAGAACAAGATGCCCGCGGTCGGCGAGGACTGGAACGACGACACGATGACGGCCGCGACCACCTACCTGAAGGGACGCTTCGGTGGCGGCCAGGGCTGAGACGCAGCCGTATCGCGCGGACTGGAGACGGGGCGGCGTCACTAGTTGGATCACGTCCGTCGACCACAAGCGGATCGGGATCCTCTACATCAGCACCAGCCTCTTCTTCCTCCTCCTCGGCGGTCTGCTCTCACTGTTCATGCGGGCGCAGCTGGCGACGCCGAACGAGAACTTCGTCACCCGGGGGCGCTACAACGAGCTCTTCACGATCCACGGAACGACCATGATCTTCCTGGTCGTCGTCCCGATCCTCGCCGGATTCGGCAACTACCTCGTCCCGTTGATGATCGGCGCCCGCGACGTCGCCTTTCCGCGCCTGAACGCGCTCTCGTACTGGCTGTTCCTGCTCGGCGGGATCGTGCTCTACTCGAGCTTCTTCGCCAAGGGCGGCCCTTCGCAAGCCGGCTGGACCGGGTACACGACACTCACCGAGCTCAAGTACAGCCCCGGCCACGGCGTGGATCTCTGGATCCTGTCGCTCCACATCCTCGCACTCTCGTCGCTGGCGGGGGCGGTCAACTTCATCGTGACGATCCACAACATGCGCACTCCCGGCATGGTCTGGACGCGCATGCCGCTCTTCATCTGGTCGATCGTCGTCTACGCCTGGCTGCTGGTCGTGATCCTGCCCGTAATCGGCGCCGGACTCCTGATGCTGCTCCTCGATAGGCAGGTCGGGACTCACTTCTTCATCCCGAACGAGGGCGGCAGCGCGATCCTCTACCAGCACATCTTCTGGTTCTTCGGCCACCCCGAGGTATACGTGATCATCCTGCCGGCGATGGGAATGGTCTCCGAGATCATCCCGGTCTTCGCGAGGAAGCCGATCTTCGGATATAAGGCGGTCGCGTTCTCGACCGTGGGCATCGCGTTCGTCTCGATGCTGGTCTGGGCACACCACATGTTCACGGTCGGGCTCGGGTGGGGGCTCCAGAGCTTCTTCATGATCACGACGATGCTGGTCGCGATCCCGACCGGCGTGAAGATCCTCAACTGGCTCGCGACCACCTGGCGCGGGAACCTGATCTTCGACACGCCGATGCTGTTCGCGCTCGGATTCATCGCGATCTTCACGATCGGAGGCCTCACGGGGATCTACCTAGCTGCGTTTCCGGTCGACTGGCAGGTGCAGGACACGTACTTCGTCGTCGCCCATTTCCACTACACGCTGTTCGGCGGCGCCGTCTTCGCCATCTTCGGCGGGCTCTACTACTGGTGGCCGAAGATGTTCGGGCGCAAGCTGGACGAGAAGCTCGGAAAGTGGAGTTTCTGGCTGATGTTCGTCGGGTTCAACGTCACGTTCTTCCCCCAGCACTTCCTCGGGCTCCTCGGGATGCCGCGACGCATCTACACCTACTCGAACGGTGGGTGGTGGGAGGCGTGGAACCTCACCTCGACGATCGGAGCCGGCGTGATGTCGGTCGGCGTGCTGCTCTTCTTCGTCAATGTGTTTCGAACCCGGCGCCGCGGCGTACGCGTCGGCAACGATCCTTGGATCGCGGACACTCTCGAGTGGTATGCCCCTTCGCCGCCCCCACCGGAGAACTTCCCGCAGCCGGTGCCATACGTGAGCAGTGCGCGACCGCTCCGCGACCTGCGCATGAAGCTGAAGGAGCGTGATGCGCGAGCAGGCACCTAGTCCCTGGCTGCGGCTGACGGCGCTCGGCGCCTCGGCGGCGACGCTGCTCGCCGTGGTCAGCGGCGCGGCATCCCTCGGCGCGGCGCACCAGCTGCTCTCCGCCCTCGCGCTGCCACCGCTCGTCGCCGTACTGGTCGCGGCGTGGCTCGGCCATCGCCGCCTCGTCATTCCCGCCTTGGCCTCGATCGCGCTCTTCGGGCTGGCAGCGCTGATCACCGTCGATGGGTTGCACCTCGCCGCCGCCGCGGTCGCGTTCGCATCGACGCTCGTGCTGACCGCGCTTGCGTTCCGCGGGGAGGCAGCGCCGCTCGGGCGATGGCGCGACTACGTGACGCTGACCAAGCCGCGGATCATGTCGCTGCTCCTGCTGACCGGGATCTGCGGAATGTTCGTGGGCGCGCAGGGGGTGCCGCCGCTCGGCGACCTGGCCGCGCTGGTCGTCGGGCTCGCGCTCGCCTGCGGCGGCGCCAGCGCGCTCAACCACGTGATCGATCGTGACATCGACGCGCTGATGGGCGAGCGCACGCGCGCTCGGCCGGTCACGGCCGGACGGGTTTCGCCGGCGTACGCGCTCGAGTTCGGGCTCGCCCTGTCGGCACTCTCGTTCGTGCTCCTTGCCGGTGCGGTGAACGTTCTGACGGCGACGCTGGCGCTCGTCGGAAACCTCTTCTACGTGCTCGTCTACACCCGCTGGCTGAAGCGCTCGACGCCGCAGAACATCGTCATCGGCGGCGCCGCCGGTGCAATCCCGCCGCTCGTCGGCTGGGCGGCGGCAACCGGGAACCTCACCCTGCCGGCGATCTCGCTTTTCCTGATCGTCTTCTTCTGGACTCCGCCGCATTTCTGGGCGCTTGCGCTCCTGATCAAGCGCAACTACGCGGAGGCGGGGATCCCGATGCTGCCGGTCGTGCGCGGCGAGCGCGAGACCGTGAAGCAGATTCTGCTCTACTCCTTGGTCATGGTCGCGGTCACCGCCGTGCCGTTCGTGGGGGGGACGCTCGGGCTCGCCTACCTGGTCGCGGCGCTGCTCCTCGGCGCGGGGTTCATCTGGCTCGCCGTCCAGCTCGCCCGGCACACGACGCCGCGGCAGGCGTCGCTGCTCTTCCACTCGTCCCTGCTCTATCTCGCGCTGGTGTTCGTGGCCGCCGCCGTCGACGTGGCCGTCTGATGCCCGATCCCGAGACCGAGCACAAGAACCTCCTCTGGGGCTGGGGGCTCTTCGTGCTGTTCTGCCTCCTCGCCGCCGGCACGTTCGCGATCGCGTTCATCTACCTCGCGGTCGACTGACGTCGAGGATCGGCTGGTGGAGGCGCCGCCCGGGATCTTCCTCGCCCGGCCGGAGCAGCCCTCCGAGGGCATCCGGCTCGCAGTCAAGGACCTCTTCGACACTGCCGGCCTGACCACGACCTACGGCTCGGCGATCTTCGCCGACCACGTACCGACGACGACCGCCGCGGCCGTCGAGCGGCTGGAGGCTCGCGGGTACGCCAACGTCGGCAAGACGAACCTGCACGAGTTCGCCTACGGGACGACCTCCGAGAACCCGCACTACGGCAGCGTGCCGAACCCGGTGGCGCGCGGCCGGATCGCCGGCGGCTCGAGCGGAGGCTCGGCCGCAGCCCTCGCCGCCGGCCTGGCGGAGGCGGCGCTCGGCTCCGACACCGGCGGCTCGATCCGGATCCCGGCCGCGTGCTGCGGAGTCGTCGGCTTCAAGCCGACCTGGGGGCTCGTCCCGCTGGAGGGCTGCTTCCCGCTGGCCCCGAGCCTCGACCACGGCGGACCGATGGCTCCCTCGGTCGAGGGATGCACGGCGATGCTCGAGGCGCTCGTCCCCGACTTCGAGCGGGTCGAGCTCGACTCGCTCGACGACGTTCGCGTCGGAGTCGCCTGGACCGGGCACGCGGAGCCCCTCGTCCGCGCCAGGGTCGAGGACGCAGCCGTCCGGTTCGCGGATAGCCGCCCGCTCGAGCCACCGCTCGGCGAGGGAGCGCGTACCGTCTTCATGCGCGAGGTCGCGGACGTCCATCGGGAGCTCTATGCGGAGAACGCCGATCTCTACGGAGCGAACGTCGCCGCCAAACTCGAGCTCTGTTTCGCGGTCACGGATGCCGAGTACGACGCGGGAATGCGCGCCCGTGACGACTACCGGGAGCAGATGGCCGAGCTGTTCGACCAGGCGGACCTGATCGTCACGCCGACACTGCCCTTCGTCGCCCCCGAGGCCGGCCAGGACGAACGCGAGCTCCGCGGGCGGCTGACCCTGCTCACCTGGCCGTTCAACGTGCTCGGCGCGCCCGCGCTCGCGCTGCCGTGCGGCCCCGCCGAGGACGGCCTCCCCGCATCGGTACAGATCACGGGGCCGCCTGGAGCCGACTCCCTCGTGCTCGCTGCAGGCAATCTGCTCGAGCGAGCGCTCAAGCCCTAGTCGGCCGCTGCCGAGAAAGGGATGCAGTGCTCGCACGCATCGGCATCCTCCTCGCGCTCGCCTCGGTCGCGCTCGTGCCCGCCGCGCAGAGCGCCGTGCCTTCCGGGCCGACCGGGCTGCGCGCGTTCCTGCTCCGTGCAGACGAGCCCGCGCTCGACACGTTCCCGCGGACGCCGTCCTTCGAGTGGGCCCCTTATGAACGGGCGACGAGCTACGACTTCGAGCTCGCGACGAGCAAGACGTTCGACGATCGGACGGTCGTGTGGTCGACGAGCAGCAGGAAGACGCCGCTGCGCGTGCCGGCAGTGGCGATCCCGACCGCACTGCCCTGGATGACGGGCAGCCCCTACGCGCTCTACGCACACGTCCGCGCACACGTCGGCTCGCGCGTGACCAGATGGAGTACCCCGTTCGGGTTCAACATGCGCTGGAAGGCAGAGCCCGAGCAGGTGCTCCCTGATACGCCCGGCCTCGTCCGCTGGACGCCGGTCGAGGGCGCGACATCGTACGAGGTTTGGTTCGTCGATCCGGGCAAGGTGGTCAGCACCTCGACCAACGTGGCCGACGAGCGCGAGTACTACAGCTTCCACTCCGACCCGCTCTGGACCGGCACGGTGCAGTGGCGGGTGCGGGCGGTGCGCACGCTGTACGGGTCGCTGCCGACCGGGCTGCCGGTGGTCACGTACGGGCCGTGGACCCAGACCTTCGTCTCGACGAACCCGCCGGTGACGACCGGCCCGCTCTCGCTGCTCGAGACCGCCTCCGACGTGGTGGGCTCGCAGGCCAAGCCGGTCGCTCACAGCCTGACCCCCTCATTCACCTTCTCGGGTGACACTGCGACGAACGGCGTCGCCGGCCGTCTGTTCCGCGTCTACGTCGCCACCGACCGCCAGTGCGTGAACGTCGTCTTCACCGGCGCGATCGTCGGCAGCCCCGCCTATGCGCCGCGCATCAGCGGGCCGCTCTCCCTTCCGAACTCGACCGACACCGTCACCAAGGCGCAGAGCTCCTACCTCGCCGACGGCGCGCAGGCCGGCACCTTCTCCGCGGACTTCCGTGCCGTCACGACGAGCGAGAGCCAGGCCGCGGCGAGCGGCGGCGGCGCGGCCGCGCCGGCCGGCGGCAGCTCGGGCTCGGCGGCGTCCGCCCCCACCGACTTCGCCGCTTCCGGCGCGCTGGTCGACCTCTGGGACAGCGGCTGGCCCACCGGCCGCTACTACTGGACGGTCGTCCCCGTGCGCGAAGTCGTGACCCAGACGTCCGTCAAGTACTACGACGCCGAAGTTCCCCAGGACGCCTGTGCCGCCGGTCGCGTCGCCGAGTTCGGGAAGGCGAGCCAGCCGGCTACTACCTTCCAGACCCGCCCGTACGCGTCAGGCCTGTCGCCGAACGGCGAGCTGGTCGCCGCGCAGGCCGCCGTGCCGTCCTTCTACCGTGCCGCGCTCGTCGCCTGGGCGCCGGCGTTGGGTGCCACCGGCTACGAGGTGCAGTGGTCGAAGACCCGCTATCCGTGGAAGGCCGCAGGCACGCCGATCTACACGGCGGCGACATCGGTCCTGCTCGAGGGCCTCACACCCGGAACCTGGTACTACAAGGTGCGCGGGATCGACCCGTACGTGCCCGGCCCGGTGAAGCAGATGACCTGGTCGACCCCGGTCAGGATCAAGCTCGTCAAGCCGCGCTTCTCCGTGCAGGACGGCAGCGTCACCACCCGCAAGGTCAAGAAGTAGCGAGCAGCCGGTCCTCGCGGCGCCTGCGGCGGAAGCTCAAGCCTCCGATCGCCGCCGCACCCAGGACGAAGAAGGGCGCTCCGACGACCAGCACGTAGACGAGCACCTTCGCCTCCTCGCCGACGATCTGGCCCGACCGGTGCACGGCGCGACCGATCCGCCCCGGCTCGTGCGGCACGACGATGGCCTTGTCCCTGCTGCGCAGGTCGAGCGACACGGTCGCGTAGGAGGTCTGGCGCTGCAACGCAGCCTGCTGTTTCTGGAGCAGCACGAGCTGCCGGCGGGCGGCGACGAGTCGGTTTTCGAGCTCCGTGCGGTCGGCCGAGGTGAGCGAGGGGCTCTCGAGCTGCGCCTGGAGCTTCGCGATCAGATCGCGTTGCGTCTGGAGCTGCCGGAACCGGCGGTCGACCTGGGGCTGAACGTCCTGGATCGAGACGTGCTGGTCGAGGATCTGCCCGAGTGCCGAATACTTGACCAGCGCCTCCTGAACGCTGCTCACGGGGACGCGGACGACGAGATAGGCGGAGCCGCGCTCGCTGCCCGAGCCGTACTCGACGCTGCGCACGTAGCCATGGAAGTCCCGGGTCAGGCGCAGTGCACGCTTGGTCGCCGCGGAGAGGTCTCCGATTTTCAGCGTCAGCTCCGCCTCGTAGAGCTGCGCCCGCCCGGACGTGGCGGGCAGGCCGGCCGCGCCCCCGGCGCCTGAGCTCTTGGCCGAGGGCGCCGCGAACGTGTCGGCCGCTCCGCTGCTTTGCTTCGGCGCCTCGGCCGCCTCACGCACGGCGTTCCTCGACCCGTCCGACCCGGAGTCGCGCAGCCCGACTGCGAGCGACACCGCCAGAGCGACTGCGACAGTCGCCGGTACCACGACCAACGCGACCCGCCGCCACGGAAACGGGCCGCGCTCGCGGGCGGCCGGCGCAGCCGTCGACGTCGCCGCGATCGCGCGCACCCGCGCACGCAGGTCGGGCGAAGCGGCGATTTGCGCCGAGCGGATCTCGTCGACGATGGACTCGTGGTCACGCGGCGACATCGGCGCTCATCCTCTCTTCGAGCTTCTTCAGCGCCCGGCTGAGCCGGGTCGTGCACGCCGTCGACGAGATGCCGAGCACGCGGGCAGCCGTCTCGATCTCCAGGTCGAGCAGGATGCGCAGGGCAATCACCTCACGCTCGCCGGCCGACAGCGTTGCGAGCGCACGTTCGAGTTCCGGCGAGAGCCCACCGAAGAGGCCGTCCTCGATCTCGTTCGAGAGGTCCGCGGCATACGCGCGCTCACGCCGACGCCGGCGCTCCTCGGCGCGGAAATGGTCGAGCGCGGTCGAGCGGGCGACGCGGCACAGCCACGTCTTCGCGCTCCCTCGGCGTGGATCGAAGCGGCGCCACTGGCGCAGCGCCCGCTCGAACGTCTCGGCGGTCAGCTCCTCGGCCGTCTCTCGGTTTCGCGTCATGTACACGAGGTAGGCGTGGACGTCGTCGAGATGACGCTCGGCGACGGACTCGAAGCTCGGCACCTCCGCGACGACGTGCACGCCGGATGTACGCCGCCGGCGGCCGATCACGTCACACCGATCTGACTGCGGCCTCGTACACGGGGTCGCGCTCGAACGACTCGAGCTCGGCCGAGAGCAGGTCGCCGGGCGTGCACGGGAGCCCTCGCGCAGGCGGCACGACCTCGCCGTCGACCTCGACACGAGAGACCTTCTCGGCGTCGAGGTGGCTCAGCCGGAAGCTCCGTCGCAGTCGGGTCTCCAGCCACGCGCGCAGGAGCACGGCGTCGGCGCGAGGCCCGACGACGCGAACGGTCTTCGCTCGCTTGATCCCGGGCCAGCGGTCGGCGAGCGATGCCCGCCACGGCAGCATCCGGGCCCACGCCAGGTCGGAGACGGCCAACCGGTCGAACGACTCCGCGACGCCGGCAAAACCGCTGGGCAGCCGGTCCCATTCGCGGGAGTCGACAATCAGCCGGTCGGCGACGCCGGTCAGCTGCTCGAACGGCGCGCGGCCGAACGACGGACGGCCACGCCAGCGGAGGAAGACCGGCAGGTCCGGTAGCTGGAGAGGCACGACCACGCTCGCCGGCGCCCCTGCAGTGCTTCCGTGCAGCCGGATCCGCACGATCTCGGCGCTCACGCCGGACTTGTCGCCGGAGAAGCGCTCGACCACGACCGATGCGTCGAACCCGTCGAACTCCGAGCCCGGCTCCGGATGCAGGAGCAGCGTCCGGGAGGGAACGCGGTCACCCAGGGCGCGCATCACGTGCTCCGCTGCGAGCGACCACTCGTCCGGGATCCACGCCATGTGGGTGGCGACACTCGTTCGCTGCGACTGCCGCTCGTGGTTGCGCTGCCGGTCGAGCCACGCCTCGATCTGGGCGACCGACGTGTTCTTCAGCGTCTTCGCCATGCGCGCCCGTCCCGGCGCAGGAGCTCGTCGGCCTCGGGGGGGCCCCAGGTTCCCGCGTCGTAGTTGGGGAACGATGTCCGGTCACGCTTCCAGGTGTTGACGATCGAGTCGACCAGCGCCCACTGTTCGTCGACCTCGTCCGCGCGCGTGAAGAGCGTGGCGTCGCCCAGCAGGCAGTCGAGGATCAGCCGCTCGTACGCCTCCGGCAGCTCGGTGCGAAACGCGCCGCCGTAGAGGAAGTCCATGTGAACGGTGCGGAGGGTCAGCCCCTGGCCGGGAACCTTCGCACCGATCCCCAGCGAGACGCCCTCATCCGGCTGGATGTGGACGAGCAGGACGTTGGGGCTCACCCCCTCCGATGCCGCCTTGGCGAACGGCGGGTGCGGCGCACGCTTGAACTGGATGGCGATCGTCGTCTCGCGTTTCGGGAGGCGTTTCCCGACCCGCACGTAGAACGGGGTCCCGGCCCAGCGCCAGTTGTCGATGTAGAGCTTCGCGGCGACGAACGTCTCGGTGGTGGATCTGCGCGCGACTCCACGTTCCTCGCGATAGCCAGGAACTTTCTTGCCCTCGACGTAGCCGCCTCCGTACTGTCCGCGGACGACGCGCTTGCCCCCCGGCGGCCTGATGGCGTGCAGCACCTTGACCTTCTCGTTCCGCACCGACTCCGAGGTGAAATCGATCGGCGGCTCCATGGCGGTGAGGGCAACCAACTGGAGGAGGTGATTCTGGAACACGTCGCGGATCGCGCCGGCCGACTCGTAGAACGCCGCGCGGCCCTCGATTCCGATCGACTCGGCGACAGTGATCTCGACGTGGTCGACGTACTGGCGGTTCCAGATCGGCTCGAAGATCCCGTTCGCGAAGCGGAGCGCGAGCATGTTCTGCACCGTCTCCTTGCCCAGATAATGGTCGATCCGGAAGATTTCGCGCTCGCCGAAGTAGCGATGGATCTCGTCATTGAGCATGCGGGCGCTCTTGCGGTCGGTGCCGAACGGCTTCTCGACGATCACGCGCGTCCAGCCCTTTCGATCGCCGCGGCGGCTCCCGACCTCCTCGATCAGGGTCGAGATCGCGGCGGGAGGAACCGCGAGGTAGAAGACGCGGTTGCCCTGCGTGCCGCGCTCCTCGTCGAGCTTCGAGAGCAGCTCGACCAGCTCGTCCTCGCCCTCGTCGGCGGCGAAGTCGGTGGAGACGTAGTGCATCCCCTCGGCCAGCCGCTTCCAAATCTTCTCGTCGATGGAGTCACGACCGAACTCGCGGACGGCCGCTTTCATCGTCGCCCGGAACTCGGCGTCGGTGCTCTCGCTGCGGGCGACGCCGACGATCGCGAGCTCGTCGGGCAGCAGGTTGCGGACGGCCAGGGAGTAGACGGCCGGGAAGAGCTTGCGCCGCGTGAGATCACCGGAGGCGCCGAAGATGACGATCGCGCACGGGTCAGGCGTGCGCGGCAGGTTGAGGCCCTCGGCGAGCGGGTTTCTCACGCCGGCTTGTCGTCGACCGCCTTCACGGCGTGGCCGCCGAACTGCTGGCGCAGCGCCGCGTTGACCTTGGCCGCGAACGACTCGTCCTGGCGCGAGGCGAACCGCGCGAACAGTGCCATCGTGATCGCCGGGGCCGGAACGCTCTCGTCGATCGCGCTGAACACGGTCCAGCGACCCTCGCCGGAGTCGTCGACGTAGCCACGGATCTTGTCCAGGCCCGGATCCTCCTTCAGCGCCAGCACGAGCAGATCGAGCAGCCAGCTGCGCACGACGGAGCCGTGCTGCCAGAGCGCCGCGACGCGGTCGAGGTCGAGCGGGAACTCGGAGGCCTTCATGATCTCGAAGCCCTCCGCGAGCGCCTGCATCATTCCGTACTCGATCCCGTTGTGGACCATCTTCACGAAGTGGCCGGCACCGGACGGTCCGACGTACGCGTAGCCGCCCTCCTCGGTCAGGTCCTTCAGGAACGGCTCGACCAGCCCGAACGCCGTCTCGTCCCCACCGACCATCACGCAGTAGCCCTCCTTCAGCCCCCAGATCCCACCGGAGACGCCGGCGTCGAGGAAGAAGACGTCCTTCTTCGCCGCCTCGGCGGCGCGGCGCTGCGAGTCGCGGAAGTTCGAATTGCCGCCGTCGACGACGACATCGCCGTCCTCGAGCAGGCCGAGCAGCGTCTGGAACGCGTTTTCGGTGGGGTCGCCGGCCGGGATCATCAGCCACACGACGCGTGGCTGGGGCAGCTTCGCGGCGAGCTCGACCAGAGAATCGGCCGTCCGCTCCGGATTCGTCCGCGCGTACGTCTCCACCGTGTGCCCGTGCTCGCGCAGGCGCTCGACCATGTTCGCGCCCATCCGGCCGAGGCCGACCATTCCGAGGTTCATGCGATCTCCTCCAGTTGGACACGCGCGACCGGGCGGCCGCGCTCCTTCAGCAGTCCGTAGTCTCCCTCTGCCTGCGCGTGGATCAGTGACTCGAAGCCGAACTTCTTGCCGGGGATGGCGAGTTTCTCCGGTCCGACCTCGTCGACGACCTGCAGGAAGCAGCCAATCGGCGCGCCACCCTTGTGCAGCTGGCCGGTCGAGTGCAGGTAGCGCGGGCCGAGCCCGAAGGTGACGACGCAGTCGGTCTGCGCGCGAATCCGCTCCACGAACGGCTGCAGCGCCTCTTCCTCGGCCGGGTCGACGAAGGCCTGGATCGCAACGTAGTCGCCGGGCTTCGCCTGCCCGAGCAGTTCGTCCACCGAGCCTTCCAGCTGGGGCGGCAGCACGGTCCCGGCGGCGAGCACCTCGTTCGTCTTGTCCTTGGCGAGCTGGACGTTCGGCTGGTCGAACGGGTTGATCTCCAGGATCGCGCCGGCGACAGCGGTCGCGAACTCCCAGCGAAAGAACTCCGAGCCGAGGTCGTAGGGGTCGTCGAGCTCGACCTCCTGCGGCTGGCGGTCGAGCCCTTCGGGGCTCTCGTCCGGAGCCGGCACGAGCCCGCGCCCCTGCTTTCCGGTGGACTCCGCCAATAGTTGCTCCACCCACAGACCGAATCCGTGAGGATTCGGCTGCGGAACGACCTTGTCGCGACCGTCCTGCCAGGCGCCGCCCAGCGCCAGGCCGAGCTCGAGGCCCGGGTTGTCCTCGGCGACCCGGCAGGCGTTCAGCATCGCCTCGGCACGGTCGAGCAGCCGAGAGACGTCGACGCCCATCAACGCGGCCGGGACGAGCCCGAACGGCGACAGGGCCGAGTAGCGGCCGCCGATCGTCGGCTCACCTGCGCAAACGGGCACCCCACGCGTGTGGGCCAGCTGCTCGAGCGAGGAGCCTGGGTCCGTGATTACGATGCAGCGCCTGGCGCCGCGCTCCCAGAAGAAGTCGAACTGCGACCTGGTCTCGAGCGTTCCGCCCGACTTCGACGAGACGACGAAGAGCGTCCGGGCAAGGTCGAGCGAGTCGGCCAGCCGGCGGATCGCCCCGGGGTGCGTGGTGTCGAGGACGTGGAAGCGGTCGCGCCCGAACGCGCGGCGCAGCACCTCGGGAGCGAGGCTCGACCCGCCCATCCCGAGCAGCACGAGGTCGTCGGCGTCGGCGGCTGCCTCGGCCAGCCGGTCCAGCTCGACGAGCCGTTGCCGCATTCGGAGAGGCTCGTCGAGCCATCCAAGCCACTGGGCCTCGTCCTTGCCTGTCCAGACGGTCGGATCGCGTTCCCAGATCCGCTCGACCAGCTCGCCCGGCTCGATCGCGGACGGGTTCGTCAAGCGTTGACCAGCTCGCCGCGCTTCGAGCGGATCCCGTCGAGCAGCTCGGTGAACGAGTCGGAGAACTTCTGCACGCCCTCCTCCTCGAGCACGCGAGTGACGTCGTCGACGTCGACCCCTGCCGAGGCCAGCTCGTCGAAGAGCTGCCTCGCCTCGTCGAGCCCCTGCTCGAGCGTGACGACGATCTCGCCGTGGTCCTGGAACGCCTCGATCGTCTCCTCCGGCATCGTGTTCACGGTGTCCGGGCCGATCAGCTCCTCGACGTAGAGGACGTCCCGGTACGCAGGATTCTTGGTCGAGGTCGACGCCCAGAGGCACCATTGCTTCGAGGCACCCTTCGCCTCGAGCGCCTCCCAGCGCTCGCCGGCGAACACCTCCTTCCAGTTCTGGTATGCAAGCTTCGCGTTTGCGACGGCGAGCCTGCCCTTCAGCTCGTCGTGGCCACCGATCGCGTCGAGGCGCTTATCGGCCTCCGTGTCGACCCGGGAGACGAAGAAGCTCGCCACCGACGCGACTCCAGAGGGGTCGCCGCCGGCCTCCACCAGCCGCTCGATCCCGCGGATGTAGGCCTCCATCACCTCGCGGTGCCGCTCGAGCGAGAAGATCAGCGTGACGTTGATCGACTTGCCGGAGGCGATCATCTCCTCGATCGCCGGCAGGCCTTCCTTCGTCGCCGGGATCTTCACGTAGAGATTCGCCTTGTCGATCAGCCCGTGGAAGCGGCGAGCCTCGGCGATCGTCCCCTCGGTGTCGGCCGCGAGCGTCGGATCGACCTCCATCGAGACGTACCCGCGCAGGCCCTTGCCCTCGTCCCAGACCTTCCGCATCAGGTCGCAGGCCTCGCCGATGTCCCGCCCCGCGAGGGCGACGAAGATCTCTTTCGGATCTTCCTCGTGCTCCAGCAGGTCACGCATCTGGTCGTCGTAGGCGCTGCCCTGCGAGATCGCCTTCTGGAAGATCGTCGGATTAGAGGTCACCCCCGTCACCGCATCCTCGTCCATCATCTGCGCGAGCCGACCCGAGTGGAGGAGGTCGCGGGAGAGGTAGTCGCTCCACACGCTCTGGCCGAGCGCCGAGAGCCGGTTGAGTGGTGAATCAGGCATAGGTCTTCCTTTCCAGATCTTCGATCTTCCGGAGTCGCTGCACGTAGCGCTCGCCTCCGCCGAAGGCGGCGCCGAGAAAGGTGCGGACGAGGTCGGCGGCGAGCTCGGCGCCGACGACCTCCGAGCCCAGGCAGAGCACGTTCATGTCGTCGTGCTCGACTCCCTGGTGCGCGGAGTACGCGTCGTGGCAGACGGCGGCGCGGATCCCGTCCAATTTGCTGGCCGCGACCGACGCGCCGACGCCCGAGCCGCAGACGAGCACGCCCCGCTCGGCCTCGCCCGCACGGATGGCCTCACCCAGCTCCCGCGCCTTGTCGGGATAGTCGATGCGGACGGCCGCGTCGTCCGTGCCGAGGTCAACCGTCTCGTGGCCGAGTTCGGTCAACTCCTCGAGCACACGCTCCCGCAGCTTCACGCCGCGGTGATCGAACGCGACGGCGACTCGCATACGAGAGTTACGTTACCCACATGGACGACGTTCAGCTCTGGCGCGAGCTCGGGCAGCAGTTCCGAGTCGACTCGGTTCGATGCGCCGCCGCCGCGAAGTCGGGCCACCCGACGTCGGGGATGTCCGCCGCTGACCTGATGGCCGTTCTGCTGTCCAAGCACCTGCGCTACGACTTCGACGCGCCGGACGCTGCGACGAACGATCGCCTGATCTTCTCGAAGGGACATGCGTCGACGCTCCTGTACGCGATGTTCCGCGCCGCCGGCGCGATCTCCGACGAGGAGATGCTCACCTACCGGCAGTTCGGCTCGATGCTCGAGGGTCATCCGACGCCGCTCATCCCCTGGGTCGACGTCGCCACCGGCTCGCTCGGCCAAGGGCTGCCGATCGGTGTCGGAATGGCAATTGCCGGCAAATACCTCGACCGGCTCCCGTACCGGGTCTGGGTGCTCTGCGGCGACAGCGAGACCGCCGAGGGGTCGATCTGGGAAGCGTTCGAGCACGCGTGGCACTACGAGCTCGACAACCTAACCGCCATCTTCGACGTCAACCGGCTCGGTCAGCGCGGCCCGACGATGGACCAGTGGCAGCTCGACCACTATCGCGCGCGGGCCGAGGCGTTCGGATGGCACGCAATCGAGATCGACGGGCACGACGTCGATGCTGTGGATGCCGCGTACACCGAGGCGGCGGCGACAGCGGGGCAACCGACCGTCGTGATCGCGCGGACGATCAAGGGCAAGGGCGTCAAGGCGGTCGAGAACAAGGAAGGCTGGCACGGCAAGCCGCTCGACGATCCCGAGGCTGCGATCGAGGAGCTCGGCGGCCTGCGCAACATCGCGGTCGCGGTGGCGACGCCGGGAAGCGGCGAGCCGCACGAGTTCGAGACCGGAGGGCTGGAACTCCCCCGCTACGAGGTTGGCTCGAAGGTCGCTACCCGGAAGGCGTACGGCGAGGCGCTGGCCGCGGTCGGATCGGCGCGCGGCGATGTGGTCGCGGTCGACGGCGAGGTCTCGAACTCGACGTTCGCGGAGATCTTCAAGAAGGCTCATCCGGACCGGTTTTTCGAGATGTACATCGCAGAGCAGCAGATGGCCGCGGCGGCGGTCGGGTTGCAGGCCCGCGGCTACCGCGTCTTCGCATCGTCGTTCGCTGCCTTCCATTCGCGCGCGTACGACTTCATCCGGATGGCTGCGATCTCGCGGGCGACGCTCTGCCTTTCCGGCTCGCATGCGGGGATCTCGATCGGCGAGGACGGCCCATCGCAGATGGCGCTCGAGGACATTGCTTCGCTGCGCGCCGTCCATGGCTCGACCGTGCTGCACCCCTGCGACGGCAACCAGACCGCTCGACTCGTCGCGGCGATGGCCGACCTGAACGGCATCTCGTACATCCGCACCCTCCGGCCCGACACACCGGTGCTGTACGGGCCCGACGAGGAGTTCCCCGTCGGCGGCAGCCGGGTGGTGCGGGAGGGAGGCGACGTGACGCTGGTCGGCTGCGGCATCACAGTGCACCAGGCGCTCGAGGCGGCCGAGGCGCTCGCCGCCGACGACATCGCGGCGCGCGTGGTCGACTGCTACTCGCTGAAGCCGATCGACGGCGGAACGCTCGCGGCGGCCGCGAACGAGACGGGCCGGATCGTCACGGCCGAGGACCACTGGCCGGAGGGCGGCCTCGGCGAGGCCGTGCTCTCCGCCCTGGCCGAGCGCGGGGTCTCGGCGCGGGTGACACGATTGGCGGTCACGGAGATGCCCCGCTCCGGCAAGCCGGACGAGCTGCTGGCCGCCTACGGGATCGACGCGGTCGCGATCGCCAATGCCGCGCGCGCCCTCGTCCGCGACTAGACCGCACCTCTAGCCTGTACGGCGGCATGGCTGTCGTGATCGGAACCAACCTGCGCAAGGAGCTCGCCGGCGGACTGCTGTTCGACGGCGTCACCTTCAAGGTCGAGCGGCGCCAGCGGCTCGCGCTCTCCGGTCCCAACGGCGCCGGCAAGACGACGCTGCTCCGGATGCTGGCCGGCGAGACGGGCGTCGACGGCGGGCAGCTGGTGCTCGACAAGGGAACGCGGGTGGCGCTGCACGACCAGCGTCCTCCCCTCGATCTGGGACTGACGCTGCGCGAGTACGCCCTGTCGGGTGCGCGCGACCTGGTCGCGCTGGAGGAGGAGCTGCGCCGACTGGAGGCGGCGATGGCCGCCGGCGACCACGGCCAGGAGACACTGTCGGGCTACGCGGAGGCGCAGACGCGGCTCGAGCATGCCGGCGGCTACGGGTGGCGCGAGAACTCGCTGTCGACGCTGCGCGGATTGGGATTCGCCGACGACGCGCTCGACCGCCCGCTGGAGACGTTCTCGGGCGGCGAGCTGACCCGCGCGTCACTGGCACGCTCGCTGGCCGGCGACCCTGACCTCCTCTTGCTCGACGAGCCGACCAACCATCTCGACGTCGAGCGGCTGGAGTGGCTGGAGCGGACGCTGGTAAGCATGGACGCCGCAATCGTGCTTGTGGCGCACGACCGCTGGTTCCTGGAGGCGGTGGCGACCGCGGTCCTCGAGCTGGAGGCCGGCCGCTCGACCTATTTCCCCGGCGAGTGGCACGTCTGGCGGCGCGAGAAGGCCGCCCGTCTGCTCGACGCATCGAAGTCGATCGAACGCTACAACGCCGACATCGCGCGGCTGCAGCGCTTCGTCGACCGGTTCCGGTACAAGAAGTCGAAGGCGAAGCAGGCTCAGGCCAAGCTGACGCACATCGGACGGCTCCGGAAGGAGAAGGCCGTTGCCTCCGACCAGGTCGCTCTGCTCACGCGCCGCTCCAAGCGACTCGGGTTCGAGTTCCTGAACCCGCCGCGCAGCGGGCGCACGGTAGTCGAGGTCGAGGGATTGTCCCTCTCGGCCGGAGAGAAGCAGCTGCTGGAAGGTGTGTCCATGGCGGTCGAGCGCGGCGAGCACGTCGCGCTGGTCGGGCCGAATGGCTCGGGCAAGACCACGCTGCTGGAGACCGTGCTCGACCGGCGTGAGCGGGATGCGGGCGTCGCCCGGCTCGGGCACGGGGTCGTCCCGGCGTACTTCTCCCAGCACGAGGCCGAGCTCGACGAGCGCGGTTCGGTGCTCGAGTGCGTCCAGTCGATGACGGGCCTGCGACGGCCCGAAGCGCAGAACCTGCTCGGGCGCTTCCTGTTCTCTGGCTGGGAGTCACACGAGAAGCCGGTCGCAGTGCTCTCCGGCGGCGAGCGGCGGCGGCTGGCGCTGGCGGTGGTGGTCGCCTCGGGCGCGAACCTCCTCGTGCTCGACGAACCGACGAACCATCTCGATCTCGAGAGCCGCGAGGCGCTCGAGGCGGCGCTGGAGAATTTTCCCGCGACGGTGCTGCTGGTCTCCCACGACCGCGCGCTCCTCGACGCAGTCGCCGAGCGGACGCTGGCGATCGAGGCGGGGACGATTCGCAGCTACGACGGCGGCTGGGCCGACTACGTCCAGGCGAGCCCCCTGTGGACAAAGAGTTCCAATGTCGGCGCTGGTCCAGTCTCAGAGACTGGGTCGGAGACGTCACGAAGAAAGACGCGGCCAGAGCGACCACGGACGGAGCGGGCACGGCCCAAGCGGGCCACCGAGCTCGAACAGGTCGAGGCGCAGGTCGCCAAGCAGGAGGAGACGGTCGCCGACCTGGAGCGTCAGCTCGCCGACGACTGGGGCAACCTGGAGCTTCTCACCGCCCACCGGGCCGCCCGCGACGAGCTCCAGGCGCTGCTCGACCGCTGGGAGACGCTGTTCGAGCAGGCGCAGGCCTCGCCCTTACTGTAGGGACTGATTTCAGGAGCCGGGCGTGCTCAGCCACAGCGTCAGACCCTCGGAGCCAGACCCTAGTACGCTCGCGCCGTGACCGGCACGCGTGACTTCCTGAGCTCGATCGGCCTGCCCTCCGGCGATCTCAACGACATGCCCGATTCGGACAAGCGCTTCCCGGACGGCGCGCAGTACCGAGTCGAAATCCCGAGCACCGAGGGGCCTCGCTGCCTCGAGGCCGTGCTCGAGGAAGCCGGGCGGCTCGACGTGACGGTGCATCGCGTCTCGCAAGGAAGCGGCGTCTTTCTCCAGACGGACGCGGAGCTCGACGAGATCGCCGGTATGGCCGCGGGCGCACGAGTCGAGGTCAGCCTGTTCGCGCGACCGAACGCCGCGTGGGGCACGTCGGCTGCTGCGCGGGCGCCGGCGGGCTGGCTCTTCGCGCCTACCGCCTACGGACAGGAGCAGGTGGTCGCCGCGCTCGACGACGCCCGCCGGGCCGCCGACCACGGCTTCCGCAGCGTCCTGGTCGCGGACGTCGGCGTGCTGGCGGCTTTCGGCGAGGCGCGCAGCGCCGGCCTCCTGCCGAGTGACATGCAGGCGAAGGTATCGGTGATGCTGCCGGCGGCGAACCCACCCGCCGCCCGCGTCCTGCAGAACCTCGGCGCGGACACGATCAACGTCCCGACCGACCTGAGCCTGGCGCAGATCGCTGCGATCCGAGCGGCAGTCGACGTCCCGCTCGACATCTACGTCGAGGCGCCCGACAACGTCGGCGGCTTCGTTCGCCTCCACGAGATCCCGGAGCTGATCCGGGTCGCCGCCCCGGTCTACGTCAAGTTCGGCCTGCGCAACGCGCCCGACGTCTACCCCGCCGGCTCGCACCTCGACTCGATCACGATCGCACTCTCACGTGAGCGAGTCCGACGCGCGCGGCTCGGAATGGAGCTGCTCACCCGCTCGGGCTACGAGCCGTCGACCTCGGAGCTCGGCGCGCAGGGCCTCGCCGTTCCGGTGCCGTGATCATCCGTCTCCTGCTCTGGAACCTGGCCGACTCGAAGACGACCATCGAGGAGCTGCGTGAGCACCTTCCGCCCGAATCGAACCGCATGTGGATCTCGGACGGCACCACCGAGCGCTTCGGGGTGATCGAGACCTGGGAGTCGGAGCGGGAGGACTTCCCGGCCGCGATTCGCGACCTGATCGGGAAGGACCCCGAGATCTCCGAGGAGTTCGACGTCGAGGAGTGAGACGGCCTATTCGAACGTGGCGATCAGCGCGTCGGCGACGACCTTAAGGGGCCGCCCTGCGAGCTGGCTCGCCCGCCGCAGCCGTTCGAACGCCTCCTGCTCGCTGAGCCCTTCCTTGGCCATGAGCAGGCCCTTTGCCCGCTCGATCGACTTCCGCGCGGCCAGAGCCTCCGAGAGCGACTCGGCCTCCTCGCGCAACGCCGCGAGCTCCTCGTACCGGGCGCGCGCTGCTCTGATCGCCGGCAGCAGGTCCGCCTCCCGAAACGGCTTGACGAGGTACCCGAACACCCCCGCTTCGACCGCCCGCGAGACCAGTTCGTCCTGGCCGTAGGCGGTCAGCATCACGATCGGGATCGGCCGCTCCTCGAGGATCCGCCGGGCCGCCTCGATGCCGTCAAGCCGGGGCATCTTGACGTCGAGAATGGCGAGCTCGGGATCGGCCGACCCGGCGAGCTCGACCGCCTCGATCCCGTCCTTCGCCTCCGCGCAGACCTCGAACCCTGCGCTCTCGAGCAGCTCGCGCAGGTCGAGCCTGATGATCGTCTCGTCCTCGGCGATCAGGATCCGCACACGACGAGTCTAGGCGGCGAATGAGAGCATTCCCTCCGGTACGACCCGAATGGTGTCCGCCTTCGGGCCCTCCGAGCGGTGTACGCGACGAGATTCACTTCAGCTGCTGCGCGAGCATCAGCGCGTTGCCGTCCGGGTCGTAGAACGTCGCCAGGCGAACCATGTCCTCGACCTGCGACGTCTCGCCGTCGAACCGCACGCCTTCGCCCTCGAGATACGAGCGGGCGGCGTCGATGTCCTTCACGGTGAAGGTCAGGGTCGCCCCGCCGCCCTGCTTCACCTCCTCGGACTGGCCGATCCCGACCAGGAGACCGGTGACCGGCGACTGGAGCTGGGCCCAGCCCCACGACTCGAGTTCGAACACGACCTCGAAGCCGAGCACGTCGCGGTACCAGGCGAGCGCATTGCCGTAGTCGCCGACCGACAGCGCGGCGGTCGACTCGCCCGCCCATTCGATCTTGCTCATCTCCGTCTCCTTTCTGGACGTCGTCGTATCTCGTTTTTATACTACGTACGGATTCGTGTCAACCCTCGTTGTGCTCTGCCACCATCGCTGGTCCCTCCCGGTCCTGGCGGAGATCGGGCGCACCGGCGGCAGCCGCTTCGCCACCATCACCGGCCGGCTGGGCGTAACCGGCGAGTCGCTCCGGCGCACGCTTGCGTACCTCCAGGGCGAGGGCCTGGTCGAGCGGAACCCGGGGTACGGCCACCCGCTCCGCCCGGAGTACGTGCTCACGCCGGCCGGCCGGCGCATCGCCCCAAATGCCCGCGAGATCCTGAAGACCCTCACCGGCCGGGAGGACACCGGCTTGAAGAAATGGTCGCTCCCGGTCCTGGCAGCGCTCGCCGGGCCGCGCCGCTTCTCAGAGCTGCGTGCCGAGCTGCCCGTCACCGCCCGCGGGCTTGCGCTCGCACTGAGCGAGCTCGAATCCGCGGGTCTCGTCCGCCGGACGGTGACCGACGACCGGCCCCCGCAGACCCACTACGAAGCAGCGCCGTCCGCCCGCGCAATCGTTCGCGCCGCGCGGAGGCTCGGTTAGAGCGACGCGAGGATCTCCCGCGGCTCCGGCCAGTAGAGGAGCGAAAGGGCATCCTCTCGCGAGCACCAGCGGTACTCGTCGTGCTCGTGGTCGAGCCGCGGCTCCCAGCCCGCGGGCGCCTCGACGAGGAACGTTCCGACAACGATCTCCGTCGTTCCGGGCGGCACCAGCAGCCGGTACCGTGGCTCCTCCTCGATCGGGTACGCGTACGGTTTACCGATCGCCACCGGCTCCCCGACCAGTCCGGTCTCCTCCTCCAGCTCGCGACGCGCTGCCTCGGGGTAGTCCTCGCCGGGCTCCAACGCGCCGGCGACACCATGCCAGTACGACCCGCCGCCCGGTGCACGGTGCAGGGCGAGGTACTCGTCGCCGCGCCGGACGAACACGAACACCTCTTCGGGCCGCCTCACGCCGGGAACACGACTTCCGCTCTGAGCCCGCCGTCGTCGGCCAGGGAGAGGGTCCCGCCGAGCTCGTCCCGGACCAGAGCCTCGACGATCGAGAGACCCGTTCCTTGCGGCGCGCCGTCGATCCCTCGGCCGTCGTCCGCGATCGCGAGCACGACGTCGCCGTTCCGCTGCGCCAGCTCGATCCGTACCGAACCACCTCCGTGCTCGAGCGCGTTCTGGAAGAGCTCGGAGAAGACGAGGGCGAGCGCTGTCGCCCGGTTCCCCGCCAGCGACACCGGTTCGAGCGAGGAGGCAACGCACTTGTCCGCAGCGAGGCCCTGCACGAGCATTGCCCGCAGCCGTTCGAGCAGCTCGCCGAGATCGACGCTCTCGTCGTGCCGCTCGGTGAGCACCTCGTGGACGGCGGCGATCGCGAGGATCCTGTTGACCGAGTCGTCGAGCGCCCGCCGTGCGTCGATGACGTCACCGCGCGCCTGCAGCCGCAGCAGCGACGCCACCGTCTGCAGGTTGTTCTTGACCCGGTGGTGGATCTCCTGGGCGAGGACGCCTCGCATGACCGCGCGGCCATGCTCCAGCGCGACGGCGGCGTGATGTGCGATCGACGCGAGCAGCGCGCGCTCGTCATCGGTGAAGGGCGTGTCGCGGTCGGCGACCAGCTCGCCGATCTGGCGACGCTTCCAGCGCAGCGGGGTCCGCACCGCGTACTCGCCCGGGCGTCCCTCCGGCCACGCGATCTTCCCGTCCTCGAGCACCAGCGCGGCGCCGGTCGCGGACACAGCGTCCATGGTCGTCTCGACGATCGCCTCGAGGGACTCCTCCAGGTACAAGGACTCGGACACGGCCTCGGAGATCCGCGCCAGCGCCTCGAGCTCCTCGACCCGGCGCTGCGCCTGCGAGTAGAGCTTCGCGTGCTCGATCGACTGGGCCACCTGAGCGGCGATCGCGAGCAACAGGTCGACCTCGACGTCCGAGAACTCGCGGGGCTCGCGCGTGCGCACGTTCAGGGCCCCCTCGAGCTTCTCGCGCGCGAGGATCGGCACGGCGAGGATCGACTCGTATTCCTCCTCCGGCAGGTTGGAGAACCGCTTGAACCGGGGGTCGAGATGCGCCTGCGCCGCGATCATCACCGGCCGGCGCTCCTCTGCGGCGACACCGGTTATGCCCTCGCCCGGCCGCATCCGCGGACGGCGCGTCATCTCCTCGACCGACGTCCCGTGCGTCGCCCGCAGAACGAGCTCGCCGGAGCGCTCCTCGTACAGGTAGACGAAGCACGCATCGGTGCCGAGTGCCTCGGCGACGTTGGTCGCGACCAGCTCGAGCACCTCCTGGAGGTCGAGGGTGGAGTTGACCG
Organism: Actinomycetota bacterium; assembly: GCA_046734335.1. Taxonomy (GTDB): domain Bacteria; phylum Actinomycetota; class Thermoleophilia; order Gaiellales; family Gaiellaceae; genus DATBLE01. Next base: position 23,846 of record JBKPRA010000099.1, on the reverse strand, counting down.
CGGCGATCGTGTCCGTCAGGAGGCGCAGGTGGCGCGCAGGGACGTCCACGCACCGATTGTAGGTCGGTGGCACAGGACTCTCACCAACGCTGTCGAACCCGACTCACGACATGGCCGGGCGCTTAACGGAATCCTTACGAATCGCGTGTCTTTCCTTCTCATGCAGGGAATAGCGTTGCCACCGATGAGCTCAGCCGCCGCCGCGATCGATCTCACCTCCACGACCGGCTACCTGGTCGCGGATGTACGCGGTCGGGTCGTGGGTCGGGTCGAGGCGCCCATGTACGGCACCTCCCCGGACGTACCGGACGCGCTCGCCGTCCGGTCGGGCTTCCTCCGCCGCCGCCGGCTCGTCCCCGCCGACGCGATCAGCGCGATCGACGGCCGCAGCGGCGTGATCGGCCTGCGCCTCGTGCGCGAGTCGATCCAGTCTTTCGGCTAGGCCGACCAAGCGTCACAGGAGAGTGCGCGGAGGGGCGCGCCCTCCTTTGACTGGTCCCCCAGCCGGAAAGTGCGAAGCACTTTCCGGCTCTCAAACGACCACGAGCTGCGGATGAACGCAGCTCGCAGTCGGCCGTCAGTCAGCCTCGCCGCCGCAGGGTGGCGAGGCGTACTCACATTGTAGATCGTTTCGCCAAGGGGCCGCGCCCGTCCTACGGGCGGGCACGGCCCCAGGCTCGACCTAGAGTGCGTGCAGGTAGCGCTCCAGCTCCCACTCGGTCAGCTGGACGCGGTACTCGTCCCACTCCTTGCGCTTGATCTCGACGTAGCGATCGAAGATGTGCGGGCCGAGCGCCGTCCGCGCAAGGTCGGACTGCGACAGCTCGTCGATCGCCTCACCGAGCGTCTCGGGCAGGGCGACGATGCCGCGCTCACGCCGCTGCTCGGCGGTCAGGTGGTAGAGATTGGTCTCCATCGGATCGGGCAGCTCGTAGCCCTTCTCGATCCCTTCCAGCCCCGCGTGCAGAAGCGAGGCGAAGGTCAGGTACGGATTGCACGCCGGATCGGGACAGCGGATCTCGGCGCGGGTCGCCTGCTCGTTGCCCGGCTTGTACAGCGGGATCCGGATCAGCGCCGAGCGGTTCCGCTGCGACCACGCCACGTAGACCGGCGCCTCGTAGCCGGGAACCAGCCGTTTGTACGAATTCACCCACTGGGCGAACACCGCCGCGATCTCACGGGCGTGGCGGAGCTGGCCGGCGATGAACGCCTTCCCGACCTCGGAGAGATGCCACTTGTCGTCGCCGTCGAAGAACGCGTTGCGACCGTCGGTGAACAGGGACTGGTGGGTGTGCATCCCGGAGCCGTTCTCGCCGAAGATCGGCTTCGGCATAAATGTCGCGTAGACACCGTTCTTCGCGGCGATCTCCTTGACCACCAGCCGGTAGGTGAGCGTGTGGTCGGCCATCTCGAGCGCGCTCGCGAAGCGCATGTCGATCTCGTGCTGCGACGGCCCGACCTCGTGGTGGTGGTACTCGATCGGGATACCGACCTGCTCGAGCGCCTGGATCGTCTCGTTGCGCAGCTCGGTCGCGGCGTCCTGCGTCGTCATCGCGAAGTAGCCACCCTCGTCCAGCGTCTCGGTGCCCCTGGAGTCCCTGAACAGGAAGTACTCGAGCTCGGGGCCGACGTTGAAGGTGTCGAAGCCGAGCTTCTCCATCCGCTCCAGCGCACGCCGCAGGACGTAGCGCGGGTCGCCCTCGTACGGCTTGCCGTCGGGGGTGACCACGTCGCAGATCATCCGTCCGACCTTCGACTCGCCCGAGCGCCACGGCATGACGACGAAGGTGGCGGGGTCGGGAATCGCCACCATGTCCGACTCCTCGATCGCGTTGAAGCCCGTGATCGACGAGCCGTCGAAGCCCATGCCGTCGTCGAGCGCACCTTCCAGCTCGTCGGGCGTGATCGCGAAGCTCTTCAGGTGCCCCTCGAGGTCGTTGAACCAGAGGAGCATCGACTCGATGCCCTCCGTCTTGCACTTCGCGACCACCTGCTGCCGGGCCTCCTCGCTCGACGTCGCCCGGTTCTTCGATTCGACCTGCTGCGCCATGCGTCTCCTCCCCAAAAAAATGGAAAAGCCCCGAGCGCCGGCACCCTTGAACGACAGAGCCCGCGCCCGAGGCAACGTCGCCTACGGACACCCCGAGCATAGCGCAGTAGGCTGTCGAACGTGATTGCCAACCTCGAGTCCGTAGAGCACGCGGCCTACACCGACGCGTACCGCGCCTCGCCCGATCTGTGCGAGCTGGCCGAGATCGGCGCCGCCGTCTGCCTGAAGCTGCCGCGGCTCGAAGGCCGGATCTTCAACCGGGTGCTAGGGCTCGATTCCGTCGACCACCTCGACGAGATCGCCTCCTTCTACGGCGACACGCCGTGGTGGGTGTCGGACTCCCGTGAGCTCGGAGCCGAACTGGAAGCGCGAGGTTTCGCGCCCGATTACGGCTGGATGAAGTTCTCGCGCGGTGTCTCTCCGCGCAGGGCAACGAGCGAGCTTTCGGTCATGCCCGTCGAGCGCGCTCGCGCCGGCGACTTCGCCGCGGTGGTCGTCGGCGGCTACGGCCTGCCCGAATGGAGCGAGCCGTTTGCGGCCAACGTCGTCGAACGTCCCGGGTGGTCGTGCTATGTCGCCTACGACGGAGACCGGCCCGCCGGAGCGGGTGCGCTCTACGTCGAGGGCAGCGTCGGCTGGTTCGGATTCGGCGCGACGCTGCCGGAGTACCGAGGGCGCGGCGCCCAGAGCGCGATCCTCGCCGCCCGCATCGAGGATGCACGCCGGCAGGGCTGCGGGACGGTGGTCACCGAGACCGGCGAGCTCGCCGACGACCGCCCGTCGAGCTCCTACCGCAACATCGTGCGGGCCGGCTTCCGCGAGGCGGGCGTGCGGCGGAACTACCGCGCTCCCTCCGCATGACCCTCCGCCGTCCCAGGTAGGCTGGCCCGATGCGCGTGAGGGGGGTCTGGCTCGCGCTGCTCGTCGTCGCGGGTGTCGCGGCATGGGCGGCGCAGACTGCGGCGGCTCGAACGCCGCTCCAGATCGGCGCAGTCGTGCCCGAGCTCCTCGACGTGGCACGGCAGCAGTCGACGGTAGCGCTAATGCAGAGCGCCGATCTCGCGGACACCGCCCGGGTGACCGTCACCTGGAAGCGAAGCCAGACGGCGATCGACCCCGGCCTGCTCTCGGATCTCCGGGACGGCATCGCCGCCGCCCGCGCCGCCGGGAGCGACGCCTACCTCGACGCCTACCCGGCCGACAGCTCGCAGACGCCGAGGACGACCGCGGAGCAGACGCGGTTCGCGAACTGGCTCGCCGAGGTCGTCAGAGGGCTGCCCGGGCTGAGACACGTGATCGTCGGCAACGAGCCGAACCTGAACCTGTTCTGGTCGCCGCAGTTCGGCCCGTCCGGGCAGGACGCGGCCGCGGTCGGCTACGAGCGCCTGCTCGCCCGGACCTATGACGCCGTGAAGCGCGTAGCGCCGCGAGTCGAGGTCGTCGGTGGCACGCTCGCCCACTCCGGGACGAACAAGCGCGGTACCGGCCGCGACACCCACTCACCGTCCCGTTTCATCCTCGACCTGGGAGCGGCGTACCGCGCCTCGCACCGCACGAAGCCGATCATGGACGCCTTCTCCTACCACCCGTACATGGAGCGCTCCGACCTGCCCCCGACCTTTCGTCACAACCCGCTCGCCAACCCGGTGACGATCGCGGACTACGGCAAGCTCATCTCTCTGCTCCAGCGCGCCTTCGGCGGAACGAAGCAGAAGGGACAGACCCTCCCGCTCGTCTACGACGAGTTCGGGGTCGAGACGAAGATCCCGGCGGCGTACGCCGATCTGTACAGCGGGACCGAGCCCGCAACCACACACCCCGTCAGCGAAGCGACGCAGGCGCGCTACTACGCCGAGGCCTTTCACCTGGCCGCATGCCAGCCGACGGTGCGCACGATCATGGTCTTCACGATGATCGACATCCCCCTCCTCCAGACCTTTCAGTCGGGCGTCTACTACGCCGACGGCGAGACGCCGAAGTCGAGCCGCGCAGCGGTCGCCGCCGCCGCCAGGCGCTACCGGGTGAGGACGGTCGCCGGTTGTGCCGCGCTGCTCGCGCCGAAGCCGCTCGTCGACTGGAAGCGGCGTGTGCTCGTGTGCGACGCCGACTGTGCGTACACGGAGATCTTCCGTCGTGTCGGCTCGTCGAGGCCCGTGGCAACGCTGCGGGGCAAGGGAATCGCCTCGGTCCCCCTGCGTCTCGCGACCCCGAAGCTGAAACGGGGACGCTACCGGATCACGCTGCGCGTGACCGCGACCGCCTACAGGGCGAATGCGTACACCGCGCTCAGCCCGGTGTTCGGCTAGAGCTCGAGCTCAACGATGATCGAGCCGAGGCGCTCGACGTAGCCGAGCTTCACGTTCACCCGCCGCATCGGCACATTGGCGGTGTCGGTGGCAGTGATCAGCTCCGTGTAGCCCTGCTCGGCGGCCCAGGCGATCTGCGCGCGCTTCAGCCTCGTTGCCACACCGCGGCCGCGGTGGTCGCGGAGGACGGCCGTCAGCCCGTGCTCGAGCCTGTGCTGTTGACCGTGCAGGTGCTCGAGCGTCGCGTAGCCGACGACGCGACCCCCATCGAGCGCGACGTAGGTGACCGCGTGCCCCGAGATCCGCTCGTGCCAGCGCTCGAAGGGCTCCGCCGCCATGGGCGTGGTGGCGGGCACGTCCGGGACACACTCGCACTCGACCGCGTAGACACCGCGCAGGTGCTCCGCGCGCATGGGGACGATGTCGTCTGCGACCTCGCCGTCACCCGGTCGCAGCCGACGCAGGAGTTCGACGTCCTGCCGCGTCTCCCGAAATCCGCAGGCCGCCGCCCACGCTCTGGAACCCTCGTCGTCGGGATCGACGACGCGGCCCACGAGGCCGACGATACCCTCGCCCCTGGCCGCCTCGATCGCCGCGCCGAGCAGCGCCTTGCCGACACCTCGCCGCCGCGCGCCAGGCTCCACACGAACCATCGTGTACTGCCAGCCGGGGGTGCTCGAGCTCGACAGGTACGCGTAGCCGCTGCCGAGGTGGAGCAGGCAGACGCCCTTGCTGGTCTGGAGGTCCCGGAGGGCGATCCTGTCGTCAGGATGGGCGGCGTTGAAGATCTCGACGCACCGCTCGAGGTCGGTGTCGGTCTCGGCCTTGCGGATCACCGCAGCAGCAGCGGCGCGACCCACGGTCAGTCGCTCTCTACTGGACGCAGAGTGATCATCCCGACCGCTTCAGCTTTCCGTGTCGCTTCGCGTACTGCTCGCCGCGCCGGAAGACCCAAAGGCCGAGAGGAATCGCCACGACCCCGATCACGAGCAGCGGCCAGATGTCGCCCCAGACGTCCGCCGGTGTCGCCCCTTCGAGAATCGCCGCCCTGATCCCGCGCAGCGCGTACGTCGCCGGCGAGATCGTCGAGATCCACTGCATCCACTGCGGCAGCACCGAGACCGGGTAGTAGACGCCGGAGACGACCAGCATGATCCCCTGCGCCATGAAGCCGAGCTGCGTGCCTTTCTCCGGCGAGATCAGCGGCAGGACAGCCGTCATCATCCCGATCCCGATGAACGAGACCGACGCGATCCCGAGCAGGATCAGCGCGGTCGCGAAGTTGGCATCCGGCATGTGCAGCCCGAACATGGCTGCGACCACCGCGAAGATCAGCGTTGCGCGGACGAGCCCGTACGCGATCGCGAACAGACCCATGCCGATCAGGTGCACGGGTCGCGAAAGCGGCGCCATGAACGTGTACTCGATCGTCCCCTCCCAGCGCTCCCACGCGACCGTCTCGGTGAGGATTTCGAAGATGATCCCCAGGTAGGCCCAGATCACGGCGCCGATCAAGAGCACGGTGGTCAGCCGGTCTTCCTGCGCGGGCGGGAGTCCCGCGGCCTTCGAGATGAAGACGATCGAAAGGGTGTTCGCGATCGTCCAGACGAAGAACGCGAGCTCCCACATCGCGTAGCGCTTGACGAGGTACCAGTTCCGCTCGACCACACCGAGCAGGCCGATCAGCTCATGGCGCGCGCGGGCGGCTATGGCGGTCATGCGGTCACCTCCTCTTGCTCTTCCTCTCGCTCGTCCTCGAAGGTACGGCCGGTGGCGGCAAAGAACGCCTCCTCCAGCGTCTCGACGCCGTAGCGGTCCTTGATCTCGTCCGCGGGCTCCAGGCAGAGGAGTTGACCGTCGTCGAGGATCCCGATCCGCTCGGCGAGGATCTCCGCCTCGGCAAGGTCGTGCGTGCAGAGCAGGATGGTGGTGTCGTGGATCGCCCGCACCTCGCGGATGAAGTTCTGCACCTCCAGCTTGGAGCGCGGGTCGAGGCCCGTGGTCGGCTCGTCGAGCAGCAGCAGGACCGGTGAGGTGAGCAGCGCCCGTGCGAGCGCGACCTTTTGCTGGGTGCCGCGCGACAGGTTCTCCATCGCGTGCGTGCGCCGCGAGACGGGGAACCCAACCCGGTCGAGGATCACCGGAATCCGCTTGCGCGTCTCCCTCGGCGTCAATCCGTAGAACCGCGCGGCGTAGGCGAGGTTCTCGGTCGCCGACATCTTCTTGAAGAACGAGGCCTCGACCGAGACACGGTTGACCATCGTGCGGACCGCGCGGGTCTCGCCGATGTCGTGCCCGAAGATCCGCGCGCTGCCGCCGTCGGGCAGCAGCAGCGTCGAGAGCAGCCGGACCAGAGTCGACTTCCCCGAGCCGTTCTGGCCCAGGATCGCGATGCACTCGCCGCGCACGAGCTCGAACGTGATCCCTCGTAAGGCGGCGACGCGGGTGCGCTTGCGCCCGTCCTTCCGGACGAACTCCTTGCGCAAGTTGTGGACATCTACGGCGTTCATCAGTTGCTCCTCAGGCGTAGTCGAGGACACGGACGCAGCAACCACCGGCAACCGGCGGCGCGCGAGGTGACGTGTCAGCCGAAGAGCAACATCGAGCCGTCGAGGCTACCAGACGTCTCGACGGGCACGCAAACGCGGCGAAGCCGGGGACCTACAGGTGCCGGTCTGGATCTGTTCGCTTCATCGAGCAGCGCCTCCCTGGTCGACCGACTCCATTCTAGCGGGCGCGGCACCTCGTTTGACCTCGTCCGCCAATACTTCTATTGTTGAAGTGCGCCGCCGCCGGAGGGGGCGCAAAGAGGCAAAGAGGCCTCAGGACTTCGAGTCCTGGGGCTTTTTTTGTTGGTCCAAGAGCGATTCGACATGGAGATCAGACCGATGAAAACGAGCGACTGGCCGGCGGTGAAGGCGATCTACGAGCAGGGGATCGCCACGAAGCTGGCCACCTTCGAGACAACCGCACCCGAATGGGCGGACTGGGACGACGCCTATCTCGGCGACCACCGCCTGGTGGCAGAGCGGGACGGCCAGGTGGTCGGCTGGGCGGCACTCCTTCCGACCTCCCGCCGTGCCTGTTACGCCGGCGTGGTCGAGAACAGCGTCTACGTCGCAGAGGGATCGCGCGGGCAGGGGATCGGCAGGGCGTTGCTCGAGCAACTGCTCGGCAGTGCAGACCGGGCCGGCTTCTGGACGGTGCAGGCGTCGATCTTCGCCGACAACGTCGCCAGCATCGAGTTCCACCAGCGCTGCGGCTTCCGTGTCGTCGGCACGCGGGAGCGAATCGGACAACTCGACGGTGTCTGGCGAGACACCGTTCTACTCGAAAGGAGGAGCCCTTGAGCTGGATCAAGGTGGAGGCAATCGTGATCCGGGAGCGGATCGAGACCGTGATCGATGCGGTCGAAGCCGAAACGGGCCACGTGGGCGTCACCGTGGTCGAGGCGGTCGGCCACGGACGCCAGCGCGGGATCACGCACGAGTACCGCGGCCGCGTCTTCGAGTCGCGCTTCCTGCCGAAGGCCCTGCTGGTCTTCGTCACATCGGACGCGAAGGCCCCGGCCGTGGTCGAGGCGATCGTCGACGCGGCGCGGAGCGGCAACGAGTCGGGCGACGGGATCGTGTGGACGACCCCGATCGCGTCCGTGATGCACAACCGAACCGGCAGCCCGCTGGAGGAAGTGGAGGTGACCGCATGACCAACAAGGAACTGCTCTACGCGGCGAGCACGATCTGGGTCGTCATCGCAGCTGTGCTCGTCATGTTCATGCAGGCCGGCTTCGCATTCCTCGAGGCGGGCCTGACGCGGATGAAAAACGTCGGCCACATCGCGGCCAAGAACGTCCTGATCTTCGCGCTGGCATCGGTGGTCTACTACCTCGTCGGCTTCGGAATCGCCTTCGGCGACGGCGGCAACGGCCTCGTCGGCGGGTCAGGCTTCTTCCCGAACACTGCCGACCTGATGTCGATCGGCCAGGCGCCGTTCTCGTGGTTCAGCGAGATCCCGGGCGCGGCCGGCTATCTCTTCGAGGTCGTGTTCTGCGGCGTATCGCTCGCGATCGTCTGGGGCGCGATGGCCGAGCGGACGAAGCTCTACGTCTACATCGTCTTCGGCCTGGCGTTCACCCTGGTCTACTCGGTCGTCTCGCACTGGATCTGGTCGCCCGACGGCTGGCTGTTCTCCAAGGGGATGCAGGATTTCGCCGGGTCGACTGTCGTCCACTACCAGGGCGCGCTCGCCGCGCTGGCCGGAGCGCTGCTGCTCGGCCCGCGGATCGGCAAGTTCGACTCCGACGGTAAGGCGAACGCCATCCCCGGCCACAACATGGCGTACACGACGCTCGGCGTGCTAATCCTCTGGTTCGGCTGGTTCGGGTTCAACCCGGGGTCGACGCTGTCGGTCGACTTCGGCGGGCTCGGCTTCTTCGCGTACGTCGCGCTGAACACCAACATCGCCGCCGCCGCAGGCGTGTTCGGAGCGCTGGTCACATCGTGGCTGGTGATCAAGAAGCCGGACATCTCGATGATGCTCAACGGCGCGATCGCCGCCCTCGTCGCGATCACCGCGGCGTGCGCATTCGTCGCGCCCTGGGGCGCGCTGCTCGTCGGCTTCGTCGCAGGCGTGATCGTCGTGCTCGGCGTCCTCCTGGTCGAGCGGATCGGTATCGACGACCCGATCGGCGCGGTTGCGGCACACGGCATGGCTGGGGTCTGGGGCACGCTCTCGCTCGGCCTGCTGACCCTGCCCTCACAGGCGAAGAGTCTTGCCACCGGCTCGAAGGGCTTGTTCTACGGCGGCGGCCTGCACCAGCTCGGTGTCCAGGCGCTCGGCCTCGCCGCCGTCGGCGCTTTCACGTTCGGCGCGTCGTTCCTGATCCTCCTGGCACTGAAGCTGACGTGGGGCATCCGCGTCGACCCGGAGGTCGAGACCGGCGGCCTGGACGTGCACGAGCACGGCATGTGGGGCTACCCCGAGTTCTACATCCCGGTCCCGGGCGGGTACGGCACGGAGTCGCACGGCCACCTCGGCCATGCGCATGCCATGCCGCAGCCGGCGGTGGCGGGAGCGACCGTCCACCAGACGTCGTCGCTTCCGAGCACGTCGGGGTAGGGGCAGGTATAGGCTCCCGGCCGGAGCGCGGGCGGAACATGCGGCGTCCGTTCCGCGCTCCGGCTACGGGATTCTGCTACAGAGCTCGTCCTCGACTGCGGCCGGGTCGAGGCCGCGGGCCGCGAGCAGTACGTAGGAGTGGAACCAGAGGTCGGCAAGCTCTTCGACGAGACGCTCGTCGCTCTCTGCTGCACCAGCGAGAGCGGCCTCGACTCCCTCCTCGCCGACCTTGCGAGCGGCGGCGGCGGGGCCCTGCTCGAGCAACTCGGTGACGTAGGAGCCTTCGGGCCTGGTGCGCGCGCGCTCGGCGACTCGGCGCCAGAGCCAGGGCGCGAAGCAGGAGAGCGAACCCGTGTGGCAGACAGGCCCCGCCGGCCGGACACGAAGGAGAATGGCGTCGCCGTCGCAGTCGTCCTGAAGCTCGACCACGGTGAGCGTCGAGCCCGACGTCTCCCCCTTGTGCCAGAGCTCCCGGCGTGAGCGACTCCAGAACCAGGCCTCACCGCTCTCGCGCGTGCGGCGCAGCGCCTCCTCGTCCATCCAGGCCAGCATCAGTACGCGCCCGTCGTCGGCGTCCTGGACGATCGCGGGCATCAGCTGCGGCCCTGTCACTTTCTGATGGGCCATCCCGCCTCCTGCAACTCCCGCTTGAGCTCGGGAAGCCGCTCGGGCCGCTCGTGCACGATCGAGGCGACCAGCGCCGCCTCGGCTCCCGCCTCGAAGGCCTGGGCCAGGTGCATCGCCTCGCCGGCTCCGCCCGAGGCGATCACCGGGACGGACACCGCGGCCGCGACCCGACGCGTGAGCTCCAGGTCGTAGCCGTTGCGCGTCCCATCGGCGTCGATCGACGTCAGCAGGATCTCCCCGGCGCCGCGATCGACCGTCTCCTGCGCCCAGGCGATCGCGTCGAGCCCACGGGCGTTGTGGCCGGCGTGGGTGACCACTTCTCCCGCACGCGCGTCGATTGCGCAGACGACTGCCTGAGAGCCGAACTCGTCGGCGAGCGCCGTCAGCAGCTCAGGACGATCGACGGCGGCCCGGTTCAAAGACACCTTGTCGGCCCCGGCGCGGAGCAGGGAGCGCACGTCGTTCAGCGCAGTGACCCCACCGCCGACGGTGAAGGGCACGTCCAGCTCGGCGGCCGCCCGCTCGACGAGCCTGAGCAGCGGCCCTCGGTCCTCGAGCGTCGCCGTGATGTCGAGGAAGACGAGCTCGTCCGCACCGAGCTCCGAGTAGCGCATCGCCAGCTCGACGGGGTCGCCGACGCCGCGCAGCTCCTGGAAGCGGACACCTTTGACGACGCGCCCGGCGGCGACGTCGAGGCACGGGATCACACGTTTCTTGACCACGCGAGCGCGTTCCGCAGGACCTGCGCACCGGCCGGGCCGCTGCGCTCCGGGTGGAACTGCACGCCGGCGATCGGACCGTGCTCGACTGCGGCGACCACCGCGGAATCGTGGTCGACCTCGGCGACGGCGATCGCCGCGTCCGGGGCGCATGCGTACGAGTGGGCGAAGTACACGTCCCGGCCGTCCAGATCGTCCACGAGCGCCGACGGCGCGGTCACGCGCAGCTCGTTCCACCCCATGTGCGGGACACGCGCTGCACGCAACCGCGCGACGCGCCCGGGCAGGAGCGCGAGGCCGTGGCCGCCCTCTTCGGACTCGCCGAAGAGCAGCTGCATCCCGACGCAGATTCCCAACAGCGGCCGCCCGGCACGAGCGCGCGCGAGAAGAGCCGCCGCCAGTCCGCGCTCTTCGAGTCCGCGCGCCGCCGCTGCGGTGTTACCGACACCGGAAATCACCGCGAGCGGCGCCCGCTCGACCCGGTCGGGGTCGTCACTGATCAGGGGGTCGGCTCCGGCACGCTCGAGCGCCGAGCAGACACTGCGCAGGTTCCCCGCGCCGTAGTCGGCAAGCACGACTCTCACAGCGCACCCTTGGTCGACCCGACCTCCGCGCCGTCGAGCGAGCAGGCTTCGTGCAGCGCACGGCCGAGCGCCTTGAACGCCGCCTCGGCAACATGGTGGTCGTCCTCGCCTGCCGCCTCCACGTGCAGGGTCAGCCCCGCCTGGATCGCGAACCGCTGCAACGCGTGCGGGAGCAGCGTCACCGCCAGGCCGCCGACCCGGTCGCCGCGGAACGCGAGCGCGACCTCGGCATGCGGCCTGCGGACCAGGTCGACGGCCGCCGTCGCCCGCGCTTCGTCCATCGGCACCGTCGCCGAGCCGTACCTCGCGACTCCGGCGCGGCCGTCGAGTGCGTCGCTGAGCGCGTCGCCGAGCGCAGCGAGCACGTCCTCGACCGTGTGGTGCTCGTCCACCTCCAGGTCTCCACCCGCGAGCAGGTCGAGATCGAGGCCGCCGTGGAACGTGAACAGCGTCAGCAGGTGGTCGAGGAAACCGATCCCGGTCGCGACCCGGGCCCGACCTCGACCGTCGAGATCGATCGAGACGCGGAGGGCGGTCTCGCTGGTCGTGCGGAGAACGACGGCGGAACGGTCGCCGGACGGTTCGGGCTGCGCCCCGAGCGCGGCCAGGACGAGGTCGTTCTCGGCCGGAAGGCGGACGGTGATCCGGATCGCGTCGGTGAAGCGGCGGACGACCAGGCCGTCGGCTTCGAGCCTGTCGGCAACGGCGGCGTCGGTCCGGACGAGAACGAAGTTCGCGTGCGATTCCGGAACGTCGAAACCGGCCGCCGTCAGTGCGCGGCGCATCCGCTCGCGCTCGGCGACCGTTTTCCCGACATCGAGCCGGGGCTCACGCAGGGCGGCCGCGGCGATTCGCGCCGCCGGCGTGGCGACAGGCGCCGGATCGCGGCGGCGGTCCAGCTCGCGGGCAACGTCCGGGGAGGCGACCGCGTAGCCGACCCGCAGCGCAGCGAGCCCGAACGCCTTTGAGAGCGTCCGGATCGCGACCAGGTTCGGCGCCTGCTCGATCAGCGGCACGACACCCGAGCCGTCGCCGTACTCGACGTACGCCTCGTCGACGACGACCGCAGCGTCGGGGTGAGCGCGGGCGAGGGCGGCGATCTCCTCCGGATCGACGAGCTCGCCGGTCGGGTTGTTCGGGTTGCAGACCCAGATCACGCGGGCGCCTGCACGCTCCGCGCTCACCTCCGCCCCCTCGATTCCCGACGCGATCGCGTACAGGGGGTAGGTCGGCTGCGTGACGCATGCGCGGCGGCCCGGCCCGAGGAAGGTGCGCGCCGCGAGAGCGATCAGCCCGTCGGCGCCAGCGCCGGGCACGATCTGCGCCTGATCCACGCCGACGTAGGCGGCGGCCGCCTCGCGAAGCTCGCGGTATGTGCCGTCCGGGTAATCGTTCAGCCGCGCGAAGCTTTCGCCGATCGGCACCTGCGGCACGCCGGGCAGTGGTGGGACGTTCGCGTCGAACCGGATGACCCGGGCGACGGAAATCCCGTTGCGGGCGGCGACCTCCTCGGCGGTCGAAGCCCAGGCATACGGCTCGAACCCGTCCGGAAGCGGCCTGACACTCACAGCTAGGCGGTCCAGGCGGCCGTCGGTCACGCCCGGACCGCCACGGACTCGGCATGGAGGGGCAGGCCTTCGAGGGCCGCGAAGGCCTCGACGGTCGGGCGGACGGTCGCCAGGGCATCGGCCGTGGCACGGACGAACTGGACGGGCTTGAGGAACGCCTCCAGCCCCAGGCCACCGGTGCCGCGTGCAAGGCCGCCTGTCGGGAGCACATGATTCGAGCCGGCCGCGTAGTCGCCGACGACCGCCGACGTGCCCAGGAACACCGCTCCTGCGTTCCTCACACCGGCGGCGAGAGCGTCCGGGTCCTCGACCAGGAGCTCCAGGTGCTCAGGCGCGAGCTCGTTCGCGCGCGCAAGCGCGTCCTGCAGCGAGCCGACCAACTCGATCCGCGCCCGGTCGCCGACGCGGCCGGCGACTGCTTCCGCGAGCTCGGAGCTCGTGGTCACCAGGGCCGCCTCGCCGTCGACGCCGTGCTCGGATTGGGCGAGCAGGTCGGCGGCGCAGACGTTCGGGTCGGCCGTCTCGTCTGCGATCACGAGCACCTCACTCGGCCCGGCCGGCAGATCGGTTGCCACCTCGGCCGAGACCAGGAGCTTCGCCTCGGTCACCCAGCGGTTGCCCGGGCCGACGATCTTGGCGACCGGAGCGATCGTCTCGGTGCCGTACGCGAACACCGCGATCGCCTGTGCCCCGCCCATCGAGTACAGCTCGTCGATCCCGAGCTCATGCGCGGTCGCCAGCATCACCTTCGACGGGCGCGGCGTTGCAACCGCGATTCGCTCCACACCCGCGAGCCGTGCGGGGACGGCCGTCATCACGAGGGACGAGACGAGCCCGCTGGGCACGTAGATCCCCACGGAGTCGAGCGGCAGCCAGCGGCGGGAAACCTCGATGCCGGGGATCGGCGCTACGGCCGTATCCGCCGGTCGCTGCACGGCGTGGACGACCTCGACAGCGGTGACCAGAGCTCCTACGGCAGGCAGCACGTCAGCGTCGAGCTCGCCACGAGGCTCCATACGCATGGGCGTCCCGTCGCCTAGCCGCTCCGACCACTCCCGGAGCGCGACATCGCCGCGTTCCCGCACGTCGGCGACGATCTCCGCGACCGTCACGGAACCAGCCTTTCGACGGGAACGACGAGAATCGACGAGGCGCCCGCTGCCTTCAGCGGGGGCAGCAGGTCCCAGATGTCGTCGGCGGGGACGGCGGCATGGACGGCGATCTGGCCCGGCTCAGCCAGCGGCAGCACCGACGGAGCGCCCATTCCGGGGAGGAGCCCGCGGATCGCCGGCAGGTCCTTCTCCGAGGCATTGAGCATCACGTAACGGCGGCTGCGCGCGGCGACGACGCCGCGCAGCATCAGCTCGAGCCGGTCGACGAGCTCGCGGCGCTCCGCGAGCGCGTCCGGGTTCGCAATCAGCACGGCCTCGGACGAAAGCAGGCGGCCGATACGGCGGAGCCCGTTGACGCTGGCCGTCGACCCGGTGGAGACGAGGTCGACCACGGCGTCGGACAGCCCGAGCCGCGGCGCCGCCTCGACCGAGCCCGAGATCGTGACCAGCTCCGCCTCGACCCCGATTTGCTCGAACACGGCGCGGGTGGAGACGGGATACGCAGTCGCGACGCGCAGGCCCGCCAGGTCTGCGAGCTCCTGCTGCGGGGCGGACGTGGGCACGGCGGCCTCGAGCGTGCAGCGGGCGAAGCCCAGCGCCGCCAGCTCCACTACGTCGGCCTGCGCCTCGGCGACGAGATTCGCACCGGTGATCCCGACGTGGACGACGCCGTCCTGCACGTACTCCGGAATGTCGTGCGGCCGCACGAGCAGCAGGTCGACCGGCGCGTTCTCGCACGGAACATGCAGAGCGCGCTCTCCGAGCTCGAACCGGAGCCCGGCAGCGTCGAGCAGGTCGAGCGCAGGGCCCGCCATGCGTCCCTTCGACGGGACCGCGACCAGAAGCCGGCCCCCGGTGCCGGCGCTCACGAGCGTCTCCTAGCGAGTGCGCCGGAGCACGAGCTGATAACCGCCCGTGCCGTGGCGAAGCCACTGTGCGACCCGGGTGACAGTGGCCGTGCTCGTGTGCACGCGCTCTGCGATCTCCAGATACGGCACTCCCTCGTCGAGCAGGCGGACGACCTGCCACCGGTGCACGAGCGCCTCCAGCTCCCCGCGCGTGCAGAGGTCGCGCAGGAAGCGCCTCGCCTCGTCCCGGTTCCGCAGGCGCAGAAAGGCTGCCGCGAGCTCCTCGAGACCGTCGATCTCGTCGAGCTCATGTCGGGCTTCGCTCGCGGTCGTGCTCATCGGTGGGCATGTTAGCATGCTACTACGCTGCTATGACAACATTCGACGTGATTCCGGCGATCGACGTTCTCGAAGGCCGCTGCGTGCGGCTGCGCGAGGGGAGGCGCGACCAGGTGACGATCGAGGGCGGCGACCCGGCGGAGGCGGCGAGGCGTTTCGCGGACCAAGACGCTGCCTGGCTCCACTTGGTCGATCTGGACGGCGCCTTCTCGGGCCGCCCCACGCCCACACTCGTCGAGCAGGTTGCGGCTGCGCAGGTGCCGGTGCAGGCCGGCGGCGGGCTCCGGGACGCCGAGACGGTTCAGGCTGCGCTCGACGCGGGCGCGGCGCGCGCGATCGTCGGAACGGCGGCGCTCGACGACGTCGAGGCGCTGGCCGGCCGATTCGAGGAGCAACTCGTGGTCGCCGTCGACGTCCGCGACGGGACGGTGGTCGCAGACGGCTGGACGACCGAGACCAGCGTCAAAGCGGCAGAGCTGGCGCGCCGCTGCGCGGGTGCCGGCGTCCGCCGCCTGCTGGTGACGAGCACGCGCCGCGACGGCTCGCTCGCGGGCCCGGACCTCGAGCTGCTCTCGGACACGTTGGAAGCAGGCATGCCGATACTCGCGGCCGGCGGAATCGCGACGCTCGACGACCTCGTGGCTCTCCGGGACCTAGGCTGCGAGGGTGCGGTCGTTGGCAGCGCGCTGTGGAGCGGCCGGTTTGGGCTGAGCGAGGCCCTGGCGACCGTAGCGTCACGCCCCTGACGATCTGAGCCCGACGTTCGTAGCGCGCTTCGCTTCTATCGGGACGCCTACGAGAACCGCTCGCGCGCGTCGGCGATCGCAGCGCGAATGTCACCCAACCGCGCCGCGACGCTCTCCGCAGCCGTCGCGTCCGGATCGAACGCGCCCTCGCGAACAGCCCGCGCGACCTGCTCGTGCGCGTCGCGGAACGGGACGCCCTCTGCGACCAGCGCCTCCGCGGCGTCGGTCGCGAGCAGTCCGGGATCGGACGCGGCGGCCTCGAGCCCTGTCTCGTCGAAGCGGAGGTCGCGGACGAGCACCACGAGGGCCGGCAGCACACGCCGAACATCCCGTCTCGCCGCGAACACGGCGGGCTTGTCCTCCCCCAGGTCGGAGTTGTACGACAGCGGGAGCCCCTTGACCGTCGCCAGCAGCCCGGTCAGCCGCCCGATCGCTGTCCCCGCCTTCCCGCGGGCGAGCTCGGCGACGTCCGGGTTGAGCTTCTGCGGCATCATCGACGAGCCGGTGGCCGCCGACTCCGGCAGCCGGACGAACCCGAACTCCGCCGTCGCCCACAGCGCCAGTTCCTCGCCGATCCGCGACAGGTGGACGAACAACCCGGCACACGCGTAGAGATAGTCCAGCGCGAAGTCGCGGTCTGCGACGGCATCCAGCGAGTTGCGCACTCCTGGGAGCGGCAGCGTCGTACCGGCCAGCGCGCCCGCCCCAAGCGGCGAGGGCTCGGCGTGCGCAGTTGCCAGCGCGAATCGGTCGCGGTCGCGGTCGAGCATCTCCACCCACGCGAGCAGGTGATGGCCGACCGTCACCGGCTGGGCACGCTGGAGGTGCGTGTAGCCCGGCATGACCGTTTCTGCCTCCTCCTCTGCCCGGTCGAGCACCACTCCGGCAAAGGCCTCGATCCCCGCAGCGGCCTCCGCGCAGGCGTCGATGGCCCAGAGCCGGAACGCGGTGACAACCTGGTCGTTCCGCGAACGGCCGGCGTGGATCTTGCGCCCCACGGGACCGAGCAGCCGCTCGATCGCGGAGTGCACGTCTTCGTCCGACTCCTCGATCATCGACGCGTCGAGCTCGGCCAGGCGCTCCTCGATCTCGGCCAGCTCGTCGGCCGTGAGGATTCCTGCCTCCGCGAGCCGCCGCGCGTGGATCCGCGTCCCTTCGCAGTCGTACGGGAAGAGTTCCGCGTCGTCGGCCTTGACCAGCTCCCAGACCTCGGGCGCGAGGCGACCCTCGACGCGTCCCTGCCAGAGGGTCAAACGCGCACCGCCCGGGCACGCGCCGCAGCCAGCTCCGCCTCGAGCGACGCGAGCCGGATGAACCCCTCTGCTGCTTCGTGCGGGAAGGTCTCGCCGGTCGCGTAGGACGCGAGAGTCTCCGCGTACAGCGCGTTCTCCGAGCGCCGCCCGTTGACGACCGCGGCGGCCGGCCGCAGCTGGACACGCACCTCGCCGGTGACGAGCTCCTGCGTCGTGGCGACAAAGGCGTCGAGCGCCTCGCGCAGCGGCGAGAACCAGAGCCCGTCGTAGACCGTGCGCGCCCACGTGTCCTCGATCCCGCGCTTGACATTGAGTTCGGCCTTCGTCAGCACGATGTCCTCGAGCGCGCGGTGCGCAGCGATCAGCGTCATCGCCGCAGGCGCTTCGTAGACCTCGCGGCTCTTGATCCCGATCGCCCTGTTCTCGATCATGTCGATCCGCCCGATCCCGTACGCCCCCGCCTGCCGGTTCAGCATGGCGATCAGCTCGGTCATGGCGAGCGGCTCGCCGTCGAGCGAGACGGGCAGCCCGGCCTCGAAGCCGATCACGACCTCGGTCGGATCAGGCGCGGAATCCGGATCGGCGGTGAGCAGATACGGCTGCTCCGGCGGCGCCTCCCAGGGGTCTTCGAGCACGCCCGCCTCGATCGACCGGCCGAACAGGTTCTCGTCGAACGAGAACGGCGAGCTCTGCGTCACGGTCACGGGAATCCCCCGTGCCTGCGCGTACTCGATCTCCTCGTCGCGCGTCCAGACCTTGTCGCGGAGCGGCGCGATCACGCGGACACCGGGGTAATTGGCGCGGAAGGCGAGCTCGAAGCGAAGCTGGTCGTTGCCCTTGCCGGTGCAACCGTGGACGGCCGCCTCCGCGCCCAGCTCGAGCGCGAGCTCGGCGACCGCCTGCGCGATCACGGGACGCGACAAGGCTGATACCAGCGGGTACTTGCCCTCGTACAGCGCGTTCGTCTGGATCGCCTTCGCCACCTGGTCGTTCGCGAACACATCGCGGCGGTCGACGAGCAGGACGTCGTCGGCGCCGGCCGCGTAACCCCGCTCCTGCGACTGCTCGAGGTCGAACTCCTGGCCGACGTCGCAGAGGACGGCGACGACCTCGTCGTAGTCGTAGAGCTCCTTCAGCCAAGCGATGATGCAGGTGGTGTCCAGTCCGCCCGAGTAGGCGAGTACCGCAGTCTTGCCCATCTACGCTGCTCCTTCCAGAAGGTGTCTGCTCAGCTCGTCGCGCAGGTCGGCCGCAGGGACGCCGGCAGCCGGCACGACGAGGATGGTGTTCTCGCCCGAGACCGTGGCGAGCACGTGTGGGTGGTTCGATTCGTCGATCGCGTCCGCGAGCGCGGCTGCGAATCCGCGCGGCGTGAACACGACGACCATGCTGTCGCCGGCTTCGATCGAGAGCGCCCAGCGGCGGAACGCTGCCGCCAGCTCCCGCAGACGGTCGTGGTCGGCGGCGCCCGGCTGCGCGTAGACGAGCCGGCCGTTCACAGCCCGCACCTTCACGAGTCCGAGCTCGGCGATGTCGCGCGAAACGGTGGTCTGGACGACCTCGTGGCCGGCGTCGTGCAGCGCCGCAGCGAGCTCTGCCTGGGTCGAGATCTGGCGGTCGCGAATCAGCCGCAGGATCGCGCCCTGGCGCTCGCGGCGGTGTGCGGTCACGGCAGGACCTCCTCGAGGATTCCGATCGCCTGCGCGACCTCGGCGGAGGAAACCGTCAGCGGGGGCGTGAGCCGCAACGTGGTCGGGCCGGCGGAGGTGACGAGCAGCCCGGCGTCGAGGCAACGTGCGACCGCATCGGTCGCGGACGCGACCTCCAACCCGAGCAACAGACCGGCACCACGGATGTCACCAAGGTCGGCGAGCCCGCTTTCCAGCTGCTGACCGCGAGAGCGGACAGCAGCCAAGAGCTCCTCGTCGACCGCTTCGACCACTGCGCACGCAGCCGCGCAAACGACGGGGTTGCCGCCGAAGGTCGAGGCGTGATCGCCGGCCTCGAGCCCGGTCGGTGCGTGGTCGCCGACCAGCAGCGCGCCGATCGGCAGCCCGTTGGCGAGCCCCTTCGCGAGAGTGACCAGGTGGGGCCGAACGCCGAGTTGCTCGAATGCGAAGAACGTCCCCGTACGGCCGACGCCGGTCTGCACCTCGTCGAAGCAGAGGAGCGCGCCGTGCTCGGCCGCGAGCGCCGCCGCGGCGGCGAGAAACTGCGGCGACGCGGGGTTGACCCCACCCTCGCCCTGGACGGGCTCGAGGAGGATCAGCGCCGTGTCGGGGCCGACCGCCGCCTCGAGCGAGGCGCCGTCGTTGAGCCGCGCGAAGGAAACGCCCGGGACGAGGGGCTCGAACGCGGCCCGCTTCGCGGGCTGGCCTGTCGCCGAAAGAGCGCCGAGTGTCCGTCCGTGGAACGAGTCTTCGAGCGCGACGACGCCCGCCTTGCGCGTCGCCTTGCGGGCGTGCTTGATCGCCGCCTCGATCGCCTCGGCACCGGAGTTGCAGAAGAAGGCCTGGGCGCCGCCGAACCGCTCGGACAGCAGCCCGGCCAGCCTCGCCATCGGCTCGCTCCAGTACAGGTTCGAGACGTGCCACAGACGGTCGAGCTGCTCGTGCGCGGCGGCGAGCGGCGCCGGGTGGCCGTGTCCGAGGCCGACGACGGCGATCCCCGCCGCGAAGTCGAGGTAGCGCGTCCCGTCGGCGGCCGTGAGCCACGAGCCGTCGCCGTCGACGAACTCGACATCCGCGCGGACGTACGTCGGGAGCACGGCGCTGCGCGTGGCAAGCGTCATGAGGTCACCAGCGTCCGCCCGATCTCGGCCCGGACTCCACGCTTCGCGGCGATGACCGCGGCATGCAGCTTCGGGACGATTCCACCCTCGAAGCAGCCGGCTTCGACCTCATCCGCCCCGATGTGATCGAGGACCTGGTCGTCGCGCAGGACCCCGGGAACGTCGGTCATGAACAGGATGCGATCGGCACCGAGCCCGATGGCCAGCGCAGCGGCGGCCTCGTCTGCGTTGACGTTCAGCGGCCCGACGGCAAGCGGCGCCACGACAGGGATCAGCCCTTCTGCGAGCGCGTCCACGACCGCCTGCGGCCGGCTCGGCAGCGGCGAGCCGACGTGCCCGAGCTCGACAACGCGTGTTGCCCGAAGGCCGACCTCGTCGCCGGCGAGGCCGACGGCGCGGGGACCGATTGCCTCGCAGAGCCGTGTGTTCACGCCGAGGAGCGCGGTCCGGACGACCTCGACCGCGGCGGAACTCGTGTATCGGCGCCCCCGGACGAAGGTGACCTCGAGGCCGGCGGCCTCCATCGCCGCCGAGATCTGCGGGCCGCCGCCGTGCACGACCACCGCATGCCGCAGCTCGCCGAGGTCCGACCCGACGACGGTGCCTCCCACCTTCACGACGATCAAGTCGTGTACTCCGCGTTGATCTTCACGTAGTCGTAGGTCAGGTCGGAAGCGAGGTACGAGGCGGCGGCCGTGCCGAGGCCCAGATCGAGCTCGATCCTGCAAACAGGCCCGTCGAGCGGGACCTCCGCCGAGGTCGGCTCGCCCTCGTCGAACAGCACCACGCCGTTCATCCGCAGCGTCAGTCGGTCGACGTCGACGTGCGCGAAGCCGCCCGAGACGAATGCCGAACCGGCCGCGGCGAGCACCCGGCCCCAGTTCGGGTCCCGCCCGAACGCCGCGGTCTTGACCAGAGGCGAGGTTGCAATCCTCTTCGCAATCGCGTTCGCCTCACCCGCGCTCGCCGCGCCCGCCACCTCGACCTCGAGCAGCACGGTCGCGCCCTCGCCGTCCATGACGATCTGTCGGGACAGATCGGCGCACACCTCGCTCAGTGCGGCCCCGAAGTCACGGTCCGACGCGGCCGTGCGCTCGACGCCGCTGGCGCCGTTGGCGAGCAGGACGACCGCGTCGTTCGTCGAGCACTCGCCGTCGACCGAGATGCGGTTGAAACTCTCTTGGACGGCCCGCTTCAGGAAAGCAGGCGCCTCCCCGGCGGCAAGCGGATAGTCCGTGGTGACGACCGCGAGCATCGTCGCCAGGCACGGATGGATCATCCCCGCGCCCTTCGCCATCCCGCCGACCGAGAAGCCGCCGCGCGCGACCAAGGCCTCCTTCGGACACGTGTCCGTGGTGAGAATCGCTTCCGCCGCCTCGCCGCCACCATCAGCGGCGAGCTCGATCCCGTGGAGGCCGGCGAGCACCTTCGACATCGGCAGCTTCACGCCGATCACGCCCGTGGAGAGGACGAGCACCTGCTCCGGCTCGAGCTCGAGCAGCGCGGCGGTCTGAGCCGCGGTGGCGAGCGCGTCCAGCTCTCCCTGCCTCCCGGTCGCCGCGTTGGCGACGCCCGAGTTGATCACGACGGCCTGTGGTTCCGCCTGCGCGAGGTGCGCCTTCGAGACGAGCACGGGCGCCGCCTGGACGCGGTTGGCGGTAAACATCGCAGCGCCGACTGCCGGCACGGTCGAGTGGACGACGGCCAGGTCGAGCCGTGCCTTGCGGATACCCGCGTGGACGGCGCCGGCGACGAAGCCCCGTGGCGCGGTGATGGCGCCGCTGACGCCACAGTCGTGTTCGACGGCAACCGCCATCAGACGAGAACTCCCGACAGACGGAGCCCGGCCGTCTCCTCGAGGCCGAGCGCGAGATTGGCGTTCTGGACCGCCTGCCCGGCCGCCCCCTTGCCGAGGTTGTCGATCGCGCAGATCAATATCCAGCGGCCCGTGCTCGTGTCCTGGAACGCGGCGACCTCGGCGGCGTCGCTTCCCTGCACCCGAGCGACGTCGGGGACCTCGTCGATCAACTGCACGACGTGTGACGCCGAGTACGCGGCCTCGAGCAACGGCCTCGGATCTTCGCTTGCGCTGACGTAGCAGGTACAGACGAGGCCGCGGCGCAGCGGGACGACATGAGGGACGAAGGTGACCGGAAAGCCGAGTAGCTGCGCGATCTCGGGCGAGTGCCTGTGCCCGCCGACTGCGTACGGGGTGACGTTGTCCAGTACGACCGCGGCGTGCGAGCGCTCCTTCAGCCCGCGTCCCGCACCCGAGATCCCCGACTTGCCGTCGATGACGACGCTCGCCGGATCGACCTTGGCGGCGATCGGCGCCAGCGCCAGCAGCGCAGCGGTCGCGTAGCAGCCGGGATTCGCGATCAGGCGGCCGGTCGGAGGGGCGAGCTCGGGAAGCGCGTAGCACCAGCCGTCGGCATCGATTCGATGCGCACCGGAGAGATCGACGACGACCGCGCCCGCAGGCGGCGCGAGCGCGGCCGCCCTTTCATCGTCGAGGCAGCAGAAGACCAGCTCCGCGCCGGCGGCGCCTGCCTCATCGTTCGGGACGAACCGGGGAAGCGGCCCGTGCCCGTTTCTCGCGAGGCGCGGGTCGAGCGCCTCCGCCGTCTGCCCGGCGAGCGAGTCGGAACCGAGGGCGACGAGCTCGAGCCCGGAGTGGGCCAGCACGCGATCGAGCGTCTCCTGTCCGGAGAACCCGCCTGCACCGATGATCGCCGTCGTGACCATCTCGATATTATGCAGACTTCTTGCATTTATGCAAGAGGGAAGTCTCCTGCCGCCTCCCCGCTGGCGCGACGCAGAGCGCCGGCACGACTGCTGCTGCTCGGTGGCCCACAGGTTTCCGACCCCGCGGGCTACCCCGCCGTGGCCTCCTCGGCTTCCTCCGAAGCCCTGCCGCCGGTGCCTTCGTGTTCGTCCTCGATCGCGGCCACATCCGCCCGAGGCCGGACGCGCCAGAACTCCGCGGCGGCGGCATCCCAGCCCGCCAGCAGCGCCGCCGCCAGCGGCGAGCCCGTGTACCGCCCGTGGCGCTCGACGAGCCGGCGCAGCTCGGCGTCGACCGACACCCGCTCGAGGACGACCAGGTCGTCGTTCAGCCGAAGGGGAAGCTCGCCGGACGGGTCGTAGACGAACGCCTCGCCGCCGCTCATCCCGGCACCGAAGTTCCTGCCGGTGGCAGCGAGGACGACGACGATGCCGCCGGTCATGTACTCGCAACCGTGGTCGCCGATGCCCTCGACTACAGCGGTCGCTCCCGAGTTCCGGACCGCGAACCGCTCCCCGACCCGCCCTGCGCAGTAGAGCTCCCCGCCGGTGGCGCCGTAGAGAACAGTGTTCCCGGCGAGGACAGGGTCGCCCGCATCGTCCTCCGGCGGCCTGATCACGATCCGTCCGCCGCCCATCGCCTTCCCGACGTAGTCGTTCGCCTCGCCGGAGAGGTCGAGCTCGACCCCGGCGGCGAGGAACGCGCCGAAGCTCTGGCCGGCCGAGCCTGCGAAGCGTGCGCGGATCCGGCCCGGCGGCGGCTGCGAGCCGAAGCGCTGTCCGATCAACCCGCCGAGCCGTGCCCCGACCGAGCGGTCCCACGTCGAGATCGGGTACGAGCGCTCGACCAGCGCGGGGCCGTCCAGTGCGGGCTGCGCGTCGGCCGCGAGCCGCCGACCGAGCTCGCCGCCGCCCGCGACCGGCATCGCCTCGCCGTCGTAGCGGCCTCGGGGGGCCCCCAGCAGCGGCGCGAGATCGAGCGTGTCCGCACGCGGATCGCC
>JBKPRA010000098.1:0-7794 GCA_046734335.1 Actinomycetota bacterium | reverse complement strand
CTCCGCGACTCGCCCGGGGACCTGCCGGTCGTGGCGCTGGAGACGCGACACGACGGACACGCGGCCAGCGCCGGCAATCAATACCGCGGCGCGCGGCTGGCCACCGAGCATCTGCTGCAGCTCGGCCATACGACGGTGCACCACCTGGCCGGGCCGACGGAGTGGCTGGACGCGCGGCGGCGTGTCAGGGGCCGCGGCCGTGTGGCGGCTGCGTGGGAGCGCTTCTGCGAGGCCTCGGGCATCGAGCTCGTCCGGGTCTGACATCGAGCATCCGAACCAGAGAGACAAGTGATGACACACGCAGCCGCAGCAACCACCCTCGCACCGGGCGACGCCCAGGTGCAGCGCCACCGCTTCACGTTCGGTCTGTGGACGGTCGGAAACCCAGGGCGTGA
The DNA here is from genome assembly GCA_046734335.1 of Actinomycetota bacterium. Taxonomy (GTDB): domain Bacteria; phylum Actinomycetota; class Thermoleophilia; order Gaiellales; family Gaiellaceae; genus DATBLE01. Next base: position 7,399 of record JBKPRA010000098.1, on the reverse strand, counting down.
TCCGTTCGGTGGCCCCACGCGCGAGCCGATCGATCCGGTCGACTCGGTGCACAGGCTCGCCGAGCTCGGCGCCTGGGGCATCTCGTTGCACGACGACGATCTGATTCCGTGGGGCACCGGCTCCGCGGAGCGTGATCAGATCGTGGCGCGACTCAAGGCCGCGCTCGATCAGACCGGATTGGGTGTCGGGATGGCGACCACCAACCTGTTCGGACACGCGGCGTTCAAGGACGGCGCGTTCACGAGCAATGACCGGCGGGTGCGTCGCGCGGCGATCGGCAAGGCGATGCGCTCGATCGATCTCGGCGCTGAGCTGGGAGCCGAGGTGTACGTGTTCTGGGGCGGGCGCGAAGGGACTGAGGCCGGTGTGGCCAAGGACCCGCGCGACGCGCTCGAGCGCTACCGCGAGGCGATCGACGTGCTCGCCGACTACTCCGTCGGGCAGGGCTACGACCTGCGCTTCGCGATCGAGCCCAAGCCCAACGAGCCGCGAGGCGACATCTTCCTGCCCACGGTCGGGCACGCGCTGCACTTCATCACCACGCTCGCGCGCCCCGAAATGGTCGGCGTCAACCCCGAGGTCGCCCACGACACGATGGCCGGCCTCTCGTTCCATCACGCGATCGGGCAGGCGCTGTGGGCCGACAAGCTCTTCCACATCGACCTCAACGCGCAGCGCATCGGCCGCTACGACCAGGATTTCCGCTTCGGCGCCGAGGACCTCAAGGAGGCCTTCCTGCTCGTGCGGCTGCTCGAGCGCGCCGGCTACTCGGGCCCGCTCGCCTTTGACGCGCACGCGTACCGCAACGAGAACGCGGATGGCGTGTGGGACTTTGTCCGCGGGTGCATGACGACGTACGCCACGCTCTCGGAGCGCGCACGCCACTTCGATGCGCTTCCCGAGGTTCAAGAGGCGCTGGCCGCCGCATCGACCCCGGAGCTCGCCGAGGCCAGCGTCGACGGCGACGACGCGCAGACGCTCAAGGCCGAGTCCGAGCACCTGGACGCGCTCGCCGAGCGCGGCTACTACAACGAACGCCTCGACCAGCTCCTCGTCGATGTGCTCTTGGGCACCCGCTGACGCGTCCGGCGCTCGCCGCCCGCCGCGCCGCCGAAGGAGGAGGGGCTACCAGCCTTCGACACGAGCCAGATCATGATCTTCGACTCGGACGCCCGCTCCCCGAGCGCTGCACACTGACCTCCACCCCGGGCTGCACGCACCCCGGGAACGAGGGCGACGACTCCTCCCGTCGCCGCCTCACGGCGCGGCTATCTCCCCTGACGCGCCAGCAGGCAGGGGGGTGCGCCCGCCGCCGCAACTCCCACTGCGACGGCCGGCGGCCCCTGAATCCACTAGACGCAGTCCTCGACCACGCTCGATGTCCAACCTGACAGCCCCGCAGGAGAACCCCACATGCAACACCACACATGACTCGGCATCCAGTCCGCTGGGCGGTTCTCGGACCCGGCAACATCGCCCGCCGGTTCGCCGGCCAGCTGCCGCGCAGCCAGAGCGGGACGCTCGCGGGCGTCGGAAGTTCGGACCCCGATCGGGCCCGCATTTTCGCCGAGGAGTTCGGGCTGGGCGCAGGTGCGGTGATCGGGGGCTACGACGAGGTTCTGGGCTCTCCGGCCATCGATGCCGTCTACGTCTCGACCGTGCACACGACCCATGCCGCCCTGACCGTGCGGGCGCTGCGCGCGGGCAAGCACGTGCTGTGCGAGAAGCCGCTGGCGCCCAACCACGGCCAGGTGATGGCGATGGTCGATGTCGCCCTGGAGACGGGGAACTGCCTGGTCGAGGCGTTCATGTATCGCTTCCACCCGCAGACGCGCGATGTGCTGAGACTGGTCGCCGAGGGGGCGATCGGGACCCTGGTGCACATCGACGCGAGCTTTGCCTTCCGCACCGGGAACACTGAGGGCCGGCTCTTCGATCCCGAAACGGCGGGCGGAGGCATCCTCGACGTCGGCGGCTACCCGGTCTCCTACGCCCGCGCTATCGCGGGCGCCGCAGCGGGCAACCCGTCCGCGGAGCCGACCGCGATCTCCGCCAACGGCGGCATCGGCGCTACCGGTGTGGACGAGTGGACCGTCGGCCACCTCACCTTCCCAGATGACGTCACCGCCTCGGTCCGAGCCGGCGTGCGTCTGCAAGACACAAACACCGTGACCATCTACGGCAGCTCGGGCAAGATCGAGATCGCTGACCCGTGGACGCTGTCTGCCGATCCGCAGGTGACCATCACCGTAGTCGGTCAGGAGCCGCAGGCTCGCAGCTACGCCGGCTCGTTCCCATACGCCCTCGAAGCCGACGGCCTGGCCCGTGCGCGGGAACAGGATCCAGAGAGCGGTGCGTTCGAGATGAGTCTGGCCGACAGCCTGGGCAATTCCCGGGTGCTGGACCGGTGGCGAGCGGAGATCGGCCTGGTGTATCCGTTCGAGGCGGACGACGCGAACATCCCCACGGTCTCAGGTGAGCCGCTGACGGTCACCACTCCCCGGCGTGGATCAGCTACGCCGCCGATGAAGTACGGCACCATCCACGGGCTGGACAAGACGGTGTCCCGGCTGGTGATGGGCTGCGACAACCAGCCCGACCTGGCGCATGCCTCGGCGATCTTCGATCACTTCTACAGCCTGGGCGGGAACGCGTTCGACACCGGCTACGTCTATGGCGGGGGACGCTACGAGAAACTGTTCGGCCAGTGGATGACCAACCGTGGCGTTCGCGAGGACGTGGTCGTCATCGTCAAGGGTGCCCACACGCCGCACTGCGACCCCGAGTCGCTCACCTCACAGCTGCTGGAATCGCTGGAACGCCAGCAGTCCGAGTACGCCGACATCTACATGATGCATCGGGACAATCCCGACGTTCCGGTCGGCGAGTTCGTTGACGTGCTCGACGAGCACCATCGCGCGGGGCGGATCAAAGTGTCCGGCGCTTCGAATTGGACGCGTGAGCGCTTCGAGGAGGCCAACGCTTACGCGCGGGCCAACGGGAAGCAAGGGCTCAGCGTGCTCAGCAACCACTTCGGCCTGGCGGAGGCGTACGACGTGCCGTGGACCGGCTGCCGGCACGTCACTGACGCGGCCTCCAAGCAATGGCTGCTCGACGCGCAGATTCCGCTGCTCCCATGGTCGTCGCAGGCCCGCGGCTTCTTCGCACGCCCGGCAAAGCCGGATGACCTCAGCGATCCGGACCTCGTCCGCTGCTACTACAGCGACGACAACTTCGAGCGTCTGCGCCGGGCAGAGCAGCTTGGGAGCGAACTCGGCGTGCCGGCCACCGCGATCGCGCTGGCGTTCGTCTTATGTCAGCCCTTCCCGACCTTCCCGCTCTTCGGGCCGCGATCGATCGCGGAGACACGCTCTTCGATGCAAGGGCTCAAGGTCGAGTTGACCGAGGACCAGGTGGCCTGGCTCGACCTCGAGCAGGAGTAGGCCGGCCGCCGCAACGCGCCGATCCCGAGGTACGTCGCCGGTCCCCACATCGGGCGGCCAGCGGCGGCGCGGTTCGGGCGGCGGCGATGGCAGACGCCCGGTAGTTCTTCGCTCACTCGACGTCGGAGAGGAACACGCGCTCGGCTGCGGTCAGCTTGCGGGGCGCGCCGATGACTTCGAACGACCCCGAGAGCTGTCGGTCGTCGGCATCGAACCCGAGAAACCAGTCGACGGTGCCCGGCTCAACGGCGAAGTCGCCTGCCAGGTTCGTGTATCCGAGCTGCGCCGCCGCGAGTCCGAACCTCAGGCGCCGCGACTCCCCGGCGACGAGCTCGACCCGGCAGAAGCCGGCCAGCTGCTGCGCCGGACGCGTCACGCCTGACGTGTTGACCCGCATGTAGAGCTGGGCGACGGTGGCACCGTCACGGCGTCCCGTGTTGGTGACGGTGGCGCCGAGCCACGCGGTGCCCTCCGTGTCGATCTCGGGATCGCAGGCGACGTCGGTGAGCGAGAATTGCGTATAGCTCAGGCCGTGCCCGAACGGATACTGCGGCGTCGCCTCCATGTCGAGGTAATGCTGCGCGACGCTAGGGGGCAGCGGGTTGCGGTAGCCGGTGCCGGCCTTTTGATGGTGGTAGACGGGGATCTGCCCGCTGTGCCGGGGAATGCTGTACGGCAACTTGCCGCTCGGATTGACTGCGCCGAAGATCACGTCCGCGACCGCCTTGGGCCCGTACGGGCCTCCGTACGGCGCCATGACGATCGCCGCGGCATCTCTGACCACCTCGGGGAGCGCGTAGGCTCGCCCCTGGAAGACGACCACGATGAGCGGCTTGCCGGTCTCGGCGACCGCTTCGGCTAGGCGCGTCTGCGCTTCCGGGAGGGCGATGTCGGCCGAGTCGCTTCCTTCGCCCTCGGTCCGTTCCCCGTTGAACCACAGGCTCGCGCCACCGAGTGCGAGGACGACAGCGTCAGCCCCTCGTGCGGCCACTACTGCGCGGTCGACGGCCTCTGGCCCGAGATCGCGCGTAAGCGTGCACCCCGGCGTGGTCACCACGTTGCGCGCGGACTCGGCCACGTGTTCCCAAAGCGCTCTGGCACCGAGGCGCTCACCTACGAGTTGCTCGGTTGAGATGGGAGGAAGCACCGCGCTGTTCCACTCCACCATCCCCGGGTCGATGCCGACCATGTTCGCGAGCCCACCCGACGACATGACGACGGTCATTTCGCGAAACGCCGGGTAGGTGTACGTCGGGAACTGCAGGGCGACGGCGTCCGCGTGCGGCCCGATCACGGCGAGGTCCAGCGATCGTGGGGCGAGCGGCAGGATCGACTCGTTCCTGACCACGACGACCGCGCGCCGCGCCAGTTCCTCCGAGAGCTCGTGTCCTTCCGCTGCCACGGTTCCGACGTCGATGTGCTCGGCCGGATAGGGGTTTTCGAACAACCCGAGTGCGAACTTCGCCTGGAGCACTCGCCGCGCGGACGCGTCAACGTGCTGCACGTCCACGGTGCCCCGCTCCACCTCGGCGGCAAGCGTGTCGCCGTAGCCGAACGGCACGGGCGCCTCGACGTCCAAGCCAGCCGCGATGGCGAACCTTCCGGCCTCGGCGGCGTCTGCAACGACCCGTTGCCGGTCGACCAGGTGGTTCAGCGTCCCGTAGTCCGACGTGACGAATCCGTCAAAGCCCAGCGTATCCCGCAGGAGATCGCCGAGCACCGCCTTGGAGATCCCCGCCGGAACCCCGTCGACGTCCGCATAGGAGTTCATGACCGACTTGAGCCCCGCGACTTGGATCGCGGCCTCGAACGAGTAGCCGAACAGGTCTCGCGTGCGGCGGCCACCCCCCTCGTAGGCGGACAAGTTCATGCCCCCCTGAGAGAGGCCGTAGCCGACGAAATGCTTTGCCGTGGCGATCACGCCCTGGGTCAGGTCCGCTCCTTGTAGCCCTCGCGTGTAGGCGACGCTGAGCGCGGCACACAGGTACGGGTCTTCGCCGTAGGTCTCGTGTACGCGTCCCCACCGCGGATCCAGCGCGACGTCCATCACCGGCGCCAGCGCCTGCCGCACGCCCACCCGCCGCATCTGCTGGCGGATGAGGTCCGCCATCTGCTCCACGAGCTCCGGACTCCATGTCGCCGCCAGCCCGATTGCGGTCGGGAAGACCATGTGCCCTCCCGACATGAAGCCGTTGAGGGCTTCGACTTGGATCAGCATCGGGATCCCGAGACGCGTGCGCGTCAGCGCATTTCGCTGGATCCGGCCGACGACCTCGGCCAACTGCGCCGGGTCGTCGAGGCCGAAGTTCGACACGTGCCCCGGCGCGCGCTCGAGCAGCGTGTCGAGCGCCGAAGGATCCACGCCGTCCGCGCTCACGAGCCACCACGCCGGGACGGTGGTGAGCTGCCAGCACTTCTCCAGCGTCGTCATCTCGCGCAGGAGCAGGTCCGCGCGGACGTCGGCGGGCAGTCGCGGGTCGCGATAGTCCTTGGTCAACGAGCCTGCTCCCGAACGATGGAGGGTTGGATATCGGCCGTTAGTACGGACCAAGAGATCCGCGGGGCGGAGGTTCCGATGCCGAGGATGGAACCCGCGTCCGTGTGATGCTCGAAACGAGGCGTTGTGGGAGCTGCGGCCAATGCCATGGAAGGGGGGTCTCCGAATACGGTCAGTCGCGGGTAGGGAGGTCGCGGCGGCGCGTCCGACGTGCCACCGCGCCGTGAGCAGGCGAGGCGCGCGGCGCGCCACTCGCAAGGGTCCGCCCGCGGTGCGGTGACGGGCGATCGGTGGGCGTAGTCGACCCCCAACGTGTGTGTAACGTTCTACGTCAGGTTACGAGACTCCCAAAGAGCTGTCAACGCACACCGTGAGGCGTGCGCTCGAGCCGACCCGACCTCGGGTCGAGCGAGAGCCGCAATCGTGCCTCGCGCTCGGCAATCGCGGCCGGGTTGTGTGGGCCGACAAAGGGCGCGGTGCCTTTGCGAGCGCGAGCTCGGGCGAGAGCGTGCGAGCCGCCAGTCGCGGGAAACCCTCGACGAGCGGCTCGGATCTCATGAGGCGCACCGCCCGCGGCGGCAGCGACTCGTGCGCGGCTGGGGCGCCGGCTACAGCGACCCGCGATGCGGGCAGCGGGCGTCCTCGCAGATCCGCTCGCCGTCGACGTCGAGATGGACGTGCGCCTCGAGGCGGGCGTTTCGGAGACGGAGCAAGAGGTCCGTCAACATGTTGCTCATTTGTGATCCCTAGATCGGTCGTTGAGCGCCTAATCGCGCTCACTCGATCACGTTATCGACCAACGACGCTCGATCTGTAAGTGTCGTCACGCTTCTTCACGCGTGCCAACATGCCTCCGACCCTGCGCGGCTGCGTTGCTTTCCACGAGTACACGCACGTCCCAGGCGCCGAGTGCGATGTCCTCTCCGGCTGCGAAGCGTCCGGAGCCCAGCGCGTCCCTCATGGCTGTAGAAGGTTGCACGCCGACAGGCTGCCACGACCAGTTGTGCACGAAGTGGACGATGCTGCCATCGCGTGCCGCGCCGCGAGTCGCGGTGACGGACTTGGGCAGGTCATGCCAACCACGGTCTCGCGAGCCGCCGGCCCAGCTCATCAGCGCCTTCGCAAGGCTGGGATCCGGCACCGTGCCGACGCAGGTGATGCGGCCGTCGCCCACCTGTCGCGTCGTGACCGCAGGCCATTGGCCGAAGTGAGGGTGCTCGTAGCGGGCCAGCACGGAGGCGCCATCGACGGTGAGTCCATCGATCCATCTCGTCGCCGCCGCAGACGCGTCGACCCGCACGGCGGGATCGGCCGCGGTGATGGTTATGTCTCGGGCGAGGTTGCTGAATTCGTCGTACCAGACTCCGGCGGCCTCAGCCAGACGCGCCGGCATGACGTCGGTCCGAGCGCGGCCTTCGTCGTCGCCGTAAGCCGTGCGGGGGCCGAGGATCAAATGGC
>JBKPRA010000097.1:0-10462 GCA_046734335.1 Actinomycetota bacterium | reverse complement strand
CGTCCACTTCCCCGCGACCGAGCTCGCGCGGCGGCGCGTGATCGCGATGGGCGAGGACCCGGCCTGGGTGTTCAACGTCGGCTGCCCCTCGATCGACCTTGTCGCGCGCACCGAGCTGGGCCTGCGGCGCGACGTGCTCGAGCAGTTCGGCGGCACCGGCGCGCCGGTCGACCCGGAGCAGCCGTTCCTGCTCGTCATGCAGCATCCGGTCACGACCGAGTACGGGCACGGCTTCGACCAGGTCAACACCACGCTCGAGGCGGTCGCCGAGCTAGGGATGCAGACGCTGGCCTTCTGGCCCAACGTGGACGCGGGCTCCGAGGACGTGGCCAAGGGGATCCGCACGTTCCGCGAGCTCGGGCGCGCGAACGGCTTCCATTTCTTCCGCAACCTGCCGCCGGAGGTGTTCGTCAAGCTGATGGCGCACTGTGCCTGCATGGTCGGCAACTCGTCGGCGGCGCTGCGCGAGGGCTCGTTCCTCGGGACGCCCGCGGTGACGGTCGGCTCGCGCCAGCAGGGCCGCGAGCGTGGCGCGAACCTCGTGGAGGTGGAGCACGACCGGGCCGCCATCGCCGACGCGATCCGCGACCAGCTCGCTCACGGGCCCTACGAGCGGAGCAGCCTGTTCGGCGACGGCACGGCCGGGACGAGGATCGCCGACAAGCTCGCCGAGGTGCGGCCGTCCGTCCAGAAGAAGCTGCTGCTCGACGTCGAGCAGCACGCGGCGAACTAGCGTCCGGCCAACTGCTCGATCGCGTCCGCGAGCACCGGGCCGGCAGGACGGTCGATGCCGTGCGGCCGGAGGAAGCTCTCGACGAAGCGGGTCCGCGCGTCTGCGTGCGGGTCCTCTTCGAGTGCCCGAAGTAGCTGCGGCAGATGCTCGTCCAGCGACCCTGCCGTCTCCACGAAGCCGCCGTGACCGGCGAGCAGGTACGTGAAGTGGGACGTGCCCTGCTGGCCTGGTGCACGGTCGCCCACCGTGACGGTGAGCACCGGCCGGCCGACGATCGCCGCCTCGAGCTCCGCGCTCGTGTTCAGCGCGACTACGGCGTCGGCGACGGAGAGCTGGTCGAACAGCTGCTGTGCCCGCGCCCGAGAGACCGGGGCGGCAACGGACCGATCCTCGGGCGTCCAGGCGGTCCAGGCCGGCTCGTCGGAAGCACCGGGATGCGCCCGGACCAGCACGTTCGCATTCCTGAGCGACGGATTGGAATTGGCGCGAAGCGCGCGTACCCACTCGTCGACGAAGTCGGGCTCCGACTTGGTCACGAACCCCGACGAGCCGAGGTAGAGGATCGTCGGCCGGTCGGGATCGAGGCCGTCCGCAGCCAGGAGCTCTGCCCGGCTCGCTGACGGCTGCAGGGCGAAGAACGTGTCGAAGCGCGGCGCACCCGTCGCCACGACCGTCGCCGGATCGAGGCCGTGGAGCTCCACTGCCTCCTGCGCCATCAGCTCGTTCCAGACGAAGAGCCGGTCGGGTGGCTCGTGCACCAGGCCCTTGCTCGAAAGGTTGTCCCAGCTCCAGACGACCATGCCGACCGGCACGCCGGCCGCCTGCGCGGCGCGCACGAGGCCAGCCTCGTTGTAACCGAAATTGACGCGTGTAACCCCTACCGCCACGTCGAGCTCCTGCGCGCGGAGGAATTCGACCATCGGCCGGCTCGGCGGGATCAGCCGGTCGACAGCTGCGAGCACCGCATCGAATGCCGCCCGGTCTCCCTGGTCGAGGTGCTCGGGGGGCTCCACCACGAGTGAGACGCCCTCCCGGGTGAGCGTCTCCTGGAGCTTGCGGTAGGCGCGGGCACGGTTGGCGTGAGCGCTGCGCAGCTCGGGTGTCTCGTATCGCCCGGCGTCGCGGAGCGCGCGGACCAGCCGCTGTCCGCCGTCGAGCCCGTCGTCACGGTATGCGGGGTAGACCGCCATCGAGATCCGGGGATGGCCTCTGAGCGTTCGGGGAACGCGCCTGGTAAACGCCTTTCGTTCGGACACGGAGAAGACGAGCTCGTGATCGCGTTCGGCCAGCGCTTCGAGCGTCGTCGTGATGTTCCGGAGGTAGTACTTCCGTCCGTGCACGATGGCGATCCTCATCGTGCCCCTCGCTCCAGGATCGTGTCGGCCACCGCAGGCGAGACCGGCCGGTCGAGTCCGCACGGGCGGACGAAGCTCTCCACGAAGGCACGTTGGCGTTCCGCGTCGTGTCCGTTTCGCAGGACGTCTCCCAGCTTGCGAACGTGCTCGTCGAGATCGAGCGAGTCGATGACGAAGCCGCCGTTCTGCTCGAGCAGGTATTCGAAGTGGATCGAGCCCTCCTGGCCCGGCGCCGCAGCCCCGGCCCGGAACGTGATCACCGGCAGTCCTGCGATCGCCGCCTCCAGCTCGCCGCTCGTGTTCAGGGCAACGACCGCATCCGCCGCCGTGAGTGTGCGTGCCAGTTCGACGGGCGCGAGCTTCTTTCCGCGTTCGACAGTGAAGGCCGTCGAGTTCGGTCGCCAGCGGCGCCACGCTCCCCCGCCTGGGTAGGGTCGCACGACGACGTGCGCTCCGCGCACCACAGGGTCGGAGGATGCGCGCACTGCGGCCAGCCACTCGGCGAACACCTCTTCGGGCTCCCTGCGTGCGATGTTCTTCGAGGAGCCGAGGTAGAGGATCGCCTTTCCATTACGAGCGGGACGCTCGACCGTTTCCAGGGCGGCGAAGAACTCATCGAAACTGGGCGCTCCAAGGGGATAGACCCGCTCCCGGGGAAAGCCGTGGAGGCGCTCCGCCTCATCGACCTGAAGCTCGTTCCAGACGAGAAGATGGTCGGGGTGTTCGTGGAGGACCGCCTTGCTCGAGAGGTTGTCCCAACTCCAGACGAGCATCACCGAGGGCAAGTCCAGCTGACGTGCCGCTTTGATCAGGTCGCGCTCGGCTCCTCCGAGGCTGCAGCGGGAGATCAGGAGGACGGCGTCGACGCCGAGCTCCCTGACAGCGGCCACCAGTCCCGGCTCGGCAGGAATGCCGTGCTCGATCGCGGTCAGAACATCCTCGGCCTTCGCCTGCACGTCGGCGGGCACCCGAGCCTCGGCCAGACGCGTCGCCGCCTCCACTGAGTTCGGATGGCCGACGGAATCGAGTAGGCGGCGCGTCACCCGCACCCGCGGCCAGCGGGCGTCGGTGAGCTCGGGCCCGTAGAACCGCACGAGATCGGTGAAAGCCCGAAAGAGCCGTAGGTCCGAGGCCGGCGCTCGAGGTCCGTCCAATGGCAGCTCGACGAGGGAGATCTTCGGGTGCCCGTGTACCGCCGCGGGAAGCGGGTCGGTTCCAAGCGGGCTCGCGACGACGAGCTCCGAACCGCGGGCGAGGAGCCCGCCGACCACGCCGGGTAGCCAGCGGGCGAGCGACCATGGCGAGGAGCTGACGAGGAGCTTCACGCGACGCCGCCCAGCGACGCCGCCTGGGCACCGACTAGGTGGAGTGCGACAGCCGCCACGATCGGGGCGACAGGCTCGTCGACACCACGCGGACGAACGAACCTCTCGACGAAACGTTCGGCAGGACGTGGATCGAACGCACCCGCAAGCACTTCGGCGAGCCGGGTGACGTGCTCTTCGAGTGTGGTTGCGTCGAGGACGAAACCGCCGTTCTCCTCGAGCAGGTAACGGAAGTGGATGGAGCCCTCCTGGCCGGGCGCATCCTCACCGCCCCGAAACGTCAGCACGGGCCGGCCGGCGATCGCGGCCTCGATCTCGGCGGTGGTATTGAGGGCGACGACGGCGTCGGCGCGGGCGAGCAGGTTGGCGAGCGCCTCGAACTCGACCTTCTCGACCGGGCGGTGGAGCGAGACGCGGTCGTCGGGCGGTGTCCAGGTTGCCCAGGCGTTGCCGCCCGGATGCGGACGGACCACGACCTCGGCCTCGCGCAGGCTGGGTTCTGCGCGCACGGCGGCGAGCCAGCGTTCGAACAGAGCCGGCTCGTCCGGCGCGATATTCGTCGAGGAGCCGAGGTAGACGATCGTCGTGCCGCTTCGCCGGTCGCCTGCGGCGTCGACGGCTGCGAAGAAACGGTCGAAGTTCGGCGCTCCGACGATCTCGACCTGCTCAGGCGGGACGCGCTGAAGCTCGTCGGCCTCGCGCGCCTGTGTTTCGTTCCAGACGAGCAGGCGGTCCGGATGCTCGTGCAGGACGGCCTTGCTGGAGAGGTTGTCCCAGCTCCAGACCAGCATCAGCGTCGGGACTCCGAGCGCGCGCGCGGCTTTTATGACCGCTCCCTCGTGGCCCGACAGCGTGCAGCGGGTGACCAGGAAGACCAGGTCGAGGTCGAGCTCGTCGATTGCGCGGAGCAGCTCGGCGGGCGCGGGAACCAGCCGCTCGATTCCGGCGAGCGCTTCGTCGATGCGGGCGCAGGCCTCGTGGGGGACACGCAGCTGCTCGAGCGCCGCGAGGTCCCGTCTCCAGTCCCGGTGGCCCGCGAGCTTGAGCAGGCGCCTCGTCGCGCGACGACGGGGCCAGGACGCCACCTCGAGATCCACGTCGTGGAACCGGATCGCGTCTCGGAAGGCGCGCAACAGCTCGACCGCTCCGGGTTCCTCGAGCTCGAGCGGGACGAATTGGACGGCTGGGTTCGCCTTCACCTCGGCGGGAATCCGGGGACGCTTCTGGCGTCGGCCCGAGAAGATCAGCGCTGCGTCGGCGGCGAGCAGCTCGAGGAAGACGTCCGGGATGAACCGTGTGAGGCCCGGCGGGGTGTACACGAGCATCCGCGGGGCCCGACCCTCGGATGTGGTCCTGCGCAGCGGGTGCGGACCGGCCGTCCGAGCGATCGCAGCCCGCGACCGGTCGAGAATCGTGTTCGCCAGCAACGGGGTCACCGGCACCTGTAGGCCGTTCGGTCGCACGAAACGCTCGACGAAGCGTTCGATCGGCCGTGGATCCCAGTCGCCGCGGAGGACGGCACCCAGTTTCGTCACGTGCTCGTCGAGCGTCATCGCATCGAGGACGAATCCGCCGTTCTGCTCGAGCAGGTACGTGAAATGGGTCGAGCCTTCCTGGCCGCGGGCCTCCTCGCCCGCACGGAAGGTCAGAACGGGCCGGCCGGCGATGGCCGCCTCGATTTCTCCGCTCGTGTTCAGGCCGACGACCGCGTCCACTCGTGCCATGACACGGGACAGCGCCTCCGGCTCGATCTTTGCGTGCGGCTCCTGCACCTCGACCCCCTCGGGTGCCGTCCAGCCTTCCCAGGTGTCACGCGCTGCCGGATGCGGCCGCAGCACGACGTGCGCGCCGAGAGGTCGCACCGCGTCATACCAGCGGTCGAAGATCGTCCGTTCGACGGGAGCGACCTTCGGCGAGGAGCCGAGGTAGAGCACCGTAGTCGGGTGAGGAGCGGGCTCTACGCGTGCGGCCTCCTCGAAGAAGGCGTCGAAGTTGGCGGCGCCGACCACGGTCACCCTGTCTTGCTGGATTCCGTGGAGCTCGGCCGCCTCGCATGCCTGTGTCTCGTTCCAGACGAGCAAATGGTCGGGGTGCTCGTTCAGGACGGCCTTGCTGGAGAGGTTGTCCCAGCTCCAGACCAGCATGATCGAAGGAAGCCCGAGCTGTCTGGCGGCCTTGATCACATCGGGCTCCGGCCCGCCGAGAAGGCAGCGGGAGACGATCAGGACGGCATCGACACGCAGCCGGTCGATCGCCTCGACGAGAGCGTCGTCTGCCGGAATCACCCGCTCGAGGTCACGCAGTGCTTGCCCGACGGTCGCGTGCACTTCGGCCGGCAGCTGGAAGTCGCTCGAACGCCCGGCGATGTGGTTCGCCTTCGGGTACCCGACGAGCTTGAGCAGGCGACGGGTTGCCCGCGCCCGTGGCCAGCGGGCCTCCCTGAGCCGTGGTCCGAGATACCGCGTCAGATCGGCGGCGGCGCGAAGGAGCGCGACGGCTCCGTCCATCCGCTGGAGTGGCAACTCCGTGACCGAGACTCTCCGCAGGAGCGGGTCCGGAATTGCTCCGGGCGACGTCGTGAACACGAGATCGGCACCCCGGTCGACGAGCTCCAGGAACAGCGCGGGCAGGCGTTTGACAGGAGGCCCGCTCGAGACGACGAGCAGGCGAGGGGGCCGGGTTGTCACGGTGAACAGGATAGGGCGACGGAACCCGCGGCTAGACTGGAGGTGTGTTCCGGCCGCCTCGGCGGCAGGTGGAGCGGATGGCAGAGACAGGAAGCGTGGACACCACGAGCTTCTCGAAGGGGAGCGGATGAGCGCGGTCAGCGAACAGGGACCGCGGCGGACGCCTCGGATGGAGGAACTTCCGGTCTACGCCATCGAGCCCTACAAGCACGGCGCGCTGCCCAGGATGCGGGAGGCCTGGTACCACCGCCAGTTGATGGGCCACACGTCCATCCAGTTCATTCTCAAGCGCTACCGGCAGACCTATCTGGGCTGGCTCTGGATCTTCCTGCGGCCCGGGGTACAGATTCTCAGCACCACGTTCTTCTTCGGCGGCGTGCTGGCCCTCCAGTACGGCGAGCGCCCGGCGCTGATCTTCATCTCGTTCTCGCAGGCGGCCTGGACCCTCTTCGACAGGAGCTTCCACTGGGGCATGCGCTCGGTGCGGATGACACGCGCGCTCGCGAAGGGCCTGCACATGCCGCGTTCGCTCGCGAGCATTTCGGCCGCAGCGCCCGCGATCGTCGATTTCGTCATCCACTCCATCCTCGCGTTCGGGACGATCGCCTACTACTCGATCAAGACCGGCCAGAACTACCTGGCTCCCTACCAGTCGTGGCCGATCGGGTTCGTCGGCCTCGCCCTTCTGCTCTGCTTCGGCCTCGCCATCGGATTGTTCACCGGGCCGTTGATGATGGTGACCAAGGAGGTTCGCTATATCCAGATGTACGTGATCCAGTTCTGGATGATGATCACGCCGATCGTGTTCGACATCGACCACATCCCGCCGCAGTACAGGACGATCGTCGAGTTCAATCCGCTCACGGCGCCGGTCGAGATGGTGCAGTACGGCTTCCTGAGTACGTCGCCCCCCGCAACGACGTCGATGATCACGGCCTTCGTCACGCTCGTGGTTCTGGTGCTCGGCGGCTTCGCGTTCTCGAGTCGGTTCGAGCGCGTGGCGGTTTCGCGTCTCTAGCATGCGCCGCGTTCTCTCTGCAACCGAGGCCGCTTCGCTGCCCGAGGACCTGCTCATCTCGGTCGACGGCATCAGCCGTGCCTTGCCTCCGCCCATGAAGGGCATGCCGCGCTGGCTTGCCCGTGTTCTGCCCAAGAGCGGACTCGCCGGACGCACCGGCCCGGAGCTCGACGACATGCTGATGGACGACGACGACGAGGACGACGACGACGACGATTACCTGGGTGAGGATGCAGCGGCGCTCCACCAGCTCAGCTTCGAACTCCGTCGAGGCGAGGGAATGGGAATCGTCGGAGAAGATCGACAGGCGATCTCGACCCTCGTCCGCATCCTGATCGGCGGCGTGCCTCCCAGCACGGGCCGGGTGATCGTCCGCGGGCTCGTCGCACCGGTGACGATGGGAGAGCTGAGGCGGCTGCTGGGGAGCGAGTTCGACCGGAGGGCCGTCAATGTGATGGCCCGGTATTTCCATTGGCCCCGTAGCCTGATCGACTCGCGCTGGGCCGAGATCGAGGAGTTCGCCGGCCTCGACGAGGTCGCGGGCAAGGCGAAGGCCAGGACACTGCGGCTGGCCGTCTCGGCCGCGCTGCACATGGACGCGACGGTCTATGTCCTCGACCCGAGCCTGCAGGACGACAAAGCGTTCGCGGATCGCTGCCTCGATCTGGTCGCGCAGCGGAAGGCCGAGGGCGCGGCGGTCGTCCACTGCGGCCGCAGGTGGATCGAGGGCGTTGCCCGTCTTTCCGACCAGGTGATGTGGATCCGGGACGGCGCGGTGCTCTATCGCGGGCGCCCGGTCGAGGTCGCCGCCGAGCTGCACCGGAACACGGTCGAGAAGGTGGAGTCACATTCGGTGCCGGTCACCGCGGTGCGCTCTGGAGCAGGGATCGTCCGCATCGGTCCCGGCACGACGCACGTCGACTTCGAGGTCCACGTCCTGCGGAAGGAGCTCGAGCTCGGGTTCGGGCTGGAGCTCACCGACCACCGTGGCAACGTCGTCGATCTGCGCAAGCCGGAGCGGTTGGATGCTCCCGAGCCCGGTGTGTATCGGCTCGGCGTCACCGTTCCCGATGGGCTCCTGGACGAGGAGTCGTACCGCGCGCGGCTGATGGTCGAGATCGCCATCGCGGGGCACGAGCCTGCCCCTCCACATGAGCTGCTTGCGTTCGATGCAGTCGTGGTCCCGGGAAGCGGTAACGGCGTCGAGGACGACGTGCCTGCCGGCTTCGTCTTCCTCCCGGTGGCCGACATCGAGCTGGACGAGTCGGACGACACGACCTGGGATGTCAGCCGCATCGGCTCCTGAGCCGGCCGTGGTCGAGGCCCGGCGGCCACTCAGGGTGCTCTTCTTCATGGAGTACCTGGGCCGCTACCTGCGGTTCTTCGACTCCGTGATCCGCGAGCTCGTCGACCGCGGACACGAGGTGCACCTCGTCTTCGAGCGTGAGGACGGCGCGCCCGGCCCGCTCGAACGTGCCTGGCTCGACCGGATGAGCAAGCACCCGCGATTCCACTCGTCGAGCACGCTCGCCTGGCGGCGCGACCCGTGGTTTCGAGTCGCTCGCCCCGTCCGAGGCGCCTACGACTACGTCTACTTCATGCAGCTCGGCCAAGACCGGGCGCCCTACCTGCTCCAGCGCGCCGGGCGGCGCGCGCCTCGGACGTTCAAGGCGATTACGCGGATCCCGGGGATGACCTCGAAGCCGATGCTCCGCTTCTGGTCCTCGTTTCTCGACGCCTGCGACCGCGCGATCCCCGACAGCAAGCGCATCCAGCGGCTCGTGCGCGGCTACAACCCGGACGTGGTGCTCGTCACGCCGCACCTGATGCCGAGCTCGACCGACACGCACTACGCGCGCAGCTCGATCGGCGCGGGCGTCCCGACCGGGATCTGCGTCCCGAGCTGGGACAACCTCTCCTCGAAGCAGCTCCTCCGCGTCGAGCCCGACCTCGTCACCGTCTGGAACGACGTCCAGCGCGAGGAGGCGGTGTCGCTGCACAAGGTGCCGCCGGATCGCGTCGTCGCCACGGGCGCCCAGTGCTTCGACCACTGGTTCGGCTGGCCGCCGCGCCGACGCGAGGAGTTCTGCGCGCGGGTCGGGCTGGATCCGGCGAAGCCGTACATCCTCTACGTGGGCGGCTCGCTCTTCCCCTCGACGATGACCGAGGCCGAGTTCTGCGACCAGTGGATCCAGGCCGTACGGGGGAGCGACGAGCCGGCGCTTCGTGAGGCGTCGATCCTGATCCGCTCGCACCCGAACCGGAACCCGGAGTGGCGCGAGGTCGACTTCTCCTCGTACTCGGATGTCGCTCTCTGGCCGCCCGTGGTCGTCTGGCCGGTCGAGGAAGACACGCGCGCCGACTACTTCGACTCGATCTACCACTCGGCTGTTGTCTTTGGAGTGAACACGAGCGCAATGATCGAGGCGGGGATCGTCGGCAAGGCGGTGCACACGATCACGGTTCCGGAGTTCGCCGCCTCGCAGGGTGGCGTCCTCCACTACCGCTACCTGCGCGAGGTCGGCGGCGGGCTCGTCCAGGTGTCCGAGACGCTCGACGAGAACGTCAGGCGGCTCGGCGACGTGCTGGCGGGCCGCGATACCGAGGGCGAGGAGGCGGCCGCGCGCTTCACTGCGCTGTTCGTCCGGCCGAACGGCGTGCAGGTTCCGGCAACTCCCGTCTTCGTGGATGCGGTCGAGCAGCTCGCCGAGCGCGGGGCCCACGAGCGGCAGCCGGATGCCCGCTGGCTGGTGCTCCTGCGCCCGCCCCTCGCGCTCCTGCGCCTCCCGTTCTTCGTCCGCCGGGCGCGGATGAAGGTCGGCGTCGAGGCGCGGAAGATCGGTGGACGGCTCGGGCTGAGCCCGCCGTGAGGGCGCTTCTTTCCGCCGAGACCCCGCTCTCGCTGACGAGCTACCAGTCGGTGATCCGCGAGCTCGGCCGTCGCGGGCATGAGGTCGTGATCGCGATCCACGAGGAGCGCGAGATCGGCTGGCGCGACCGCCTGCTCGAAGAAGTCGCCGCGCCGCACGTGACGGTGGAGGCGGCGGTTTCGCCTGCGCGTGACCGCTGGCTCGAACTGGGAGCCGACCTGCGGTCGTCCGTGGACCTGTTCGAGTTCCTGGGGCCGCAGTTCAACGAGACCTACCGGGCGCGGGCGCGGCGCCGTGCGCCGAAGCCGACGGCTGCCCTGGCCCGCATGCCGCTCGCGAGGAGCGCCCTGGCGCGGCGAACGATCGCCGGCGCGTTCGAGCTCGCCGAGAACGCTCTCCCCACGAACGCCGAGATCGAGCGCTACCTGCTCGACCGGCAACCGGACGTCGTCCTCTTCACGCCGTACCTGGGCC
>JBKPRA010000096.1:0-7729 GCA_046734335.1 Actinomycetota bacterium | reverse complement strand
CGTTGGCGTGGCTGCGGGATTCGTCCGGATGCTGCTTCTGATCGCGGCTCCGATCGTCATCGCCGTCGTCGCCCTCCTCACCGACACCGACATCGGAGGCGGCAAGTGGATCACCGCCCTCATCGCGCTCCTCGTCGTATCCGCGCTCGCTACGTTCCTTTGGCTTTCATTCCGCTGGCTGTGGCGTAGGAGGAAGCGCAGGCGCCTGGTAGAGGCGACGTAGCTCTCACATGACGACGGCGGCTCAGCGGCCAGCCGAGGAGAAGAGCGTCATGTCCCGGCGCCAGGTTCTGCTGCGTCAGGGGCGCGTGCTCGTGCGTGCGATCCAGGAGGCCGACGACGAACCATCGCGACGCCCCTCTCAGCGATCATCGTGAGCGTCGCCTTTTCCTGGCCCGGCCTGATCTTCACGCGCCCGATGACCGCAAACATCACCGCGCCACCCTTCGCCTCGAACTTTGCGGACACGACGACCCCAGCCTACGCACGGCCGGTCACGGCCGTCGCGACGCCCTTTCGCCGTGGCCGCAAGCATCCCGTAAGCCTCTTCGTGCGACGGCCCGCCGAGCGCTGAGAGAAGGATGCCGCCATCGTCGCCTCCTCGATTGTCTGAGCGACGTCAGATCTCGTCGAGGTGGGTGCCGAGGGGTTCAGGCGTCAGCTCGCCCGCCTGGATGCTCTCGGTCAGCTTCTTGACGGAGCTACCTCGCCGAAATCGCTTGGTCACAGTCCATAGGCGATGATCGACTGGTGGTCCGAGCGTGTCCGCGGAAACCGTCAGGCGGAAACTCGAGGAGACGAACCCGAAGAACCACAGCGCAAGGACGAGCAGGATGAGGATCTCCAGGATCCGGCTCCCGTCAGCCCTGAGCACCACGATGAACAGCGTCACCATGATCGCCGTCACGACCACGTGCGCCCAGAAGAACGCGGTCTGGCGCGACTCCTTCCACGAGCGGTGTGTACGCGCGGTGGAGACGACCCATTTGCGGCCGTCGGGAGACGACACCTGGGTCGAGTTCATGGCCGGTCACCGGAACGGTTGGCACTCATCGTGTTCTCTCGGGCCCTAAGCATCGTCGGTGAAACCATTGGACTCCTTTCGGGATCAACGGACGGAGGGAGGCGGCTGGGGCAGCCGCCTCCCGTGAGCTGTAGACGCTGAGCTCGTTTACGTTTTCGTCGTCTTGCCCTCGATCGGCGCCTTGGCAGTGCCGATTGCGGCCTTGCCGTTGCCGATCTGGATCCGGTGCGGCATCTCGACCTCAGGCTTCTTGACGTGGACTTCGAGCTCGCCGTTGTCGTAGCGAGCCGAGATCTGATCCTCGGACACGCCCTGTGGCAGCCCGATCGCCCGGGAGAAGCTGCCGTACCGACGCTCGAAACGGTGCAGCTGGCCGGCGGAGACTTCCTGTGAGCGCTCGCGTTCGGCGCTGACGGTCAGGACACCGTGATCGAACTCGATCGAGACCGTGTCCTTGGGGATGCCGGCCAGATCGAACGCGTAGACGATCTCGTCGTCTGTCTCCCAGACATCCATCGCTGGAGTCCAGACACCGGCTGTCGTAGTTCGAGCTTCGCCAGCGAACAGGGTTAGGAAGCGGCCCATCTCGCCTTGTAGAGCGGTCGCCTCGCGGAAGGGATCAAAACGAACCAAAGTGGTCAAGGTGTACTCCTCTCAGAAGCAGGCAGTCCCTGGAGGCGATTGCCTCCAACGGGCTGGCTCAGCGAAATGCTGAGACACGATTCATCGAGGAAGAAGAGCTGGCGACCCGACGGCTAATCTGATGCCGTCAGCGCGACTGACTCGGCGTTTCGAATGTGAATTTTAGCACAAACCCCTCAGGTACGCGGTGTAGCCAGCGCAGCCGCGGACTAGTAGGAGACACTCCAGCCGCCTAGCGTCTGAGCGCGAGCCCGCTGCGGCGCCGCTTCGCCGCACGAGCGCGACCCCGCGCCTAGCGTCTCTCAAATCGTTTCTGTGCGGCGGATGGCCTCGTAAACCTTGTCCCAATGGGCTGAAATCTCTTGCAGGGCGCGAGCCGTGGTCAGCGCAGCTTCCTCCAGCCCGGTGTTCACCTTTTCGACGTGCTCGAGGCGCGTCTCGAGTTCGCTCATCCTCTGACCAAGGCCGCTCACTTCCTGCGCGATCGTCTCGAAGTCGAGAGAAGACTGCGGTTTCTCGATCGTCAAGCCCTCCTCATCGCCGATCCTATCGTCAAAGGGCACCCCTATGAGTACGCTCTGATTGCGAACCCGCTCCCTTCCGCTTCGACACGGCCGTTGGTGTGGCGGCCGGCCGCGCACTGAGGTGGGCTACCCTGTGGCTGCAGCGAGACGCGCCTCCTTACTCGCCGAGCAAACCTCCACCGATGGTGAGCGAGGAAGGAAGTGGCAGCATGCGGATGATTACGCTGGAGGCGGCGACGCCTGAATCAGGGCGTGCCTTGTACAGCGTCCTCTCACCGTTCGATCCCGAGCTCGATACTGACGATGAGGGGAAGTGCTTCGTGTCAGTTCCAGTCAGCAGTCAGAGGCAGACGCTCGAAGTGCTCGACACCATTCAGCAGCATCTCGTCGGCGGAGCCGATTCGATCACGAGCTGGGTGACGACGGCAGCACCGGCCACTCCCTTGCCCCCATCGAGGGGAAACGGAGGTTCGGCATGAACCCGAGAGATCACAGTTGGTGGAAGCCTCCAGCGGAAACAAAAAGCGAGCACTACGGGAAACTGGCGGAGAGAGCTCGATTGAGGTTGAGCGAGCCGCCTTCGCTCCTAACTGATCCTCCCCGGCGGGGGGACGGACGTTGCGTGAACTGTCGCAGAGGGCGCCCGGAGATCGCAGTCAAGGACGGCGATCCATTCTGCTCGAATGAGTGCGCACGCACCTGGCACGACCAACTCGCATCAATAGTTCGTCGTGAAGCCGTACGAGATGGTGTCGGCGCGTAGAAAGACCGAGGAGGACCCTGTATTGAGCGACAAGGGACGCCGCCATCAAGAACTCCTCGCGGCCGACGGCAGCATCAACCACTAACCCAGCCAAGACACGCGAATGGGTAGTCCGACAAGGAGCGTGCTCCCACAACCGCGGATCTGAACCCTCGGCACGCCGGCGCAGACGGGCCTCGTCCGCTCTGCCGGTCGGGTCGTGCTGGGGAGTGTCGAACGCGATCGCGGCGGGGGTAAGCTCGCAGCGATGAACGGAGAAACAGACACCTTTAGCGCATGCGCCAGGAAGCCGCACTCCCTCACGCGAGAGCCCCCATGCGATCATGGACCGCGGTGGGTCTCCCTCGGCAGGCAGGAAGGACGCATGTTCACCAGCAAGGTCACAGTGCAGATTTCTCGTCCACTTGACGAGGTGTTCACCTACGTCGCTGACGCTCGGAACCGGCCTCAGTGGGACGAGAGCGTCGATAACGAGGAACTGACCTCACCCGAACCGATCGGCGTCAGCAGCACCGTCCGGACGAGGATGAGATCGATGGGGCGCGAGTACGGATACACGTGGAAGATCATCGAGCACGATCCGCCGAAGCGGATGGTGGTCGAGAGCACCTCCGGCCCATTCCCCACAACCCTCGTCTTCGAGTTCGCAGGCGCAGACGGAGGAACCGACGTCACCGCAACGGTCACTGGCCGGCCGACCGGACTGATGCGACTGTTCCAGCCGATGATCGCGAGGACAACGCAACAAAACCTGGACCGCGCCTACCCACGACTGAAAGAGCTGCTCGAGGCGAACCCGACGACGATCTGATCGAGATCCCGCCCGGGGACGACCGCGCACAGACTCTGCGCCTGACGCGATTCCTCAGCTGACTCCTTTGACGAATGGGCACTACATCGAAACCAGTGCCCAAATCCACCGGAATCGCCCCGAATCCAACCGAATCCAGCTAGTCGCAGGCGCTTCGTCGGGACAGCGCGAGCGGCGTGACCATGCGGAGAAACAGGCGGGGCGACCTCGTCAGTCGCCCCGCTTTGCAAGCCGGAGGTCGCCGGTTCAATTCCGGCACGCTCCACAAGAAGACCGGCTGGAAACGGCGTTCGGAGTCGATTCCCAGAACAAGACTCCGATCGTCGCGACCAACCGGCGGCGGCCCCTGTCGCCGTAGTCACGCTCGAGGGAGAGCACGACATGGCATCCGTGCCGCAGCTCAAGCAGGCCCTGGGCAACGCGGCGCCGATGCCGCCCGCTGCGAACGCGACAATGTCGCAAGTTCGTGGATTGGGACGCGTTCACGCTCGAACGAGTTGCAGCTGAGCTTCGTGACCAGCTCAGTGCTCCCGAGGCGGAGCGGATGGTCTATGCCTTCGAGTGGGCTCTGCGCGTGGCGCGTGTGGATCCGGAGCTCCTACCAGACCTTTTGGCTGCGACGGCTTGTCTCCTCGCACGCTCAGAGGCGACGACGCCAAGAGGCGTCATGGAGACGTACTTCCGCCGAGCTGTTGCCGATGCGGTCTGGCGGGAGCGATACGAGCCGTTGTTCGAGTGAGCGCGGCCGAGATCTGCTCTCGGCCGCGCTTACACCGCCTGTCTACTGGTCGCGCCAACCGGGGCCGCCGCGATCGTAGTACGAACCGAGTTTCCCCCGGTACAAATCGTCTCGATAGGCATCCGCGTCGAACTCGGGCGCGTTCTTGATCTGGTCCTGCGTCCGGTTGACAAACACCTTCTCATCCTCGGCATCCACCCGGCCTATCACGCCCGCGGGAAGCATCACTTTCTTCCCGAAGATCCACGGCCCCGTGTCGACGACGATGTAGCTCGCACCGACGTCGTTGCTCGCCTCATCGATCTTGCCGATCCCACCGTCGACAGCCTCGACCTTGAAGCCCACGAGCTTCTCGGTAGACCAGCCGGTCTCACGAAATGTCCAGAGTTCGATCGTGGCCATGCTTAGCAGCCTCCTTCGTAGTTGACCCCGAAGCACTACCCGAAGAGCACGAAATGAAGCACCCTCGAAGCTGGATCTGACGTCATTCGACGCGTGGGTGCCCGCCCAGCGCCGTCTGCTAGCCGCACGCCCGCAGCCGGCACGGCTGTGCTCTCCCCAGGCACCCGCCGACACCTGTTTGCCCGCTACGACTCCTCGGGAAGCGGCCCTACGAAGTCCTTACGCGCTGGCGGGTGTTCTGTCATGCCGTCAGGGCAGCTCACTCCCATTGCCCGGACAGGCGATCCGGGATCGCGGCCGCCCCCACCTTGGACAACGCGAGGTGGCAGTGAGCTCCCTACCCCGTTCGGCGGCGGCTGCTGAGCTTGCGGCGGGGGCCAGACGCCCCCCGCCGCCGAGTGCGTTCTCCCTACCTGTCGGTGACAGTTCCTTCACGTACTTCGCCCCGCCAGCCGCCTGTTTCTGTCTGCCGCTTCTCGATGAACTCCTTGAAGCGGTCAAGGTCGTTGCTGACCCACTTCCCGTCGAGGCCGAGCGCGCTTCCGACTGCTTCCTTTACCCCTTCGGTGTCGTAGGTCATCTCAACGTTGACTCGGGTCTTCGCCGGCTCAAGAGAGTCGAAGGTGACCTTGCCCGAGTTGTACTTGCCGTGGATGGAACGCCACGACACGACCCGATCGGGCTCCTGTTGGCTGATCTCGGCCTTCCAGGTGTGCTCTTCTCCGCCGATCTCGGCCTTCCACTCCAGATGTGTGTCGTCAAGCTGCCGAACCGAGGTCACGCCCTCCATAAAACGGGGGAACTCCTCGAACTGTGTCCACTGGTTGTAGGCCATGCCGACCGGCACGTCGACTTCGATGGACTTCTCAATCGTTGCCACGGACATCTCCTCTCGGTTGGGTGTCCGGTGGGCGTACCCATGGCTTCGAGAACGAACCAGTACGGGTGGCTCAGGCTCCGCTCGCCTGGCGGTCGACGGACTTCGTGCGTTTGCCGTGTTCTGGCGGGGGGTATTGATCCCTCCGTTCGCAGGAAGCTCTCGAGGCGTAGCGTCCACCGGAGCTTCCGCAACCGAAAACGTCTATCGAGGAGGCTGCTGTGGTTCTGCTTTGGGTTCTTGTCGCGCTGCTCTTGCTCTTCGCAATCGTGGGCGGCGTCGCAATTTCCAAGTTCCTGTTTCTCTTGTTGATCGTCGTCGCCGTGCTGGCGTTGATCGGTTTCTTCACACGAACGGCCTGAACGAACGACAAAAGAGGAGGCAGCAAATGGGTGTCGGAGTTGGGCTCATCCTTATCGCAGTCGGAGCGATCCTCGCGTGGGCGGTCAACGTTGACACTTCCGGCTTCAACGTCAACACGATTGGCTACATCCTGCTCGTCGTCGGCATCATCGGCGTCGTCCTGTCGATGATTTTCTGGTCGACCTGGGCGGGTCCCGGGTACTTCGCTGGAGGCCGCAGGCGGCGAACGACCGTTGTCGAGGACGACGTCTAGGGCCCAGCAAGGGCGGCGGTGGAGAACCGCCGCCCTCACCAAAAGCGGCTAGGTATGCAGGCACCCACCTAATCAACGAGAGCGGAAAGGGCGCAGGTAATGGCGGACACGCGGATCGGCGGGATCGGGCTCGGTGGCATCCTGGTCATCGTCGGGATCGTCTTGGCGATCTTGCTCGGCCACTGGTGGATTGGTCTGATCATCGTATTGGTAGGGCTGGTCTTCTTCGGCGGTTTCGCGAAGGGCAAGTGGTACTGATGCCACTTTTCTTGGCCGCCCTGATCGCCCGTCGCTTTTTTCGGTTCACGCGGACGCCAACAGGTCGGAGGCTGCTCTTGTTGCTTGTGAGCGCTCTTGTGCGTTCGCGCAGGAAGAAATTCGTCGCCGCCAGACTGTAGACGCTTTCGCCTCGAGACTCAGACTCGCCCCAGATCCCTCAGGCTCGAGCGGTGGAAGCGAGAGCAGCGGTGAACAGCCTCGAGGATCTGGAACCGACCGATAAACCGCCAGCGGAGGAAAGTCCATGCCAAGAAGGAGCAGGAAAAAAAGGGTAAAGGCGAACGCTGCGAGTGCCGGCGCGCTCGCTATTCAGCTTGCCCAGGACAGGAAATTCCGCGACCGACTGCTCGCGTCGATTGGGCACGGCTACGCGGCTGGCCAACGTGCACGTCGTGGACTCGGCTGGAGGGGCGCTATTACGGCCTTAACGGCAGATCAGACCCTGCTGAGGGAACTGAGAAGCGCCCGTAGTGATCTTGAACAGGCCCATGAACGCCTCGAAGCGAAGAGACGCACGCACAAGTTGCGGAACCTTTTCGTCGTTGCTGCGCTCGCCTCCTTGGCCGTGCCGCAATTTCGAGCCCGCCTCGCTGCTGTTCTTGCCAAGGCGTCAAACCTGCGTCAGCACCCGCCCGGGGTCGGAAACTCCGTCAAGCGCGGGCCTTCCGACGACTCCCGAGCACGCCCGCAAAGACTCGAGGACCTAACGAAGGACGAACTGTACGCACGCGCTCAGGAGGCCGACGTTCCAGGACGTTCGGAGATGTCAAAGGAGCAACTGATCGAGGCGTTGCGAGCGAGGAACTAGGTGCCCGATCTGCTGGAAGCACAATCAAAGAGGGCGGCCGGCCGATTCTCCACGTCGCGCCTCCCCGACCCGGCCCTCGACGGGCGCCAACTGCTTGCGAGCTGGCGCTGCATGGTCACGACCGTGCCGCCGGCGAAGGGTTCGATGACGACCGAGTCCATCAGTTCGTCCATGATCGCCAGCCCGAGCCCGCCCCCGTCCTTAGGCGAGGACTCGTCCTGCCAGCGGCCGTGGTCGCGAACAG
>JBKPRA010000095.1:0-4903 GCA_046734335.1 Actinomycetota bacterium | reverse complement strand
CGCCGCCGGAAGCGCCTCGAGCGAGACGGTCGTCCCCGCGTCCCACTCCGTGGTGCAGCTCGCCGAGCAGTCGATCCCGGGGAGGTCGCTCTCGACCGACCCGCGCCCGGTGATGCCCAGGGCGATCGCGACCTGGCGGTTGACGAGCCGCAGCCATCCCGAGTCCTGCACGTCGAGCCAGGCGCCCGAGTGGCCGTAGTAGTCGTTCCGCCCGAGGTCGAGCACGAGCGACGTGAGCGGCGACGTCCCGGCGTACGGGTAGAGGACATCCGTCTGGCTGTCGCAGGGGTGGTCGCGCGTGTCCGGGCAGGCGTTCGGCGGTCCGTTCGAGGCGAGCGCGCCGAACGCATGCAGGAGCTCGTGTGCCGCGACCGCAGCGGTCGGAACGTCCGTGCAGTTCGCGAGGTACACCACGGCGACGCCCGACCCGTCGGCACTTCCGCCGCCCTGACCGCAGATCTGGTCGTCGTCGGTCGGGCCGTCGTAGTACACGAGCTGCTTCGCGTAGACGCTCCCGGATGACTCGGCCCCGTTCGCGATGCGCTCGAAGCGCACGTTGCCGGGCCTGAGCGCCGCCGCGCTCTCGGAAAGTCGTAGCGTCATGATGTCCGCCTGCTGACCGCACGGGAACGCGGCGCGATCGAACCGCGGCTCGCGCTCGGGATCCTGGGAGCGCCACCAGGCGGTGATCTCGTCGATGTCGGCGCTGATGCGGGGCGACAGCTCGGCGGTCCGGTCCGCTCCGTCGGACGGGATGACATACACCACACGAATCGACCGGCCGGTCGCGATCGCCGCGCGATCCTCGACGGTCGGGCTCCCGCACCACGGCGCGGCCTGCGCGGCCGATGCGAATGCCGCGACGAGCGCGCCCGCCGCGATGAGCACCACAACGGCGCGCAACGTGACCCGCAGCACCGCGACCCCTCCCTCCCGACGACCGTCCCCCGACCGGATCCTCGTGAGCACCCGCGACGATGTCAACGTCACCGCGCCGCGGCGCGCGTGAACCGGGGCTCGGTGCCGGCGAGGAGGCGCCGGACGTTCTGCCGGTGCAGCGCGAGCACGCCCACCGCGGCGACGGACGTGAAGGCCACGATGGGCCACGAGGCGCCGAAGGCGTAGCAGAGCACGGGCAGCGCGATCGCGGCGATCATCGACGAGACGGACGCGTAGCGGAACGCCGCGAACGAGACGAGCCAGAGCGCGAGGCAGCAGGCCGCTGCGAGGGGTGCCAGGGCGAAGGCGACTCCGCCGGCGGTCGCGACCATCTTGCCCCCCTTCGAGAAGCCGAGGAACACCGGTCGCGCGTGCCCCACCATCGCGGCCGCGCCCGCGAGCACGCCGACCCAGTCGCCGCCGAGCCACAGGCCGAGTGCGGCGGGCACGAAGCCCTTCGCGACGTCGAGCAGGGCGACGGGCACGCCGAGCCACGGGCCGTAGACGCGCCAGACGTTGGATGCGCCGACGTTCCCGCTCCCGAGCCCACGGATGTCCTCGCCGCGGACGAGCCGGGGCAGTAAGTAGCCGAACGGGACGGAGCCGAGGAGGTAGCCGCCGAGGACGATCAGCGCGTCCGTCACTGCGGCAAGCCTACGCCTACGCCCGCCTCGCGCCCGCGGAGCGCCGGGTCAGGCGGCGACGATGGCGTACGTCGAGATCCAGCCGTTGACCACGTCCCAGTCGAGGTTCTCGAGGAACGCGTCGATGTACGAGGCCCGATCCGTCTGGTAGTCGAGGAAGTACGCGTGCTCGTAGACGTCGAGCGCGACGAGCGGCGTCGCATTCCAGACGGGGAACGTGTTCTGAGCGTCGCCGAGGTAGTTGAACAGGCGCCGCTCGTCCCAGTCGTACGCCGTCCACGCCCAGCCACGGCCGGCGATTCCCGTCGCCTTGAGGTCCTTCCGCCACGCCTCGACCGAGCCGAAGTCGCGCTCGACGAGCGCGCTGAACGCGCCGTCGGGATCGCCTCCCTGGCCGCCGAGGTGAGCGAAGTAGAGCTCGTGGTTCTTGATCCCGCCGATCGCGAACGACAGGTCGACCTTCAGCGAGCGAACCTCCGAGAACACCTGGTTGGCCTTCTCGAGATCGACGCCCTCGAGTGCCGCGAGGATCTCGTTCCGCTTCCCGACGTAGCCCTGGTAGAGGCGGTAGTGCGCCTCGACGGACGCGCGGGAGATGCCCGACAGCTGCAGGAGCCTGGGGTCGAGCGGGCGGGGCGAGATCTCCTCGAACGTCGGCATGGCGCTCCTCGGTGCAGCGGGACGAGACCGGCCGGAGCATATCCTTGGGTCGTCCGAAGCGAACGAAGGAGAAACCGATGGCGTACTCCGTCCCCGATCTCGCGTACCCGTTCGACGCGCTCGAGCCGCACATCGACGCGCGCACGATGGAGATCCACCACGACAAGCACCACGCCGCCTACGTCACGAACCTCAACGCGGCGCTCGAGGGCACGGAGTGGATGGACCGGCCCATCGACGCCGTCATCTCGAACCTCGAGATCCTCCCCGACGACAAGCGCGCAGCCGTCCGCAACAACGGCGGCGGCCACGCGAATCACACTCTCTTCTGGGAGATCATGGGTCCGGACGGCGGCGGTGAGGCGACGGGCGACCTCGCCGCGGCGATCGCCGACACCTTCGGCTCGCTGGACGACCTGAAGTCGCAGGTGAACGACGCCGGCGTGAAGCGCTTCGGCTCGGGCTGGAGCTGGCTCGTGTGGGACGGGACAGGGCTCGCGGTGCTCTCCACGCCGAACCAGGACTCGCCCGTGATGGAGGGAAAGACGCCGATCCTCGGAGTCGACGTCTGGGAGCACGCCTACTACCTCAACTACCAGAACCGTCGCCCGGACTACCTGGCCGCCTGGTGGAACGTGGTCGACTGGAACGCCGTCGGGGCGAAGTTCGACGCCGCGCGATCCTGATCGTGCCGCTTTCGGGCGGGCGGCGTCCGCGTCGCCCGCCCGCGGAGCGAATCCGTCCGGCGTCACCATCCGTAACCCGGATGTGAACGCGGCGGTCGCGGTCAGGATCAACTTGCCCTCTCCTCGGGTAAACGAGAGCATCCGCCGCGTGTCAACCGACAGACGAACCGACGCAGAGTTGCTCGCGCAGGTCGCCGCAGGCGACCAGCCGGCGTTCGAGGAGCTCCATCGCCGGTACGCGCGCTCGGTGCTCGGCATCGCGTTGCGGCGGATCGGCGACCGCGGTCGCGCCGAGGATGCGACCCAGGACACGTTCACGAGCATCTGGCGCTCGGCGTCGCGGTTCGATCCGGCGCGGGGAGAGGCGACGTCGTGGCTCTACACGGTCGCACGCAACGCGATCGTCGACGGCCTTCGCCGGCGACGGGAGCCGCCGGTGGACGAGGCGCCGGACATGGCCGCACCGGGACCCGGGCCGGACGAGTCAGCGGAGCACGGATGGGTCTCGTGGCGTGTCCACCGTGCGCTCGAGGAACTGCCGGAGCAGGAGCGCTCGCTCGTGGAGCTGGCGTACTGGAGCGGCCTGTCCCAGAGTGAGATCGCCACGTACCTGAGCATCCCGCTGGGCACCGTCAAGACCCGCACCCGGTCGGCGCTTCGGCGCCTCGCCGAGGAGCTGGGAGACGACCTTCGATGAGCGAGAGCCGCGAGCACCCCGATCTTCAGGATCTCGTCGGCAACGACCTCGAGCCGTCCGAGCGCGAGCAGCTCGAGCGCGTCCACGCGATGCTCCTCGAGGCGGGGCCGCCGCCCGAGCTGCCACCGTCGCTGGCGCACGCGCCGACGCCGCCGTCCGCGCGCGTCATCCCGATGCCGCGCCGATTCCGCTACGCGGCGATCGCGGTCGCGGCGATCGCCGCGCTCGCCATCTTCTGGGCCGGGTACCTCGTGGCGGGCGGGCCTGATCCTCGGCCCGTCGAGACGCTTGCGATGAGCGGCACGGGCGGAGCGACCGCCGAGCTCGCGCTCTTCGCCAAGGACGACGCGGGCAACTGGCCGATGGAGCTCAACGTCTCCGGGCTTCCCGCGGGGAGCTACGAGCTCTGGCTCACCCGCGACGGCGAGCTGGCCGCCTCGTGCGGCTTCTTCGCGATCGCCGGCGACGAGGTGACGGTGCCGCTGAACGCGCCGTACCGGCTCACGGAGTTCGACGGCTGGGTCGTCGTCCCGAAGGGCGGCGACGAGCGCGTCCTGACGACCTGACCGGGTGCCGGGCCTCGTGGGCAGGCACCCGCCCGCGGTCAGTCGTCGTCGCTCTCGTCCTCGGCCTCGTCGTCGCCGGCCTGCTTCTTGCCGGCGTTGGCCTTCGCCGCCTTGGCCTTCGCCTTCGCGGCGGCCTTCTCGGCCTTCCTCGCGGCCTTGTCTGCCTTCGAGGCGTTCGCCCCGGCAGTTGCCGCGCACTGTCCGGCCACGTCGCCGTGAGCGAGGTGTGCCGGGACCGCGCTCACCGAGACGCGGATCGTCACCTTCTTCTTGTGACAGATCGTCGCCTTGCCGGCACCGGCTTCCTGTGTGGTTGAGCCCGGCGTCGTGACGGTGCCCGGCTTCGCGACGCTGCCGGCGAGACCGGTTCCTCCGGCAACGCCAAAGGCGGCGAGCGCGACGAGGGCTGCCGTCGCGGCCATCCGAGCACGTCTCCTCGATGTGATTCTCTCCACCAAGCCCCCTCTCGTCGGAGCATCGAGAAGAGTATCGGTCTGCGGCGTCGACCCGGGAGCAACATCACTCGGTCGAGGATCGCCGTGCGGCAAGGGTGAGGCCGCAGAAAAAACACTGAGCCGGCAAACCCGAAGGCCCGCCGGCTCAGATGGCGGGAATCTAGGGCTTCCTCCCGGGCGCCGCAACTCCGCCACGGGTCGTCTTCTCGCAATTTGCGAACTTTTTCCGCATCGCGCCTTCGGCGGCCCGTCCCGG
>JBKPRA010000094.1:0-9063 GCA_046734335.1 Actinomycetota bacterium | reverse complement strand
GCCCTGGGAGCTCGATGTCATCGAGCGCGGGCTCGCATGCCTCGCGGCGCTCGCCACCAGGCACCCTGAGTGGGACCACGTCCATGGGCAGGAAGAGCCGGCGATGGCGGTGATGGAGAAGCTGAACCAGGTCGCGGAGTTGCAGGGGTACGAGGGCGGGATCGACGGCGTGCGCCTCTTCCTCATAGAACACGAGGACGAGACCGAACGGGACGGCTAGCGCCGGCAGCGGGTCACGTGCCGATTTGCTTGCCATCGCCCACCTGCGAAGGCCGAAGGCGGCCTTCCGGCGGCTGACCAGGGTCACGCCAGCTCGTGCCTCTTGGGAGAGCGGTCGACTCGAGCAGGAAAATCGGCTCCAAGCCCTGATCGACGACGACTAGTTCCGCGCCGCCACGTCGAGGCGGCTGCGCCCGAACGCGTCCCTCCGGCCCCACCGCCCGGGGATGTCGAGCAGCTCGACGTGGCCGATCCCGCGGGGCAGGCCGGGATCGACGATCAGGTCGTCGCCCAGGGGCTCGAGGCCGAGCATCGTCCGCAGCAGCAGGAGCGGCGTCCCAGTCGACCAGGCCTGCGGGCTGCACGCGGTCGGATACTGGACCGGGTACTTGGTCACCGACCGCTCGTATCCGCCAAAGGCCTCCGGCAGCCGACCCTCGAACAGCTCGGCGGCATCTAGGATCCCGTCGGCGATCCGTGCCGCCTCCTCCTTGAAACCGTACCGGCGTAGGCCCCAGGCGATGAACGAGTTGTCGAAGGGCCAAACGGTGCCGACGTGGTATCCGATCGGGTTGTAGCGCCCCTCTCCCTCGGCGAGCGTACGCACGCCCCAGCCTGAGAAGAGCCGCGGCCCGAGCAGGTGCCGCACAACGGACTTCGCCTTCGACTTGTCGACGATGCCGCTCCAGAGCAGGTGTCCGTTGTTCGAGGACAGTGCGTCGACCTGCCTGCCGTCGGTGTCGAGCGCCAGGGCGAAGTAGCCTCCTCGGTCGACCCAGAAGTCACGGTTGAAGCGGCGCTTGAGGTCGGCCGCCTCGTTCTCGAGCCGGGCCGCGAGGACTGGGTCTTTCCAGACGAGCCGCGCAAGCCGCGCGGCCCGGACCTTCGCGTCGTAGGCGTAGCCCTGGAGCTCGCAGGTCGCCCGCGGGAAGCCGGGCAGCGTGCCGTCGCGGTAGGAGATCGAGTCCCACGAGTCCTTCCAGCACTGGTTCTCGAGGCCGGTCTTCTCGTTGCGGCGCTTGTACGAGACGTACCCGTTGCCCTGGAGGTCGGCGTAGTCGTCGATCCAGTCGACGGCCGCCCGTGCCTCGTACTCGAGCTCGCGCACGAGCTTCCGGTCGCCGGTCCACCGTTCGTACTCGTCGAGCAGCACGACGTAGAGCAGCGTGGCGTCTGCGCAGCCGTAGTAGGGCGAGTGCGGCCGCTCCTCGAACGCCGTCATCTCCCCGTAGCGCATCTCGTGGAGGATCCGGCCGGGGTCCTCGTCCCGGAAGTCGTCGACCCGGCTGCCCTGCCACTGCCCCAACGCCCGGAGCGTGGCCGCGGCGAGCTCGGGCGCGAACGGCAGGGCCTGGAGACTCGTGAAGATGCTGTCGCGCCCGAACATCGTCATGAACCACGGCAGACCTGCAGCCGGGAGGCTCAGGCCGCCGGCAACGGCCGGTGCGAACCTGAGGGCGGCGAGGTCGACCAGGCTGCGTCGGTAGATCGCCTTCAGAGGCTGCCAGTCGCACTCGAGCCTCGGCGCCTCGTCCAGCCACTTCTCCAGGCTCCGCGCCATGGTCTGCTTCCGCCTGCCGCGAGGCGCCTCGATCGCCTCGAACCCACCCCCTCCGACCTTGACGTCCAGGTCGGTCGACCAGAAGCCGTGCGGCTCGATCTTCACGGTGAACGTCAAGCCCTTCTCGTCGAACCGGGCGGCCTCGGAGGCCGTGACGACCGTCTCCCGTCTGAAGGTCTCCCGCTCATAGCCGAGCACGAGCCGTCGCCGCTCGGCACGCGTGGAATACCTGCCCTTCTTCTTCAACGCGTCCTTCACCTCGAACAGGTCGGCGAAATCGGAGGCCGCGTCGATCCGGACGGTCAGCGCGATCGGCTCGTCGTTATGGTTGAGGATCGTCAGTTCCTCCTGGAAGCCGCCGCCGACCGTGCGCCGGCGGATGACCGAGAGCTTCGCGTCGATGTAGACCGTGCCGGTGCCCGGGACGAGGAAGAAGCGCGTCTCGAAGTACTGGAGATCGTCGACGGAGAGCGCGCCCAGCCGCTCGCCGTTCAGCGAGAGCACCCAGCGCGACAGGAACCGGGTGTCGAAGGAGAAAAGCCCGGACGCGTCGGTCGGAGACGCCTCGATGTCGCCACGGTCGTCGCTGACCACGAAGGTGTTGCCGTCGAGGATCTTGACCTCGCCGCTCATCGCTGCTTAGCTGCCCGGCCCTTCGTCTGCCCACTTTTCGCTCGTGGGAAGAGGCGCTGGACGAGCACGAGCAGGCCGATGTTTCCCTCCAGCGTCAGAGTGCCCCGCAAGAAGGCTGCCGTGGCGTTCGCCTTGCCCTGGACCAGCTGCTCGAAGAGGGGCCGCGGACCGCGCACGACGGCGTCGGCCCGTGCGTTGCGACGCGACACGTCGAGCGCACCCTTCGTCACGGTCACGAACCACCGCTCGGTGTGCTTGCCGTCGACCACGTCGAAGCGCACCGTGCCGGTGGCGTTCGCCAGCGAAGGATCTTCCCCTCGGGCTGCCAGTTCGGCCATGAAATCCGCTATCCGGTTGATCGCCGCCTCGGCCTCCGTTGCCATTCGTTCCCGCCTCCGGCCCAAGGATAATCGTGAGACCAGCTCGACGGCGCCGGTGGGATGGTTGCGCGCATGCCACCCTGGGCCGGGGTGCATACTCTTTGCGCGGCAGGCTTGTTTCGGAAGGGATCCCGAGCTGTCGAACCGCGAGAGAGAAGGGCTCGCCCTCGTCGGTGACCACCTCCGGGCGCTGTAAGTGGACGAAGTACGAACCGGCATCGCAGGCCACAGATCGGAGGTAGTGCCATGACCATCGAGCAGACCGACGCGACGACCTCAGGACAGGAGCCTGCGGAGAAGGCCTCGGCGAAGAGAAGTTCGAGCGGTCCCGGGGCGCCGAAGGTCGAGCATTTCACCCCTGCGGAGCGGGCGGCCAGGGGGAAGGCGGCGCGGGCGGAGGTTCCGCGCACGTTTCACGGGGATTGGGAAGCCGCGTCACACCGTCCGGACCCGGTCGAGCTGCTCGAGGAGCAGGCGCAGTCGCGCGTCCCGGAGCTGGTTCCGATCCGCTACGGACGGATGCTCGTCTCGCCGTTCACCTTCTACCGGGGCGGGGCGTATCTGATGGCCTCCGACCTCGCGGCCGGGGTGAGGACGGGCCTGCACTGCCAGCTCTGCGGCGACGCTCACCTGTCCAACTTTGGGATTTTCGCCGCGCCCGACCGGCGGCTCATCTTCGCGCTCAACGACTTCGACGAGGCGCTGCCCGGGCCGTTCGAGTGGGACGTCAAGCGGCTGGTCGCGAGCTTCGCGGTGGCCGGCCGCGACCGCGGCTTCGACGAGAAGACCCGCGCCCGGATCAACATGGTCGTCGGCCGCTCCTACCGCGAGGCGCTGCGCGGGTTCGCACAGATGAGGAACCTCGACCTCTGGTACACGCGTCTCGACATCGAGCAGGTAGTCCGAGACCTGCGGGACCGCTCCACGCCCAAACAGCGGAAGCGGATGGAGAAGAATCTGGAGAAGTCGCGGACGAAGGACAGCCTGAAAGCATTCGCCAAGCTGACCAACGTCGTCGACGGCGAGCGTCGCATCATCAACGATCCTCCACTGCTCGTCCGACTCGACGAGCTCGCGGGCGACAAGGGGAAATACGTACAGGAGAAGATGCGCGAGCTGATTCGCGGCTACCGGCACACGCTGCCGGGCGACCGGCGCAAGCTGGTCGAGCGTTTCCGTTACGTCGATGCCGCCCGCAAGGTCGTCGGCGTCGGTAGCGTCGGCACGCGCGCGTGGGTCGTGTTGATGCTCGGCCGCGACAACGATGATCCGCTGTTCCTACAGGCGAAGGAAGCGCAAGCCTCCGTGCTGGAGCCCTTCCTCGGCAAGAGCGAATTCGCCAACCACGGCCAGCGAGTGGTCGAGGGGCAGCGGCTGATGCAGACGGCCAGCGACATCCTGCTCGGCTGGCTGCACGTCGACGAAGGCGTTGACGGGCAGCCGCGCGACTTCTACATCCGCCAACTCTGGGACGCGAAGGGCTCCGCGCTGGTCGAGCTGATGGAGCCGAGCGGGATGGAAGCGTACGCGGAGATCTGTGGCTGGACGCTGGCCAGGGCCCATGCCCGCTCGGGCGACGCCGTCGCGATCGGCAGCTACCTTGGCTCCGGCGACGTCTTCGACAGGGCAATCGCCCGCTTCGCCGAATCCTACGCCGACCAGAACGAGCGTGATTACGACGCGCTGAAGCAAGCGGTCGCTTCGGGTCGCGTCAGCGCAGAAGCGGGCCTGTAGTACAACCTGCTCCGGCCGGGCCCGCGAGGGCGGTCACGAGCGGGAAAAGGGCGTTTCCCGCTCCTCCACCTCAAACTCTATTCCCCACCTGGGGCTTGCGGCAAGCCCCGGGTCGTACCGCATAATCGGCGGCTGCGGGCCGGCGCTACGGAACGGGAGGAGCGGAATGTGTGTGTCGGGGTCGACGCATCCGGCCGGAGTGTGGTCATGACCGAGCATGCGGTGGTGATCGCCGGAGCAGGTCCGACCGGGCTGATGTTGGCGGGCGAGTTGGCGTTGGCGGGGATCGACGTCGCCGTCGTCGAACGGCGCCCCGGCCCTGACCTCACAGGCTCCCGCGCGGGGGGTCTGCACGCACGCACCATCGAGGTATTCGACCAGCGAGGGATCGCCGATCGGTTCCTGACGGAAGGTCAGACAGTGCAGGTCGCAGCGTTCGGCGGGACCCCCTTGGACATCAGCGACTTTCCCACTCGGCACAACTACGGCCTGGGGCTGTGGCAGAACCACATCGAGCGAATACTGGCCGGCTGGCTCAGCGAGCTCGAGGTGCCGGTCTATTTCGCGCGCGAGGTGACCGGCTTTGCGCAGGACGACATGGGCGTCGACGTCGAGGTGTCGGGCGGGCAGCCGCTACGGGCGGAGTATCTCGTCGGGTGCGACGGAGGACGCAGCGTCGTCCGTCGCGCAGCCGGCATCGAGTTCGCCGGTTGGGATCCGACGACGAGCTCGCTGATCGCCGAGGCCGAGCTGGCCGAGGAGCCGAAGTGGGGCATGCACACCGACGGCATCGGCATCCATGGCTTCGGCAGGGTGGAGTACGAGATCCGCGACGGCGAGGTCGTCTATCAAGACCGGGGGCCGGTGCGTGTCATGGTGACCGAAAGGCACCTCGGCCGAACGGACGAGCCCACCCTGCGCGATCTCAGTGAGGCGCTCGTCGCGATCTACGGCACCGATTACGGGATCCACGATCCCACCTGGATCAGCAGGTTCACCGATATGACTCGCCAGGCCGCGTCCTATCGAAAACGACGCGTTCTGCTCGCGGGCGACTCCGCTCACGTGCATTACCCGGTCGGTGGACAGGGCCTCAACATCGGCGTGCAGGATGCGGTGAATCTGGGCTGGAAGCTGGCCCAGGTGATCAACCGGACATCGCCGGAAGGCCTTCTCGACACGTACCACGCCGAGCGCCACCCGGTCGCCGCCCGCGTGCTGCGCACCACGATGGCGCAGGTCGCGCTTCGCCGCCAGGACGACCGCACCAGGGCCTTGAGCGACACCGTCTCCGAGCTCGTCGCCCTGGACGAGCCGCGTAGACGACTGGCCGCGGAGATGTCCGGTCTTGGGATCCAGTACGAGCTCGGCGAGGGACACCCGCTGCTCGGACGTCGCATGCCGGATCTCGACCTGGTCACCGCCGATGGCCCGCTGCGGGTCTTCACCCTGCTGCACGACGCCCGCGGCGTCCTGCTCAACCTCGGCGAGCCCTGGGCCTGGGATACCTCCCCCTGGGCAGACCGAGTGTTGGCAATCGACGCCGAGTATCCCGGCGAATGGGAGCTTCCGGTTCTGGGTCGCGTAGCTGCTCCCGCTGCTGTTCTCATCCGACCCGATGGATACGTGGCCTGGGTAGGCGACGCCACGGACCCCGGATTGCGCGCCGCGCTGGCCACGTGGTTCGGATCACGATGACGTCGCCTCGTCGTCCAGAGCAGAACTCATCGACTGATTCGAGTCCGGCTAGGTGTCCCCGCCGGTGCACAGCGACCACGCGCTTCTAGGTCGAGCGGTGGAGTCCTGACCGGGCCATATCGGCAAGCACCTGCGCCCGCGCGACGGGATCGAGGTCGTCGAGTTCGGAGCGGATATGGCTCTCGGCGACATCTATCCTCGCTCTGCGCACCGCGAGCTTGCGGCGAGCGTACAAGGCGCCGGCGCCGAGCGTGGCGAGGAGCCCCGCCGCGCGCAAGAGTGTGGAGCGCCGAGCCGACCCGAGCACGAATAGGGCGACCCCTCCGACGCCCAACACCGCTGCGGGAACGTCGCCGCCGTCAGGCCGAAAGGTGCCGTGCTGCCCCGTTGCCTGATCGTCGGTCGGATCCATGACCATCCTTTCGAGGCGGCGTTACGCCGGAACGGAAGTGTAGTCCAGGTGTTCGCCAGTCAGCCTATTCAGCGCAGAACCTGGCCTCCCGGCGGATGACCTGGAGGTCGATGCACCTCTTCCCGGCTGCGTCCCGAAGGCCCGGCATTGCGGCTCCAGACTGGTCCATGACCAAGAGTTCGTTCCCGCCGATACGCCGGCGCTCCCCTCGCGTCTGGCTCCTCCTGCGCACCCCCCGGGACGCTGTTCACGCTCAGGGCCGCGACCACATGAGCGTGCTGCCGACTGGCTGATAGCCGAGCCTCTCGTTGACCCGCAGCATTGGGGCGTTCGCCTCATCATTCTCGGTGGAGACGAGTTCGACTCCACGTCTGGCAGCGTTCACCAGGGTCGCGCGCTTGGCCAGCAGGGCGAGGCCGCGGCCGCGATACTCACGCAGCGTCCCGGTCATGTCGGTGACCGCCCGGCCGCCCGGGGCGACTCGGAGGTGTGAGAAGGCGACCGGCCTGTCGTCGATGACGGCCGCAACGCTCGCCTCGAGGTCCGTGTCCGGGTGGCGCCAGTAGTCCTCGAGCCATTGCTCGAACGCGACATTGTCCATCGCAACCTCGCCGGGGACGTCCAGCATCGCCTCGGCGTCGAGCTCGTACACCTTTCGTGGCTCGAGCTCGGCGAGTGGGCGCAGATCGACGCCGAGCGGGATGCTCGGAGGCTCAATCTTGCGCGGATCGACGCCGGAGATCCGAGTCGTGTTTGTGTGCCGAAAACCATGTGCGGTGGCGAAGCTCTGCGATGCCAACTCGGCAGTGGTGAACGACAGCGTTGTTGCCACGCCGAGGCCGGCTAGATGGGCTTCGCAGCGCTCGAGGAGAGCAGCCCCAAGGCCGGCTTTGCGGGACTCCTGCGCGACACTGACCTGCAGGAAACCCGGGCGCTCGGAGCTCTGGTACTCGATTGCCGCCGTCGCCCAGCCGACGAGCTTGCCGGCGTCATCGGCGGCCCAATAACGGCGGTGCGCGTTCGGCGGCTCCGCGGCGGCCGCGTGTCGGAGTCCCCGCTCAGATCCGACGCGGTACGGCCAGACACGGTTCAGCAGTTCGGTCGCCGACCCAAAGTCCTCACTCCCGCCCTCCCGCACCATGATTTGGAGCATGGCACGTCCACCGAATTGGGCGTTGGGAGTTGCGCGGTCCGGCTGGAGTTCGTACGAGCTCCGTCGCTCGATGTCTGCTGCCGAGAACGCCCTCGTCGGGGCCTTGAGTGGGTGGTGGGTGCATCTACGATCGTGCCGTGGACCGCGACGAGCAGCGCCAGGCCAGGCTCGAGAACTGGGCTGCGATGGCCGGGGGCTGGGAGCGCACGCGGACCGAACGGGAGAAGAGCGCGGCCCCGGTGACCGAATGGCTCGTCCGCGAGCTCGCGCCGAGGCCCGGCGACACGGTGCTAGAGCTGGCGGCCGGCCAGGGCGATGTCGGATTCGAGATTGCAGCAGTCCTCGGCAAGAGCGGTCGCCTGATCTCAAGCGACTTCAGCCCGGCGATGGCCGAAATCGCTCGCCGTCGAAGTGCCGAGCTCGATCTGACGAACGTGGAGCACAGCATTCTGGACGCCGAGCAGATCGAGCTCGCAGAAGACTCGGTCGACGGCGTCCTCTGCCGCTGGGGCTACATGCTCATGCCGAATCCGGCAGCAGCCCTCGCCGAGACGAGGCGAGTGCTGCGCTCTGGCGGACGGCTTGCTTTTTCGGTCTGGTCGAGCCGCGCTCGCAACCCCTGGATCTCCGTCGCCGCCGGCATCCTCGTCGCGCACGGACACATGCCGGCGCCGGAGCCGGGCGAGCCGGGAATGTTCGTGCTCGGCGACGAGGAGCTGCTGCGCCGGCTGGTCGAGAGCGCCGGGTTCGCGACCGTACGGATCGAGGAGGTGGCGGTGCACAGCAACTACCCGAGCGTGGACGAGTACGTCCGCCGGTCGACCGAGATGGGTGGCATGTTCTCGAGAGCTTGGGCGGAGGCAGATAGGGAGGAGCAAGAGCGGATGAAGGACGAGTTTCGCGA
Organism: Actinomycetota bacterium; assembly: GCA_046734335.1. Lineage (GTDB taxonomy): Bacteria > Actinomycetota > Thermoleophilia > Gaiellales > Gaiellaceae > DATBLE01. Next base: position 369 of record JBKPRA010000094.1, on the reverse strand, counting down.
GGCGTTTGCACCGTTCGCCGTCGACGGCGGCTACGAACTGCCGGGCGTCTCACTCTGCGTCGTCACGAGCTGAGCCCCTCGAGCTCACCGTCGACACCGGCCGGCTGCACTTCTTCGACCGGCCACCGGCGCCGTGCTCGGGCGGTAGATGCTCGAGCTTTCTTGCTGGTCTTGACTCCGAGCCCGAGCCGAGGCGGGCGCAAAGCGCGCTGACCGGCAAATGTGAGCACCACAACTCGCCTGTCGAGCCTCATGGGGGCAGACCAGGGGTCAGTCCCGACCCAAACCAGGAGGTAGCCGCTTCGAAGCGGGTACCCGAGAAGCTATCCGGCTGGCGGAATGTTCTGGTTACGGCGCAGGACGTTGTCC
>JBKPRA010000093.1:0-23224 GCA_046734335.1 Actinomycetota bacterium | reverse complement strand
GGTACCGGCGCAAGGTCGCGCGCGCGGAGGCGCCGCGGTGAGCACGCCCGAGGTCTCAGCCGGCCGCGACCGGGTGGACACCCTTTCGGGGCTGATGTCCGCGACTGCGATCTTCCTCGCATTCCTGTGCGCGACCGATCTCCACATGACGATCGGGGGCACCGACGTGCAGATGCGCCCAGTCCGTGTCGGCATCGCCGCGGTTGTCCTCGCCCTCATCGCCGCCGGCATCGGCGGCCGACACCGGAAGCTGGCCGCTGCCGCCACCGCCATCGCAGGTGCAGGCTGGCTGCTGGGCATGATCGTTGCGGTCGTCACCGAGCGACCGCTCTTCTAGCGAGTCCGCTCCACGTCCCGGTAGGGATGAGACGGTTGGTACAAAACAAGAAGCGATGGACGTCGACGGCCTGAACGCAGGGTACGCGAGCACGATCCTCGAGCAGTACCTCGAGAATCCCGACTCGGTCCCTTCCGAATGGCGGGCCCTCTTCGAGGCGGATGCGAGCGACACACTCGCCGGCCTGCCCGGTCTCGCCCGGTTGCTCGAGCGCGCTCGGCTCGGGGCACCTGCGGACGCGGAAGGCAACGGCGCCATCGCCGCGCCCGCGCCGCCGGTCGAGCCGCCGGCCGCGTCGCCAATCGACGACCTGCTGCTGGGCGGTGTCGCCGCGGCGATGGCGCTCGTCAAGGCGTTCCGCATGCACGGCCACCTGGCGGCCCGTCTCGACCCCCTCGGCTCCGAGCCGGTGGGCGACCCGGCGCTGGAGCCCGACCGACTGATTCCCAGGCTCACGCCCGAGCTCCAGGCCCGCATCCCGGCCTCGCTGCTGCGCCTCTACGTTCCTGCCGACACACTCGCCGATGCCCTTCCGCGACTGCGAGACACCTACTGCGGCACGATCGCCTACGAGATCGAGCACATCTCCGACCACGAGCGCCGCGTCTGGCTCCGGCAGGCGATCGAATCGGGTAAGTACCGGCAGCCGCTCGAGCCCGACGAGAGGCGCCGGCTGCTCGAGCGTCTGACCGAGGTCGACGGCTTCGAGCGCTACCTCCGACGCGCCTTCCTCGGCCAGAAGCAGTTCTCGATCGAGGGCCTCGACGTGATGGTCCCCATGCTCGACGAGTCGATCGCGCTCGTTGCCGAGTCCGGTGCGCACGAAGTGGTGATCGGGATGGCGCACCGTGGCCGGTTGAGCGTCCTCGCCCACACGATCGGCCAGCCCTACGAGTCGATCCTGCGCGAGTTCGAGGGAGAGCGGACGATCGAGGCGGTCGTCGCGAGCCCCGAAGGCGGCTCGGGCGACGTGAAGTACCACCTGGGCGCCGAGGGTGTCCGCAAGACGACGTCCGGCGAGATCACCGTCACGCTCTGTGCCAACCCGAGCCATCTCGAGGCGGTCGACCCGGTGGTCGAAGGTCGCACGCGGGCCGAGCAGACCGACCGTTCCACCCGGGCGGGCGTGCACGACCCCGGCGTTGCGCTACCGATCCTGATCCACGGTGACGCCTCGTTCGCCGGGCAGGGCGTCGTCGCCGAGACGCTCAACGTCGAGGGCCTCGCCGGCTACACGACGGGTGGCACGCTCCATCTGATCGCGAACAACCAGATCGGCTTCACCACCGACCCGGCCGAGGCCCGCTCGACGCGCTACTCCAGCGACTTGGCGAAGGGCTTCGACATTCCGATTATCCACGTCAACGCCGACGACCCGGAGGCGGCAATCTCCGCGATCAGGCTCGCGCTCGCCTTCCGGCGCCGGTTCGGCCACGACGTGGTCGTCGACCTGGTCGGGTACCGGCGTTTCGGGCACAACGAGCAGGACGAGCCGGCCTACACGCAGCCTCTGATGGCGCAGCGGATCGCCGCGCATCCGACCGTGCGCGAGCAGTTCGCCGGCAGGCTGGTGGAAGAGGGCGTGATCGGCGCCGAGGACGCTGCGGCGCTCGAGCGCCGTGTCGAAGACATGCTGCGAGCCGCTCACGAGCGATTGAAGGCGACGTTCGGCCACGAGACGCACCAGGACGCGCCACCGGCCTCGCAAGAGTCGATCGCCGCGCCGACCCGGATCGTCACTGCGCTCGCCGCCGACCGGCTGCGCGAGCTCGACCGCGAGCTCGTCTCCGTTCCGGAGCATTTCACCGTTCATCCGAAGCTCGCGCGGCAGTTGGAACGTCGGGCGGTCGCGCTCGACGAGGGCGGCATCGACTGGGGGCAGGCCGAGTCCCTCGCTTTCGCCAGCCTGCTGGTCGAGGGGATCCCGATCAGGCTGACCGGCCAGGACACCGAACGCGGCACGTTTTCACATCGCCACCTCGTCCTGCACGACGCCAACACCGGCGAGCGCTTCACGCCCATGCAGCACCTCGCAGCCGCGTCGGCCTCGTTCGAGGTGCACAACTCGCCCCTGTCCGAGTATGCCGCGGTCGGGTTCGAGTACGGCTACTCGATCGCAGCGCCCGAAGCGCTCGTGCTCTGGGAAGCGCAGTTCGGCGACTTCGTCAACGGGGCGCAGATCATCCTCGATCAGTTCGTCGTCGCCGGGCTCTCGAAGTGGCGCGAAACCCTCCGACTCGTACTCCTCCTCCCGCACGGCTACGAGGGAAACGGCCCAGAGCACTCCAGCGCCCGACTCGAGCGCTTCCTCCAGTCGACCGCGGAGGACAACATCCGGGTCGTCAATCCATCCACCGCGTCGCAGTTCTTCCATCTCCTACGGCGGCAGGCGCTCGATCCGGTCGCGCGACCGCTCGTGGTGATGACGCCGAAGGGCTTGCTTCGTCTACGCGAGGCCGCCTCGACTCTCGCCGATCTTGCCGAGGGCTCGTTCCGGCCGGTGATCGACGACGCAGGCGTCGACCACGGCCGTACGCGCCGGCTCGTGCTCTGCTCGGGCAAGGTCTACTACGACATCGCGGGGCACGAGCTGCGCGCGGCTGCGGAGACGGTCGCGGTCGGCCGCCTCGAGCAGCTGTATCCCTTCCCGAAGGTCGAGCTCGCCGAGCTCGTCTCCTCGTACCCGGACCTGGCCGAGGTCGTATGGGCCCAGGAAGAGCCGCAGAACATGGGGGCGTGGCGGTCGATCCGCCACCGGCTCGAGGAGGCGCTGCCTGCCGGTGTTCCACTTCGTTATGTCGGTCGGGCCTGGCGCGCGAGCCCCAGCGAGGGCTACCCGACCGCGCACCTGCATGAGCAGGACAGGATCTCCCGCCGGGCGCTGGGCTAGGTCGGACGCTTCCGCGACCGCGTCGCAGCTGCATCCTTCGCGGAGCGCGCAGCCCAGGCCGCGACTACTGGGCCATACCGTCTCGCGTGCGCCAGGAGGGCCTGGCGCTGCCGCGGCGAAAGGCGAAGCCAGACGTCGTAAGCCGCGAACGCTAGGCCGACGGCGCTACCGGTTCGTTGCAATCTCGGCACACCTCCATCCTCACATACGGACACGTCCATCCGCTTTCGGGCCTACAGTTGAGCCAGTCGCAACCAAACAATTCCGTTACAATCCCGCACCGATCATCGAGTCCCCAGACGGAGGTTCGTATGCCGGTCGAGACGACTTCGCTTTTCAGCCAGGTGATTCAGGACCATCTCGAGCTCAAGCGCCGCAACTCGGAGCTCGAAGGTGCCATGCCCCTCTCGAGCTACGAGCTCGACGACCCGTTCGACAACCATCCCCTTTTCAAGACGGAGGAGCAGGCCCGGCTGGAGGAGACGATGGACGGCGTCGAGCCGGTCGTCGAAGTCTCTGCGGTGGCACATCCCTGGCCGGGCGAAGACACGCTCGAGCACGTCGAGCCCGACCAGAGCCTCTGGGGCCGCTCCCGCGACTTCGACTGGGGTGACTGACCCCGAAAGTTCGCTCGCGCCCTCCGGGCGCGACCGACGACTTTCGGGGTGGGAACCCACCCTTTCTTCGAACGGCATCGTGCCGCGCCCGCCCAGGTCGGTCGCGGCGGCGACCTAGCACCCTCGTTTCACCAGTAGCGCGTAGCCCAGTTTCACCGTTTCGACCGGGGCGGCCAAGATGCGGCCTAGAAGCGTGCCCTTCGACGCCTCGGTGTCCACCGTGCCGTCGAAGCAGCGCTCGAACAGCATTCGAGCGCGTACGAGGTGGTAGGGCGAGCTGACCACCAACACCGACCGCCAGCCTCGGCGGGCGGCTAGGCGAGCAAAGGCCTCCGCCTCCCCGCGCGTGCTGTACGGATCCGGGTGGAAGCAGGCGACCGCGACAGGCGCGGGGCGGCCGGCGCAGAGACGGTTCGCCTCAGGCCAGGTCGGGGACCAGCCGTCGGAGACGACCAGCACCGGGGCGACGCCACGGCGGGCCAATTCGACTCCCTTCGCGAGCCGGGGGCCGCGGCCGCCCGCCAGGACGACGACGGCGTCGGCACGAGCCGCGTCGTGGCGGGGCGGCCAGACGAAGAGCGCGGCCGCCGCAATTGCCCAGCCGAGCCCGAGACCCAGCAAGAGCAGACCGAGACCGCGCACGGATCCGACTTTAGAGGGACGCCGGCCTCAACCTCGCGGCTTCGATGCCGATGAAGTACGGATGCCCCGCCTCGGCAGCAGGCTGCTCGCCCTGACGGCGGCCGTCGCGTTTGCGGCGGCGATCCATGCTGCCGCGACGCCCGCGGCGACTCGGAGTTTCTTCGTCGGAGCCGAGGAGGATGCCTTCCTCTGGGGCAATTCCCAGCAGACCGCCTCCGTCGCGCGAGCCCTGGGGCTGAAGTCGGTGCGCGTGACGCTCCAGTGGAAGCCGGGCGACACGCAGGTGCCCGCCTCCTTCCAGCTGCCCCTCCGGCGGATGGTCCTCGACTCGTGGGGAATCCGGGTCGTCGCCAGCGTCTACGGCCGACCGCAGGACGCGCCGCGTACCGACACTGCGCGCACCCAATACTGCGCATTCGTCGCCGATCTCCTGCGCGACAATCCGGAGGTCGACGACGTGGCGATCTGGGACGACCCGAACGACGGCACGTTCTGGACGCCCCAGTTCGACGCGGCCGGCAAGAGCGTCGCGCCGGCCGACTACGAGGCTCTGCTCGCGACCTGCTACGACGCCGCACACGCCGTCCGTACCAACGCCAACCTGATCGCGGTTGCCGTCTCGAAGAGCTCCGACACGCCGGGCGCCTTCACGCTCGCCTGGCATCCGCCCGCCGACTGGTTCTCGAAGCTGGCGGCCGCCTACCGGGCGAGTGGCCGTACGAAGCCGATCTTCGACACGCTCGGCTACGTCCCGCATCCGACCGGCTCAGCGGAACGGCCGTGGGCGAAGCATCCGGGGTCGTCCGCGATCTCGCTCGGCGACTACCCGACGCTGATGGCGGTGCTCGGCAGTGCCTTCGGTGGCACGGCGCAGCCCGTCCCCGGCCAGGGCTCGACGCGCATCTGGTACCTGGGTCAGGGCTACCAGACGCGGCCGGATCCCGGCAGGACCGGTTTCACCGGGAACGAGACCGACCCGACTCCGGTGCCGTCCTGGTCGGCGGAGGAGGCGTCCGACCGCGGCGAGGGCCCCGGGCTCGATCAGCCGATGCAACTCGAGGACGCGATCCGCATCGCCTATTGCCAGCCGGCAGTGGGCGCGTACTTCAACTTCCATCTGTACGACGAGCGCGACCTGGCGGGCTGGCAGTCCGGCGTCTTCTGGCCTGACGGGCAGCCGAAGGCCGCCTACCAGGCCCTCCGTCGTGTGGCGGGCGAGGTCAATGCGCACTCGATCGACTGCTCGGCGTTCTCGCCGGCGGGCGTCCCGCCGCGCCCGGCCGCTGTGAAGATCCCCGGCCAGCAGCCGCTGCGGATCAACGATCTGCGCGCGACCTCGGTCGCGGCGTTCGGCGCGACCGTCGCCTGGCGGACCTCGATCCCCGCCGACGTGCAGGTCTCGTACGGGCTCGTGGATTTCGGCGTCCCGACCGTCTGGGCGCCGGTCGGCTCGAGCGCCGACGGCTCGACCGCCTCGCTGGCCGCCCTCGACTCGAGCTCCAGCTACCGCGTCTGGGTCAACGCCGTCTCCGACGACGGGCAGCGAGCCCAGGGTAACCTCGACCTCCGTACCGCCGGGATCCCCGCCCGCCCCTCGGCGGGGACCGATCGCACGACAGGCGCAGTGCTGCTCGACGGGATGCCGTACTTCCCGATGATGCTCTACTCGGTCTGCCCGTACCAGTACCCAGCCGCGCTGGCGTCCGGCATCAATCTCTTCGCGCTGAACGCGTGCGGGACCTTCCAGGGCCAGCTGAACGCGCTGGGCGGCGCTGCGTTCTCGGCCGGCATTGCCGGCGGCCACGCGGGTACGGGCGACGGGATCATCGGCTGGTTCCACCGGGACGAGCCGGACGGCGACAACGTCGCGGCTTCAGCGCTGCCGGAGGCGCCCCCCGGAGTGCCGGGTCTCTCGTTCCTGACCCTGACGAACCACTTCTACACGGGCGCCGCCGCACTGCCGTGGGGCCGAGGGATCTACCCGCCGCTGATCGCCAAGGCCGACGTCGTCGGCTTCGATCTCTATCCGTTGCAGGAGTGGTGCAAGCCGGATCGGATGGCCGACGTGTTCTACGCACAGCGCGAGCTTGTCAGCCTCGCGGCCGGAAAGCCGACCTTCCAGTGGATCGAGGCGAACGACTGGAAGTGTCATGGGCCGGATTCGGTGACCCCGGCCACCGTCCGTGCGGAGTCCTGGCTCGCGATCGCCGGCGGCGCGCACGGCCTCGGTTTCTGGCCGGCGTCGTGGGATCCGGGGATGAACACGGTGATCTCCGGCGTCGCCCGCGACGTGGCCCGACTGGGCCCCGTGACCTACCTCCCCGGCCAGGCCGCTGCCAGCCAGCGCGTCCAGCTCAGCGTGCGCACCTGGGCGGGCGCCCTCTACGTGATCGCCGTCAACTCGGGCTGGTCGGCGGTGAACGCGAAGATGACCATCCCGGCTCTCGACGGCCGGCCTCTCAGCGTGATGGGTGAAGGGCGCCGCGTGAACAGCGACGGCGACACGTTCACCGATCGCTTCGCGCCGATGGCCGTGCACATCTACATCGCGCCGCCTGCCGGGTCGTGACGCATGAACCTTTCACATTCACCCGTTTCAGGGAGTTCCAAGAAAGGAGCGCTGTGAAATGATGACTCTCTCGATGGAGCTCGAGCACAAGTGGGATCTGGTCGACGCCGTCAGCCGGTCACCACTGCTCGCCGGGCCCACCATCCGCCCGGGAATCGACCTCGCCGACGTGGAGCGCCGCCTGCTCGCTTCGGAGGATCTCCCGGCGTCGGATCGTGAGCGGCTGATCGGGGCGGTGCGCGAGCTGGCCGACGTGTACGGCCGGCTCGGCGGCCACTAGGAAAGCGCGCCGGCCGGATCGATCGCGGCGCCGCGCAGGCGCAGTTCGAAGTGCAGGTGCGGCCCGGTCGCGTCGCCTGTCCGGCCGACGAGACCGACCACCGTGCCACGGGCGACACGTTTGCCGGGCTCGACGAGGGTAGTGGAGAGGTGCGCGTACAGGGTGGTCACTCCCTGCCCGTGCGCGAGCTCGACCACCTTGCCGTATCCGGCCAGGGTGCCCACGGCGGCGACGACGCCGTCGCGGGCGGCCACGACGGGAGTTCCCAGCGGTGCCGGATAGTCGATACCGGTGTGGAAGCGTATGCCCCGGGGCCCGAAGCCGTCAGTGGGCTCGGCGTCGATCGGAGCGGAGATCCGCACGGGGGACGCAGGAGGCGGCTGCCGGAGAGCGGCCAGGGTCTGCGGGCCCGCGACCGCGATCGGATCGATCCCGGCCCATCGCTGGAACGCAAGCAGCGCGGCCTTGGTATGGGCGCCGAAGGCCCCGTCGAGCGCGCCCGACGGGAAGCCGTGCCACGCGAGCAGGAACTGGAGGGCGGCCACGTCCCAGCCGGAGGTGCCCGCCACCAGCGGCCGGCTTCCCAGCGGGTGGGCCCCGAAGCCGCCGAGCGCAGCCCGGGTCGCCGGAGCGAGAGCCGTCGTCGCCCCGGGCAGGCGACTCAGCGCTGACAGCGTCTGCGGCCCTGCGTAGCCGTCGATGTCACCGTCGTACAGATCCCGGACCGTGAGGCCGACCTGGAGCGCGGCGACCTCGGCGGCGCCGGCCGAGCCGGCGCCGGCCGCCGAAGGCCCCGCGAGGGCGAGTGCGACCGCAACGGTGCAGGCGATCCGGGCGCGCATTCCTCTTACATCGGCCGGTCGGGCTAACCCTTTAGGGGTACCGCATTCGAGGCCGGCGTGTCATGAATCGTGGTCGTTTCTGTCTGGGATCAGCGGCGGCGTTGCGCGGAAGGGTGCACGCGCGGCACGACGGGCTCCCAGGATGCTCGCAAGACATCGACGAGCGTGGGCGGCGTGATCGTCTCGGCTTGGCCGTTCGCAAGCACGCGCTCGGTATAGCCCGCCGGCGTCCAGCGCACGAGCTCGTTGCCCAGAACGAGCCACGGATCTCCGGCGCGAAGGACGAACGCGCCATCCGGCAGCTCCTCGACCGGCCCGCTGTGCAGGCGTCGGCTGTCGCCGTCCAGCCGTTCTCCATGCAGGCGCTCGTCGAGCTCGTCCGCGCCGCTCGCGCCGGTGAGCTCGAGGAGCCGGTTGTAGTCCTCGCGTCGGCAGAGCGCGCAGGGCCGGTGGCCGGCCGCGAAGGCGGTCGCTTCGTCCAGCAAGAAGAGCTCGGTGAACTTCCCGGGCTGCATCAGCGCCTTCCGGTGCCATCCTTTGAACTCGAGTCGGCAGGCGATCCAGCGGCGGGTGGCGAAGCGGCGCCGGATCTCGCCGCGGTCGTCGTGCAGGCAGCCTCGGTTCCCGTAGACGAGTCCGCGGGCGGGATCCGCGATCAGCTCGCCCAGCGGCGTGACGCGATTCCGCAACGGCATGGGCTCGACACTACCGTCAGAATGCGGCGATGACCGACTTCCCCGATTCCCATCGCGACCTGCTCGACGCCGAGGTCGCCACACTGGGAACCATCGACCCGAGCGGGTTCCCGCAGCTGAGCGAGGTCTGGTTCCTGTTCGACGAGCGTGAGGTGAAGATCTCGCTGAACACGGCGAGGCTGAAGACGATGAACATGCAGGCGCGCCCCCAGTGCAGCCTCTTCATCCTCGATCTCGCCAACCCGTACCGCTACCTCGAGGTGCGGGGACGTGCCCGGATCGAGCCCGACGAGGACTACGCCTTCGCGGCCAAGGTGGGGGCGAAGTACGGCGGCACCGACCTGAGGACGATCGACAAGCCCGGCGAGTCGCGGGTCGTGGTCACGATCGAGCCGGTGAACGTCTGGCCCGTGGACATGCGCGGCTGAGCGCGCGAGGACGGCAGCCGGAGGCTGCCGTCCTCGTCACGTGGGCCGTCAGACTTCCGGGTTGCCGTTCGCGGAGGTCGTGGAGATAGGGGCGAGCACGTCCCAATGCTCGACGATCTTCCCGCTCTCGTCGAGCCGGAAGATGTCCACGACCTTGCTCCCCAGGGGTGTGTAGACGGGTTCGGCGCCGGTCAGCAACGCGTGTGTCATCACGAGGTCGCATTCGGCGATGACGCGCCGGATGTCGACATGCACGTCCGGAAACGCCGTCGTGAAGTTCCGCACGAAGCTGATGAACGCCGGTGCGCCGCTGGCCGCGAGCGGGTTATGCTGGATGTAGAGGTGCGGCTCGCCCGAGTGGTCGAGGTCCTGGCCGGGCTTGTCGAAGCCGACGTACCGGGCCACCGCCCCCTCGGGATCCTTGTCGTTGAAGGCCCTGGTGTAGTAGCCGACGACGTTCTGCTTGTTGCGCTCGAGTTGTGCGGTGCCGTGCACGCACGCCTTGCTCCCGAGGTGCGCGGAGGCCCCGTTGTGGTCGGTGTTCGCATGTGCGACGCCGAAGCTGAGCGCGGCGACGGCAACGGCGGCGGCCGCGACAACGCGCGACGGAGTCAGGATCTTCATGGTTCCCCCCTCGTGTTGCCTACCTGGCCTGACGCCGAGATTGTTATCCATGCCAGGGCCGCAAGGCGCGTCTGCAACTGCGAGACTCGGCCCTCAACCCATGGGGTCACGAGGGAGGAAACATGTACGTCACCATCCGGAGCTACTCGGGAGACGGCCTCGCCGACGTCCTCGTCGAGCGCGAGGACGAGATTAGAGGAGTCATCTCGTCGATCGACGGCTTCCAGTCCTACTACGCACTGCGTACGGGCGGCGGAACCACGACGATCAGCATCTTCGACGACCGGACAGGCGCCGAAGCGTCAACCGCGGCCGCGGCGGGCTGGATCTCCGAGAACCTGCCAGATGCCTCGTTCGGCGCTCCGCAGGTGACGACCGGCGAAGTCGCCGTCAGTTTCTAGCCGAGCCGCGCTCGGTTCGCTGACAGCCCAGGCTTTCCCGCCGCTCGACCTCAACCTTGACGGCGGGAAAGTCCGGACCTTCTGGTCGTCGGTTCGCCGTCCCGCGATGCGGGGTAGAACGGCTGCTCATGCACGAGCACGACCTTCGGCGGGCGCGGAACGAGGCCCTCTTCAGGGCGCTCAACGAGCAGATCGTCCGCCTAGATGGCGAGGGCGAGTTTCTCGTGCTCGACTTGGTCTGCGAGTGCGCCTCGGCGTCTTGCATGAAGGTTGTCGGCGTGCCGTCGAGAGCTTATGAGTCGGTGAGGGCAAGCTCAACAGCGTTCATCGTTGTGCCAGGTCACGAGGAGCCCGACATCGAAGATGTCGTTGAGCGTCACGACGGATATGTGGTGGTCGACAAGCGTGGCGAGGCTGCTGTACTAGCTGACCGAACCGATCCTCGCGACTCGTAGATGTCGGCTGGCAGCTTCAACACAGCTTGTAGCCGCGCTCGACAGGATCGTTTACGAGTCTCCCGGTGGGGTAGCGAACGAGAGATCGACAATCGAAAGGGGGTCGTTTCATGGCGCAGGAGCGCACGAAGGAACAGCTCTATCGGCAGGCTAAGAGCGCCGGTATCAAGGGACGCTCGAAGATGAACAAAGGCCAGCTGAAGGCCGCGCTTGCACGTAAGGGCTACTGAACGACGCGTAGCTCGATTTTGAGCGCCCGCCTCGGCGGGCGCTCTTTGTTTCTTGAGAGAGGGAACCGTCGCGCTTGACGCCGCGCGTTCGCGGTCAGCCCGACGAGCGGCTCCGCCGCGGTTCGGGCGGGCGCATCCCTAGGCGCAAGGTCAGCTGCCGCTCCGATGGGCCGGGCGGCCAGGGTCAGGCTACTGCTGCGACATACTTCGCGCTGGCGGGTGCCAAGCTGTGCCGTCAGGGCGACCCTCTCTCCCAGCCCTGTGGGCATCGTGCCCCGGCACCCGCCAATCCTCGGAATGCGTTGGCCGATTGGAGGGCACTGCATGTTTCGTCCGCTTTTCGGTGCCGATAGACCCCGCATCCTGCCGCGCCAACTAGCTGGAGTTGAGCCAGGGGCATGGCCATGACGCCCGCTCGTAGAAGGAGGGGTCCTGCCTCGTTGCCGCGGGCTAGCCGGAGGCAGCCGTCGCGACCAGTCCAGCGGCCTGTTCGAACGAGAGGAAGTCGGTGTTGACCACGAGGTCGTAGTGCGTCGGTAGCTCCTCGACGTCGTAGAAGCGCCTGAGGTAATCGCGCCGAGCCGCGTCCGAGTCCTTGACGGCGCGGGCGGCGCCGGCCCCATCGAGCCTTTCCGATTCGCCGAGCCGCTGGGCTCGGATCTGCGGGGAGGCCGTCACGAAGACGCGCAGTGTCTCCGGTCCGAGCGGAAGCGCATGCGAGGCAGCGTGCGCGACGATCACCACGTTCCCCCGGGCGGCCGTCTGCTCGATCGTCTCCCGGATCAGCACCCGGACTGTTTCGCCGGTCGGCGTCTCGTCTGATCGAGGAGGCGGCGCGCCGGCGGCCAGTGCTTCCGCGCCGGACTGCGCGAGTGCCTGGAGCATGCGACTGACCAGGGACTTCCGCCGTTCCTCGTCCGCCACGCTTCCGGCGTCGAGCCCGGCCTTGGCTGCCGTCCGGGAGACAATCTCCTCGTCGACGTAGACGAAGCCGAGTCGCTCGGCGACGAGCCGGCCGACCTGCTCGCCGCCTGCGCCGTCCGCGCTCGAAATGCAGACGACTCTGGACGTCACGGCCCCGACGGTAGAAGCCGCCGTCCCGTACGTCAAGGACGCTTTGCCTTTGGTTGAGAGGTTTCGTCCTCCGGAGAAGGCGTCGGTCTTGCCATCGTTTGCCGCCGTCCTTTCCGCGGCGTTCCCGACCGGCGCAGGCAAAGACGGCGCTACCGTAGCCATACCGAGCATCCAGTTCGCCGCCGACGACGAGACGGTACCTCGCGCCACCAGGGCGTTCCCCTTCAACCCCGAGCCAGATTCACTCATTCATCAGGTGAGCCGGGACCGAGACCTGGTCAATCACCTAGGTGAACAGCCTTCAAACCGGAGTTCCGCCGCGTGACGGCCAGAGACACGAGGCCCATTCCGGCTGCGACGAAGGCGGCGAGCTTGTAGACCGTCGGCAGTTCGACGCCGTGGTCGAGCAATGGCCCGACGCCGAACGCTGCCAGGCCGTATCCCACCTGGTAGAACGCGATCACTCCCCCGGCCGCGGCGGCCGACATCGATACGAGCTCCTCTTGGCCGAAGCCGATGGTGAGCGGAAGGAGCGCAGAGCACCCGAGCCCCGCCAGGGCGAACGCCAGTACCCCGAGCGTGACGTCGCCGTCGGGAAGGAAGCCGATGAGGACGAACGTCCCGGCGAGCAGGAAGGGCAGCACGTTGTAGGTGACGCGCGACGGCACCTGGCGCTCGATCGCGGCGAAGACGACGCGGCCGACCGTGACCATCGCCCAGAACGCCGTCAGCGCGACGGCTGCCTCCGTGGTCGAGGCGCCCAGCTCGCTCGTCATGTCGAGCTGCGACCAGTTGCCGTTCAGGGTCTCGCAGATCCCGTAGAGCACCGCGAAGGCGGCGAAGACCCAGAAGCGGCTGGGGATTCCGCGCCGCGCGCGGCCTGCCTCCTTCTGCGCCGGCGCATCTGCGTGCAGCGGCAACCGGACGCTGACGGCGGTCAGCGCAGCGAGCAGGATCGCCGAGGTCAGCGGCAGGCCCCACCAGAAGCCGAGCCCCACGAACACGGCCACGAACACGGGTGCGAGCGCGGTGCCCAGCCCGAGCAGAGCGTTGAGCACGAGCACGGACTTTTCCACGGCCTGCGGGTGGAAGGCGGCCGTCAGCGTGTTCAGGGCGGGGACGGTGAGCCCGAAGCCGACTCCGAGAAACGCTGTCGCGACGAGCAATACCGGGAAAGCGGCGGAGCTGCTCTCGAAGAACTGGCTGACGAGAAGAAGCGCCATCGCCACGAGGCCCGCAACGAGGCCGGCGAGGTAGACGCGCTTCGTCGAGAAGCGGTGCGCGAGCGTCGACCCGAGCAGCGAGGCGGTGATCGCGGTCAACACCTGGGGCACGAACAGGAGCCCGTACCGCGTGTTCGACAGGTCGTACTCGTCGGGGTCGGTGAAGATCGTGCTGGCGGCGGGGAACGTGACCAGCACGATCCCCTGCACGATCCCGGCGAGGTAGACGACGCTGACTTCCCTGCGCGACGCCGCCATGCGTCTACACCAGTCCCGCGATGCCGTTGCGCAGCAGCGCGACGGCGAGGATGACGATGATCACGCTCGCGACGGTGCGGGCATGGGCGATCAGCCAGTCGCGAACCCGCACCAGGAGGCGCCCGGCCGGGTCGGGCGCGACGAGCAGCAGGAAGAGCGCGACCGCGAGCGGAAGCAGCGCGACGAGCGTGAAGAAGAGCCATTCGACGGCATACCCGGCGGCAGAGGGGTCGGTCTCGGAGACGCTCTTCAGCGCCAGCGGAATGAACGCGCCGGGGTTCGCGAGCACGGCGCCTGCGCCGACGATCGCTACCGCCGGCGAGGACGCGACCTTACTCATGCGCGCCACCATGCTGTCGACCTTCGCGGGCTGGAGCGGCCGGTTCCTGGTTCTCGCGACGTACCCGAGCAGCAGCACGGCGGCGACGACGTCGAAGATCGCAACCCAGGTCTTTGGCGAAGAGTCGCGCGAGGCGGCCGTGTCGCCCAGGACGAACGCTGCCGCAATCCCCACGGCGACGGTTGCAGTGAAGGCGCCGAGGTAGAACCACCAGCCGGTGCGCAGCGGGCGCTCACCGAGCACCAGCGCCAGCACGGAGAACGTCAGCGTGGTGGGTGAAAGCATCGCTCCGACGGCGATCAGCGCGAGCTCGGCATCGATCCAACTCACGTCCGCGTCTCACCGGGCGGCGATCGTCCAGACGCCGGCGGCCGAGTCGCCCGGAGCGAGGCGGACGACGGAGTCCCCTGTGCGGAACGCATTCGGAGGGCAGGTCATCGGCTCGACCGCGAGGGCGCGGCGGTTCACGTCCGGCAGCGGGTCGCCGGTGAAGAGCATGAGGTAGCCGTAGTGCTCATCGACCGAGAGGGTGACGGTACGCCCGGCCTCAGGGTCGTGGAGGGTGACGCGCGCGCGGCCGTCCGGACCTCGCTCCAGGTCCGTGAAGGCGTTGTCGAGGATCGTCGTGCCGATCGGTCGCGCCTCCCGGAAGTCGAACTCCGTCCCGTCGACCGGTTCCGAACCGACCGGGAGATCGCGCTCGTCGTGCACCAGCACCCGGCGGCCTGGTGCCTGCAGCACGAGCCGGTCGACGGTAGGTGTCCCCAGCGTGAGGTAGGGGTGCGCCCCGGCCCCGTAGGGGCAGGTGTCTGCACCGATGTTGGTCGCCGTCGTCGACACGGACAGGCCGTCGTCGGCGAGCGAGTAGTCGACCCGAAGCGCGAGCGTGAACGGATAGCCGGGCTGGGCGTGGATGGTGTGCTCCATGACCACTCGACTCGGGTCGCGTTCGGCGGCCCGCCAGGCCTCCCAGCGCGAAAGGCCGTGGATCGCGTTGCCCAGCGTGGGTTCGGTGAGCGGGAGCTGATGGTGCTGCCCGTCGAACTCGTAGCTTCCGTCCTGGATGCGATTCGGCCACGGGATGAGGATCTGGCCGCGACCCGAGGGGCAGCGTTCCTCGACTCCGTAACCGTCCAGGATGTCGTTCCCGCCGACCGAGTACGTGCGGATCCCGCCCCCGACCTCGACGATCACTGCCCGCTGGCTTTCGAAGGCGATCTCGAACTGGTCGCCGGAAGGGGCGACGCCGAACCTATCCGGCGTCACGCTCGTCGGTTCGCACGGTGATCCGGGCCGGCCGCTCGTGGCTGAAGCCCGCCCACGTCCAGTCGATCAGCGCCTTCGCTCGATCTTCGCCGGTCGAGAGGAGCGCGAGGTGCACCGCACCCCAGGCCAAAGACGCGGACTTCCCCTTTAGCGTGCGACCACGGCGGAACTGAACCACCGCCGCACCCCGGCCGATCGTCGCCATCGTGCCCTTGTCCTTGTAGACGAAGGGCTCCGTGGGCTTCCCGGCGACGATCCGCGCGATGTTCTCGCCTGCCTGCTCCCCGGCCTGCAGGGCGACCGAGCCCAGCTGCGGCAAGACCTCGTTCGTCCCGGTGTCGGTTATCCAGGCGACGTCGCCCACGGCGAACGTCTCGGGATGGCCGGGAACCGTGAGGTCCGGACCCACCGCGACACGGTGTCCCTTCTCCAGATCGACGCCGAGCGCGTCCGCGATCGGATTGGCCTGCAGGCCCGCACCCCATACGAGCGTGTGCGCGTTCAGCACCTTCCCCGACTTCAGCTTCACTCGCGTGGGCTCGACGGAGGAGACGATCTCGCCCACCATCACCTCGACGTCGCGCTTCTCGAGCGCCTTCGCCGTGTAGTCGCGCAGGTTTTGCTTGAACATCGCGAACAGTGTCGGCCCGGCCTCGACGAGGGTCAGGCGCGCGTGCTCCTGTGGAATCGCCGGGTAATCCTCGGAGAAGCCGTTGCGATACAGCTCGGCCATCGCTCCCGCGGTCTCGACACCGGTCGGACCGCCGCCCACGACCACCACGTTCAGTGCGCCGTCGTCGATGACTGCCGGGTCCCTGTCGGCCGCCTCCCAGCGGTCGAGGACGTGATCCTTGAGGCGGACCGCATCCGAGAGCGTGTACATCGGGAACGCATGCTCGGCGGCCCCGGGGGTGCCGAAGAAGTTGACCTCGGCACCGAGTGCGACCACGAGGTAGTCGTAGGTCAGCGCCCCCATCTCCGCGAAGCTGACCTCCTTCTGCTCGAGATCGACAGCCGTCACGGTTGCCTCGTGCACGGCCGCATTCGGCTGGTCGTGGAACAGATCGCGGAGCGGATGTCCGACGGCCGTCCGCTCGAGCAGGTCGGTCGCGACCTGGTACAGCAGCGGCTGGAACGTGTGGTAGTTGTGCTTGTCGACGAGGACAACGTCTACGTCGGCGTCCTTCAGCTTCCTGGCCGCGCCGACGCCGGCGAAGCCTCCGCCAAGGATCACGACGCGCGGCCGCGGGGCACCGTCTGTGCGATCACTTCCCATCGTCATGCCGAGAGTTACATATCCGTGGGAGAAGACGCCGGGCTTGCGGGACGGAGCCGGCCGCCCGCCGCGCTGGCGCCCCGACTCTCTTGACGCAGGCCCGCGCTTCAGTAATCTCCGGTCACCCAGCTCGGGTGCGTCGCAGGCGCGGCCCCGAGAACGACGCCCCCGGGAGGAGTCCCACATGACCCCGCGAGCCACGGTCACTGCGGAACCGCGCTCGTCGGCAGCCGGCGCACAGCAGGTTGCCGACGTCTTCGTCATCTTCGGGATCACCGGCGATCTGGCGAAGGTGATGACCTTCCGGTCGCTGTACCGGCTCGAACGCCGGGGTCTGCTCGACTGTCCGATCGTCGGCGTGGCCGCCGACGACTGGACCGTCGACCAGCTCGTCGAGCGCGCGCGGGATTCGATCGTCGGCACGGGGGAGCCGCTCGACGAGGACGTCTTCAAGCGGCTGGCCGCCCGCTTCTCGTACGTCTCGGGCGATTTCTCCGAAGCGTCGACGTACGAGCGCGTCGCAGAGGCGATCCCGGACGCCGAGCAGCCCGTCTTCTACCTGGAGATCCCGCCGTTCCTCTTCGGGCGGGTGGTCAAGGGGCTCAAGGACGCGGGCCTGACGAAGAACGCCCGCGTGGTGGTGGAGAAACCGTTCGGGCACGACCGCGAGTCGGCGCGCGCGCTCGCCGAGGAGCTGCACCAGTACATCGACGAGTCGCAGCTCTATCGCATCGACCACTACCTCGGGAAGCTGGGGCTCGAGGAGATCATCCACCTCCGCTTCGCGAACACGATGCTCGAGCCGCTCTGGAGCAGGAACTACGTCTCCGCGGTGGAGATCACGATGGCGGAAGATTTCGGCGTCGAGGATCGCGGACACTTCTACGATCCGGTCGGGGCGCTTCGCGACGTCGTCGTCAACCACCTGATGCAGGTGGTCGCGGCCTGCGCGATGGATCCCCCGGCCCGCGGCGAGCCCGAGACGATCAAGGACGCCCAGGTCGCCCTCTTCAAGGCTGTGGTCGAGGCCGACCCTGCCCACTACGTGCGCGGCCAGTACGACGGGTACCTCTCGATCGACGGCGTCGCGCCGGATTCGACGACGGAGACGTACGCCGCTCTCCGACTCGAGATCGAGAACTGGCGCTGGGCAGGCGTCCCGTTCTTCATCCGCACGGGCAAGCGGCTGCCGGTCACCCAGACCGAGCTGCGCATCGTCTTCAAGCACCCACCCAACCTCGGCTTCCGCATGCTCGACAGGGCGCTGGAGCCGAACCAGCTGGTGATCAAGCTCGACCCCACGCCCGGGATCAGGCTCGTCGTCGAGGCGCATCGGGCCGACGCCCCCGGCGAGAAGCCGATCGAGCTCGACATGGAGTTCTCGGAGCAGGGCGGGGAGGGCCCGACTCCGTACGAGGTGCTGCTGCACGCGGCGCTGGTCGGCGACAGCTCCCGCTTCACCCGGCAGGACGGCGTCGAGGAGACGTGGCGGGTCATGCAGCCCCTGCTCGACAATCCGCCGACCGTCCACAGCTATGCCCCCGGCTCCTGGGGCCCCGAGGCCGCGGATGAGCTGGTCAAGGGGCACGGACGCTGGTACGGGCCCTGGATCGTGTCGTGACCGACACAGCCTCCGAGCAGGCCGCGCCCCAGAGCGCGGCCGCGCCGTCGCCGTTCACGCCGATCGCCGACTACGCCTTCCTCTCGGACTGCCACACCGGCGCGCTGGTCGCTCCCGACGGGGCGATCGACTGGCTCTGTGTCCCGCGGTTCGACGCGCCGAGCGTCTTCGGCAGCCTCCTCGACCGGGGTGCAGGCACCTTCAGGTTCGGGCCGTTCTCGATCAACCATCCATCGGCAAGGCAGTACGAGCCGGGAACGAACGTCCTCGTCACCACCTGGAAAACCCCGTCCGGCTGGGTGATCGTCCGCGATGCGCTGACGATGGGTCCGACCGATCACGAGGACACGGTTACGCCGCATACCCGACCGCCGGCCGACGACGACGCCGAGCACCTGCTCGTACGGACGGTGGAGTGCCTCGAGGGATCGGTCGAGGTGGAGCTCATCTGCGAGCCGATCTTCGACTACGGCCGCGACGACGCCGAGTGGACGCTGGTCGACGGGAGCCGCAACGTGGCGGAGGCGACGGGAGGAGGGCAGACGATCCGTCTCTACTCCGACCTCGCCCTCGGGATCGAAGGTAACCGCGTCCGCGGGCGACACAGCCTCGAGCCAGGCGACCGGGCCTACTGTGCGCTGTCGTGGGGGGAGGGTCTCGCCGGGCCTGCAGACAGCGCGGACGCCGAGCAGCGGATCGCGAACACAATCAAGTACTGGCGGGGATGGCTCGGCCGCGCGCGGATCCCCGACCACCAGTGGCGTGATCCGATCCAGCGCTCTGCGCTCGCGATCAAGGGCCTGACCTACATGCCGACGGGGTCGACGGTCGCCGCGCTCACTACCTCGCTTCCGGAGACGCCCGGCGGGGAGCGCAACTGGGACTACCGATTCTGCTGGATGCGCGACACGACCTTCACGCTCCAGGCCCTCCACTACCTGAATCTCGACTGGGAAGCCGACGAGTTCATGCAGTTCGTCGCCGACATCGAGCCGAACGACGACGGGGCGATGCAGATCATGTACGGAATCGACGGGCGCCGCGATCTGACCGAGTCGACGCTCGATCACCTCTCCGGCTACGCCGGCGCGCGACCCGTGCGGATCGGAAACGGAGCGTTCGACCAGCACCAGAATGACGTCTTCGGTGCCGTCCTCGACTCTCTCCTGCTCCACACGCGTCGCAGCGAGCGTCTACCACACCGCCTCTGGCCGATCGTCGAGGCTCAGGCCGAGTGTGCGACGAAAGTGTGGCAGAACCCGGACCAAGGAATCTGGGAGGCGCGCGGGGCGCCTCAGCACTACGTGTCCTCGAAGCTCATGTGCTGGGTCGCGCTCGATCGCGCCGCGAGGATCGCGGAGATCCGCGGCGACGGCGACCTCCAGGCGAAATGGGGGGCGACCGCGGAGGAGATCAAGACGGACATCCTCGAACACGGACTGACCGACGGTGTCCTCCGCCAGCACTACTCGACGAACTCGCTCGACGCCTCGACGCTGCTCGCGGCGATCTTCGGCTTCCTGCCGGCGAACGACGAGCGGTTGAAGGCGTCGGTTCTGGCGATCGCCGACGACCTGACAGAGGACGGCTTCGTCCTCCGCTACCGGACGGACGAAACCGACGACGGACTCTCGGGGAAGGAGGGGACGTTCCTGATCTGCTCGTTCTGGCTCGTCTCGGCGCTGGCGATCGTGGGCGAGATGCAGCGGGCACGCGACCTGATGGAGCGGCTCCTGCGGGTCTCGTCGCCGCTGGGCCTGTTCGCGGAGGAGTTCGACGTCGAGACCGGCCGTCACCTCGGCAACTTCCCGCAGGCGTTCTCGCACCTGGCCCTGATCGAGGCGGCCGGGCGCATCATCGCCGCGGAGCTGATGGCGGAGTTCTCGTGACCTGGGCGCATGACGTGAGCGCGACGACCGACGCGCCGAAGGCGATCCGGTCGACGATCCCCGCACGGCTCGATCGGCTCAGCTGGTCGCCGTTCCACACCCGAATATCAACGCCGAGGGCAAGTCGCTCGAAGACAGCACCAAACCGCTCACCGCGACCGAAGAGCCGGTGACCGCCGCGGCGGCGCCGGCGACTCCCTGAGGAGGACGCGATGGAGAACTACGACGTGATCATCATCGGCACAGGCGCGGGCGGCGGAACGCTTGCACGGCACCTGGCCCCGTCCGGAAAGCGCATTCTTCTTCTGGAGCGGGGCGACTGGCTCAGGCGCGAGCCCGAGAACTGGTCGACCCAGTCGGTGTTCGTCGACAACCGCTACGTCTCGCCCGACACCTGGCACGACGACAAGGGGAAGGCCTTCCAGCCGGGCGTGCACTACTTCGTCGGCGGGGCGACGAAGCTCTACGGCGCGGCGCTGTACCGGCTGCGGAAGGAGGACTTCGGCGAGCTTCGCCACCACGACGGCACCTCGCCCGCGTGGCCGGTCTCGTACGACGACTTCGAGCCGTACTACACGCTCGCGGAGAACCTGTACCAGGTGCACGGCGCCCGGGGCGAGGATCCGACCGAGCCGCCGGCGAGCGGGCCGTATCCGCATCCTCCGGTGTCGCACGAGCCGCGCATCCAGCAGCTCTCGGACCAGCTCGAGGCCGCGGGTCACCGGCCGTTCCACGCGCCCTGCGGGATCATGCTCGACGAGACGAACATGCCGTTCTCGCAGTGCGTCCGCTGCAGCCAGTGCGACGGCTTCCCCTGCCTCGTGCACGCGAAGTCGGACGCAGAGGTGCTCGGAGTGCGGCCCGCGCTCGAGCACGCGAACGTCACGCTGCTGACGAACAGGAAGGTGACGAGGCTCGACACCAACGAGGCGGGCACCGCCGTCACCGAGGTGGTTGCCGAGCACGACGGTGCGGAGGAGCGCTACTCCGCCGACGTGGTCGTCATCTCGGCGGGTGCGGCCAACTCCGCGAAGATCCTGCTCCTGTCCGGGAACGACAAGCACCCGAACGGCCTCGCCAACGGCTCGGACCAGGTCGGTCGCAACTACATGTTCCACGACTCGACTGCCGTGCTGGCGCTCTCGCGCGACGAGAACCCGACCACCTACCAGAAGACGCTCGGGCTCAACGACTTCTACTTCGGCGCCGACGACTTCGAGCACCCGCTGGGGAACGTCCAGATGGTCGGCAAATCGCAGGCGGCGATGTTCCGCGGCGAGCGACCGGAGGAGACGAAGCTCGCGCCCGAGTGGACGCTCGAGCGCATGGCCAAACATGCGATCGACTTCTGGCTCTCGACCGAGGACCTGCCGCGGCCCGACAACCGGGTGGAGGTGAACCGAGACGGGAACATCGTCCTGAGCTACACCGAGACGAATGCGGAGACGAAGAAGCAGCTCTACCGGAGGGTCAAGTCGCTGCTCGGGAAGCTGGACATGAACCCCGACCACCTCATCCACCGCTTCGCGTACATGAAGAACGACATCCCGATCGCCGGCTGCGCGCACCAGGCCGGGACCTGCAGGTTCGGGACCGATCCGGCGACGTCCGTGCTGGACACCGACTGCCGTGCGCACGAGGTCGACAACCTCTACGTCGTCGACACGAGCTTCTTCCCGAGCATCGGTGCGGTGAACCCCGCCCTGACCGCGATGGCGAACGCGCTCAGGGTCGGCGACCACCTGCTCGAACGGCTCGGAGCGAAGACGGAGGCGACCGTCTCGGCTTAGAGGGATGGACGTCCTCGCCGATACGACGGTCAACCTGGCTCGCGCGCAGTTCGCGACGACCTCGATCTACCACTTCCTGTTCGTCCCGCTCACCCTCGGGCTCGGGCCGCTCGTCGCGGTCATGCAGACCCTGTGGCACCGGACGGGCGACGAGCGCTGGCTGCGGCTGACGAAGTTCTTCGGGACGCTGTTCCTGATCAACTTCGCGATCGGGGTCGCCACCGGGCTCGTGCAGGAGTTCGAGTTCGGGATGAACTGGTCGGTGTACTCGAAGTTCGTCGGCAACGTCTTCGGCGCACCGCTCGCCATCGAGGGTCTCGCGGCCTTCATGCTCGAGGCGACGTTCCTCGGGCTCTGGATCTTCGGCTGGGATCGGCTGTCGCCCCGCCTGCATCTCGCCACGCTCTGGGTGGCCGTGCTGGGGACGTGGATGTCGGGGTATTTCATCCTCGTTGCGAACTCGTGGATGCAGCACCCCGTCGGCTACAAGCTCGTAAACGGTGAGGCGCAGCTCACCAGCGTCTGGGCGCTTCTGTCCAACGGGTTCGCGCTCCGCGCGTACGTGCACACGATGCTCGCCGGCCTGATCTTCGGGTCGATCGTCATGCTGGGGATCTGCTGCTGGCAGTTTCTGCGCCGCCAGGACGTCGATCTCTTCCTCAAAGCGGCGAAGCTGGCGCTGATCGTGGCGGTGCCGGTCACGCTCCTTCAGCTCGTCGTCGGCAATCGCTTCGGCGCGGCCGTGACGAGCGCGCAGAGCATGAAGATCGCCGCCTCCGAGGCGCAGTGGAACACGTGCCAACCGTGCGGCTTTTCGCTCTTCCAGATCGGCGGGTTCACCAAGGACGATCAAACCCCCAGCTTCTCGATCACCGTCCCGCGACTCCTCTCGTACATGGCCACCGGATCGTTCGACGGCCAGGTGCAGGGCCTCAACCAGCTCCAGAAGCAGGAGCAACGCAAGTACGGCCCCGGCAACTACATGCCGAACGTGCGCGTGATCTACTGGTCGATGCGGGTGATGGCCTACCTGGGGATGCTGATGCTGCTCGTGGCCGCCGTCGGCGCCTGGTTGTACTGGAAGAAGAAGCTCGCGCGCGCGCGCTGGTTCCACCGGACCGCGATCGTCGCGATCGCATTTCCGTACATCGCCGCGACGGCGGGTTGGATCCTGACCGAGATGGGCCGGCAGCCCTGGATTGTGCAGGGCCTGCTTAAGACCTCCGAGGCCAACTCGCCCAGCGTCAGCACGACGTGGCTCGCGATCAGCCTGACGGTGTTCGTCGCGCTCTACGTGCTGCTCCTCGTCGTCGACGTCTGGCTGATGCGCAGATTCGGGGGGCGCAACCTGGGCGCTGCGCCGGAGGCCCCGCCGCCGTCGGCGGCCGCCCCGGAGCCGGCGGCGTAGGAGCGAGGCGATGGATCTCCAGATCCTCTGGTTCATCCTGATCGCTGTCCTCTGGGGCGGCTACTTCCT
>JBKPRA010000092.1:0-16548 GCA_046734335.1 Actinomycetota bacterium | reverse complement strand
GCCGTGCCCCGACCGAGCGGTCCCACGTCGAGATCGAATACGAGGGCTCGACCAGCGCAGGGCCGTCGAGCGCGGGTTGTGCGTCGGCCGCCAGCTGCTCGCCGAGCTCGCCGCCGCCCGCGACCGGCATCGCCTCGCCGTCGTAGCGGCCTCGGGGGGCCCCCAGCAGCGGCGCGAGATCGAGCGTGTCCGCACGCGGATCGCCCGTCTCGCGCCGACGCAGGAGGTCCGTGCGGCCGACCGCCTGCTCGAGGGAGAGGATCCCGAGTGAGGCGAGCCAGCGCCGCGCGTCTTCGGCGACGAAGAGGAGGTAGGCCTCGATCTGCTCCGGGGTCGCTGCATATTTCGCACGCAGCTCGGGCCGCTGGGTGGCAATCCCGACGGGACACGTGTCGAGGTGGCAGGACCGGACCATCAGGCAGCCCTCGGCGAGGAGGAGCGCTGTCCCGAAGCTGATCTCGTCCGCGCCGAGGAGCGTTGCGACGACGACGTCGCGGCCGGTCTTGATCCCGCCGTCGGCCCGCAGCCGCACGCGTCCGCGCAAGCCGTTGTCGACCAGCGAGCGCTGCGTCTCGACGAGACCGAGTTCCCAGGGCAGGCCGGCGTTCTTGATCGACGAGAGCGGGCTCGCGCCCGTCCCACCGTCGGAGCCCGCGACATGCACGACGTCGGCCAGCGCCTTGACGACCCCGCTGGCGACGAGACCCACGCCCGTCTCGGCCACGAGCTTGACGGAGATCGCCGCTCGCGGGTTCACCTGCCGGAGATCGAAGATCAGCTGGGCAAGGTCCTCGATCGAGTAGATGTCGTGGTGGGGCGGCGGCGAGATCAGCGCGACGCCGGGGGTGGTGTGGCGCAGGCGCGCGATCTCGACCGAGACCTTGTGGCCGGGCAGCTGACCGCCCTCGCCGGGCTTGGACCCTTGCGCGATCTTGATCTGCAGCTCGTCCGCGAACGCGGCGTACTCGGGCGTGACCCCGAACCGCCCCGATGCCACCTGCTTGATCCGGGAGTTGCGCTCGGTGCGGAACCGTGACGGATCCTCGCCCCCCTCGCCGCAGTTCGAGCGTGCCCGCAGCCGGTTGAACGCGGCCGCGATCGTCTCGTGCGCCTCGGCCGAAAGAGCACCGTGCGACATGCCGCCGGCGGAGAAGCGCTGCACGATCGACTCCGCCGGCTCCACGTCGTCGAGCGGCACCGGCTCGGCCGCCGCGAAGTCCAGCAGGTCGCGGAGCTCCATCGGCGACCGGCCGTCGACGAGAGCGGCGAAGCGGTCGTAGGCCTCCCGGCGGTCCTTCCGGACGGCGAGCCGCAGAGCATGCGCCGCGTCTACCACGGATGCGTCGGTCTCATGCGGCTCACCGCCCTTCCGGAACTTGACGTAGCCCGGGTTCTCCAGCCGCGTGGCGGCGAACCGGCCCAGGGCTTCGCGCTCGAGCTCGTCGAAGCCGATGCCGCCGACCGCCGTGGGCGTGCCGACGAAGCAGAGATCGACCACGTCCTGCGCGAGCCCGAGCACGTCGAACACCTGCGCGCCGCAGTAGGCGGCGACGTCGGCGATCCCCATCTTCGACATGATCTTCAGCACGCCGTCCTCGACCGCCGCCCGGAACCGCTCCTGCGCCTCGGCCGGGGAGGGGCGGTCTCCGCCCACCTTGTCCGCCGCTGCCAGTGACGAGACCGTCTCGAGCGCGAGCCGGGGGCAGATCGCCTCTGCGCCGTACCCGAGCAGACATGCGAAGTGATGTGCTTCGCGGGCTTCGTCGGTCTCCACGACGATCGTCGCCAGCGAGCGCAGTCCGCGGGCGACCAGGTGTTGATGGACGGCCCCGACGGCGAGCAGCGCCGGGATCGACGCCCGGTCTCGGGTGGTGTCCGACACCAGCAGCGCCGTCCTGCCCGTGCGTACGAAGGTCTCCGCCTCCTCCGCGAGCCGCCGGCAGGCGCTCTCGATGTCCGCCTCGAACGTCGCGTCGAGCCGGTTCAGGCGGTCGTCGAGAACGTCCGGGTACAGGAAGAAGCTCTCGAACTCCGTCCCGCGAGCGGTCTCGGGCCCCTCCGTCAGCAGAGGAGCACGACCGCCGAGGATGCAGCGGAGGGAGAACGTGTGCCGTTCGCGCAGGTGGTCGATCGGCGGGTTGGTCACCTGCGCGAAGCGCTGGCGAAAGTACGAGTAGACGGGACGAGCGCGGCCCGCGAGCAGCGGGAGCGCCGTGTCGTCGCCCATCGACGAGGTCGGTTCGTGGCCGCGACCGGCCACGGGGCGGAGGATGACGTTGACGTCCTCGCGCGTATAGCCGAATGCGGCTTGGCGGGCGGTCAGATCGCCGTCCGGCGGCCTGACCGGCGTACCGCTAGATCCGCGGCGCAGGCCCTCGTCGAGCCAGCGCCCATACGGCCGCCGCGAGGCAAGCCGCCCCTTGATCGCGCCGTTCTCCTCGAAGCCTCGCTCCGGGTCAACGGCGATCATGTCCCCGGGGCCGAGCCGGCTGCGGCGCACCGGCCCGCGCCCCGAGAGGTCGACGGCGCCCGCCTCGGACGAACAGACGACAAGGCCGTCAGAGCAGACCGCATAGCGAAGCGGCCGCAGGCCGTTGCGGTCGAGCGCGGCGCCGACAACCCGCCCGTCGGTGAAGACGAGACCGGCAGGACCGTCCCACGGCTCGACCAGCAGCGAGTGGTAGCGGTAGTAGTCGCGCAGCTCCTGGCCCAGCTCGGGGTTTCCGTCCCAGGCTTCGGGCACGAGCATCGTCAGCGCGTGCCGCACGTCGCGTCCATGCCGAACGAGCAGCTCGAGCGCGTTGTCGAGCATCGCCGAGTCGGATCCCGACTCGTCGACGACCGGGTGGAGCAGCTCGTCGTCCTCGGAGCCGAAGTTGCCTTCCCGTGCGCGCATCCAGTTGGCGTTGCCCTGGATCGCGTTGATCTCGCCGTTGTGGCAGAGCAGCCGGAACGGCTGAGCCCGCTCCCACGAGGGCTCCGTGTTCGTCGAGAACCGCTGGTGGAAGATCCCGAACGACAATGCGAGCGACGGGTCGCGCAGGTCGGGGTAGAAGCGTGCGAGCTCGTCGGCCGCACACAGCGCCTTGTAGGTCACCGTCCGGAAGGAGAGCGAGACGATGTATGCGCCCGGGGTCCGCTCGGCCCGGCGTCGTGCGCGATAGGCCCGCGTCTCGTCGCCGCCGCGGAGGGTGAGCTGCTCGATGCGCGGCATGGAGGCGAGCGCGCCGGCGCCCAGCGCGCCGGTGTCGACCGGTACCTCGCGCCACTCCAGGGGCTCGATCCCCTCAGCCCGGCATGCGTCCTCGATCGCGGCGCGAGCGCCCTCGTCGCGGAGGAAGACCATCGCGGTGCCGGCGCTCCCCTCCGGCAGCGGCAGCAGCACCCCCGCACCGTCACCGGTCTTGCGGTCGGCGGCGGTCGCGCCGCGGTGCCGCACGTTGTGCAGCCCTTCAAGCAAGGCGTCGACGATCTCGCGCGAGGCGCGCCCGGAGGCGTCGGCGACGAAGCCGATGCCGCAGGCGTCACGCTCCTGGGTTGGGCCGAACTGAGGTCGCAATCCGCACCTGACTGACTTGGAGGGAGTCCGCCTCTGTGGTGCTAGCTAGCCGGCGGAGGCGGAAGGAACGAGACGCCGACTAGCGCGCAGGCTTGCGCGGGACGAGAAAGAGAATCGAAAACATCTCGTTCGCGGCGCGAGCCATTGGCAGCAGAGTAGGGGTCCGCTCCGACGAGGTCAAGTCTAGGACGGAATTCGCCGATGACTTGACAGACCCGGCAACGCACGGCAACACTGGAGACCCGAAGCGATGAGCGCCGCGCACGACATCCATTCCGCAGCCCCGCCCCTGGTGGCTGCGCGCGGCCCGATTTTCCTTCTCGTCGTCTCGATTCTCCCCCTCTAGGGGGAGCTTTCGACCACGCGCCTCGCAGCGCAGACGCCGACCTCACCACATCACCGGTACGTCCCCAGCAGGGACGAGACGAGGAGGAACTCAGTTGCCACCCCGCAGGATCACGATCTTCGACACCACCCTTCGCGACGGCGAGCAGTCGCCCGGCATCGCCCTTCAGCCCGATGAGAAGGCGGAGATCGCCGTGCAGCTCGAGCGGCTCGGCGTGGACGTGATCGAGGCCGGCTTCCCGATCTCGTCTCCCGGCGACTTCGAGGGCGTGCAGGCGGTTGCCCAGACAGTGACCAACGCAACCGTCGCCGCGCTGGCGCGCACGGAACCGGATGACCTCGAAGCCGCTGCCGAGGCCGTCTCCGGCGCCCGCCACTCCCGGATCCACGTCTTCATTGCGACCAGCGCGCTGCACATGGAGCGCAAGCTCGGGCTGCAGCCGGCGGAGGTGCTCGAGCGCGTGCGGACGGCGGTTCGCACCGCGTCTGCCCGCGCAGACGAGGTCGAGTTCTCGGCAGAGGATGCGACACGCTCCGATCCGACGTTCCTCGCCGAGGTGTGCCGCGAGGCGATCGCCTTCGGCGCGACCACCGTCAACCTGCCGGACACGGTCGGCTACTGCCTGCCCGACGAGCACGAGGCGTTCCTCCTCCGCGTCCAGGAGCTCTGCCCCGAACTGCGCAGCGTCGTCCTCTCCGTCCATTGCCACAACGACCTCGGGCTGGCAGTCGCGAACACCCTGTCCGGGATCCGCGCCGGGGCAACTCAGGTCGAGTGCACCGTCAACGGGATCGGCGAGCGGGCGGGCAACGCCGCGCTCGAGGAGGTCGTGATGGCCCTGCGGGTGCGCGCCGACGAGCTGGAGGCCGAGACCGGTGTCAACCTCGGCGAGATCGGCGTCTCCTCGGCGCTCGTCTCCAGGCTGACGGGCTACGCCGTGCAGCGGAACAAGGCGATCGTCGGCGCGAACGCCTTCGCGCACGAGGCCGGCATCCACCAGGACGGGATGCTCAAGGACGCCGCCACCTACCAGATCATGGATCCCGAGGAGCTGGGACTGACCATGACGCTGCCGCTCGGCAAGCATTCCGGACGGCACGCATTCGCGCGCGCCTGCGCCGATGCCGGCATGGATCTGCCGGCGGACGAGCTGCGAACAGCCTTTGCACGGTTCAAGCGGCTTGCCGACGAGCGCAAGGCCGTGACCCTGTACGACGTCTTCGAGGAGGTGTCGGTCCCATGAGAAACGAGAAGAAGTTCGCGGTCGCGTGCCTGAGCGGTGACGGCATCGGCCCCGAGCTGATGGCGGAGGCGAGCCGCGCGCTCGCCGAGGCCGGGCGTCTGCACCGCTTCCGCGTCGAGGAGGTGCACGTGCCCTTCGCCGGCGAGGCGGTCAGCCGCTGCGGCCATCCGCTGCCACCGGAGACGCGGGCCGCCTGCCGCCGTTCGGACGCGGTTCTCGTAGCGCTGACGAAGGAGCCTGCACTCGAGGGCGTCAAGTCCGAGCTCGACCTGACCTGGCGCGTCCAGCGGGTACGACTTCCCGATGGGGATATCGCCGTCGTCAGCCCGCTGGACGACCAGATGGAGCCGTACGTGGTCCGACGCGCGTTCGACCTCGCCCGCTCGCGCAAGGCGAAGGTCGCCGCAGTCGGGGACGGTCCGACCTGGAGCACGTTCATCGGCTGGGAAGCCGAGCGTCATCCAGGCGTCGAGGTCGAACGGCTCTCGCTGAGCGAAGCGCTGCCGCGGCTGATGAACGCCCCCGACGGCTTCTGCGTCGTGGTCACGCAGCGGACGCATGCCGAGCTCGTCTCCGACCTGACCGCGGCCAGCAGCAACGGCTCCCGGATCGTCGCCTCCGGCCGGCTGTCCCAGGACGGGCCGGGAATCTTCGGGCCGACGCACGGCTCAGCTCCAGACATCGCCGGCCAAGGCGTCGCCAACCCCAGCGGCATGATGCTCGCCGCAGCGCTGATGCTCTCCGAGGGGCTCGGCGAACATGCGGCCGGGCGCACCCTCGAGCGCGCGGTATCGTCGGCGCTCGCCTCCGGCGTTCGCACCGCCGACCTCGCCGGCCGCGGCCCAGCCGCGACCACGCGTGACTTCATGGACGCGGTGCTCGAGCTGATGCCGACCTCCCGGACCGACGTGGAGTTTGCGGCGTGAACGGAGCCGACGCCGTCCTCCGCTGCCTCGAGGCCGAAGGCGTCGACGTCGCCTTCGGGATCCCGGGCGGCGCCGTCCTGCCCGTCTACGACGCGATCGCGCGCGGGACGACCGTGCGGCACGTCCTCGCGCGGCATGAGCAGGGCGCCGGGCACATGGCCGAGGGCTACGCGCGCGCATCGGGCGGCGTCGGCGTCGCGATCGCCACATCCGGCCCAGGCGCGACCAACCTCGTCACGCCGATCGCCGACGCCTGGATGGACTCGACGCCGCTCGTCTGCATCACCGGCCAGGTCCGTAGCCACCTGATCGGGACCGACGCCTTCCAGGAGTGCGACATCACCGGCGTGACCACGCCGATCGTCAAGCATTCCTGGCTCGTGCAGGACGTCGAGGAGATCCCGCACGTACTCAGAGCCGCCTTCCACGTAGCCCGCACCGGCCGCTGCGGCCCCGTCCTCGTCGACATCCCGCGCGACCTCCAGGAGGCGGAGCTCGACTTCCGCTACCCGGACACCGTCGATCTGCCCGGTTGGCGGCCGCCCGTCCGCGGCCATGCGCGACAGATCGCCGAGGCGGCGCGCCGCATCGCGGCCGCCGAGAAGCCGGTGCTCTACGTCGGCGGCGGCACGCTCAATGCCGACGCGTGCGCCGAGTTGCTCGACCTGGCCGAGGCAGGCCGGCTTCCGGTGGTCACCACGCTGATGGCGAAGGGCGCGTTCCCGGAGACGCACGAGCTGCATTTCGGGTGGCCCGGCATGCACGGGCCCAAGTGGTCGAACCTGGCGATGAACACGTGCGACGTGCTGGTCTCGGTCGGAGCGCGCTTCGACGACCGCGTGACGGGCAAGCTCGACGCCTTCGCGCCGGGCGCCACCGTTGTCCACCTCGACATCGACGCGGCCGAGATCGACAAGCTCCGCCGCGCGGACGTCCCGGTGGTCGGACCGCTGAAGCAGATCCTCGGCGACCTCGCCGCCGAAGTCGGCAGGCTGCGCGCTGCAGACAGCGAGGCGCGGACGGAGCCCTGGCTCCGCCGGCTCGAGGCCTGGCGCGAGGAGTTCCCGCTGCGCTACGGCAACGGCGGGCAGCTCAAGCCCCAGCGGGTGGTCGAGGCACTGCAGGAGCTGACTGCCGGCCGTGACGACGTGATCTGGACGACCGGCGTGGGGCAGCATCAGATGTGGGCGATGCAGTACCTGCTCTGCGACCGGCCGCGCACCTTCATCACCTCGGGCGGGCTCGGCACGATGGGCTACGGGATCCCGGCCGCGATCGGCGCGAAGGCTGCGCGGCCGGACGCGACCGTCGTTTGCGTGGACGGCGACGGCTGCTTCCAGATGACGAGCCAGGAACTGGCCACCGCCGTGCTCGAAGACCTCCCGATCGTGACGGTGATCGTCAACAACGGCTACCTCGGGATGGTCAACCAATGGCAGAGCATGTTCTTCGACGAGCGCCGGTCGCACGTGCACCTGACACACGCCGTGCCCGACTACGCCGCGCTTGCTGAGGCCTACGGCGCGGCCGGCTTCACGGTCTCCGACGAGCCGGAGCTCGAAGCGGCGTTGGCCGAGGCGCTCGCCTGCGGCCGCACGGCGGTCGTCGACGCCAGGGTCGACGCGCACGAGCAGTGCTTCCCGATGATCCCCGCGGGCGCGGCTGCGCTCGACATGGTCGAGTACCAGGAGAGCGACGAGGCCGAGGCGGTTTCCGCATGATCCACACGCTGTCGGTGCTCGTCGAGAACAAACCGGGGGCGCTCGTCCGCGTCTGTCAGCTGTTCGCCCGGCGGGGGTACAACATCGAGAGCCTGGCAGTCGGCCCGACGGAGCGGCACGACGTGTCCTCGATCACGCTCCGCGTCAACTGCGACAGACAGCCGCTCGCGCAGATCGAGAAGCAGATGCACAAGCTCGTCAACGTCCTCCGCGTCCGCGAGCTGGAAGCGGGCGACGCGGTGGAGCGCGAGCTGGCGCTGATCTCGATCGCGGCTCCGGCTGAACGCCGGGCAGAACTGATGGCGCTGGCCGACGTCTTCCACGCGCGCGTCGCGGACGTCGGGCCCGACTCGATGGTGTTCGAGGTCGTCGGCGAGCCGGAGCAGATCGACTCGTTCGAAGAGCTCGTCCGTCCGCACGGCATCCGCGAGCTCTCCCGCACCGGCAGGATCGGGCTGAAACGGGCCTCGGTCCGGCGTCCCAACCGACAACGCGTCCTCAACTAGCGAAAGGAACCTCGATGGCCACGATCCACCGCGACGGCGACCTCTCTCTCCTCGACGGAAAGGTGGCGGTGGTCGGCTACGGCAGCCAGGGCCACGCGCACGCCCTGAACCTGCACGACTCGGGGGTCGAGATCGAGGTCGGGCTGCGCGAGGGCAGCGACTCGCGGAGGGCGGCCGAGGATGCCGGGCTGTCGGTCGCGTCCGTCGCCGAGGCAGTGCGAGGCGCGCAGGTCGTCTCGCTGCTACTCCCCGACCAGGTGCAGCCCGACGTGTACGAGGCCGATGTCGCGCCGAACCTCGAGCCGGGCGCGGCTGTCCTGTTCGCGCACGGCTTCAACGTCCACTACGGCCGGATCGCCCCGCCGGCAGGGCACGACGTGATCATGGTCGCCCCCAAGGGGCCGGGGCATATCGTGCGGCGGATCTTCACCGAGGGCTATGGGACGCCCGCGCTGGTCGCGGTGGCGCAGGACGCGAGCGGCCGCGCCCTCGACCTCGCGCTGGCGTATGCAGCGGGGATCGGGGCCACCCGGGCCGGAGTGATCGAGACCACCTTCATCGAGGAGACCGAGAGCGACCTGTTCGGCGAGCAGGCGGTCCTCTGCGGCGGCGTCACCGAGCTCGTCCGCCTCGGCTTCGAGACGCTGGTCGAGGCCGGCTACCAACCCGAGATCGCCTACTACGAGTGCCTGCACGAACTGAAGCTGATCGTCGACCTGATCTACGAGGGCGGCTTCTCCGGCATGCGCTTCTCGGTGTCGGACACGGCCGAGTACGGCGACCTCAGCCGCGGGCCCCGGGTGATCGACGACCACGTCCGCGAAAACATGCGCAAGCTGCTCTCCGACATCCGCGAGGGCTCGTTCGCGCAGGACTGGATCGAGCAGATGAAGACGGGCGAGCCGAAGCTGAACGAGCTGCGTGAGCAAGCCGCGGAGGAGCGGATCGAGACGGTCGGAGCGGAGTTGCGCGGCCTGATGCACCGCGTGCCCCAGCAGGAGCAGCCACTCCCGGACCCGGCGTAGGATCGGGCCATGAGCCCGAGCCCGTACGACCGGCCGGCCGACCCGGCGAAGCGGCACAGCGCGACGATCACGAACGGTCCTGATCGCGCCGGTGCGCGGTCGATGCTGAAGGCCACCGGCTTCACCGACGACGACCTCGCCAAGCCGATCGTCGGCGTCGCCACCACGTGGATCGAGACGATGCCGTGCAACCTGAACCAGCGCGAGCTGGCCCAGGACGTGAAGCGGGGCATCCGCGAGGCCGGCGGGACGCCGATGGAGTTCAACACGATCGCGATCTCGGACGGCGTGACGATGGGGACCGAGGGAATGCGGACGAGCCTGGTCTCGCGCGAGGTGATCGCCGACTCGATCGAGCTCGTTACGCGTGGACACATGTTCGACGGGCTCGTCTGCCTGGTCGCCTGCGACAAGACGAACCCTGCCGCGGTGATGGCGCTGGGGCGGCTGGACATCCCGTCGGTCGTGCTCTACACGGGCTCGATCGCGCCCGGGGTCTTCCGCGGCCGCGACGTCACCGTCGCCGACGTGTACGAGGCGATCGGCGGCCACGCAGCGGGCACGGTCAACGCGGAGGAACTGCACGAGCTGGAGTCGGTCGCCTGCCCCGGCGCCGGCGCCTGCGGCGGGCAGTTCACCGCCAA
This sequence comes from Actinomycetota bacterium, assembly GCA_046734335.1. GTDB lineage: Bacteria > Actinomycetota > Thermoleophilia > Gaiellales > Gaiellaceae > DATBLE01. The sequence continues at coordinate 6,578 of JBKPRA010000092.1, read as the reverse complement.
CACGATGTCGACCATCCTCGAGTTCCTGGGTCTCAGCCCGGCCGGTCTGAACGGGATCCCGGCGCTCTCGCCGAAAAAGGCCGAGGCCGCCACGGAGTGCGGCCGGCTCGTGCTCGACCTCGTGCGGCGCGACGTCCGGCCCTCGCACTTCGTCACGCGGGAGGCGATCGAGAACGCGGCCGCCTCGGTCGTCGCCACCGGCGGGTCAACGAACGGGTTGCTGCACCTGCTGGCGATCGCGCACGAGTTCGGGGTGGAGTTCACGATCGACGACTTCGACCGGATCGCGGGACGCACGCCGGTGCTCGCCGACATGAAACCGTGGGGGCGGTTCCACGCGACGGACGTCTACCGCGCAGGGGGAGTTGCGCTCGTCGCCCGCGAGCTGGCGAAGCAGGGCCTCGTCCACGGGGAGCTGCCGACCGTCGACGGCCGGACGCTCGGCGAGGTCGCGACCGCGGTCGTCGAGACCGACGGCCAGGAGGTCGTCGCGACCATCGACCGGCCGATCAAGAAGAGCGGGTCGCTGCGGATCCTGCGCGGCAACCTCGCGCCGGACGGCTGCGTGGTCAAGCTGACCGTCGACCGCACGGAGCACCGCGGGCCTGCCCGAGTCTTCGACACCGAGCAGGACGCGTTCGCCGCGGTCAAGGCCAAGCGGATCCAGCCGGGCGACGTGGTCGTGATCCGCTACGAAGGCCCGGCGGGCGGCCCGGGCATGCCGGAGATGCTCCAGGTGACGGGCGCGATCATCGGCGAGGGCCTCGGCGACTCGGTGGCTCTGATCACCGACGGCCGTTTCTCCGGCGCGACCCACGGGTTCATGGTCGGCCACATCGTCCCCGAAGCCTCCCGCGGCGGGCCGATCGCAGCCCTCCAGGAGGGCGACGTGATCTGCATCGACGTCGCCGCAGGCGAGCTGCGAGTCGAGCTTTCGGACGACGAGATCGCAGCGCGCCTGGCCGCATGGTCTCCGCCGCCGCCGCGCTACGACTCCGGCGTGCTGGCGAAGTACGCGGCGCTCGTCGCCTCTGCGAGCGAGGGCGCGGTCACGAGGCCCTGAGGCAGGTCCGCCGGGCGACCGGGACCGGGCTAGGATCGCGGCGGTGACGACCGAAACCCCGGGCGGCCCGCTGCTCGACGAGATCCGCGTCGTCAACTTCCGCAGCGCACGCCGATTGTCACTGCGGCCGGGTCCGATCTGTGCCTTCATCGGCGAGCCCGGAGCGGGAAAGTCGAACTTGCTCCTGGCCCTTCGCGCACTGCTCGACTCGAGCTTCGACCTTGCGACGACCGACATCACCTCCGGCGAGCTCAACCTCTCCATCGAGGCGACGCTCGCCGATGGGGGAACCGTCTCGCTCGACGACCGCACGGCTGCGCCGCCGATAGCTCACTTCCCGACCTCGCTTCGTGGCAGCAGCCTCGTGGCGACCAGTACGGGCTCTCCTGCCGCGACGGCCGTAAGCGACGTAATCCACACAGCACTCGCGCGGGCGCCGGCTCCCCGGGTCGCCCTCATCCGCGGACTCGAAGCCTGCGCATCCGAGACGTCGGATGTCGTGTTCGCGATCGAGGAACCGGAGCTGTTCCTCGCTCCCCACGCGCACCGGTATCTGCGCCGGCTCTTCCGACGTCTCGCAAACAACGGCAACCAGGTCTTCTTCACCACCCACGCACCGGGTCTCCTCAGCATCGCCGCGCTCGACGAGGTCAATCTCGTAACGCGCGACGAGATCGGCGTGACCGCCGTCGAGCGACTTCGCCCGATCGATGTCGACGATGCCTTCCGGGTCATGTGCGAGTTCGATGCGGAGCGCTCACAGCTCTTCCTGTCACGGGCCGCCGTACTCGTGGAAGGCTTGACGGAGAAGGTCACCCTGCCGTTCGTCTTCAGGGCGCTCGGCCACGATCCCGACCGCGAGCAGATCTCCATCGTCGAGTGCGGCGGCAAGTCGAACATTCCGCTTTTCATCGAGATCTGCAGACGTGCCCGGGTGCCGTTCGTGGTCCTGCACGACAGCGATCTCCGGCCGGGCCGCGAGCCGTCGGACGCGGATCGCAAGCTGAACAGGCTCATCCGGCGGCTCGCCGGCGCACGGCGTACGGTCGTCCTCGACCCGGATTTCGAATGGGTCGCCGGGGTCCGCGGCAAGAGGAAGAAGCCCGAGCGCGCGTGGTCGCATCTGGCCCATGCCACCCCCGACGAGCTGCCGGAGCCGCTTGTCCGAGCAGTGAAGCTGGCAATGGCCTCGATGCATCCACGCGAGCCGTCATACAGCTGACCCACGACCATGCCTGCCCAGAGCCCCGACGCACCGCTCCGCCGGGACATTCGCCTCTTCGGCGACATCCTGGGTCGGGTGCTCGTCGAGCAGGGCGGAGACGGGCTGCTCGCCGACGAGGAGCGCGTGCGGGAGCTGTCTCGCCGAGCACGTGCCGCAGGCGGCGAGGCCGCCCGATCCAGGCTCGCCGAGGCAGTCGCAGCACTCCCGCTCGGGCGGCAGGCCGAGGTTTTACGAGCGTTCTCGCTCTACTTCCAGCTCGCGAACCTCGCCGAGCAACACCACCGCCTGCGCCGCCGGCGCCAGTACGAGCACGAGCAGCGCACGGCGCCCGAGTCCCTGGCCGAGGCGCTGGCCGCCCTCGACCGCGCCGGCGTTTCACGGCGCCGGCTCGCCACGGCGACGAGGCGTTTGTCGCTCGAGCTCGTCCTGACTGCGCACCCGACCGAGGCCACGCGCCGCACGGTCCTCGCAGCCCAGCTCCGCCTCAACGGCCTGCTCGACCGGCTCGACGATCCGGCCTTGCCCCGGTCGGCACGCGACCGCGTGGAGGCCTCGATCGCCGAGGAGGTCACGGCACTCTGGCAGACGGATGAGGTGCGGTCGCAGCGGCCGCGCGTCGTCGACGAGATACGCCACGGCCTCTGGTTCTTCGAGCAGACCCTCCTCGACGTCGCGCCCGCCCTGGTCGGCGACCTCCGGCGGAGCATCCCGGCTGCCGGGATGCCGCTGCGCTTCGGCAGCTGGATCGGCGGCGACCAGGACGGGAACCCGAACGCCGGGCCGCGAACGATCGAGGAGGCGCTCACGCGCGCCCGCCGGCTGGTGCTCGAGCGATACCGCGCCGAGGTCCGCGAGCTCGCCGCCCGCCTCGGCGTGGCCGACACGCTCGCCGGCGTCTCGCCCGAGCTGCTCGGGTCAATCGCGCGGGACGAACGGGCGATGCCCGAATACGCGGCACGAATCGGACGGACGAACGAGCACGAGCCCTACCGGCGCAAGCTCTCGCTGGTCTGGCACCGGCTGGGCGAGACGATCGCCCGCCGGCCCGACGGCTACTCGTCGCCGCAGGAAGTCGTGGCCGACCTCGAGCTCGTCGACCGGAGCCTGCGTGCCAACCGCGGCGCCAGGATCGCCGACGGCAGGCTGGCGGCGCTCCGGCGCCGGGTCGAGCTGTTCGGCTTCCACATCGCGACGCTCGACGTCCGACTGCACGCCGCCGAGCTGCGCCGGCCGACCGCGCGAACTCGCCGGACCTTCGCCGCCACCGCGCGCGCCCAGTCCCGTCATGGCGAGGACGCGGTCGACACGCTGATCATCTCCGGGACGGAGTCCGCCGACGACGTGCTCGCGGGAGTCGAGCTCTCCCGCAAGGCGGGTGCGCGCCTGGCGGTCGTGCCGCTTTTCGAGACGATCGACGACCTCCGCCGGGCGCCTGCGATCGTCGAGGAGCTGCTCGACACGCGTCCGTTCCGCCGGCTGATCGAGATCCGCGGCCACCGCCTCGAGGTGATGGTCGGCTATTCGGATTCCGGCAAGGACGGCGGCTACCTGACCGCGCAGTGGGAGATCTTCCGAGCACAGGAGGCCCTGGCCGCGCTCGCCCGGCGGCGGCGGCTCGAGCTGACGATCTTCCACGGCCGCGGCGGCAGCGCCGGCCGCGGCGGCGGACCGACTCACGCGGCCGTTCTCGCCCAGCCGCCCGGCCACCCGCCCGGCCGCCTGAAGCTGACCGAGCAGGGCGAGACGGTCTCTTTCAAGTACGGCCTCCCCGGCCTCGCCTACCGGAACCTCGAGGCCGCGCTGGCGGCGACGCTGCTCGCAGCTTTTCCGGAGGTGACGCGATCCACCGCCCCGCGCGGCGTGCAGGACCTGCTGACCGCGCTCTCCGAAGAGGCTCACACCGCGTACCGGTCGCTCGTCTGGGACGACCCGGCGTTCGCGCCGTTCTTCCGGTCGTTCACCCCGGTCGAGGAGCTCTCGCTCCTCGCCCTCGGCTCCCGCCCCGCGCGACGGCCCGGCCAGGACGACGATCTGCTGTCGGCCTTGCGTGCGATTCCTTGGGTGTTCGCGTGGACGCAGAACCGGTGCCTGCTCCCGGCGTGGTACGGCTGCGGCACGGCGCTCGCAGGGACCGGCTCGCTGCGCGAGCTGCGGCGGCTGTACCGCTCGTTCCCGTTCTTCCGGTCGCTGGTCGAGAACCTGGAGATGACGCTCGCGAAGTCGAGCCTCGAGATCGCCCGCGGCTACCTCCCCCTGGTGCCTGCCGACGCTGAGCCCGATCGTTTCTTCGACGCGATCGCGGCCGAGCACGCACTGACGACGAATGCCGTGCTGGAGATCGTGGAGGCCGATGCGCTCCTCGACCGCCACCCGGTCCTGCAGCGTTCGATCGCTCTCCGCAACCCGTACGTCGACCCGATGAACGCGATCCAGGTCGACCTGCTCCGGCGCTACCGGGCCGCCGACGACGCCGGCCGCGAGGTCGTCCGCAGGCCGCTCCTGCGGTCGATTGCGGGGATCGCGGCAGCGTTGCGCAACACCGGCTAGCCGCAAAAAGGGACCGGGATCGTTTCCGGTCGAACGATCTAGATGTGATCGTGACCTCTTGACAACGCTTTCATCACGCCGTATCTTCGCCCGGAAACGTTTTCGGAAGGAGCGGCGAAATCAGCAACATCCGGGAAGTCGCGAAGGAAAGTGGCGTGTCGGTCTCGACCGTCTCACGAGTCTTCAACGGCTACGACGACGTGAGTCCGGCGACGCGCGAACGCGTGCTCGACGTGGCCCGCAGGCTCGACTACGCGCCGAGCGCGGCCGCCCGAACACTGGTCAAGCAGCGCTCGCAGCTGATCGGCGTCGTGCTGTTCACGGGGTACGAGCATCCCGACATCCATCACCCGTTCTTCCAGGAGGTGCTGGTCGGCCTCAAGCACGGGATCGGCGAGCTCGGGTACGACCTCCTCCTCTTCGCCACCGAGCAGCCGGGCTCGAGCAGGGGCCGACCGCACTCCTATCTCCGCCGGGCGCGGCAGCATCGCGTCGACGGACTCGTCGTGATGGGCGTCGACCGCGACGACCCCGAGGTCGAGAAGCTGGTGCGGGCGGACATCCCGGTGATGGCCGTCGATCTCGACGTCGTCCACGACCACACCAGCTTCGTCGCATCGGACAACATCGGCGGCGCGAGGCTGGCCGTGCGCCATCTGCACGAGCTGGGGCACACGCGGATCGCCACCATCGCGGGCCCGAGCAACACGAAGCCGGGCGCGGACCGGACGCTCGGCTTCCATGCCGAGATGCGTGAGCTCGGCCTGGAGATCCCGCGCGGCTACGAGCTCGAAGGCGACTTCTATCCGGAGAGCGGCGAGCGGGCGATGCAGTCGCTGATGCGGCTAGCCGAGCCGCCGACCGCCGTCTTCGCCGCCGCCGACATGATGGCCGTCGGAGCGATCCGATCGATGCATGCGGCGGGGCTGTCGGTACCCGGCGACCTGGCGATCGTCGGCTTCGACGACATCCGGCTCGCGGAGCTCCTCTCCCCGCCCCTGACAACCGTTCGGCAGGACATGGTCGGCATCGGTCTCGCCGCCGGCCGCGCCCTCGTCGAGCAGATCGAGAATCCCGACGTGACACCGCCCGTGTTGACCCTGCCGGTCGAATTGGTCGTCCGGGCGTCATGCGGGGCGCGTCCCAGCGCCACCGCCGACGGACAAGGAGGTGGAGCGGACGTCTGACTCTTCAGCAGGACTGGTTACAGAAACGTTCTCGAGAGGAGGGAGTAGGAAGTGAAATGGATTCAAACCGGGCGGCGCTGGAAAGCGCTCGCCCTCGTCGGCGGAGTCGTCGCCGCCGTTGCCGTGGGACTCGTCGCGACGACCGCCTCGGCCAGGTCCCACGACGTCACCCTGAACGTCAGCCTGTTCGGCGACTTCGGCTACCACGAACTCTACAAGCAGTACGAGGCGGCACACCCCGGCGTGACGATCAAGGAGGCGATCCAGAGCTACGCCGACCACCACACCCAACTCGCGCAGCACATCGCGACGGGTGCAGGAGCGGCGGACGTCGAGGCGATCGAGGTCGGGTTCATTCCGATCTACACGGCACAGTCCCAGAACTTCGTCGACCTGAGGCAGTACGGCGCGAGCACGCTGAAGAACCTCTATCTGCCGTGGAAGTTCCAGCAGGCGGTCGGCAAGGGCGGCGCGGTCGTCGGTCTGGGGACAGATGTGGGCAGCCTCGCGATCTGCTACCGGAAGGACCTCTTCGCGAAGGCCGGCCTCCCGACCA
>JBKPRA010000091.1:0-17047 GCA_046734335.1 Actinomycetota bacterium | reverse complement strand
TCGGTGGGCCGTGCGAGCGAGATCTCGACGTCCTGGTTCCACATCAGCAGGTTCCTGGCCGAGATCGGATCGCCGCCCTCCGGGGTCTCGTCGTAGGTCTTGAGATGCCGGTGAGCGTGGGCGTCGGGCACCCACTCGTCGCGGACGATCGGCTCGAAGTCGCCGAGCTCGCGGATCCGCACCGGCGACTGGAGGTGGTAGAGGATCGACTCGTTCCCGGAGAACCCCTCGAGCCCGAAGACCTCTTCGTTCAGCAGCGTCCCGTTATCCCGGAACTGGATGTGCCGCTTGCGCGGGACGTCGCCGAGACGGTGGTACATCGGCATGCCCGAAGGTTAGTCAGCCGAGAGCTTCGACCGCGAGCGCGGCCAGCCGCCTGCCCGTCGCCGGGCCGAATTTGAAGCCGTGGCCCGAACAGGCCGAGCCGACCACGAACCGACCGTGGCGTTCCAGGACGAACCGCTCGTCGTCGGTGGTGGTGTAGAAGCAGCTCTCTGCGTGAACCGGCTCGGGGTCGACGTTCGGGAACCGCTCGCGCGTCCAGTCGGCGATCTGCTGCACCAGCGGCTCGTCGGCGCCTTTCACCTCGTCGGGGTCGGCCGGCAGGCCGCGCTTGTGGCTGCCGACCTTGAGCCCGTAGAGCGGGTCGTACAGCGAGTAGAACCCGTGCCCCCGCGTGACCACCTCGGCGACCACGGACGGCACAGGCCCTTCGAGGTGGAAGTAGGCCACGGTCTCACGCGTCTCGACCACCGGCAGCTCGATGCCCGCGGGCTCGAGTAGCCGCCGCGCCCACGGGCCGGCCGTCACCACCACGACGGGCTCGTCGAGCTCGTCAAGCGAGTCCACGCGCCGGCCGGACTCGATCCGCAGCCCGTGCGCGAACGCGTTCAGCGCGCGGTCGGCGTGGACGATGCCGGCGTCGGGCTGGAAGAGCACGACTGCGTCCTCGTCCGGCACCACGCCGAACCGCGCCTCGGTCTCCTCCCGCGTCAGCAGCTCGAAGGCTGCTCCGCACGACTCCAGAGCTTCCTGCGAGCTCTGCACGCCCGGGCTGCAGAGCTCGAGCAGGCCGTTGAGCAGGAGCAACTTCTCCCCGCTCTCGCGCTCGAGCTCACGCCAGCCCTCGAGTGCCTCCTGGGCGAACCGCACCCACTCTTCCTCCGGATACGCGAGCCGGAAGATCCGGGTCCGGCCGTGGCTCGACCCTCGCGTGTGGCCCACGTCGAACTGCTCGTAGACGACGACGTCGTGACCGGCCCGGTCGAGCGCCCGGGCGGTCGCCAGCCCGTTCAACCCTGCGCCGACGACGGCGACCTCAGCCACGCGGGCCGACTGTATTGCGCAGAACGCCGATCCCGTCGACCTCCAGCTCGACCACGTCACCCGGCTGGAGCCAGCGCCCGTCGCCGAGCTCGAGGATGCAGCCCGTCCCGACCGTCCCGGAACCGAGCACGTCGCCGGGGACCAGACACGTGTTCCGCGCGGCCTGCTCGACCAGCCGCGCCCACGTGAAGTGCATGTCCCCGAGTTCGCCGCGCGAGCGTTCCTCCCCGTTCACGCGCGCGACCATGACGGCGCTCGAGCCGTCGAACTCGTCGGGGGTGACCACGACGGGCCCGAGCGACGTGGCGAAGTCCTTCCCCTTGGCCGGGCCGAGGCCGACCCTCATCTCGGCGCGCTGGAGGTCGCGGGCCGACCAGTCGTTCATCACCGTGAAGCCGCCGATCTCCCCGTCCGCTCCGACGATCGCCGCCACCTCGAGCTCGTAGTCGAGCTCCTCGCTCGGCTGCGGGTACGGGATCTCGTCCTCGGGGCCGAACATCGCGGCCGGGTTCGAGAAGTAGAAGACGGGCTGCTCGTACCACTCGGCCGGAACCTCCGCGCCGCGTTTCGCGCGCGCCGTCTTGACGTGCTGCTCGAAGGCGTAGAAATCCCGGACGGCCGGCGGGCGAAGCACCGGCGCGCGGAGAGAGACCTCTGCGAGCGGGTATTCGGCATGCTCTCGCGCCTGGCCGCCGCCCGTGAAGAACGATTGCAGCGTCTGCGCCGCGAGCTGGATCACGCGGTCGCCCTCGATCCGGCCCGGCCAACCTCGCTCGAGGCCCAGCTCCTTCGGGCTGAACATGCACAGCTTCATCTCGGATCTCTCCCCGCCATCGTGGCCATGTTAAGAATCGAAAGGCCATGAAGACGAGCCCTCCCGGCACGGTCGACGAGTATCTGGCGACGATGCCCGCCCCCACCCGGGCGAAGCTGGAGGGCATCCGGCAGACGATCCACGAGGTCGCACCCGAGGCGACCGAGAAGATCGTCTACGGGATCCCGACCTTCGTCCTCCACGGGAACCTGGTGCACTTCGCCGGCTACGAGAATCACATCGGCTTCTATCCCGGAGCGTCCGGCGTCCGGCCTTTCGCGGATGAGCTGGAGGCGTACGAGACGAGCAAGGGCACGATCCGCTTCCCGTTGACCGAACCGGTGCCGCTCGACCTGGTTCGGAGAATCGCGGAGTTCCGCGTCCGCGAGAACCGGGCCCGCTAAGGCTCGGTGTGCACGATGATCTCGGCGATCCCCGGCAGCGCCGCGCGGATCTCCTCCTCGATCTCGCTGGCGCGCCGGTGCGCCTCGTCGAGCGTCGACGATCCGTCGAGGCCGAGCGTGAGGAAGAGGACCAGACCGTCGGGCGTCTGCAGGAATCGGACCTTGCGGGGCCGCCCTCCGGTGCGCTCCGCGACGACCCGGCCGACCTCTACGACGTCGTGTGACACGTCGGTGCCGACGGCGCGGCTGCCCTCGGCCTCCTCGGCCAGCGGCTCCAGGTGCGTCTGCACCGTGTCGATGCCGGGTACCGAGTCCTCGATCGCCCGCTCGACCTCGGTCGCGACACGATGCGCCTCCTCGAGCGGCAGTTCGGCGGGGAGCTTGAGGTGGAGTGAGATCTCGGTGCGGCCGTCGACGTGCAGCACCGCGACGTTGTGGATCTCCCGGACGCGGCGCACTTTCATGGCGGCCGCGTAGGCGAGCTCGCGGGTAACGGTGTCCTCGACCGTCGGCTCGACGTGGACGACCACGTCCGTCTCCGGCAGCGCGCGCTCGAGCGCGTCCTCCACGGCGTCTGCCGCCGCATGCCCCTGCCCGACGGCCGCAGACGGCGAGACCGCGATCACGACGTCCGCGAAGTGGCGTCCCGCGGCCGAGCGCATCCGCAGCCGCCGCAGCTGGATCGGCGGCTCGATGCGCCCGATCGCCTGCCGCGCCGCGTCCTCGGCGTCGGCCGGGGCGCGATCCATCAGTACGTCGACGTTGCGGCGCATCAGCCGCACCGCAGCCACCAGCACCAGCACAGCGACGAAGAGGCCGGCGATCGAGTCGGCGTCCGGCCAGCCGGCCCGGACTCCGATCAGGCCGATCAGCACCGCCAGCGATCCCACGAAGTCGCTGCCGAAGTGGAGCGCGTTCGAGAGCAGCGCGGCGCTGCGGAACCGCCGCGCCGTTCGCAGCGAGATCAGCGTCCGCGAGACGTCGATCGCGAGCACCACGCCGATCGCGAGGAACGCCCACCAGGCGGCGTCGACGTGGATGTGGATCCACCCGGCGAGCCGCGCGACCGCAAGCACGGCGACGCCGACGCTGACGAGGGCCAGCACGGCCGCCTCGAACAGCGCCGCCAGATGCTCGGCCTTCCCGTGGCCGTACTGGTGCTGCTCGTCCGCCGGCCGTACGGCGACGCCGACTGCGAAGAACGTCAGGAGCGCGGCGACCAGGTCGGTGCCCGAGTGCAACGCCTCCGAGACGAGACCCAGCGAACCGCTGGCGATGCCGGCGATGAGCTTCAGCGCGAGCAGCGCGCAGGCCGCCGCGACCGAGGCGAGCGCGGTTCGCCGCTGCGGTGTCACCCGCTGAAGGCTAGAGCTACCTGCTGTCGAGGTACTTCACGCCGCGCCACGCGGCGGGGAGCAGCGCTGCGGCACAGTAGAGCTTGAAGAGATCGCCCGGGACAAACGGATACAGCCCGTCCTCGAGGGTCTGCTCGAGGTTCGTGTTCAGCACGACGGCGAGCCACGGCAGGCCGACCAGGTAGATGACCACGTTGCCGGTCAGCATCGCGCCGACCGCGGACGAGAACCGCCGGTCCCAGCGGCGCTCGGCCAGCGCTCCGGTCACCGCGGCCGCCACGACGAACCCGACGATGTAGCCGCCGCTCGCGCTCGTGATCACGTCCCAGCCGTGGTCGTGATGTGCATACACGGGAGCGCCGAGCACGCCGATCAGGAAGTAGAGAGCCAGCGAGGCCGCGCCGCGGGAGGCGCCGAGCGACGCGCCGACGAGACAGACCGCAAACGTCTGCCCGGTGATCGGCACCGGTGTGAACGGCAGCTTCACCGAGATCTGTGCGCAGATCGAGACGAGCGCAGTCCCGGACACGATCAGCAGCGCATCGGTGAGGAACGTCGGCCGCGGGAAGACCGCGAGCCGGAGCGTGGCGGCGTCGGCTCTCACAGATTGCCGCGCAGGGCCTGCTCGCGCTCGATCGCCTCGAACAGCGCCTTGAAGTTCCCCTCGCCGAAGGTGCGCGCGCCGTGGCGCTGGATGACCTCGAAGAACAGCGTGGGCCGGTCCTGCGTCGGCTTCGTGAAGATCTGGAGCAGGTAGCCGTCCTCGTCACGGTCGACCAGGATCCGCAGCCGCCGCAGGTCGGCCCAGGACTCCTCGATGTCGCCGACCCGGTCGAACGCGTCCTCGTAGTACGCCTCGGGCGTCAACAGGAAGGCGACACCGCGCTCCTGCATGGCCTCCACCGTTCGGACGATGTCGTCGGTCTGGATCGCGACGTGCTGCACGCCTGGGCCTGCGTTGTACTCGAGGTACTCCGCGATCTGGCTCTTCCGCCGCCCCTCGGCCGGCTCGTTGATCGGGAACTTGATCTTCCCCTCGCCGTCGGCCATCACCTTCGACATCAGCGCCGAGTACTCGGTATGGATCTGCTCCTCGTCGTAGTGGACGATGTTCTCGAAGCCGAGCACGCGCTCGTAGAAGCCCACCCACTCGTCCATCTTCCCGAGCTCGACATTGCCGACGCAGTGGTCGAGCAGCGTGAAGCCGACCGGCTCGGCGCCGTTGGGCTCGAGCGGCGCGTACCCCGGCAGGTGCGGCCCGATGTAGTCGGCGCGGGCGACGAATGTGTGGACGACCTCGCCGTAGGTCGAGATCGAGGCGACCTGGACGCGGCCGTACTCGTCCTCGAGCCACTCCGGCTCCCGCACCCCGCGCGCGCCGCGCTCGACCGCGACCGAGTACGCCTGCCCGGCGTTCGGCACGCGCAGCGCGATGTCGCGAACGCCGTCGCCGTGCTTCGAGGCGAAGTGCGCGACCTCGTGGTCGTCGGTCAGCGCGCTCGTCAAGACCAGGTCGATCTCGCCCTGCCGCAGGACGTAGGACGCCCGGTCGCGGGCACCGGTCTCGGGGCCGGCGTAGGCGTGGCGGGCGAAGCCGAAGGCGTGCTCGAAGTAGTACGCGGCCTGCTTCGCGTTTCCCACCCAGAGCTCGACGTGGTCCCAACCCTGGAGGGGCATCGCATCCTGCGTCACGCCGCGATCTTAGCTCCCGCCGGCTCGGTGGCTTCCGCCGCCGCCGGCCGCCGCCACCGGCGCTCGAGGACGATTCCGAGCAGGATGGTCACGCCGCCGGCGATCTGGAGCCAGTGCAGGTGCTCCGAGAGGATCAGAGCGGCGAAGATCGCGGCCACGAACGGCTGCGCGTTGGCGAACAACGTCGCCCTCGACGGGCCGACGACCCCGATCGACTTGAACCACAGGATGTTGGTCAGGAAGAGCGGCCCGACGATCGCGAACGCGAGGCCGGCCCACACGAGGGCGCCGAGCGACGCGTAGTCCTGGTCCGCGATCTGCGGCGCGCTGAGAGCGACGAACGGGATGCACATGATCACCAGCACGACCGCGCTGATCCGGTACGGCGAGTAGCTCCGCATCAGCGGGGCAATCGTCACCGAGTATGCCGCCCACGAGATCGCGAGCACGATCGCGAGCAGGTCTCCGCCGAGATCCGACGACAGGTCGCCGCCCGAGCCCAGCGCCACCAGCGCGACTCCCACGAAGCCGACCAGCGTCGCCACCCAGAACCGACCGGTCAGCTGCTCGAGACCGACGAGCGACGAGATGATCGCCGCAAAGATCGGCGTCATCCCCAGGATCAGCGCAACCGTGGTGGCGGAGCCGAGCTTCAGCGCGTAGACGAACGAGACCTGGTTGACGAGCAGCACCGCGGAGGCGGTTCCGACCAGCGCCAGGTTCTTCCTCTCGCCCACGCGCAGCGTTCCCTCCAGGACGACGGCGACGGCGACGGCGAGGATCGCGGCGGCCGCGTACCGGATCGCCCCGTAGGCGAGTGGCTGGAAGCCGTGCGTGAGGACGTACTTGGTGACCGTGATGTTGAACGCCCAGATCACGATCGTCGCGATCAACATCAGGTCGACCGGGCTCGGACGCCGCATGCTCGGAACCTATCCGCAAGCGCCGGCCTGCAAAGCCGGCCCGCGCGCGATCACGGCACGGCCCCGCGATAGGCTTCGGACATGGCAACCATCGAGGAGATCGACGCTCTCGTCGCACCGGCGACGCCGCACTTCGCGTATCAGATCCGCGCGCGCGTTCGCGAGCTGGTGCTCGATCTCCCCGACGACAACCCGGTGCGCCGCTACGCAGAGGAGAAGATGGCGCTGCTCGACCGGCTCGGCCATGCCTCGTCCAAGGCGGACGACGAGCGCCGGGAATCCTCGGAGCGGCCGGGCTGGCAGCAGATCCCGAGCTCGGCGCCGGCGGACAGCCCGCTCCCGTCGCAGCGTTGAGAGACGAAGCCGAGCACACGGCCGACAGCGAAGCTGACGAGCTGGGTGCGAGGCGACGTCGTCACGCCGAAGGCATCACCGCGGTCCTCGTCACCGGGGGCTCGAGGGGGATCGGGCGGGAGGTGGCGCGGCGCTTCGCGCAGGCCGGCGCGACGCGCGTGGCGATCGGCTACCTGCGAAACGACGCAGCCGCGGAGGAGACGGCCGAGGAGCTGCGCGAGCTCGGAGCGGAGCCCGTTCTGCTGCGCGGCAACGTCGCGTCGACTCGGGTCGCCGACGCGGTGGCCGGGCTCGGGCGCCTGGACGCGGTCGTGCACTGCGCCGCTACGGGGGTGATCCGGCCGGCGCTTGAGACGACCGACAAGCACTTCGACTGGACGCTCGCAGCAAACGCGCGCGCCTTCCTGTCGCTCGCCCGTGCGGCGGCGCCCCAGATGCCCGCCGGCTCCTCGCTCGTCGCCGTCTCCAGCCTGGGCGCGAGCCGTGTGCTCGAGAACTACGTGCTCGTCGGCACGTCGAAGGCGGCGCTGGAGGCGCTTGTCCGCTACCTGGCCGTCGAGCTGGCGCCGCGGGGGATCCGCGTGAACGCCGTCTCGGGCGGCGTCGTCGAGACCGGCGCGCTCGACCATTTCCCCAACCGCGAGCAGATGCTGTCCGGGAGCTTGGCGCGAACGCCCGCCGGCCGGCTGGTCGAGCCCGGAGACGTCGCCGACGCTGTCGCGTTCCTGTGCTCGCCCGAAGCAGACATGATCCGCGGCCAGACGATCGTGGTCGACGGCGGGTTCTCGCTCGTGGTCTAGGGACGCCGACCGTGTGGCCGACCGATCAGAACCGGGAGGCGTGGGAGGCGCGGTTCGGCCGACCGCCGGAACCGGGGCGCGGCCTGCCGGATGCCGTCCGCGAGCGGTTGCCCGACGTGGACGGGAAGCACGTGCTCCATCTCGCCTGCGGCACCGGCGAGGCGACCGCCGACCTGCGGACGCTGGGCGCGCTCGTCAGCGGGATCGATCCGTCGGCCGAGGCCCTCGCCGTCGCCCGTGATCGCGCCCCCGACGCTGCGTTCTTCCAGGCCGAGCTGCACGAGCTGCCGCTCCAGCTCCGCCGGCGCCGGTTTTTGGTCGTCTACGCCGGCGAGGGAGCGCTGGCGCAGGTGCCCGAGCCCGCCCTGCTCGCCGCGGCAGCCGCCGCGGCGCTGCGCAAGAACGGACGCCTCGTCGTCTGCGACCACCACCCGGTCGCGGGCTGCATCGACCCGGTCGACCTGCGCTGGCGCGAGAGCTATTTCGAGGAGGGCCGCCGCCGCCTTGGCCAGATCGTGACCGCGTTCCTGGGAGCAGGACTCACGCTCGTGGAGCTCGACGAGCTTCCGCCGCCCGCGAAGGAGCCCGGCGGCCGGCACGACCCGCGCATTCCGGCCGAGTTCCTGCTCGTGGCGACGAAGACGGACTAGCGCGTCTCGCGCATGAAACCCTGGCGCGCCGCGCTGACCAGCGCGACCGCCTCGGGAAACAGGATGCGCATGGCGTCACGCAGCGCGAGCGCCTGCTCGTCGGCGCCGCCGGTCGCGTCCACCCGTTGGAGGGCAGCGGCCGTGAGTTCGACCGCGGTGTTCAGCGTCAGAGTCGCGAACTGCTCGCGCTGCGCCTCGGCGACCGACTCGGCTTGCTGCTCCGCGAACTCGCGGAGCCCGCGCATCAGATCCTCAGGATCGCCGCCGAACGGGAAGTTGAATCCTCCTCCCTCCATCGCCTCAAAGATTACGTGAGGGAACCCTTGTAGCCGCCCTCAACCTCGCGCTCGAGCTCGCTGACCGCGCCGACACCGTGTGTCATCGCCTCGGCGAACGGTGAGGACAGGCTGTCGCCGAGCGCGAGCTCCAGCCGGCGGACGGCTGCACCGACCGCGTCGAGGTATCCGGGCGACGCAAGCCGCGGCGGAGGCCGGAGCGTCTGTTCCAGCGCGAGCGCGGCAGCCTCCGCCTCCTCGATCCCCTCCGGCTGCTCGGTCACGCGCAGCGCGACCAGCTCTCGCCGCAGGTCCTCGAGCTTCCCACCGCCCGCCGACTCCTCCGCCAGCTCGCAGAGCGCCGCGATCGAGACGGCCGCGCGAACGAGCGCACGCTCCGAGACGAGCTGACCCCGGTCGTCGAGGGCTACCCAGGTGCGCCCATGCCCCGAGTAGGCGCACAGGTAGACGCGGCGACCGGGCTCCGGCTCTGTCGGGATCACGCCGCCGACCTCCTCGCGCGGACCGGCCAGCTCGGCGGCGGCCGCGGCGATGCGCTCGAGGTCGGCGTGCAGCTCCACCGTCGGCGGATACTCGCCTACGATGGAGGTCCGATGCGTCGGAAGCGCCAGACCGAGGACCAGGCCTTCCTCGAGGCGAAAGCCCGCCTCGACGCGCTGGTCAAGACGGCGGCGGAACAGAACGACGCCGAGCTCCAGCGGACGCTGGCCGTCGCCCGGGCCGAGACGAGCGCGCTGCTCACCGAGGAGCACCGCCGGCTGGCCGACGAGCGACGCGACGAGCTCGTCCGCGCCGAGCAGCGGGTACTCACCGAGCTGTCGGGCCAGCTGATCGCCGCGCAGAAGGAGATCGAGGGGAAGCTGACGGCGTGGCAGCAGGACGTCGAGCGCGCACGCGAGGGACTGGCAACCCAGGTCGCGCGGCTGGAGCAGCGCCAGCGGCAGCTGATGACGGACGCAGAGTCGAGATTCGCGGGCGAGACCGAGCGCCTGGTCGCCGAGACCGAGGACAACCGGCTGGCGCTCACCCGCGTGCGTGAGGACATCACCCGGCAGATCAAGGAGGCGATCGACGAGGCGAGGAACGAGCTCGAGTCGCACGCGGCCGAACGGCGCCGGGCGTTGCACGAGGTCGCCGACCGCCTCCGCAGCCGCGAGCGCGCCCTCACCGAGCAGATCGACCGTGAGCTGACCGAGTCGCAGGGCAAGCTGGCCGAGACCTTCTCCGACGTCGAGAGGCGGCTGGTCGAGCAGGTCCAGCGCTCCGTCGGCCGTGAGACGTCGCGTCTGGGCGAGGAGGCGGCGGTCGAGTTCGGTACCACCATCCGGACCGCCCGGGAGGACGCGGCCCGCCAGCTCGCGCGCGAGCTCGACCGATCGATCGAAGGCTTCGTGCGTCAGGCCGACCGGCTGCTGGCCGAGCGGCTGGCCGAGTTCAACGACACCGCCGGCGGCAGGCTCGAGCGTCGGTACGAAGGAACGATCGCCTCGCTCGAGCGGCGACTGGCCGCGCTCGAAGCGTCACTACGTGACCGCATGCGTGCGTAAAGAATCGATTAGGAGTCCAACTTCATCTCAGAGGGAACGTCTACGAGAGAGCGAACGAAGCCGACAAATGAGCGAGATCACCGAAATGGCCCAAGCGATCGAGACCGACCACGACCACGAGCGCGCCAAGGTGCAGAGCTGGCGGCTCCACGTGCTGATCGAGGCCGGGTATCCGCTGCCGCTCGCCGAGAAGCTCGCCGACAGCGAGGCCGACCTCCACGGCGCGGTCGAGCTCGTCGCCTCGGGCTGCGCGCACGAGACGGCCGCGCGCATTCTGCTCTAAGCCGTCACGCGCCCGGCACCGGCCCGCGTCCTACGATGGGGCCATGAAGGTGGAACCGCTCGTCTACGGCGACCGCAAGGTCTTCACGGTCGCGGCGTTCAACCAGGGGATCGCCCAGTGGCTGCAACGCCTCCCGACGATCTGGGTCGAAGGCGAGGTGACGGAGCTGCGCCGCCAGGGCGGCTGGCAGACCGTCTTCTTCACGCTCAAGGATCCCGAGACCGGCGCCTGCCTCTCGGCGGCGATGCCGCGGGGCCAGTTCGACGCGCTCCGGCTGGACCTGGCCAACGGCGAGCGAGTCCACGTCTACGGACGGCCCGAGCTCTGGGCCCAGAAGGGCGAGCTCAGGCTTCGGGCGCTCTCGATCGAGCGGTTCGGAGTCGGCGAGCACCTGGCCGCACTCGAACGCCTGAAGGCAAAGCTGGCCGCAGAGGGGCTGTTCGCCGAGAGCCGGAAGCGTCCGCTGCCGCGGCTGCCCCGCCGGATCGGGCTCGTTACCGGCAACGACGCCGCCGCCAAGCGCGACGTGCTCACCGCGATCCAGACGCGGTTCCCTCCGGCTCGGGTGGTCGTCGCCGAGACGCTGGTGCAGGGCCGACGGGCGGCCGCGGCGATGGCCGAGGCCCTCGCCGCGGTGGCACGCGAGCCCGAGGTGGACGTGATCGTGCTCGCGCGCGGCGGCGGCGGCTTCGAGGATCTCCTTCCGTTCAGCGAGGAGCGGCTGGTCCGGGCGGTCGCAGCGTGTCCCCTGCCGGTCGTGACCGCCGTCGGGCACGAGCAGGACACGCCGCTCTGCGACTTCGCTGCCGACAGGCGCGCCTCGACACCGACCGCCGCCGGCCGTTTGGTCGTCCCGGACCTCGACGAGCTGGTCGCGGGTCTGGACCGCTCGCGCGACGCGCTCGCGCGTGGAGCGCGCCGCGTGCTCGAACGCCATGCTCAGCGGCTCGGCCGGGAGCACGAACGGCTCCGGCGCGCGCCCGCGCTGCTGGTGGAGCGTCGACGCGCGGCCCTCGCGCAGACGGCGGGCCGCCTGCGGGCGCTCTCTCCACGCGCGACCCTCGACCGCGGCTACGCGATCGTCCGGCGGGACGGCATCCTCGTCCGGTCTGCGACCGTGGTGGCGGCCGGAGACACGATCGCGGTCGAGGTGGCCGACGGCCGGTTCGGAGCGAGGGTCGAGTGACCTACGAAGAAGCCGAGAAGGAGCTCGCTGGGATCGTGGAGCGTCTCGAGCGCGGCGACGCCGGTCTCGACGAGACGCTGAAGCTATGGGAGCGCGGCGAGGAGCTCTACCGCTTCTGCGCGGCGCAGCTGGAGGCGGCCGAGGGGAAGATCGAGGAGCTGGCGAAGCGAGTCGACGCGGCCCGCCCCGCGGGATAAGCTCCGCACTCGTGCCCGCGCCCCCCGATCTCCTGCGCAAGGTCGAGCTCTTCGAGAGCCTGTCCGGCCGCGACCTGAAGAGGCTCTCCGACTCGTTCAAGGAGAGCTCCTTCTCGGCCGGCGACGTGATCGCGACGGAAGGCCAGCGCGGCGTCGGGTTCTTCGTGATCGCCGACGGAACGGTCGACTACACCATCCACGACGACAAGGTCGGCTCCGGCGGCCCTGGCGACTACTTCGGCGAGGTCGCGCTGATCGACGACGGTCCGCGAACGGCGACCGTCAAAGCGACCAGCGACGTGACGGCGTACGGCCTGACCTCCTGGGAGTTCCGGCCCCTGGTCGAGGAGAACGCATCGATCGCCTGGGAGCTGCTCCAGAAGATGGCGAGTCGTCTACGCGCCTCGACCAGCTAGCCCGAGCCCGAGCCTCTCTCCGAGCTCGACGAGATCCACGCGCACCCTGGCCGGGTCGCCGCTGAGCGCCGCCAACTCCAGAAACAGTCCGCGGGGGACCGTCCCTGGTTGGACCACACCGCCGAAAACGACGCAGGCGACGTTCGCTTCCGCGCAGCGAGTCGCGACGGCAGCGGGCGCCTTCCCCTCCCAGGTGGTCGCGTCGACGGCGCCCTCACCCGTGACCACGAGATCGTAGGGGGCCGGATCGAAGCCGAGCAGGTCGAGCACCGCATCCGCGCCCGGCACGAGCTCTGCGCCGAGCGACGCCAGCGCGGCACCGAGGCCACCTGCCGCCCCCGAGCCGGGCAGATCCGCGAACGGAGCGAGCCGGTCGACCCGGCGGAAGCGCCGTTCCAGCTCGGCGACCTGGGCGGGCGTCGCGCCTTTCTGCGGCCCGAAGAGGCGCGGCGCGTCGTACAGCGTCGTCGCCACGTCGCAGAGCACCCGCGTCGGCCCGGGCAGGCGATCGAGCACCTCGAGCAACCCGGCTCCGGCGTCCATCGTGGCCGTGCCGCCGACGGTCACGACCAGGGGACAGTCCCGGTACTGCGCGATCCACAGCCCAAGTCCTCGGCTCGAGGCCGCGAGCGCGTCGAGCCGCGAGAAATCGAGCGGAATCGCCTCGGCCGCCTCGACCACCCGCGTCCCGTCCTCGAGCACGCCGGCGCGTGCCACACGCGGCCGCCCGAAGGCGTCCTCGGTCTCGACCGTCTCGAAGACCGAGCAGAGCGCGTCGAGCGTCCCCTCCCCACCGTCGGCCAGCGGCAATTGGTCGGCGCGCACCCCGGCCCGCGAGAAACCATCGGCCAGCGCTTCCGCAGCGAAAGCCGCGGAGACGCATCCCTTGAGGCTAGCCGGGCACGCGAGCGCGCTGGGACTCACGCTCGGACGCCCCTTCCGGCGGCGACTCGGACGCCTCCTCTTCCTCGTCCTCGTCGTCGGCGGTGACCGCGCCCGGCATCTCGCGCAGTCGCGCGAACGACAGGCCCTCCCGGCCGAGGAAGACCAGACCGATGCAGACGCCGACCGACGCCTCGATCGCCTGGAGCCCGAAGCCGAACGCGACGCCCTTGGCGTAGTCGACGCCGTAGCGGACGAGCGGAGTCGCGACCGCGACCTGGACGAGACCGACGTTTCCCGGCCAGAGAGGAATGATCGTCGCGACGTTCATGAGCAGCAGCACGACCGCGGCGGCGGTGAAGCCCTCGTGGATGTCGAACGCCCGCATCGTCGACCAGACCGCCAACAGCTGCAGCATCCAGCCGAGGCACTGCCCGAAGATGGCGAGCGCGGCCGCTCCCGGGCTGCGCATGACGCCGAGGCCGAGGCGGGCCATGGTGACGATCCGCCTCACGGAGCCCATCCCCTCGATCCGCGTCTTCCCGTGATGCCTCGCGCTGGCAAAGGCGAACAGAAAGAGGCCGACACCGACCGAGAGCACGATCACCAGGCTCGTGAACGCCCAACCGGGAATGTCCGCAGTTGTCAGGACGAAGATGACCAGCAGCACGACCGGGACGAGATCGAAGACCCGGTGGGCAAAGACGGTGCCGACCAGCATCGACCACTGGCCGCGCCGCCGGGCCCCGAGGCTCCTGTTGAGGACGGCGACGCGCGCCAGCTCGCCCACCCGCCCCGGCAGCACCGCGTTGGCGAGCAAGCCGACGCAGAACGCCGCGAACACGGTCCGGAAACGAGGGTGCGGAGGCGGCATTGCCGACCGGATCACCGCGTCCCACGCGAAGGAGCGGGCGACGATCGAGAGCAGGTTGAAGCCGACAGCCGCGGCCACCCACTCCCACTGCACCTTTGTGAACGCGTCCTTGAAGTCCCCCCAGTGGGGGCCGTGCCACCAGAGGAGCGCGCCGACCCCGGCGAGGAAGGCGAGGACGATCCCGCCTCTGCTCCAGGGCGAGCGCAGCAGGTGCGGCAACCGGTTCACGCCGCGACGTCCTCGTAGATCTGCTCGAGCCGGACCGCGATCATGTCCCACGAGTACCGCTCCACCGCCACCCTCCGCGCGTGCTCCCCGAGCGAGCGCCGGCGCGGCTCGTCCTCGAGCAGCCCGACGAGCGCGTCTGCGAGCGCCCGCTGGTCGCCCGGCGGGGTGAGCACACCGGTCTCGTCGGTCATGACCGCCCTGTACCCCGGAATGTCGGACGCGACCACCGGGAGGGCGCAAGCGAACCCGCGCGTCAGGACCATCCCGAAGCTCTCCTGGCCGACCGACGGAACCGCGAGCGCCTTTGCGCGCAACAGCTCTTCCGTCAGCTTCTCCTGAGGCAGGAAGCCGAGGATGTCGATCCCCTCGCTCGGGACGCGGTGCCGGGCGAGCAGGAGCTGGACCGCGAGCGGGTCGGCGCCGACCAGCCGCAGCCGGGCGCCGGACCGGCGGTGGATGTCGGGCCACGCCTTCAGCAGCACCGGCAGCCCCTTGCGCGGATCGTGTCGGCCGATGAAGACGATCGTGTCCTCGCGATTCCCCGGGTCGGCGGTGGGCGGAATCAGCACGCCGTTCGGGATCAGCTCGAACTCCCACCCCTTCAGCCACGCCTGCGCCGATGTGCGGGCCTCCTGGGAGACGGCGATCCGCCAGTCGATCCGGTCGAGCAGGAACCCCCAGAGCGGGACGCCGGTGTACATCCAGCCCAGCCCGCCGGCCGCGTGCCAGGTGGCCACGACCGGACACCGGGCAACGGCGAGCGCCGACACGCAGATCGCCGGCGTCATCGGCTCGTGCAGGTGGATGACGTCGAACTGCTCCTCGGCGAAGACGCGCTTCAGCCTGAACGGCACGCTTGGGCTGAGGCAGATGTTCGGCAGCGAGCCGTTCGCAGGGACGATCACCGTGCGCCCGACGGGAATCACGTCGGGCGGGGGGTCGTCGTGCCGGCCGTGTCGCGGGTGCAGCGCACGGGTGAACGTCCCCGGTGGGTCGTTGCCGATCACGATCTTGACCTCGTGTCCGAGCGCCCGGAGCGCCTCGGACTTGAGCTCGGCATGCTCGAGCACGGCCCCCCAGAACGACCATGAAAACGGCACGACGATGCCCACCTTCATCCCGGGGGAGCCTAGTCGGCGGGCGTTATGCTCGGTCCGTGTTCGAGGAGGGCCTAGCCGAGCTGCACACCCATCTCGGCGGCTCGGTCGCGTCGGAGATCCTGTGGAGCATCGCGCACGAGCAGGGGATCGCGCTGCCGGTCAAGGACTACTGGGAGTTCGACCGCCTGGTCACCGTCTCAGACCCGCGCGGCGTCCCCGACCTGAACGCACTCGACGCGATCTACCACTGGACCGAGCTGATCCAGTCGAGTCCGCTCGCGGTCGAGCGCTCGGTCCACGCTGCGATCGGCGGCGCCTACCGGTCGCAGCAGATCACGACGCTCGAGCTGCGCTTCAACCCGATGAAGCGGAACCGCGGCGGCGAGCGCGATCTCGACCACATCATCATGGCCGCCGCCCGTGGCCTCGACCGCGCGAGCCTCGAGTACCCGCAGGTGCGGGCCGGCCTGATCCTGATGATGGACCGCACCTTCGACGAGCGGCAGAACCGGATCATCGTCGAGAAGGCGATCCGCTACGGCTCGCGCGGGATCGTCGGCATCGACATCGCCGGCCCCCGCCCCGGCGGCGCGCGCTACCCGTACGCGCAGCTCAAGCCGCTGGTCGACGAGGCCCGAGGCGCCGGCCTCGGCGTCACCATCCACGTCGGCGAGGAAGGCGGCGACCACGGCATCGAGGAGATCGCCGAGGTGGTCGAGGCGCTGAGCCCCGACCGGATCGGCCACGGGATCCTGGCGGCTCGCGAGCCGGAGCTGATGGCCGAGCTCCGCGCGCGCGGGATCGTGCTCGAGATCTGCCCCACCTCGAACCTGCTGACCAAAGCGCTGCCCGACGAGGCGGCCGTGCGACTCACGTTGCGTGCGTTCGTCGAGGCAGGCGTCCCCTTCACGATCGCCACCGACGGTCCCGAGATGATGCGCACCCACCTGCGCGACGAGCTCGACCTGCTGCTGCGCATCGGAGCCCTCGACGAGGACGAGCTCCACGAGGCGAACAGCCGCGGGCACGAGGCCAGCTTCGTGCGCGGGGCGGCGGTCGCCGCCTAGGTGTAAATCGACGGCTAAGCAGCCCGCACGGTCTCGGCGCCGGAGTACTCATCCTGAGCGTCGAAGGTGAAGTCAATGCCACGTCCAGCGCGATATTCCTCATCAGCACCGGCCAGCACAGCTTCGAATGCAGCAACGACCGTGGTGTCGAACTGTCCTTCTATACCTTGAGCAAGACGCATACGTGCGACTCGACTGGGCATCGCATCGCGGTAGGGACGATCGGAAGTCATTGCGTTGTAAGCGTCCGCGACAGAAATGATCTTTGAGATCAACGGAATCTCATCGCTGCCGATCCCATCCGGATAACCCATTCCATCGATGCGCTCGTGGTGATGCCTGACGATCTTGGCGATTTCGGCGTAGTCCTCAACTTGCGAGAGGATGCTTTCTCCGATCGCCGAATGCTGCTGCATCAGGCGCCGCTCCTCGAGTGTGAGCGCACCCGGCTTCTCTAGAAGACCTGGGGGTAGACCAATCTTGCCAATGTCGTGCACAAGCCCGCACAGATGGGCAAGTTGCTGTTGATCCTCCGCCAACCCCAGCCTCCGTGCGATATCGCGAGCATAGATTGCGACTGCCGCAGAGTGACCAGCCGTGTATTCATCACGAGCGTCGAGAGTCTTTACAAGAGCTCTCGCGAAGGACACAAG
>JBKPRA010000090.1:0-14242 GCA_046734335.1 Actinomycetota bacterium | reverse complement strand
CCCACCGGCTGGCGCTTCATGTCGGCGACGCCGCCGAGGTTGGCTTCCAGCTTCTCCAGCTCGCCGAGCATCGCGATGCGCTCCTTCGGCGGCAGCAGGTCGAGCTGCCCCTCGTCGCGGAGGCGGCGCAGGTCGTGGAGCCGGTCGATCCGGTCGGAGATCGTGCGCCAGTTGGTGAGCAGGCCGCCGAGCCAACGATGGTTGACGTACGGCATGCCGACGCGCTTGGCCTGCTCCTCGACCGCGTCCTGTGCCTGCTTCTTCGTGCCGACGAACAGCACCGAGCCGCCGCGGGCGGCGACGCCCTTGACGAACTCGTAGGCCTCCTCGACCAGGTGAGCGGTCTGCTGGAGGTCGATGATGTAGATCCCGCCGCGCTCGGTGAAGATGAACCGGCGCATCTTCGGATTCCAGCGGCGGGTCTGGTGGCCGAAGTGCACCCCGGCCTCCAGAAGCTCTCGCATGGAGACGACAGCCACGTGTGTTTCCCCTTTCGGTTTCGATGTCGTACTGCTCCGGCGGGTCCGGACGGAACCGGCGTCAGACGCCGGCACCGCCGCCCGGGTGTTGCCACCGGGTAGTGGAACGGAACGGGCTACATGCTAGCGGCGCGGGCCGTTTTCAGGGCCGCCTCCAGGTCTGCAGGAAGCGGCGAGGCCAACTCCAACGACGCGCCCGTGACCGGGTGGGCGAAGGCAAGCCGGGCTGCATGCAGGAACTGGCGACGCAGACCGGGCTCGGGCGCTCCGTAGACCGGGTCGCCGGCCACAGGAAGGCCGATCGCGGCGAGATGGACCCGGATCTGGTGGGTGCGGCCGGTCTCGAGGTGGATGCGGAGCAGCGCGTGCGCCGGCAGAAGCTCGACCACCTCGAAGTGGGTGACCGCGTCCTTCGGGCTGTGGGAGTCGAGTGAGCGGCGCGTCGGGTCGCGGCGGTCGCGGCCGATCGGCGCCTCGATCCGGCCGGTCCGCGAACGCGGGCGACCGCGCGCGAGCGCAAGGTACTCCCGCTCCAGGCCACGCCGCTTCACGAGCGCGCGCAGCGCGTCGTAGGCCTGCTCTGTGCGCGCGACCACCATTAGGCCAGAGGTGTCGCGATCGAGTCGGTGGACGATGCCGGGCCGCTCATGATCTCCGCCGGCAGTCCGCCCGGCGAGTGCCTGGACGAGCGTGCCCGACGCATGCCCGGCCGCCGGGTGGACGACGACCCCGGCGGGCTTGTCCACGACGAGCAGGTGGTCGTCCTCGTACGCGACCCGCAGTTCGGGCGCCGGCCGCGGAGACGGAGTCTCGCGGGCCCGCTCGACCAAGACCTCCTCCCCACCCTCGAGGCGATGGCTCTTCGCCCGCGCAACACCGTCGACGAGCACTGCGCCCGCAGCCAGAAGGCGTTCGGCGGCGGCGCGGGATTCCACCCCGGGAAGCGCTGCGACGAAGCGGTCGAGCCGCTCGCCGGCCGCCGTCTCAGGAACGACGTACGGGGTCGAGGCCACGCGGTCGGCGAGGGCTGCGGTCGGCGGCGACGAGGGCGCCGAGCAGGATGGCGACGCCGACCACGATGAAGCTGTCGGCGAGGTTGAACGCCGGCCAGTAGCGGAGGTCGAGGAAGTCGGTGACGTAGCCGAGCCGGACGCGGTCGGCCAGGTTCGAGATACTGCCCCCGATCAGCAGGCCGACCGCGATCGGCAGCAGCGGGTGCCGGGCTCCCGACCGGTAGAAGTAGACGAGCATCCAGCCGACGGCGACGAGCGTCAGCAGGATCACGAAGCCCGTCGCCGAGGCGAAGAGCCCGAAGGCGATGCCGGAGTTCTGGACATGGTGGATCGAGAACGGGCCGACGACCTTGACGTCCTCGTCCAGGAAGAGCTCGCTGGCGACGACGTGCTTGGTCAGCTGGTCGGCGACGACGGCGGCGATCGCGATCGCGCCCAGGGCGATCCAGTGTCGCGGGCGAGCGGCCAGCGACCGCGCGACCACGGAGATCGGCGCCAGGCCGTCCGTCCGCGATCCCGGCCGGAACTCCTGCTTCCGGGCGGGCTCCGTGGTCAGCCGCGCTCCTGCTTCCGCTTGTCCTCGATGCAGAGAGTCGCCCACGGTAGGGCCTCGAGGCGCTCGGATCCGATTGGCCCGCCACACCTCGAGCACGTGCCGAATGTGCCTTCGTCGATGCGGGCCAGGGCGGAGTCGATCTCGTTCAGGACGTGAGTCGAATTGTCCTCGAGGGTCGATGCCATCTCGCGGTCGAAGGTGGCCGTGGCGACGTCGCCGAGATGGTTGTCCTGGAAGGTCGGCTCGTCCGTCTCGTCTCCGAGCGAGCCCGGATTTTCGGCGTGGATGTTCTCGATCGCGCCCACCACCTGCTTGCGCGCCTCGAGCAGACGGGCGCGGAAATGCTCGGTGTCGAGCCCGTTCGCCATCCGGATCAGTATAGGCCGGTCGCTAGGCGGCCTTGCTTTCCTGCTCGGGGCCGGTGATCGACACTTCCGGCGGTTCGTCCAGCTCGAGCCGGGCCGAGTCGGACTCCTCGATCGCATCGAGCGCAGCGTGGAGCAGGAGGCGCACGCGGCGCGCCTCGCGCGCCAGGTGTTCGCGTTCGTCGCGGGCTTTGCGGGTGATCGACCGGCTCTCGGACTGCGCCTCCGAGACGATCGACTCCGCCTCTCGCTTCGCCTGATCGCGGAGCTCGTGGGCAGCCCGCTCGGCCGAGACAAGCGTCGTCCGGAGCAGAGACTCGATCTCGCGGTATCGCTTCAGCTCGCCCTCCAGCAGGTCGACACGGTCGGCGTGGTCGGCGCGCTCGCGCCAGACGACCTCGAAACTCTCCGCGATCTCCTCCAGCAGGCGATCGACCGGCGCGCGGTGGTAGCCGAACAGCCCGCGCCGGAGCTTGACGTGACGGATCTCGACTGGTGTGTAGGTCATCGGTCTCCTTCCTGGTCAGTGCAGGCGGTCGAGCAGTCGTACGACGATCTGCTCCGCGCCGATCAGCACCAGCACGGCGATGATCGGCGAGAGGTCGAGCGGCCCGAGCGGCGGCAGGATCCGCCGGAACAGGCGTAGGTACGGCTCGCAGACGTCGTACAGGAACCGCACGACCGGGTTGAACGAGTACGGCAGGCGGACGAACGAGGTGAGGATGTAGGCGAAGATGACGAGTACGTAGACGCCCACGAACACGACGACGAAGCTCTGAATCGTCGAAACGGCGTCTGCGAGTAGCCCGAAGCCTGCGGTCCATACGCCCACAGCTCCGATTTTCGGCTCCGGGGCGGCCGTTCCTACGCTGTCTCGACACGGTCAAGGGCCGCCGGAGCCGCGCTTGGCCCGGCGGGAGGCTTACTCACACAAGAACCGATGGTCTGCGCTCCCCGACGACGGCTCCGCAAGCCGAGACCGAGCACAGACGATCGCAAGGAGGAGGCCACGGGGAACCAGGGGTTCCCCGTGGGCCTAGGCTTGATTGAAGAAGCCGCCGCGCTCGAGGAGCCTGGCGCGTTCCTCGGCGGAGACCTCGACGTTGCGTGGCGTGAGCAGGAAGACCTTGTCGGCAACGCGCTGCATGCCCCCGTTGAGCGCGTAGGTCAGCCCGCTCGCGAAGTCGATCAGGCGCTTGGAGAGGTCCTGGTCGGTGCTCTGGAGATTGAGGATGACCGGGATCCCGTCCTTGAACCGGTCGGCGATCTGCTGGGCGTCGTTGAAGCTGCGCGGGAGGACGAGGTGAACCTTGACGTTCGGGCTCGGCGCGGCCTCGAGTCTGCGCGGCCGAGACGGAGCGGCCTGCGCGCGTGCGGCTCGAGACGGCGACGGCGCCGCCACCTCGATCTGGCCGGCGGCGGTGTCTGAGTCGGTCCAGTCGTCGTAGTCGCCCCGGCGTCGGCGCGGAAGCCTGCGGACGTTCGGACGGTCGTTGTACGTCCGCTCGAGCTCCTCGTTCGTGGCGTAGCCGTCCTCGTCCCAGTAGTCGTCTTCTTCGGCGATGCCGAAGTAGACGAGGGTCCGGCTCCAGAGATCCGAGAAGCCCATGCCGGCCGAAATGGTAACGCTAGAGGCGGGGGAACCCATGGTTCTCTCGCGCTGCGCGCTTTCGAGGACACCCGCCGCGGAAACCGGCGGCGACCGGCTTTCCCGCCGTCCCCCTCTTGTCCTCGCTCGCTCCACTCGCCTCACGACAGCGCTGGTCCCCCGCCCCACAACGTCGATCCGACACGTATCAAAGTCGCGCCCTCCTCCACGGCGACCGGGTAGTCCTGGCTCGTGCCCATCGAGAGCTCCGTCAGGCCGTGCTCTTCCGCGAGCTCACGAAGCCGCCGGAAGTAGGGCCGAGAGGCCTCGGGATCGTCGGCGAGAGGTGGCATCGTCATCAGACCGCGGACGTCCGTGTAGAGCTCGAGCATCGATCCCAAGTCCTCCGGCGGCACTCCCGACTTCGTCGGCTCGCCCGACAGATTGACCTCGACGAGCGCCGGCACCGCCAGTCGCCGCGCCGCCGACTCCGAGTCGAGCGAGTGGACAAGCTCGCAGATCCCGTTGACCACCTTCGCCTTTCGGCTCTGCAGGTGGCCGATGAAATGCCAGCGGAACCCGTCGCCGTGGAGCGCGTGCTTGGCCTCGAGATCCTGGGCGCGGTTCTCCCCCACCACCTCGACGCCCGCCTCGGCCAGAGCAGCCATCTCCTCCACCGACACGTATTTCGTCGCCGCGACCACGGTCACGCCCGGGCCGACCTCGCCCAGGATCTGCTCGTACCGCTCCCGGATCCGGTCAGGAGACGTAGGCGACCATCCCCTGGCGGCCGGTGCGCCCGGCGTCGCGCCGGTGCGAGAAGAAGAGGCCCGGGTTGCAGGACGTGCAGAGATCCGTACGGTGCACCTCCACGACACCGCTGGCGTTCAACGCACGCTCGGCGACCATCCAGAGGTCGAGCCGCCCATCCCGCACGGCCTCCTCGCCGTACCGCTCGCGGAACGGCCCGGCGACCTCCTCCCCGACCTCGTAGCAGCAAGGGCCTATCCCGGGGCCGATCGCCGCGGCGAGCGTGCCTCTGCCGAGTGCTGCGACGGCATTCGCCACGATCCCGGCGAGCAGGCCGCGCCAGCCGGCGTGCAGGGCTGCGACCATGGGCGGCCCGCCGTTCGACCTCGCGATTGCGACCGGCAAGCAGTCGGCGGTGAAGACGAGCAGCGGCTGACCCGGCGTGTCGCTCCAGAGCCCGTCCCCAGGCTCTCCGACGCCGCTGGCCCGCCTGACAGCAGCTCCGTGCACCTGTCGCCCGTAGCAGAGGAGCTCGGGGTCGGTCCCCAGCTCCACGCAGAGACGTCGACGATTCTCCGCCACGCGCTCGGGGTCGTCGTCGGTCAGGCGACCGAGATTGAGGGAGTCGAACGGCGCACGGCTGACGCCGCCGCGGCGCGTCGAGAATGCAACTGCGTAGGGCCCAGGAGCGTCCCAGCGGAGCAAGGCGAGCTCACTCATCCCCGACGAGCTCCTTCGCGGCGTCCAGCTCGGCCTCACGACCGTCCAGCTCACCGCGCAGCCTGCGGCGTCGGAGCTCCTCGAGGATCTCCCCCACACGCGGCGACTCGGGAACGCCGAGCTCGGCGAGGTCTGCTCCGGTCACCTCCAGGCGCACGTCGCGGAGCCTCGTGAACCAATCGCGAAGCGTCGCCGAGTCGCGCTCTGCCAACGCGAGCAACGCGCCCTCCGGCGCTCGGCCGGCGAGATCCGCGATCTCGACCGGGTCCGTCGCCTCCGCCAGGCGAGGTGCCACGGCAATGGCCTCCTCCACCGCGCGGGCATCCTGCCGGCGTAGCGAGAGCCGCCCGATCAGGCCGGGGTGGGCGGCCGCAAGGGCGGTCAGGCGCACACGCCAGGTGGGCGCGTCCGGGTCGAGCTCGGCGCGCAACGTGTCGAGCCGACCGATGAGCCCCGGCTCGAGCTTCGGGGCAGCTGCCAGCTCGGCGAGGCGGTCGAGCGCCCGCTCCGCCTTGTCCTCGGAGAGCAGCGCCACCACCTCTTCGCGCATGCGAGCGGGCGAGAGCAGGCCGATTCCGCCGACTCCCTCCAGCGCGAGCCCCTCGGTCTGCTGATCCATCGGGAAACCGAGGCGTGCCTCGTACCGAACCGCACGGAAGATCCTCGTCGGATCGTCGACGAACGACCGCTCATGGAGGACACGGATTGTCCTGATCTCGAGATCGGCGCGACCGCCATGCGGGTCGAGAATCCGCCCGAAATCCTCGCCGAGCGACGCCGCCATCGCGTTCACCGTGAAGTCGCGCCGAGCGAGGTCGTCGGCGATCGTGCCCGGTTCGACGTCTGGCAGCGCCGCCGGAGCGGCGTACGTCTCGCGGCGGCAGGTGACCACGTCGAGCTGCCTGCCGTCCGGGAACCGGACGACGGCGGTGCCGAACCGGCCGTGCGCAGTCACCTGGCCGCCTAGCCTGCGCGCAAACTCGATCGCGTCGCCCTCGACCGCGAGGTCGATGTCGAAGCTCTCACGGCCCAGGAGGAAGTCGCGGACAGCGCCGCCGACGAGGTAGACGCCCTCGCCGCTCGGCAGGTCGAGCGCGCGAAGCTCGTCTGCGATCGACTCAGGCGAGCGCAATTGCGTCGATCTCGACCAGCGCGCCGGCGGGAAGCGCCGAAACCTCGACCGTCGCGCGGGCCGGCGGCACGTCGCCCGCGTGCCTGCGATAGACGTCGTTCATGGCCGGAAAGTCGTCGAGGCTGCGCAGGTAGACGGTCGTCTTCACGACCCGGTCGAGGCTGCTGCCTGCCGCCTCCAGGATCGCGCGCAGGTTCGCGAACACCTGCTCGGTCTGCTCGCCGACGTCCGAGCCGGCCGGCTCGGTTGCACCCGGCGTGAGCGCGACCTGTCCCGAGACGAAGACGAGCCCGCCCGCCCTGATCGCCTGCGAGTACGGGGCGCCCTGGAACGGCGCAGGTGCCTCTTCTGTGCGGATTGCCTCCTTCTCGGCCATGTCTGCTCCTTCCGTTCGGATCAGGGACGCGGCGGGCGGCAGGCGGCCGCGAGGGCGACGCCGAGCGCCTTGAACATCGCCTCGAGCACATGCTGCGCGTCGTCGCCGGCGATCAGCCGCACGTGGAGGTTCAGGCCGGCTCCCTCGGCGAAACGGCGCAGGAACTCGGTGACCAGGTCGGTCTCCAGGCCACCGACACGGGTATCGGACAGGTCGACGTTCGAGGCGAGCAGCGGTCGGCCCGTGACCTCGACGACCACGTGGGCGAGCGCTTCGTCGACGGGCAGCACGCCGGAGCCATAGCCGCGCACGCCGGGGGCACGCAGGTGTGTGGACAGCGCCTTCCCCAATGCCTCCGCCGCCTCGATCGCGTCCGCGGAGGTCTCGCCCGTGGCCAGCGCGACGACCAGGTCGAAGCGGGCGTACTCCGCGAGCAACACGAGCAGACGGTCGAGGACAGGGAAGCCTGTATCGACGTTGGCGCGGCCGGTCCCGGCCACGGTCACGTCCACTCGCAGACGCTCTGGCCGGCTCTGCGCTGCCACTCCGCGACTCAGGTCTCGACGCGCTCGATGCGGGCGCCGATCGCGCGCAACCGCTCGTCGATCCGCTCGTACCCCTTGTCGATCTGGTGCACCGCCCCGATCGTCGACTGCCCCTCGGCGCAGAGTGCCGCCAGCAGCATCGCCATGCCCGCACGGATGTCGGGGCTTTCCATGCGCTGTCCGAGCAGCGTCGCCGGGCCGGTGACGACCGCGCGATGCGGGTCGCAGAGGATGATCCTCGCTCCCATCCCGACCAGCTTGTCGACGAAGAACAGGCGGCTCTCGAACATCTTTTCGAAGATCAGCACGGTGCCGAACGCCTGGGTCGCCACCGTGAGGGCGATCGAGGTCAGATCTGCGGGGAACGCCGGCCACGGGCCGTCCTCGATCTTCGGGATGTGACCGCCGAGGTCGTCCTCGACGATCAGCTGCTGGCGCGGCGGGACGCGGATCGACGTGCCTTCGATCTCGGTCCGGATGCCGAGCCGACGGAAGGCAGGCAGGATCGAGATCAGATCCTTCGGCTCCGTGTCCTCGATGGTCACATCGCTCGCGGTCATGGCCGCGAGGCCGATGAAGCTCGCCACCTCGATGTGGTCCGGTCCGATCCGCCACTCGCCGCCGGAGAGCGACTGCACGCCGTGGATGCGCAGCACGTTTGACTCGACCCCCTCGATCTGCGCTCCGAGGGAGACGAGGAAGCGGCAGAGATCCTGGACATGGGGCTCGCAGGCGGCGTTGCCGATCACGGTCTCGCCCGGCGTGAGTACCGCGGCCATCACGGCGTTCTCGGTCGCCATTACGCTGGCCTCGTCGAGGAAGATCTGCTCGCCGCGGAGGCTCCCGTCGACGCTCATCTCGTAGCCGTCGCGAAGGTCGACGGTCGCGCCCATACGGGCGAAGGCATGGATGTGCGGATCGAGGCGCCGGCGGCCGATCAGGTCACCGCCGGGAGGCGGCACAGTCACCTGGCCGAATCGGGCGAGTAGCGGCCCGGCAAGCAGGAAGGAGGCGCGCATGCGGCCGCAGAGCTCGGGGTCGAGCTCGTGCTTGGCGACCTCGCCAGTGTGGATGCGCAGCTCGTTCGGCCCCGTCCAACCGACGTCGGCGCCCAGGTCGGCGAGCAGCTCGAGCATCGTGTCGACGTCCCGGATCCGCGGTACGTTCGAGAGCCTGACCGGGTCGTGCGTGAGCAGCGTCGCCGCCAGGATCGGCAGCGCGCCGTTCTTGTTCCCGGCGGCCTTGATCGATCCCGAGAGACGGCGGCCGCCCTCGATCACCAGGGCCTGCATCAGCTCGGACGCCAGCGCGCCGGCGGGCAGGGCGGAGGCGGGCATCGCGGTAGGCTAGCGGACGTGGCCGACCCGACCCGTGAGCAGGCCTGGGACACGCTCACTCGTTACACGAAGAGCCAGGCGCTCCTCCGTCACGCGCTCGCCGTGGAGGCGTCGGTGCGCTGGTACGCGCGGGCCGGGGGCGAGGACGAGGAACTCTGGGGCGTGACCGCGCTTCTGCACGACTTCGATTACGAGATCCACCCCGCGCTCGACCGGCACCCCCAGGACGGCGCGCCGATCCTCAGGGATGAGGGCTATCCGGAGGTCGTGATCGAGGGCGTCCTCTCACACGCCGAGCACCTGGCGATCCCGCGCGACACGCCGCTGAAGAAGACGCTGTTCGCCTGCGACGAGCTGTCCGGGTTCGTGCATGCCTGCGGACTCGTCCGCCCGGACGGGATCGCCACGCTTGAGCCCAAGTCGGTGCTGAAGAAGCTCAAGCAGCCGTCCTTCGCGGCAGGAGTGCACCGTGACGAGGTCTACGCGGGCGCCGAGCTGCTCGGGCTGGAGCTCGAGCGGCATATTGCGAACGTGATCGAGGCGCTGCGGCCGATCGCCGGTGAATTGGGTCTGCGAGAAGCTGCCGGGGTCTAGCCGCGCACGGTCACGCGCGTGGTCTTCTGCGTCCTGCGCGTGTCCGCGCTGAGCTTCCAGACGAGGCGGTACGCGCCGGGCCGCTTGATCGTCTTGGGCAACCGCAGCTTGACGAGCGAGGTGCCGGGGGACAGGACGAAGTTCCAGCGGAGGGGCTTCTTCAGCCCGGCGCCGGTCATGGTTGCGGTGACGAGCGCCCGGCGTGTGGAGCTGAGCCTGGCCCGGACGTAGCCGCCCTTTGCAGTCACGACCACCGAGGCGGGAGCACCGACCAGCAAGCGGCCGGCGAGCGAGTTGACAGTCAGCGCGGCGAGCGTGCTCGGGTTCCCGGCCTTGTCGAATGCCCGTACCTTCAGGTGGGTCGATCCGGTGAGAGGAATCGCGCGGGTGTACTCGTTGCCATGGTCGACTCTCGGGTCGGTGCCGTCTGTCGTCCAGCGGATCGTGCTGACGCCGGAACCCGTGTCGGCCGCGGCGAAGGTGACCAGGACGGCCTTCGCGTACGGCTGCTTCCGGCAGGGCGCTCCGTTGCAACGGACGGTGAGAGTCGGCGTGGACGCGTCGGGAACCAGGGAGAACGACGCAGCGCCCGAGCTCAGCCCGGCTGCGTTCGTCGCAGTGATCGTGAGTGGGCCGGCGGCGGCGGTTCCGGTGTTGCTCGAGACGTACGTACGGTGCGGACCCGAGCCGGCCGCAGTGAAGCCCGGGACGCTCGGGAACGAATACGAGGCGACGCCGGACTGGGGATCGGAGGAGGCCGCGGTGACGGTGAACGAGCCGTTCGCGCCCGGCCGGAAGTAGACGGTGCTGCCCGCCGCGGCCGCGTTCGAGAAGCCGGTGAAGAGGAGCGACGGCGTGGTCGGCGCGCTTCCGTCGACCTTGGCGTCGGCCGAGGGCTGCGACACGGCCGAGACGTTTCCGACGTTGTCGGTCGCCTTCGCCTGGTAGCGGTAGCAGGTGCCCGAAATCACCGAGGAATCCGCGGTGCCCGTCAGCGTCACCGGTGCGAAGGCGCTGAAGGTCCCGCAGACACCGTTGGTCAGGGTTGCGGTCGCGCGCTCGGTGACGGAGCGGCTCGCATCCACGCCGGAGCCCGCGTCGGTTCCGGCGGCGACCTTCAGCGACACGGCGCTACCGAACCAGGGGCCGGCCGTGAGGGTCACGGCCTGGCCGGCCGGCGCAGTCGAGTCGCCGCTGATCGTGATCGAGTCGGTGGCGGTGCCGCCGACCGTGGTCGCCGTCACCGACTTGGCGCCCGGCGCGGCGGCACCGGCGGTCCAGCTGTAGGTGGTGGGCGACGAGAACGGAGACGCCGTGTCCGTCCCGCCGGTCGAGCTCGCCCAGCCGGCCGAACTGGACACGTCGGGGAACGTGACCGTGGCGCCGCTGAGCGACACCTGGTCGGTGACGGTCGCGTTGAGCGTGAACGAACCGGTGGCGGTGGGACGGAACCACTGTGTCTTCGTGGTCGGATCGAAGAACTGGTCGCCGGCGCCGCTGCCCTCGGTCGGCGGCGTGACCTTGACGGTCGGAACGTCCGGGGTGACGCTGAAGGTCGCCGTCTTCTGGCTCGGGCCGGCGTCGTGGGCGGTGACGGTCTGGGCACCGGTGGCGGTGGTCGACGCAGTCCAGGTGTAGGTCATGACGCACGGGCACGGCCCGGGGACGGCGACGCCGCCGCCCGTCATGCCGGTGACCGTGGGGAAGTCGACGCTCGTGACCGGTGACGTCGCCGTCACCTTGACGTCGAAGCTGCCGCTGTTCGTGCCGGTGGCCGCGTAGGAGAGCGACGAGCCCGAGGCCGACTCGGTGGAGGACGTCAGGTTGACCACGTCGACCCTGAGGCCGGAAATGCTCGCCTGAGAGCTGGAGACGCCCCCGGCGAGCGCGCCGACGAGCGCGAGCAATGCAACGCGGAGCTTCACGGCCCAATCCATCGGCCGGAAGGCCCGGTTGCTTGAGCGAGTTCCCTACAACGAGGCGAGCAGGCGCTCGAGATCCTCGTCGCTCGTCCACCAGCCGCACGAGATCCGCAGCCAGCCGGTGCCCGGCATGTCGCGGACCACGATGCCCTGGTCGAAGAGCCGGCGAGCCGTCTCGGCGGGGTCGCCGCCCGGTACGAACGAGACCAGATTCGCCTGGCCGGGCGCGGTCGCGACCTCGAAGCGGTTGGCGAGCAGTGCCCAGCCGCGCGCCGAGATCTCCGTCGCGTGGTGGGCCGCCCAGTGCGGAGCAGTGCCCAGAGCGGCCTCCAGCCCCGCCAGCGACGGCGTCGGGATCCAGCCGCTGTCGAAACGGGCTGCTCCCTGCTTGGGCGTGAAGGTGCCGCTCTCGTCGTAGCCGTCCTGCGAGAAGTACGTGGGCAGCGCGACATGCAGGGTCTCGGGCTCGCGGACGTACAGGCCGCCGGTCGCGTCGGGGCCGCACAACCATTTCTGCCCCGAGACGGTGTAGAAGTCGTACCGCCTCGCCTCGACCGCGATCGCGCCGGCCGTCTGGGCGCCGTCCACGAGCATGGGCAGTCCGGTCGCGTCCTGGATCTCCTCGACGGGGAGCACGTTGCCGGTTTGCCAGGACACGTGAGAGAGGGCGATCAGGCGCGTCCGCGGTGTCACCTGGGCCAGGATCGTCTCCAGCGCGCGCTCGGGCGGCTGTGTCCGCACCGTGGCGACTCGCACGATCGCCTCCGAAGCGTCGAGCGCGCCCAGGAGGCCGAAGTGCTCCGTGTCCGTGGTGACGATCTCGTCCTCGGGTCGCAGGCGCAGCCCGGAGAGGACGATGTTGCAGCCTTCCGTCGTCGACGTGGTCAGCGCGACGTTCTCGGGCGGCACGCCGATCGTTGCGGCCAGCCCGGCGCGCACGCGCTTGCGAAGCTCGAGCATGGTGTCGATGTACGCCTGCCCACCGCGGCCGAGCTCGAGGTCGGCGAGTTGCTGGGCCGTCATCGCCTCGACGGTCGAACGCGCGAGCGGGCCCATCGAGCCCGCATTCAGATAGGCGACCTCGTCGAGGACGGGGAACTGCGCGCGGGCTTCGTGGAAGTTCACAGCTCGAGCTCGATCGGCGGGTGGTCAGACAGCAGCATGCCCTCTACGAGGCGACGCTCGTCGGGCCAGACGTGAATCGCGGACGGATCGGCGCCGCGCACGGCGATGTGGTCGATCCCGGGGCCGGGCTCCGAATAGCCGTCCAGCACCCAGTGCGCGGCCAGGGCATTGAAGTCCCCCGCGATCACGACGGTGTCCGCGGGTTGCGCGAGCGACTCGATCAAGGGCACTGCGCGCCGGAGCTCGGCCGCGGGGATTCGCGGATCTCCGAGCGAACCCGTGGCGTGTAGGTTGGCGACGACGAGGGCGTCGGACAGGCGCACGACCTGGCAGACACGTCGTTCCTTCCCCCAGGCCAGTCGTGTCACCAGGTCGAGCTCGAGCCGATGTGCCTGCCGCCGCCGGAATGCGGCCGGGTTCAGCATCAGAACCTCGTGCCGGACGATGTCACGGCCGTCTCCGAGAAGGATCGCGTTGCCCTGGCCGGAGAACGCAGAGCGGAGCAGCCCCGGGTTGAGGTCCGTGAGCGCCCGGCCGAGCCCGGCCGTGATCGGGATCGGCCCGAATCGCGGCGGCTGGGCGACGTCGCCGACCGCCGTCATGCCGCTCCAGCGGTCGAGCTCGCCCAGCGCCCAGACCGGCACCTCCTGGAGGACGAGCACATCGGGGCGGTCGGCGCTCGCCAGCCGGACCATCTCCTCGAGATAGACCGAGGAGCCCGGCGGCGAGGTGTTGCCGTGGAAGAGGTTCCAGCTCCGGATCCGCATTGGATGGCAACTACTGTACGAGCGCCGTGCGCGTCGTCCTCGCCGACCCAGCCGCCTTCACGCCGCAGTACGACCACGAGCTGGCCGCAGGCCTGGCCCGCAGGGGCGTGGAGGTCGAGCTCGTCACCTCGCGGTTCCGCTTCGGCGCGGCTCCGACGCCGGAGGGATACCTCAGCCGGGAGATCTTCTACCCCGCTTCGTCGCGGCTCTTTCGGCGCTCTCGGCTTCGTCTGCCCCTGAAGGCGGCCGAACACCCGGTCGGGCTGGCACGGCTGTCTCGCATCCCCCGGGACGTCCTGCACGTCCAGTGGCTGGCCGCGCCAGAGCTCGATGCCGCGCTCTTCCGCACGCGCGGCCCGGCCGTGTTCACCGCCCACGACCTTCTGCCTCGGCGAACGGCCCACCGCAAAGATCTCTGGCGGCGCCTGCTCGGGCGCTTCGACCGGATCGTCGTCCACAGCCGGCGCGGCCTGGTGACCCTGACGGCGCTCGGTCTCGATCCCGGCCGACTGCGGGTAATCCCACATGCCGCGTTCCGCAGCGACCCGATCCGGACGGACGACGGACACACGGTGCTCGCGCTCGGGGCGATCCGGCCCTACAAGGGCCTCGGCGACGCGATCGTTGCGGTCACCGGGATCGACGGCGTGCGGCTGCTCGTGGCGGGCGATCCGCTCGAGCCCCTCGAGGCGTACCGGGCCGCTGCCGGCGACCGGGCGGAGTGGCGGCTCGGCTACCTCGGGGAGGCGGAGCTCGATCGTGCGCTCGGCGATGCCACGCTCGCCGTCTTCCCGTACCGGGCCGAGCTCGACCAGTCGGGTGCGCTCCTCCGTGCCCTCGGCGCGGCTGTCCCGGCAGTCGTCTACGACATCGGCGGACTGGCCGAGCCGGTTCGCGCCTACGGGGCGGGCCGGGTGGTGGCGGCCGGTGACGTCGACGGGCTGGCGGAGGCGATCCGCGGGCTGCTCGGCGA
>JBKPRA010000089.1:0-12485 GCA_046734335.1 Actinomycetota bacterium | reverse complement strand
CCGCGCCGACGAGCGGCTCGATCTGCTCGTAGAACCGCCGTACGCCCTGGTCCATGTCAGCAAGCCGCTTGATGTGCGTGAGGTAGCGGCTCGCCTTCACCGCGAAAACGAAGTCCGCCGGCGTCCGCTCGGCCCACCCGCAAACAGCCGTGATGGACGGCAGCCGGTAGAAGGTCGTGTTCACCTCGACCGTGTCGAAGAGCGCGGAGTAGTGGTCGAGCCAGCGTCGCGCGGGCAGACCGCGTGGATAGACAACTCCCCGCCAGTGCGTGTAGTTCCAGCCGGAGCAGCCTATGCGGACAACGCCGCAGCCTTCGTCTCGCACAGCGGTGTTGTTCCCGCTGCGACGGGGCGCGAACGTCCGTCGAGATCGGGCGGGGGCGTCGTCGCACCTCGCTACCCGCGTTATGGCCTCATCGGGCGAGCCCGCACCACGAACAATCCACCTGCGGCCTCGCCTCATTCGTGACGGAGAACATCGGCTGGATCGCGGGTGGGCTCGCGCAGCCGGACGCCTACAGCGTCGCCCGCGACGACATCTCCGACCTCGGGGCGGCTCGAAGCCGCCCGGGTTGCAGTAGTGGTCACACCTCCGGGGCACCCCCTGGGAGGGGCGCCCCAGGACGCGACGAAACGCAAAAACACGGGTCACGACCCGTCCTCGCTCAGAGTCTCCGTTCGCTGGGGTTGCGGTAGCTGGCTAGGCTGAGGGGAGCGTCCTGTCGTGCTAGCCCACGGCGGGACGCTTCATCCGTCTCTGCTTACGCGCTTTGAAGCTCCTGGATGGCGACGACCTTCCCGGCAGCGACGCCCGCCAAGAAAGCGTCCAGACGCTTAGCGTCCTCGGTGGCCTGCCCGGGCAGCTGATGTCGGTAGTCGTCCGTGACGCCCTTGGACGAATGCCCCATGTAACGATCGGCCCGCGTGCCGCTCACCCCGGCCGAATCGAGCCACGTTGAAAACGAGTGCCGCGCCTCGTGCAGGCCAAACCACTCCACAAGCTGAGCCTCTGTTTCTGCTTCCTCGGCTTTCTTCTGTCGCTTCCGGTTCTCAGCGTTCCATGCTCGGCGCGCCTTTCGTAGAGTCGCTCTCGGGTCAAACGGCCCGTGGTTGCCGAAGACGAACGCATCGGGCTCTCGGTCTTCGACTAGCGGGGCGAGCAGCGGACGCAGCGCCTCGAGGACGAAGACCTTGCGGATGCCCGCTTCTGAATTCGGCAGGATCTCCCCCTCCTCGTCGTCCCAACCTTCCTCCACGCTGATCATGGCGGCCAGTAGGTCAACGTTCCGAACACGAAGCGCGCGGAGCTCGCCGCGACGCAGCCCGGTGTAGAACGCGGTCGCCCACGGCGGCCGAAGATCCTCGCCGAGTACGTCCATGAGTTCGGCCGCATCTTCGGGGCGTGCGGCACGCTTGCGACTGCCCGCTTTAGGCAGTTCAAGATCAAGCGCCGGATTGATCGCCACCGTGCCGTTCTTGCGAGCTCGACGGAAGATGGCTTGCAGCGGAGTGAACGTGTTTCGGATCGTTGATGCGGAGCAGCCCTCGCCGAACAGTTCCTCTTTGAGCCAGAGCAAGTCGGCATGGTCGATATCGCCGAGCCGCTTATCCCCGAGCGAAAACTTGTAGATGCGGACCGCGCTTGGCTTGAACCGCCGACCTTGCCTGTTCGGGATGCGGCCCTCTCGAGCGCCGGCGAGCCACTCGTCGGCCTCCTGCCGCAAACGTCTTCGACGACGGTGCCCGTAGCCGCTTGTCTTTGACCTCCTTGAGCGCGTCGACGCGCCACCCCTTCGCCGCCGACAGGGTCGGGAACGACTTGCGGATCTTCTTCCTGTCCCGCTTCGAGTAGACCCACGCCTCATACGTCGGCTTGCAGTTGCAACGCGTGCCGGTACGACTGGCGCATGTACGGCTGTGTCTCGTTCTGATGCCTTGCGCAGATGCCCATGGAGCGAGCCCTCCTGGTCGCTTGGCGCGTCTTACTGGCGCGCATACTCGCGCACAGTGCATCTCAGCCGGGTGGATGGACGCAACGGAGCAAAGAAAAAGCCCCGACGTGCGGGGCTTTCTGTGATCGGGGCGCCCGGATTTGAACCGGGGACCTCTTGTCCCCCAGACAAGCGCGCTAACCAGGCTGCGCCACGCCCCGTGCGCACAACCGTACCGGAGATAGACCCAGGCGCGGGCGACGATGGAGCTACTTCTTGAGCTGTTTGTACAGTCGGTCCACCATCGCCGGCAGCTGCTCGAGCCGCTCGGTGATCACGCGGATGCGGTACTCGCGGAAATGCTCGGGCTCGACGCCGAGGGCGTCGGCCAGGCGGTCGATCACGCCGTTCGAGGGCACGGGTCGATTGCCGTGCACGAGATGGTTGAGGTAGCCGGCAGATAGGCCTGTTTTCGCCGCAAGGCTCCGGTAGGTCACCCCCGCCTCGTCCATCAGGCGCTCGATCGTCGGCCCGAACGGCTCTTCGCTGAAGCGTCGTTTGCGTGGCATCAGACGGTCACCTCCTGCGCGGGGACGCGGCGTTCGTCGCCCGTCGCGCGGTTGCGGACGTCAACCATTCCGTCCTCGAGTGTCTTCTTGCCGACCGTGATCCGTACCGGGCACCCGATCAGGTCAGCATCGGCGAACTTCTCTCCGGCTCGGAGATCGCGGTCGTCGAGGAGCACGGACGCCCCGGCCGTCTCCAGGGCTCGGGCAACCGCCTCTGCCTCGTCCTCGAGGCCCGGCAGCACGACGACGTGCGCGGCGTACGGTGCGATCGCCTTCGGCCAGCCGGCGATTCCCTTGTCGTCGTGGCGTTGCTCCATCACCGCAGCAATCACCCGTCCTGGGCCGATTCCATAACTTCCCCCGAGCAGCGGCTTCTCGCGACCGTCCTCATCGAGGAACGTCGCTTCGAGGCCCTTGCTGTATTTGTCGCCGAAATTGAATATGTGTCCCACTTCGATCGCGGTCTGAAACCGCAGGGCACCTCCGCACTCCGGACAGCGGTCACCCTCGACCGGCTCGCGGATGTCGGCGAGCTCCGGCTGGAAGTCGCGTCCCGTCTGCACACCACGGAGATGGAAGCCGTCGCGGTTCGCCCCAGTGACGAACTCGCCCTCCCGGAGCGTGTCGTCGGCGAGAATCCGCCCGGAGAACCCGACGGGGCCGAGGGAACCGCCGGAGGCACCGAAGGCGGAGCGGATCTCGTCGTCGGTCGACGGCCGTGAGCCCTGCTTCAGCACTGACAGCAGCTTCGACTCGCTCAGCCGGTCGTCTCCTCGCACGAGAGCCAGGACGACCCGGCCGTCGTCGGTCGTGACCGGCATGGCTTTCGACGTCGCCGCGAGATCGATCGCGAGAAAGGTCGCCAGCGCATCGCAGGTCGTGACGCCGGGTGTCTCGATCTCCTCCGGCCCCCCCAGAGGCGCAGGGAACTCCGGCGCGCGTGGAACGCCGCGCGCGATCTCGGCGTCGGCGGCGTAGTCGCCGCGCTCGCACCGCACGAGCGTGTTCTCGCCCGATCCGGATGGGGCGAGGAAGTCGATGCTGAGCTCGCCGCCCATGACCCCGCTCTCCGCCCGCACGGCATGCGCCTCGAGACCGCATCGCTCGAAGATGCGCTGATAGGCCTCGTGGTTCTTCCAGAAGCTCGCCTCGGAGCTCTCCTGATCGCGGTCGAACGAATACGCGTCCTTCATGATGAACTCGCGCACCCGGAGCAGGCCTCCCCGCGGGCGAGGCTCGTCCCTGTCCTTCGTGGAGAAGTGGTACCAGAGCTGCGGCAGTTCCCGGTACGAGCGGATCTCGCGGGCGTGGAACGTGAACGTCTCCTCGTGGGTGAAGGGCAGGAGGAACTGCCGCCCGGTCCGATCGGTCACGTGGAAGAGCTCGGGAATCCTGTCGCGCCCCGACGCCTGCCACAGCTCGATCGGGGTCAGCAGTGGGCAGAGGAACTCCTGCGCGCCGATTGCGTCCATCTCCTCGCGGATGATCTGCTCCACCTTGCGGTGGATCCGCCAGCCGAGTGGGAGGTACGTCCACAGCCCCGCGCCGACCTGCCTGACGAACCCGCCTCTCACGAGGAGCTTGTGGCTGACCGCTTCCGCGTCGGCGGGATCCTCGCGCAGGGTCGGCAGGAACAGCTGTGATGCCCGGGCTGCCAACGATTGCAGCCTAGTCGTTGAGTGGGATCAGCGACGCTTCGGCCATCGCCAGCGCCGCCGGCTTGGCCATCTTCAGGCGCTTGGGGCGATGCATGCCCTCGCCGATCCACCTGTCGATCTCGAAGAACAGCTCGTCGATCAGGATGTCTGAGGAGACCTTCTTCAGCACGCGGCCGTGTGCGTACACGAAGCCGACGTCGCGGCCGCCCGCGATCCCGAAGTCGGCATCGCCGGCCTCCCCCGGTCCGTTCACGGCGCAGCCGAGGACGGCCACCTCGAAGTGCTCCGAGTACCCGGCGAGACGCTCCTCGACCTTCTCCGCGAGGTTCTGCACGCCGACGTTGTCGCGTCCGCAGGACGGGCACGCGATCATGATCGGCCCACGCTCCCTGAGCCCGAGCGCCTTCAGGATCTCGAACGCAGTCCTGACCTCCTCGACCGGGTCGGCGGTCAGCGAGACCCGGACGGTGTCACCGATCCCGTCGACGAGGAGGGCACCCATCCCCACGGCACTCTTGATCGAGCCCGCGAACGGTGTCCCG
This sequence comes from Actinomycetota bacterium, assembly GCA_046734335.1. GTDB lineage: Bacteria > Actinomycetota > Thermoleophilia > Gaiellales > Gaiellaceae > DATBLE01. The sequence goes on along the minus strand of JBKPRA010000089.1, from coordinate 7,785 downwards.
GCCTCGGTCACGCCCAGGTGCAGCGGGTAGGGCACCTTTTCCGACAGCATCCGGTAGGCGCGGATCATCGTCGGCACGTGGCTGGATTTCACCGAAATCTTGAAATCCCTGTAGTCGAGCCTCTCCAACAGCTCGACCTCCTCGATCGCAGCGGCGACGAGAGCCTCGGCCTGGTCGCGCTGTGCGACGTCCTCGAGGTGCTTCGGGAGCGAGCCCGAGTTGGCGCCGATCCGCATCGGGATCCCGGCTTTTTTGGCCGCGTTTACGACGAGCTCGACCTTGTCCGGCCCGCCGATGTTGCCGGGGTTGATCCGTACCGCGGCCACTCCGCCCTCGATCGCCTTCAGCGCCAGCGACGCGTTGAAGTGGATGTCGGCGATCACCGGGATCGGCGAGAGCCGGACGATTCTCGGCAGCGCCTCCGCATCCTCGGTCTTCGGGACGGCGACGCGGACGACCTCGCAACCGCCCGACGCGAGGGCTGCGATCTGTGCGGTCGTCGCCTCCACGTCGTGCGTCTTGGTCAGCGTCATCGACTGGACGACGACGGGCGCACCACCGCCGATCGCGACTCCCCCGACGGAAATCTGGCGCTTGCTGGCCACGAGACGATTGTAGTCAGGCGGCGCCGGCAATCCGCCGCCGCGACCGACCCGGCGGGCGCGGCTACTCACGCCGATGATCCGCGCGAAATCGTCATGGCCGCGAAGCGGCCGGATTTCGCGCGGCGGCGACGCTAGCCGCCCAGTCGACCGACGTCGTTCGAGATCCCGATCACGAAGAGGAACAACACGAGTGCGATGCCGACCACGGATACTCGCTCGTAGACCTCGCGGGCGACGGCGCGGCCCCGGATGCCCTCGACGATCGAAAAGGCGATGTGGCCGCCGTCGAGCGGCAGCAGCGGCAGCATGTTCATCAGCGCCAGGGACAGGCTGATCAGCCCAAGCACCCAGAGGTACTCCTGGATGCCCTGGTCGGCACTGCGGTCGAGGGTCTGCGTGATCCCAACCGGGCTGGAGATGTCCTTGCGGCCCTCGCCGTGCACGAGCCGCCCGAGCGACTTGCCGATCTCCCTCGTGACGACTCCGGTGAGCTTCACCGACTGCCACGCCGAGGCGGCGAGCCCCAGCTGCTCGCCCTCGAGCGAGAATCCCAGGCGGGGCCGATCGGTGTCGTCGAGCACCTTCGGTTGGACCGGTCCCAGGGTGACGAAGGTCGGTCCCCGACGCACGAGGAGCGTCACGGGCTTGCCCTTCGAGCCCGAGATCGACGCCGAGATGTCTGCCGGGCCGACGGGCTTTCCGTTGATCGTGACGATCTCGTCCCCCGGCATCAGGCCCACAGCCGCGGCTGGTGTCTTGGCCACGACGCTCCCGACCGTGTTCGTAGCCTTGCCGCCGCCGACGAGGAACAGGATCGTGAACAGGACGACCGCGAGGAAGAAGTTCGTCGCCGGGCCGGCAGCGATGGCGACGATCCGGCGCCACGTGTCCTGCCGCCAGTAGGCCTGCGGGGAGAGGCCGTCCAGAATCTCCTGAACTCCTCGCGAGAAGCCGGCCGGCGGGTCGTCGTCGGCCAGGCGCATCAGCTCCTCGAGGGCCGCCTCGGCGCCCGCGTCGTCGCCGGCGCCGAGCGCGCGCTTCAGTCGCTGCAGCGGGGCAGCGAGCTCGGGGCGCTCCTGCAGTGCGCGTCCGAAGTGCACGTCGGCGTCCGAAGGCGCCGGCCTGTGCATGCCCGGAATCTTCACGTAGCCGCCCAGCGGAACGACGCCGATGCCGTATTCGATTCCGTTCCTGGTCGTCTTCGCGAGCGCGGGCGGGAAGCCGATGTAGAAGCGGCGCGGGCGCATGCCGACCCAGATCGCGGCGAAGAAGTGTCCCGCCTCGTGGATGAGGATCAGGAACGCCAGCCCGAGGATGGCGACGAAGACATTCACGCGCGTTCCGTCCCTTCGGGCCGGAAAGCGCTGGATGTGGCGCCGCAGCAGACGGTCACGCGAGCACTCGGAGCCTTCGTGTCGCGTGCCGCCTGGCTTCCGCGTCGTTCTCCATGAGCTCCTCCAGGGTAGTGGTCGGGGTGCCGGCGACGGCAGCGAGGGTCTCCTCGACCACTTCGGCGATGCCCAGGAAGGGAAGCCTGCCCTCCAGGAACGCAGCGACGGCGACCTCGTTCGCCGCGTTGTACGCGCAGGGATAGCTGCCGCCGCGGACGCCCGCCTCTCGCGCGAGGCGGAGCAAGGGAAACGTCTCGAGGTCGGGTGCGTGGAACGCCAGCGTCAGCCCCGAAGCGAGATCGAGGGCGGGAACCGGCGTCGGCGAGCGTTCCGGGTAGGTCAGCGCGAACGAGATCGGTACGCGCATGTCCGGATAGCCCACATGCGCGAGAGCCGCACCGTCCCGGAAGCGGACAAGCGCGTGCACGACCGACGTCGGATGGACGACGACCTCGATCCGTTCGTAGGGCAAGCCGAACAGGAAATGCGCCTCGATCAGCTCCAGACCCTTGTTCGCGAGCGTGGCCGAGTCGATCGTGATCTTCGGCCCCATGCTCCAGGTGGGATGCGCAAGTGCCTCCTCCGCCGTCACCTCTTCCAGCTCGTCGCGCGCGCGACCGCGGAAGGGACCGCCCGACGCGGTCAGCACGAGCGAGTCGACCTGGTCGGCCGAGCGGCCTTCCAGGCACTGAAATGCGGCCGAGTGCTCGCTGTCGACGGGGAGGAGCCTTCCCCCTCCCTTCGCCTGCGCCGCGAGAGCGAGCTCGCCGGCGGCGACGAGGCTCTCCTTGTTCGCGAGCGCGAGATCGATGCCGCGCTCGAGCGCCCAGAACGTGACCGGCAGCCCGGCGAACCCGACGACGGCGTTGAGCACGACATCCGGCTGGGCGCGCTCGAGCAGCTCGGTCGGGTCGCCCCCGACCTGAATCAGCGGTGCAAGGCCGTCGAGCGGGGTCGAGTGGGATGCGACCGCGACCAACTCGAGCCCAGGGTGGGCGTCGACGATCTCGACCGCCTGGCGTCCGATCGACCCCGTCGCACCGATCAGCGCGACTCTCCGCACGGGAACAGTATGCCGCGGCTTCATCGGAGTCACTCTTCCGGCATGTTCGCGTTTCCCCTCCGCGCGGATTTCATGGTCACGACCGCCTCGGGAAACCGCCGCCACCGGAACACCCGCGGCCGGTGCATGCGTCACACGCGCAGCGCTCGACCGGAGGCGATCCGCCGCGGCTAGATCTTGTCGAAGGCGAGGATCAGGTACAGGGCGGCGACGGAGGCGAAGAGCTGTGCGTCGATCCGGTCGAGGACGCCGCCGTGTCCGGCCAGCAGTCGGCCGCTGTCCTTCACGCCCATGTCCCGCTTGAGCAGCGACTCGAACAGGTCGCCCACCGGGGCCGCGACGGCGAGGGCGGCTCCGAGGAGAAGGATCTGCCCGATCGAGAGGAACTCGTCGCGGTCCTTGTAGAGCGCGACGAACGTGACGAAGACGGTTGCCGCTGTGCCGCCGACGAATCCCTCCCACGTCTTGCCGGGCGAGATCGTCGGGGCCAGCTTGTGCCGGCCGACGACATGTCCGACGAGGTACGCGAACGTGTCACCGGCCCAGACCGCGATCAGCACGGTGAACGCCGCCAGGCGGCCGTGCTCCGGCAGGGCGCGGAGCGCGAGTAACGCGACCAGGCCGAGGCCGATCCACGTCACTCCCAGCACGGTCCCTCCCACGGCGACCGTCGCCGACTGCCTCGTGTCGGCCAGCCCCTTGAGCAGGAACGCAAGCGCAACGGTCGCGAAGAGGCTTCCGGCAACCCACACGAAGCCTCCTGCCTGCGCCGCCACCAGCGTCAGGGCGAGTCCGAGGTAGCCGGCGATCACGATCGGCCGCAGCGCGCGGGTCATCGCGTAAAACTCGTGCAGCGCCAGCAACCCCACTGCGACCGCCAGCACGCAGAGCCACCAGCCCCCGAGCCACACCAACCCGAGAACGAGCGGGAGCCCGACCAGCACGACCAGCAGTCGCGAGGCGAGGTTGCTCAAGCCGTCTCGATCGCCACGATCGGGAAACGGTTGGACGAAGGCCGCAGGCGCATGGTGGGAGAGTCTCTCTCTAGCCGGCTTGCGTGAGCAAGCCGCCTACCTACCGCCGAACCGCCGGCGACGACGCGCGTACGCTCCGAGTGCCTCGCGGAGGTGGCGCGGGCCGAAGTCGGGCCAGAGCGTGTCGACGAAGACGAGCTCCGAGTAGGCGAGCTGCCAGAGCAGGAAATTGGAGATCCGCAGCTCGCCCGAGGTGCGGATCAGGAGGTCTGGGTCGGGCATCGACGGCGCGTAGAGCTGCGCCGCGAAGGTGTTCTCGTCGACATCCTCCGGAGCGACTCCCGATGTGACGAGCCTGCGGGCAGCCTCGACGAGCTCGGCACGGCCGCCGTAGTCGAACGCGATCCACAGGCTCAGCCGGTCATTGCGCTTCGTCTCCCGCTCCAGCCTGACCATGCGTTCCTGGAGATCTTCGGGGGCGCGGTCGCGCCGGCCGATGAAGCGGACGCGCACGCCCTGGACGACCAGATCGGGCAGCTCGCGCTCGATCGTCTCGGCGAACGTCTCCATCAGGGCGCCGATCTCCTCCTCGGAGCGAGTCCAGTTCTCCGTCGAGAAGGCGTAGACGGCGAGCGACTCGACTCCGAGGTCGATTGCGGTCTCGACGATCGGCCGAAGCGCACGCGAGCCGGCTCTGTGACCCTCGGCGATGCTGACTCTCCGCCTCCTCGCCCAGCGGCCGTTGCCGTCCATGATGATCGCTACGGCGCGGGCGACGTCGGGATGATCCGGGTCTGACGGCCCCGATCCCCGCAGGCCCTTGATTCTCGTCAGCAGGCTCATCGCCGTCGGAAGCCATTTCCGCGGAAAGTGCGCAGCACTTTCCGCGGCTTACACTTCAAGGATCTCGGTTTCCTTGCGCTTGAGCAGCTCGTCGATCTTGTGCACGTGCTCGTCGGTCAGCTTCTGGACGCGCTCCTCCGCCCGCCGCTCGTCGTCGTCGCCGACGTCTCCATTGCGGACGAGCTCCTCCAGGTGCTTCATCACGTCGCGGCGCACGTTCCGCACAGCCACCCGCCCGTCCTCCGCCCGCTGGCGCACGACCTTGACGAGGTCCTTCCGCCGCTCCTCGGTCAGCTGGGGGATCGGCAGGCGGATGAGCTTCCCGTCGTTCGAAGGCGTCAAGCCGAGGTCCGACTCCATGATCGCCTTCTCGATCGACTTCAGCGAGCTCGGATCGAACGGCTGAACGGTCAACATCCGCGGCTCGGGCACGTTGATCGTCGCCAGCTGGTTCAACGGCGTCGCCGTCCCGTAGTAGTCGACCTGGACATGGTCGAGCAGGGCGGCCGAGGCGCGGCCGGTGCGGATGCTGTTGAACTCGTGCTGCGTCGTCTCGACAGACTTGTCCATGCGGCGAACGGCGTCCTGGATCAGGTCGTCCATCATCGGGCGGCCCCTTTCGGCGTCGTGATCAGGGTTCCTACGCGCTCGCCGGCCACGATGCGCCTGATGTTGCCGTCGGCGAGTTCGAAGACATGGATCGGCAGGTCGTTCTCCATGCAGAGCGACAGCGCGGTCGTGTCCATCACCTTCAGCCCGCGCTCGATCGCCTCCAGGTGGGTCAGTTCCGGTAGAAACTCGGCGTCAGGATCCTCGCGCGGGTCACCGTCGAAGACGCCCCGGACGCGGTTCTTCGCCATCAGGATCGCCTCTGCCCCGATCTCGAGCGACCGGAGCGCCGCGGCGGTGTCGGTGGTGAAGAACGGGTTCCCCGTGCCGGCGGCGAAGATGACGATCCGGCCCTTCTCCAGGTGGCGGATCGCCCGCCGGCGGATGTACGGCTCGGCGACCTCGGCAACCGTGATCGCCGAGAGGACGCGCGTCTGCGCGCCGTTGCGTTCCAACGCGTCCTGCACGGACAGGGAGTTGAGGACGGTCGCGAGCATGCCGGCGTAGTCGGCGGTCGCACGGTCCATCCCGGCGGCCGCCGCCTCCATCCCGCGGACGAAGTTGCCCGCTCCGATCACCAGAGCGACCTCGAGCCCCTCCTGCTGAACCGAGACGATCTCCTTCGCGATCGACTCCACCCGCTCCTGGTCGATCCCGAAGGCACGGTCGCCCATCAACGCCTCGCCGGAGAGCTTCAGCAGGACCCGCCGGAACCCGGTTTTGTCAGATATGCCGGCCGCTGGGCTGGTCCGCGCTTCCAGGCTCATCCGAGCTCCTGCGCGGCCCGGCGTGAGCTTTTCGTCGCCGCGACCGACCTGGTGAGCGCGGCCGAGAGTGGCATCTGGGATGCGAGGTCAACTCGGGACGGGGGCTCGTGGGAGAAACCGGCCGTTCCCCCCACACGAGCGAGGCAAAGCCGAGCGACAGTCATCCCAGCTGGAAGCGCTCGAACTCGAGAACCTCTGCCCCTGCCTCCTGCAGCGCCTGTCCGACCGATTTGGAGCCGTCATGGATCCACTCCTCGTCGGTCAGGACCGTCTGCGCGAAGAAGCGCTTGTTCATCATCCCTTCGACGATCTTCTCACGCGCCTGCTCGGGTTTCGACTGTACCTCGTCCGAGTTGGAGTAGATCTCGCGCTCGCTGGCAACCGTGTCGGGCGGCACGTCCTCCCGACCGATCCACTGGGTGGACGGCGAGGCCGCGACGTGCATCGCCACCTTCCGGCCCAGCTCCGCGTCGCCCCCTCGCAACTGGACGAGGACCCCGATCTTGTTCGCGGGCGGATGCGCATACGCTGCTATCACGCCGCCGTCCACTTGCTCGAAGCGAGCGGTGCCGGCGACCGCGATGTTCTCCCCGAGCTTGCCGGACAGCTGCACGCGAGCGTCCTCCAGCTCGGCCTCGGCGCCGGCGCCGTTGGCATCGACTACGTCGAGGACGTCCTTCGCGTAGGCGAGGAACTCCTCGTTGTTGGAGACCGGCTCCGTCTCGCACCCGACTGCGACCATCGTGCCCCGGCTGCCGTCGTCGGCCAGGCGGTAGCCGACCTTGCCCTCGGTCGTCACGCGGCCGGCGCGCTTGGCCGCGGTCGCCATGCCCTTCTCACGCAGGAGCGTGACAGCGGCATCGAGGTCGCCGCTCGTATCCTCGAGCGCGCGCTTGCAGTCCATCATCCCCGCGCCGGTCTTGTCACGAAGCTCCTTGACGAGGCTCGCAGAGATCGCGGCCATCAGCTCTCCTCCGCTGTCGCGGGTGCTGTTTCATCCGTGGGAATCGACTCGGTCGTCGATTCCGGTTCGTCGACCGGCTCGGCCGTCTCCTGTGTCGGAGCCTCCGGCTCCTGCGGCTCCGGTTCGGGTGCTGCGGCCATCTCGGCTGGGCTCACTTTCTGCTTGCCCTCGGCGATCGCGTCCGCGATCACGCGGGTGACCAGGCTGCACGAGCGGATCGCGTCGTCGTTGCCCGGGATCACGTACTCGGCCTCGTCGGGATCGCAGTTGGTGTCGACCAGGGCGATGATCGGCATGCCGAGCCGCCGGCCCTCGCGGACTGCGAGCGCCTCCTTGCGTAGGTCGAGGACGAACATCGCGTCCGGCTGGCGCTTCATGTCGGCGACGCCGCCGAGGTTCGCCTCTAGCTTCTCGAGCTCGGCGAGCATGGCGATCCGCTCCTTGGGCGGGAGCAGCTCGAGCTGGTTGTCGTCGCGCAGCCGGCGCAGGTCGTGCAGCCGGTCGATGCGGTCGGAGATCGTGCGCCAGTTCGTCAGCAGGCCGCCGAGCCAGTGGTTGTTGACGTACGG
>JBKPRA010000088.1:0-36758 GCA_046734335.1 Actinomycetota bacterium | reverse complement strand
GAAGATGATCAACTTCGGGATCATCTACGGCATCTCCGCGTTCGGCCTCTCGGAGAACCTGGAGATCCCGCGCGAGCAGGCGCAGGAGTACATCGACGCCTACCTCGCCCGCTTCCCGCACGTGCAGGACTTCATCGCCCGCACCATCGAGGAGGCGGCGCGGGACGGCTACGTGACCAGTCTGCTCGGACGGCGCCGGCCGGTCCCGGAGATCCGGGCCCAGAACCGCCAGACGCGGTCGCTCGGCGAGCGGCTCGCGGTCAACTTCGTCATGCAGGGCTCGAACGCAGACATCATCAAGGTCGCGATGATCCGGATCCACCGCCGGCTCAGGGACGAGGGCCGCGGCGCGCACCTCGTGCTCCAGGTGCACGACGAGTTGCTGCTCGAGGCCCCGGAGGCCGAGGTCGGCGCGCTCAAGGATCTCGTCCGCGAGGAGATGTGCGGCGCGTACGCGCTCGATCCGCCGCTTGCGGTCGACGTGGGGTCGGGCGCCGACTGGGACGAGGCGAAGAGCTAGCCGCGCACCGCCGGTGAGCGGCTAGCTCTCGAGCCCGTCTACGGCTTCGGCACGACCCGGTCGAGGGGCGGGACGGCGATCCCGGCCGTCCCGGCCGCGTGGAAGTAGTCGACCAGTGCGTCGATGTCCTGGGCTCCGCCGAGGGCGTCCGTGCCCTCGTTGAAGACCGTGAAGCCGTCGCCCCCCGTGGCGAGGAAATTGTTCATCGTCACGCGAACGAGTCCGTCGGGTTGACGAGCACGCCGTTCACCCGCATCTGCCCGATCTTGGCCTCGCAGCTCGCTGCGGCCGGAGCCGACTCGTACGAGAACGTGGACGAGATCTGCAGGAAGCGTCCGGCGGCCGGGGCGGTTCCGCCGCAACCCTGGAACTGCTGCTGCAGCAGCCTGCGGATCATGTCTCCGGTCATGGTCTTGGTGACGAGGCTGTTCCCGAACGGCTGCACCGTGAACGCCACGCCGTAGGTGACCTCGCCCGGCTGCTCTCCGCCCGACGAGATGGCGCCGAACAGGAGGTCGGCGCGGATGCCGCCGGGGTTCATGAACGCCAGCTGCGCGCCGCCGAGGCCGGCCGGCTGGGTGGCGACGTACTGGGCGTCGGCGATGACGTCGCCGAGCGCCGACTCGCCCAGCGCAGACGCGTTCCGCGTCAGGTCGCCCTGGATGCTGCCGATCACCTGGTTCGCGAGCGGTGCCGAAGCGGTCACGTACTGGTTTGACGACCCCGGCCACCGCCGGATCCTCCTTCGTCGGATCGGGCTGGCGGACGGTTGTGTTGTCGATCCGGGGGTTGAGCGCGTTGTCGACGATCTGGTTGTCCACGCTCGCCTGCACCAGCTCGCCCGATTTGTCGTCGAGAGTGAGCGTGATGTCCGTCAGGATCCGCCCGAACGACGCGGCACTGGTGACCAGCCGCGTGACGCCGCCTGCGGTGACCGCGCAGCGGTACTCGTTGTGCGTGTGAGCCCAGACGATCACCTTGATCCTCGGATCGAGCCGCTGGGCGATCTTGTCGATGTCGCTGCCCGCGAGGTTGCCCGCGCACCATTGAGTGAAGGAGCGCCCGCCTGCTGGCCGCCCTGGTGGATGACCAGCACCCAGGCTCCGACGTGCTTCGCCGCCTGGTCGTGGACGACGGCGTTGGCAGCGTCGGCCTCGTCCTCGAACGTCAGCCCGGCGACGCCGGTGGGAGTGACGATCGTCGGCGTCTCCCTGGAGCACCTCGCCGATGAACCCGACCTCGAGCTTCTTGTTGCCGTGGTCGGTGCGGAACGTCTTCGTCGCGTAGGGGGGAAAGAGCGTCTTGCCGGTCGCGTCGACCACGACGTTGGCCGCCAGGTACTGGAAGTCGGCCCCCGGATAGACGTTCGTGGTGCCTCCGTTCGGCAGGGCGTATGGAGCCGCCGTGCAGCCCTCGACCGGGCGGCAGCCGCCGTTCTGGATCCGCAGGAGCTCCGCGGCGCCCTTGTCGAACTCGTGGTTGCCGACCGACGCGAAGTCGACGTTCATCAGGTTGGTGGCGACCGTGATCGGCTCTTCGAAGAAGAGCCCGTTCGCCAGCGGGCTGGCGCCGATGTTGTCGCCCGCGAAGACCGTCGCCTCCTGGCCGCCGTACACGGCCCGCTTGTCCTTGACCGCCTTCGCCAGGTAGGCGGCGCCGCCGCGAAATGGCCGTGATGTTGTTCGTCGCCGCCTCGAGGTTGCCGTGCAGGTCGTTGAACGCGAGCACGTGCACGTCCGTCGTCGAGCCCGTCTTGTTCGCGCCGTACGCGATCGAGACGGGATCCGAGATCGACCGCGCGCCCGCGATCACGACGTCGGCCGATGCCTGCCTGGGCGACGCGAGCGTCGCCACGAGAACGGCGCCGACGGCCGCCGCCAACGCGAGCGGAACGGTCCAGCGCAACCACCGTCTGCCAAGAGCGTGTCTTCTATGCGGTTTCCCCTTGAGGTCGTCGGCCTGCAGATACGCCGAAATGCTGTCATACCTCGCTCGACCCGAGCAGTGCGGACTCGGTGAAAACACGGTGGCGGGGCCGGCCGGAGGGGTCGCGCGACGGTACGTTGCTAACCGTCTCGCGAAGGGAGCGTCTTACGGAGGCCCGGGTATACTGACCGGCTTCCAATGCAGAACGAGACGATCGACACGAGCGACGCAGGCGTCTGGACTACCGGTCCGGACGGCGAGCTGATCCCCGATTACGACTCCACGTTCCCGACGATCAACGAGGGCGAGGTCGTCCACGGGAAGGTCGTCCGCGTCGACAAGGACGAGGTTCTCGTCGACATCGGCTACAAGTCGGAAGGCGTCATCCCGGTCGCCGAGCTGTCGATCCGGCGCTCGATCAACCCGGCCGACGAGGTGGCGCTCGGCGACGAGATCGACGCGCTCGTTCTCACCAAGGAGGACGCCGACGGCCGGCTGATCCTGTCGAAGAAGCGTGCCCGCTTCGAGATGGCGTGGAAGGCGATCGAGCAGGCGGCCGAGAGTGGCCAACCGGTCAACGGGAGGGTGATCGAGGTGGTCAAGGGCGGCCTGATCCTGGACCTCGGCGTGCGCGGCTTCCTGCCGGCCTCGCTCGTCGACATCCGCCGCGTCCAGGACCTGGACGAGTTCCTGGCCAAGGAGCTGCGCTGCAAGGTGATCGAGCTCAACCGCTCGCGCAACAACGTCGTGCTCTCGCGCCGGGCCGTGCTCGAGGACGAGCGCAAAGAGATGCGCCAGGCGATTCTCGACCGGCTCAATCCCGGCGACGTGGTGGAGGGTCAGATCTCGAATATCGTCGACTTCGGCGCGTTCGTGGACCTCGACGGCATGGATGGGCTGATCCACATCTCCGAGCTCTCGTGGTCGCACGTCAACCACCCGTCCGAGGTGCTCGAGATCGGCCAGACGGTCAAGGTCAAGGTGCTCGACATCGACCGCGACCGGCAGCGGATCTCGCTCGGCCTCAAGCAGACCCAGACCGACCCCTGGCAGCAGGTGCTGGACAGCTACGGCGAGGGGGACGTCGTCCAGGGACGGGTGACAAAGGTCGTCACCTTCGGCGCATTCGTCGAGATCCTGCCCGGTGTCGAGGGGCTCGTGCACATCTCCGAGCTCGCGCAGCACCACGTCGAGAACCCGCGCGAGGTCGTCTCGCAGGGCGACCTCGTCAACGTGAAGATCATCGAGGTCGACGCCGAGCGCCGGAGGCTGTCCCTGTCGCTGAAGCGGATCGAGGATGGCCAGGCGCAGCCGCTGGTCGAGGGCGACGAGCCGCTCCGCCCGCAGATCGACCTCTCCGAAGAGGTCTTCGCCGACGCACCGGCGGCCGAGGCGGCCGCCGAGACCGACACCGTCGCGGACGACGAGCCCGCGCTCGAGTCGGATGCACATGCCGAGGCGGAGGTCGCCCAGGAGTCTCCGGCGGAAGAGCCGCAGCCGGGCGACGGCGCCACCAGCTAGTCGAGAATGAGCCCGCTTACGGTCGCCCTCACCGGCGGCATCGGCGCTGGGAAGTCCGCGGCGCTGGCGGCATTCGCGCGGCGAGGCGTGCCGACGCTGTCCTCCGATCAGGTCGTCCATCGCCTGATCGGCGAGGATCGGGAGGTGCGGGACGCGCTCGACGAGCGCCTGGGCACCACCGACCGGGCCGAGATCGCCGCCGTCGTCTTCGCGAACCCCGACCAGCTCGCGTGGCTGGAGGCGTTGCTCCACCCCCGCGTACGCCGCGTCCAGGAGGAGTGGCTCGCCGGCCTCGACGCCGAGGTCGCCGTGACGGAGATTCCGCTCCTGTTCGAGATCGGCGGCGAAGACCGCTTCGACGCGGTGGTCGTGATCACGGCGCCCGACGACGTTCGGGCCGCGCGGACGACGCAGGCCCGCGACGCACGCGCCGCCCGGCTGATCCCGGACGCCGAGAAGGTGAGGCGTGCGGACTTCGCCTACGTGAACGACGGGACGCTCGACGAGCTCGACGCGTTCGTCGGGCAGGTGCTCGACCGCCTGACCGAGTGACTGCTTCTGCGAGGCGCCTCGTCGTCGGCGCGGCCGTGATCGCGGTTCTGCTCGCGACCTTCGGGACGATCCACCTGACCCGGCCCGCGTGGTACGAGCGCCTCTGGCACCCGCTGCACTACGAGAGCATCGTCCTGGGCCACGCGCGGAACTACGACCTCGACCCGGCGCTGCTCGCGGCGGTCATCTACCAGGAGAGCAAGTTCCACGCGGACGCGCGCTCCGACCGCGGCGCGGTCGGCCTGATGCAGCTGCTGCCCGAGACGGCCGAAGGGATCGCCGAGCGCACAGGCGGGTCTCAGTTCCGGGTCTCGGACCTGTACGACCCCGAGATCAACGTCCGCTACGGCGCGTGGTACCTGCGCCACCTGCTCGACAAGTACGGATCGGAGCGCCTTGCGCTCGCCGCCTACAACGCCGGCCAGACGAACGTCGACCGCTGGCGAGCACGGGGCCTACCGATCCAGTTCGACGAGACCCGCAGCTTCGTCGACCACGTGGAGCACCTGAAATCGACGTACCGGCACGCCTACTCGTCACTCCGACAACACAAAGACACTTGACAGACTGCTATCTGATGTCATAATGATGTCACGATGCAACTCGAAACGCACGTTCAGGCACTACAGGCCGAGCTCGCCGCCCTGGCGGGCATCGGCGACGAGCAGGTTTCCGTCGCAGCCGACCGGCTGAGCCAGGCGCTCGCCCCCTCGCTGCGGCTGCGGCTGCTCGAGCTTCTGTCCGAAGCCGCCCTCGAGGTGAGCGCGCAGCTCCGGTCGGGGCACGTCGAGATCCGCCTCGCCGGCCAGGAGCCGTCGCTCGTCTACGTCGAGCACGAGGAGGAGGCGCCCGCGCCCCCGCCGGAGGACGGCCTCACTGCCCGCATCACGTTGCGCCTGCCCGACTCCCTGAAGACGTCGGTGGAAGGTGCGGCGGCGAAGGAGGGCGTGTCCGTCAACACCTGGATCGTCAAGGCGCTGGGCCGGGGCCTGACCAGCGTGGTCGCATCGGGCGGCCGCGTCGGCAGCCGGCTGACCGGCTACGGCCAGAGCTGAAAGGAGGAGGTATGAGGTACGTACCCGGACTGTTCGGACATCTGCCGGAATGGGAGACATCGGATCGCCGTGGCGACCGCGTCGATCTCCGGCCGACCCGCGTCCGTTCGATGTCGCGGCGGAGGAAGGGCGCACGGTGAGGTACGACTTCGCCACTCAGGAGCCGCCGAGGCTGCGCTTCGGGATCGGCGCCGGCCGCATCGAGGTGGAGACCGCCGAGGTCGCCGAGACGACCGTCGATGTCGAGGCGATCCGCGGCGACCTCGAGAACCTCAAGGTTGAGCAGCACGGTCGTGACATCGTCGTCGAAAGCCGCAAGCGTTTCGGCTTCAAGAACGAGGAATACGACATCCGCGTCCGCGCGCCGTATGGATCCGAGATCGATGCGAACATCGCTTCGGCGCCGATCCGGGCGTCGGGACGTCTCGGCGCGCTCGAGGCCAACACCGCGTCCGGTGACGTCCACGTCGAGGACGTCGAACGCGACGCCAAGGTCCGCTCGGCCAGCGGCGACGTGGAGCTGGGCACTGTCGGCGGCAGAATGGACGTGAACACGGCCTCCGGCGACATCCAGGTCGGCTCCGCCGCCGGCGGCGGCACGATCCGGTCCGCCTCAGGTGACGTTCGGATCGGTGAGGCGTCGAACCGCGTCTCCCTCAACACCGCCTCCGGCGACCTGCAGATCGGCTCGATCGGAGAGGGCAGCGTCGACGTCAAGTCCGCGTCGGGAGACGTCCGCATCGGGATCAAGCAGGGCTCTCGCCTCTTCGTCGACGCGAAGTCGCTCAGCGGCGACACGACCTCCGAGGTCGAGCTCGGAGGGGTCGAGGTCGCCACCGGCGGCCCCCTGGTCGAGGTCAAGGGCGCGACGATGAGCGGCGACATCAGGATCGTCCGCGCGTGAGGCTCGTCCCGGAGCTGCTCCGGGACAACCGACAGTTCCGAACGTTCTTCGCCGGCCAGGCGATCTCGTTGGTCGGCGACCAGGTCACGCTGATCGCGCTCCCGCTCGTCGCTGTGCTCGCTCTCGACGCGACGCCTGCCCAAATGGGCTACCTGGTCACGGCCGCGCTCCTGCCCAGCCTGCTGTTCTCGCTGCATGCCGGCGCGTGGGTCGACCGCGCCGGCAGGCGGCGTCAGGTGATGATCGCTGCGGACCTTGGGCGGGCGGCTGCGCTCGCCAGCGTCCCGATCGCCTACGCGTTCGGGGCGTTGACCTTCGAGCAGCTGTACGTGGTCGGCTTTGCCACGGGCCTGCTTAGCGTCTTCTTTTTCGTCTCCTACACGACCTTGTTCGTGGTGCTCGTGCCGCGCGAGCGGTACGTCGAGGGGAACTCCCTGCTGCATGGGAGCCGGGCGCTCTCGGCCGTCGTCGGGCCGAGCCTCGGCGGCACGCTCGTTCAGTTGCTGACGGCGCCGGTAGCGCTGGCAGCCGACGCACTGTCCTTCGTCGCCTCCGCCGTGTCCCTCGCCTGGATCAGGCCCGAAGAGCCTCCGACCGAGTCGGCCGAGAGCGGACACCTGTCGGCCGGAATGCGCTACATCGTCCGCTCCAGGGCGATCCGCGCCTCGCTCGCCGCGACCGCCACGATCAACTTCTTCAACTTCGTCTTCTTCGCGCTGATCATCCTCTACGCGAACCGCTACCTCGGGGTCGGGCCGGGCGCACTGGGCCTGGTGCTCGGGCTCGGCGCGGCCGGCGCCGTGCGCGGTGCTCTGGTCACCGGGCGCATCTCGCGACGGATCGGGATCGGGCCGACCTACGTCGTCGGCTGCATCGTGTTTCCCGCACCCCTCGTGCTCGTCCCGCTCGCCCGCGGTCCCCACTGGGTCGTACTCGCGTGCCTCTTCCTCGCCGAGTTCGGCTCGGGGCTGGGCGTGATGCTGCTCGACATCGCCTCCGGCGCGATCAAAGCTGCGCTCGTCCCTGACCGGCTGCGAGCCCGGGTCACCGGGGCCTACATGGTCGTCAACTACGGCGTGCGGCCGGTCGGCGCGTTCCTCGGCGGCGCGCTCGGCAGTGCGATCGGTGTTCAGACGACGCTGTGGATCGCGGTCGCCGGCGGCATGCTCGGCTTCCTCTGGCTGCTGCCGTCGCCGATCCCGAAGATGCGCGAGCTGCCGGCAACCGAGGAGCCGGACGACCAGGGTGCCGGCGAGGTCGTCGCCGTTTCGGCAGGCGTGACCGGTCGAAGCGGTTAGCGTAGATCCGATGAAGGAACTGCGCTCCATCGCGGAGGTCGAGGGCGAGCTTCGGAGGGAAGGGTTCTTCGAGGGCGGCGGAAATGGGCTCGTCGCGGATCTCTACCTCGGCTACGGGCTCTCGCGCACGCTTCGCCGGTCGACCGTCTCCGACCCGCCCGAGCCGTGCCCGCTTCCCCCGGCGGCCGTGCGCGTACGGACAGCGGTCGAGCCGACGCCGCCGGTCGGCCGGTATCGCGCGGGTGACTGGGAGCGGACCTGGGACGAGAGCTCGTACGCCGCCGCGGTCGAGGCCGTGCGAGATGCGATCGCTGCGGGCGACGTCTACCAGGTGAACCTGGTGCAGCATCTCTCTGCGCCGTTCGTCGGCGATCCTGCCGGCCTGGCCTCCGCGCTCGCGCCGTTGCGCCCGTTCGAGCCGCGGCCGTTTCTCGGCGACGGCTGGGCGGTGATCTCGGCGTCACCCGAGCTCTTCCTGGCGCGCCGGGGTCGGCGGGTCTGGACGCGACCGATCAAGGGGACGCGTCCGCTCGGCGACGCCGAGGAGCTGGCGCAGTCGGACAAGGATGCCGCCGAGCACGTCATGATCGTCGACCTCGAGCGCAACGATCTGTCGCGCGTCTGTGAGCCCGGCAGCATCCGCTGGCCCGAGCTGATGGCCGGTTACGAGCTGGCGGGCGTCGTGCACATGGTCTCGACGGTCGAGGGACGGCTCCGCGACGGCATCGGTCTCACCGAGCTGCTGGAGGCGACGTTCCCGGGCGGCTCCGTCACCGGCGCGCCCAAGATCTCCGCGATCGACCATATCGCCGCACTCGAACCGGTCGGCCGGGGAGCGTCGATGGGGGCGATCGGCCGCGTGTATCCGAACGGCGACCTCGACCTCGCGCTCACGATCCGGACCTTCGCCGTCGCCGAGGATCGGATCCACCTCTGGGTGGGTGGCGGGATCGTCTGGGATTCCGACCCCGAGGCCGAGATCGAGGAGTCCTACGTCAAGGCGCGGCCGCTGCTGGCAGCCATCGATGCACCCCTTCGGGGCGACGCGATCGGCACGCGGTTGCGGGAGCCGGTGCGCCGTTGAGCCTGCTTGCCGTGGCGGTGGGCGGGCGCGGCCTTGTCCCGGTCGACGAGCCGGTGCTGCTTGCCGACGACGAGGCACTCCTGCGCGGGCGGGCCGCCTTCGAGACGGCGCGTGTCTACGGCGGACGCCCGTTTCGGCTGGCGGACCACCTCGCGCGCATGCGCGCGTCGTCCGAACGGCTGGCCATCCGCTTCCCCGACCGGTTCGAGGACCTGGCCGCCCAGGCGCTCGCTGCCGCCGGCGAGCCCGATGTCGTGCTGCGCCTCTACCTTACGCCGGGCCGCGAGGGCGCGGACGGGCCAGTTCCGCTCGCGCTGGTCAGCTCGCTGCCGGATGACCTCGAGGAACGGCGGGCGCGCGGCATCTCGTTGATCTCGCTGCTCGGCGTACGGGCGGAGGCGCCGTGGTTGCTGGGCGGCGTGAAGTCGACGAGCTACGCCGTGAACATGGCCGCGGAGGCGGAGGCTCGCGCTCGCGGTGCCGACGACGCGGTGTTCGTCGGCGACGACGGTGTCGTCCTGGAGGGACCGGTCACGAATGTGTGGTGGCGGAGCGGCGACACGCTCTTCACGCCGTCGCTCGACCTCGGCATCCTCGCCGGGGTGACCCGCGCAGTCCTGGTGGAGGCGGCGCCCGAGGTGGGCTTCGAGGTCGCGGAGGGGACGTTCAGGCTCACCGATCTGCTCGACGCAGAGGAGGCGTTCACTTCGTCGTCGGTCCGCGAGGTGATGCCGGTGGTCGCGGTGGACGGCCGGCCGTTCGAGCGCGGTCCCGCGGCCGCGGCGCTGCAGGCGGCGCTGCGGGCAGCGGCAGCCGCCTAGCTCTCGCGCGTCAGCACAGCGAAGCCGGCCTGCAGGAAGTCGTTCGCGCCTGCCGCGGCCAGGGACCAGGTCAGCAGCCGCCCGAAACGCGGCGCCAGCACCTGCGTGGCCGCGAGACCGGCGGCCGCCCATGTGCCGACGCACCGGCTACACGTCACGAGCTCGCCGATCGCCTGGTTGAGGTCGCCCGACTCGACCGGCTCCTCGTCACCGTCGTGTGCGTGGCCGCGCACGAACGGCTCGCGCAGGAAGCTGGTCACCTCGTCTCGGGCGAGAGTCCGGGCGGCCTTGAACGTGGCCGCCGAGAGCACGACCAGGTCGAGTGCCGTCTGGCACTGCGGATCGCGGTCGAGCAGGCGGCCGAGCACGCCTGCGGCCGCGAGCCCACCGGCGAACGTGCCCACGATTCCCGCGTAGGCGGCGTAAGGCGGCGTCCCCGATTGTGTGCGGCCAGGGGCTTCGCCAGTGGCCGCTGCGGCTGACAGAGCGTCGGTTGCCATGCCGGTACCTTGTGTTCACCGTGCCCGAGTTCAAAACGTCCGAGGGATACAGGCCGACCGGTGACCAGCCGCACGCGATCGACCAGCTCGCCGCTTCGATCGCGGCCGGCGAGCGCTACCAGACGATGCTCGGCGCCACGGGCACCGGCAAGACGGCGACGATGGCGTGGATCATCGAGAAGGTCGGCCGTCCGTCGCTCGTGATCGCGCACAACAAGACCCTGGCCGCCCAGCTCTGCAACGAGTTCCGCGAATTCTTCCCCGAGAACGCGGTCGAGTACTTCGTCTCGTACTACGACTACTACCAGCCGGAGGCATACGTTCCACAGGCCGACCTCTACATCGAGAAGGATTCGTCCCGGAACGACGACATCTCGCGTCTGCGGCTCGCCGCCACCTCGGCCCTGTTCACCCGCCGCGACGTGGTCGTGGTCGCGTCGGTCTCGTGCATCTACGGCCTCGGCTCGCCGGAGGAGTGGCGCGGTCGCGTGCTCGTGCTCGAGGTGGGCGAGACGACCGACCGCGACGACGCGCTGCGGACGCTGGTCGAGAGCCAGTACGTGCGCAACGACGCCGTGCTCGCCCGCGGGCGCTTCCGCGTGAAGGGCGACGTAATGGAGGTGCAGCCCGCGAACTCCGAGACCGCATACCGCATCTCGTTCTTCGGCGACGAGGTCGAGTCGATCTCCCACTTCGACCCGCTGACCGGGGAGATCTACGCCCGGCTCGACAACCTTGTGATCTGGCCGGCGACGGAGTACGTGACCTCGACGCCCACCGTCGAGCGCGCGGTCGACGACATCCGCCACGAGCTCGAGGAGCAGGTACGGCTGTTCGAGGAGCAGGGCAAGCAGCTCGAGGCGCACCGGCTCCGCCAGCGCACCGAGTACGACCTGGAGATGCTGAAGGAGCTCGGCTTCTGTAACGGGATCGAGAACTACTCGCGCCATCTCGAGGGGCGTCCGCAGGGCTCCCACCCGTTCACCCTGCTGGACTACTTCCCCGACGACCTGGTCGTGTTCGTGGACGAGTCGCACCAGACCGTGCCGCAGCTGGGCGGCATGTACGAGGGCGACCGCTCGCGCAAGCAGACGCTGGTCGACTTCGGCTTCCGGCTGCCCTCGGCGCTCGACAACCGGCCGCTTCGCTTCGACGAGTTCCTCGGCAAGGTGCCTCAACTGGTCTTTGTCTCGGCGACGCCGGGGCCCTTCGAGCTGCGCCACTCGAAGGTGGTCGCCGAGCAGTTGATCCGCCCGACCTTCATCGTCGACCCCGAGGTGGAGCTGCGCGCGACCAAGAACCAGATCGACGACCTGCTGAACGAGATCCGCCGGCGCGAGGAGGCGGGCGAGCGGGTGCTGGTGACGACGCTGACCAAGAAGATGGCCGAGGACCTGACCGACTACCTGCTCGAGGCGGGGGTGAAGGCGCGCTATCTCCACTCGGAGATCGACACGCTCGAGCGCATCCAGATCATCCGCGAGCTGCGGCTCGGCGACTACGACGTCCTGGTCGGAGTCAACCTGCTCCGAGAGGGGCTCGACCTGCCCGAAGTCTCGCTGGTCGCGGTGCTCGACGCCGACAAGGAGGGGTTCCTGCGCGGGAAGACGGCGCTCGTCCAGACGATCGGCCGCGCCGCCCGCAACGTGAACGGCAAGGTGCTCCTCTACGCCGACAAGATGACCGAGGCGATCCAGGGCGCGCTCGACGAGACCAACCGCCGCCGCGCGAAGCAGCTGGAATACAACGAGGAGCACGGAATCACGCCCGAGTCGGTGACGAAGGGTGTGTCCGATATCGCCGAGTTCCTGATGCTCGAGTCGCCGACCGTCCCTTCGCGCCGCCGCCGCGGCAAGGCCGAGGTCGAGGGGATGAAGCCCGAGGAGATCGAGCGCCTCGTGGTCGAACTCGAGGAGGAGATGTTCACTGCCGCCGAGGAGCTCCGCTTCGAGTACGCGGCGAAGCTTCGTGACGAGATCAAGGAGCTGCGCCGAGAGCTGCTCGCCGTGACCGCCTAGGCCTCGCTGCGGCATGATCCGCTGTCTGTGGCCAGGCTGACCAGGGCGGAGCTCGTCAGGCGGGGCGTCGGCGGCGGAGTCGGGCTCGCGCTGCTCGGCGGGCCCGCCCGCGCCCTGCAGCTGCTCGAGAGCGCCGCTGCGGCGAGGAGGCCCGACGTCCACGGGTTCGTCACGCGCCCGGATCTTCGCCCGCCGGTGGTCACGGTCGTCTCGCCGGCACGCGGAACGGCGAACGGCTATCTGTTCCTCGCACCCTCGTCCGGCCCGGGCATGCGTGGCAGCCTGATCGCGGACGACCGCGGCGATCCCGTCTACTTTCGGCCGGCCACGCCGCGGACGGTCATGGACTTCCGGGTGGGAACGCTGCATGGCTCGCCGGTGCTCAGCTGGTGGGAGGGCCGCTACGTGTTCGGCGTCGGCAAGGTCGGCGACTACGTGATCGCAGACTCGTCGTACCGGGAGATCGCGCGGTTCTCGTCGGCCCGGCACCGTCGGCCCGACTTCCACGAGGTGCTGCTGACCGATGCCGGCACGCTGCTCGTCACCGCTTACGAGACGCGTGCCGCGGATCTGACCGCGGTGGGCGGTCCGAGCAACGGCTTCGTCTACGGCGGCGTCGTCCAGGAACTGGGCGTGCCGAGCGGCCGGCTGCTGTGGGAGTGGCGCAGCCTCGACCACGTTCCCATCACGGAAACGGTCAGCGACCAGCTCGGCTCCCCGTTCGACTATTTCCACATCAACGCGATCGAGGTCGACCACGAGGGCAACCTGCTCGTCTCCGCCCGTAACACGTCGGCGCTCTACAAGGTCGCCCGCCGGACCGGGAGGATCCTCTGGCGGCTTGGCGGCAAGCGGAGCGACTTCTCGATGGGCAAGGGGACGCACTTCGGCTTCCAGCACGACGCGCGCCTGCACGAAGGAGGCAGGACGATCAGCCTGTTCGACAACGGACCGCGTGACCCCGGGGTCCGACCGGAGTCGAGGGCGATCGTGCTCGCCGTCGACCAGCGCCGCAGGCAGGTGACGCTGAAGCGCGACATCCGCCACCAGCGCCCGCTCTTCGCGTTCGCGACGGGCAGCAACCAGCTGCTGCCGAACACCAACCGGCTGGTCACCTGGGGGATCACGGGGTGGTTCACGGAGTACGACCGCGACGGCGAGGTCTGCTTCGACGCCCACCTGCCGGGGAACGGACAGAACTACCGCGTCTTCCGCTTCCCGTGGGCCGGGAAGCCGCAGGTGCCGCCGGCGTTCAAGGCCTACAGGCATGGCGCCGGGACGGCCAGGTTCTACGCGAGCTGGAACGGAGCGACCGAGCTGGCGGCCTGGCGGCTCGAAACCGGGAGCAGGCTCGGGGCGCTTCGCCCGGGCGGGGCGCATCCGAAGCGAGGGTTCGAGACCTCGTTCGCGATCCCGGCGCGAACTCGCTACGCGGCCGCAGTCGCGCTCGATGCAAACGGTAGGCCGCTCGCCCGTTCGCGGACGGCTCGTCTCTACTAGCCGGGGTCGAGCACGCCGACGCCGCGTGGAAACCGGCGGCTGGCAGTCAGGCCCCAGTCGTCGCCCCGCCAGATGTACGTGTGCACACCCAGCTCGTCCTGGTCGGCCTCGTAGACGAGCAGGCCCCGCGCCTCGCCGCGGCGGTGGGGCCTCGGCTGTCCCAGTCCCGGCGCTGTTGCCACCACCACGCCCCGCCGGCCCTCCGACCAGACCTCGAATTCGTGCCGCTCGGCCACCGCGCCCTGGTGGGTGTGCCCGGAGACCACGAGCTCCGCGCCCGCGTCGACGAGCGCGCCGAGGACATGGTCGCGCCGGGCGACCGGCCGCTTGCGCGTCCGCCACGGCGCTCCGCCGAGCTGGTGATGCAGGGCGACCATGCGCAGGGCGGCCGGCGGCGCGGCGGCGAGCTGCGACACCGCCCAGTCGAGCTGGTCGTCGCGAATGCCGCCGGACTGGTGACGCCACGGCCGCACGGAATTGATGCCGACGAGGCAGACGCCGTCGGAGACGTGCACGGGCCGGGTCGTCTCCCAGAGCCGCTCGAACTCCGCCCACGGCTGCGTGAACCGAGCCGGGAACGTGTACGGAATGTCGTGGTTGCCCGGCACGGCGACGACCGGAACTGCCAGGGCACGCAGCAGGGCGGCCGCCCGGTCGTGCTGGTCGCGGCGCCCGCGGTGCGTGAGGTCGCCACTGGCGACGATCAGCTCGGGCCGCAGCCGCTCGACCAGTGCCGCGAGCGCCGGCCCCGCGTCCGGGCTCTCGCGGGCGCCGACATGCAGGTCGGAGACGTGGAGAATCCGCGCGGGCACGGCCGAACCACCCTATAAACTCATCGTCGTGACGGACGAGCCGGCCGAGATCGTCGAGGATCTCTACCTGGGCCTGCGGGCCGGAGGCGCACTCCGCAAGCAGCGCCGAGGCGAGCCGCTGACTGCCGACGAGGAGGAGGCACTCGGGCGGTGGCGGCAGATGTCGAGCTGGCGCAAGGCGGTCGCGATCGGCGCGTTCGCAGTCGGCACCTTCGGGCTCGGCTTCACGGTCGGCGGCCTGGTCTTCGGCCGCTGGCGCAGAGCTTGATCCTGGGGGAACCCCTGGTTCCCCCACGGACCCCCTCCTTGCCGGCCTTGGCGTTCTTCGTACCGCAGCGGAGCCGGCTCATGTCACGGCGCTAAAGAGGTTGCCTCTCCGCACCTGCCTCCCGCCCGGCAAAGCCGGGCTCCGGCGGTCTACCTCTCGGTCGTCCAGGCGGCTTTCGCGTACGTCAGCCCGCTTCCGCGTCTTTCGCCGGGAAGATCACCGCCGGCACGTCCTCCTTATGCGGGTCCTTGTCGAAGACGGCGACGTCGACGATCGTGGCCAGGACGGCCGCGAACGGCGTCGCGAGCAGTACGTAGGCGGGTCCGATCAGGATCCCGACCGAGGTGACGGTCAGCAGGACGATCAGCGGCGAGAGGCCGACAGCATGGCCCAGCACCCGCGGCCCGATCACGTAGTCCTGCAGGAGGCGTAGCCCCCAGACCGCGATCGCAGCGCCGACCGCGGTCGTCACCGAGACCGTGAGGCCGAGCCCGACTGCGGTCACGCCGGCGATCAGGGGGCCGACGATCGGCACGACCTCGACGAGGCCCGCAAAGACGCCTACCAGGAGCCAATAGGGCAGCCCGATGAGCCAGAACGCGACCGAGAGCACCGTGCTGACGAACGTGATCATCAGCAACATCCCGCGGACGTAGGCTCCGAGCTTCGCGTCGATCAGATCCCAGGTCCCGCGGATCCGTTTCCGTCTTTCCCGCTTGACGAGGCTGAGCACGACGTCCTGCGCCTTCTCCTTCTCGAACACCCAGTAGGCGGCGATCGCGAACACCAGGAAGATGCTGATCACGATCTCGAGCGCAGTGCGACCGTAGGTCACCGCGGGGTGGATCAGATCCGCGCCGTGCGGGAGCCGCTCGAGCCGGTGCTGGATGCCGATCAGGATCTCGTGCTTGATCCCATGGGAGTTCTGGGCGGCCTTGGCGACGGCCGAACTGGACGTCAGCGAACCTCCGAGGGCGTTCTCGATCTGATCGAGAGCCCGCGGCACCATCAACCAGAGCAGGAAGCCGACCACGACGATCAGGCCGAGGTAGTGGATCAGGAGCCCGACGGAGCGG
The DNA here is from genome assembly GCA_046734335.1 of Actinomycetota bacterium. Classification (GTDB taxonomy): domain Bacteria; phylum Actinomycetota; class Thermoleophilia; order Gaiellales; family Gaiellaceae; genus DATBLE01. The sequence goes on along the minus strand of JBKPRA010000088.1, from coordinate 20,903 downwards.
GGAATTCGCCGCGCGTGGAGCCACTCGATACCGGGTCGCATGGCCGACGCGATCACGATTGCGAGCAGGACGAGGGCGATCACTACCTTGAGGTGCCAGAGTGCGAAGGCGCCCACGACAACGGAGACAGCCACCAACGTGGCGACGAAGGACTTGCGGGCGACTTCGCTCATCGCCTGTGGTTGTCTCCACAGCGGCGCTTGCGCAAACGGATTCCAACCCCTTTGCGAACGTCTGTTCGCACGATAGAATGGACGGTCGATGGCTGCGGACGAGCTCGTCGTTCACGGCGCGCGGGAGCACAACCTTAAGGACATCACCGTCCGGTTGCCCCGGAACGCGCTGATCTGCATCACCGGCCTGTCCGGGTCGGGCAAGTCCAGCCTGGCCTTCGACACCATCTACGCCGAGGGCCAACGCCGTTACGTCGAGTCGCTGTCGGCCTACGCGCGGCAGTTCCTGCAGATGATGGAGAAGCCCGACGTCGACTCGATCGACGGCCTCTCGCCCGCGATCTCGATCGACCAGAAGACGACCTCGCGGAACCCTCGCTCGACCGTCGGCACGGTGACCGAGATCTACGACTACCTGCGCCTGCTCTACGCGCGTGTCGGCCGCCCGCACTGCCCGATCTGCGGCCGCCCGATCGCCGGCCAGTCGATCGAGGCGATCGTCGACCAGGTGCTGCGACTGTCGGAGGGAACGAGGTTCACGGTGAATGCGCCGGTCGTCCGCGACCGCAAGGGCGAGTACAGGGACGTCTTCGAGCACCTGCGCGCCGAGGGCTTCACGCGCGTCAAGGTCGACGGCGAGCAGCGCCTGCTCGATGAGGAGATCGAGCTCGACAAGAAGTTCAAGCACACGATCGAGGTGGTCGTCGACCGCCTCGTGATGAAAGAGGACCTGCGGACGCGGCTGGCGCAGTCGATCGAGACAGCGGTCGCCCTCGCCGAGGGGCTGGTCGTGATCGACGTGGTCGACGGCGCGGTGTCTGATGGTTCGAATGCCCAAGGGCATTCGAACGTACTGACCTTCTCCGAGCGGTTCGCCTGCCCCGAGCACGGCGTCTCGCTGCCCGAACTGCAGCCTCGGATCTTCTCCTTCAACTCGCCCCACGGCGCCTGCCCGCGTTGCACCGGCCTCGGCGCGCAGCAGGAGATCGATCCCGATCTGCTCGTGCCCGATCCGTCGCTCTCGATCGCCGAGGGCGCGCTCGTGCCCTGGTCGGTCGGCAACTCGAGCTACTACGAGTCGGTCATCCAGGCGATCGCCGAGCGCTGGGAGATCGATCTCGACAAGCCGTGGCAGGAGCTGTCCACGGAGCAGCAGGACCTGTTCCTGTACGGCACCAAGGGCGAGCGGATCTACGTCCAGTACCGCAACCGCATGGGGCGCAAGCGGTCGTACATGCTCAACTTCGAGGGGATCGTCCCCAGCCTGCAGAAGCGCTACCGGGAGACCGACTCGTCGCAGCAGCGCGAGCGGATCGAGGAGTACATGTCGTTCCGGCCGTGCCCGGCGTGCGGCGGCGCGCGGCTGAAGCCGGAGGTGCTGGCGGTCACCGTCGGCGGTCTGAACATCCACGAGTTCACGAAGATGTCGGTTACGCGGTCGCTCGAATTCCTCGGGGAGCTGGAGTTGACCGAGGTGGAGCAGCTGATCGGTGCGCGGATCGTCAAGGAGATCCGCGAGCGGCTGACGTTTCTCGACGACGTCGGGGTCGGCTACCTGAACCTCGACCGCGCGTCGGCCACGCTGTCCGGCGGCGAGGCGCAGCGGCTCCGGCTGGCGACCCAGATCGGCTCGCAGCTGGTCGGCGTCTTGTACATCCTCGACGAGCCGTCGATCGGGCTCCACCAGCGCGACAACGGCAAGCTGATCGGCACGCTCGAGCGGCTGCGCGACCTCGGCAACACCGTGGTCGTCGTCGAGCACGACGAGCAGATGATGCGCTCGGCCGACTGGCTGGTGGACATGGGGCCGGGAGCGGGCGAGCACGGCGGCCATGTCGTCGCCGAGGGGACCGCCGCGAAGGTGCAGCGGTCGCGCGGCTCGGTCACGGGGCAGTTCCTCTCCGGTGCGCGGGCGATCGCGGTGCCGGATCGACGTACTGAAGATCTCGGGTCGTTCGGCGTGCGCGGCGCGTCGCAGCACAACCTGAAGGGCATCGACGTCGAGTTTCCAGTCGGGAAGCTCGTGTGCGTGACGGGCGTGTCGGGCTCGGGCAAGTCGACGCTCGTCAACGAGATCGTCTACAAGGCCTGTGCCAACCGGCTGCACAAGATGCGGACGAAGCCGGGCGATCACGTCTCGGTCGACGGGATCGACGCGTTCGACAAGGTGATCGACATCGACCAGTCGCCGATCGGCAGGACGCCCCGTTCGAATCCGGCGACCTACACCGACCTGTTCACGCCGATCCGCGAGCTCTACTCGCTCACCCCCGAGTCGAAGGTGCGCGGCTACAAGCCGGGGCGGTTCTCGTTCAACGTCCGAGGCGGACGCTGCGAGACCTGCAAGGGGGACGGGCAGATCAAGATCGAGATGCACTTCCTGCCCGACGTCTACGTGCCGTGCGAGACGTGCAAGGGCGCACGCTACAACCGCGAGACTCTCGAGGTGCGGTTCAAGGGAAAGAACATCTCCGAGGTCCTGGACATGTCGGTCGAGGAGGCTCTGTCCTTCTTCGCGAAGATCCCGAAAATCCGCCGGAAGCTCCAGACGCTCCATGACGTCGGGCTCGACTACATCAAGCTCGGGCAGCCGGCAACGACGCTGTCCGGCGGCGAGGCTCAGCGCGTGAAGCTGGCCAAGGAGCTGTCCAAGGTCGCCACCGGCAAGACGCTCTACATCCTCGACGAGCCGACCACAGGCCTCCATTTCGCCGACATCGAGAAGCTGCTCGAGGTGCTCCAACGGCTGGTCGACGCCGGCAACACCGTGCTCGTGATCGAGCACAACCTCGACGTGATCAAGCAGGCGGACTGGATCGTCGACCTCGGTCCCGAGGGAGGCGAGGCCGGTGGCGAGGTGATTGCAACCGGCACGCCCGAGCAGATCGCCGAGGCCGAAGGCTCCTACACGGGCGAGTTTCTACGCGAGCTGCTGCCCGTCAAGGCCGCGGTCGCCGCAGCCTGACCAGGTTGACAGGGCGCTTCCGCCCTGGATACTTCGTGCCGTGTTGCACGTGAAGGCGACGCGCGATGGCCTCTGAGTTCCAGGTCGCCGGCGGGAACGCCCAGGCGCCTTTCTCGCTGAAGGTCCACCGCGGAGACGGGATGGCGCTGCTCGCGATGAACTGGAAGCAGGGCACGCCCCCCGACGACTTCGTGGGCTTCGCGATCGAGTACCAGGAGCCGGACGGCGACCGCTTCTACCCGCTGAAGAACCGGCTCGCCTTCACGACTGCGGGCGACGTGCTGAACCCCAACCAGCTGTCGACGCTGCAGTCCCCGATCCAGAAGTTCCGCTGGGTTCACTTCCCGCGCAACGCCGACCTCCTCGGCGACTTCGCATACCGGGTGACGCCCGTCTTCATGGGTACCGACGACGCGCTCAGCTACGGCAAGACGCAGGCGGTCGCGATCGAGCTGCGTCGCGAGACCTACCCGGGCCTGCTGAATGTCGCGTTCACGCGCGGCTTCGTCGCTTCGCAGGCATTCGTCGACTTCTACGAATCGGCGGGCCCGATCTCGACGCTGTTGCCGGCGAATGCCGACGCGGGGCTGGACTTCGTCCCGACCCACCCGAAGGCGGCGAAGGCACTAGCCTGGATGGGGTTCGAGGCACGGCAGGCGATCCTCGACGTCCTGGACGCGGCGATCGCGGACAAGAAGGCGAAGGTCTGCGCGATCGCCTACGACCTGAACGAGCCCGAAATCGTGTCGCGGCTGCAGAAGCTCGGCGAGCGGCTGCGGGTCATCGTCGACGACAGCGACGCCCACGGGGAGCCGGGGTCGGCCGAGACGAAGGCCGCGGGCGAGCTCGCCGATTCCGCCGGCGTCGACAACATGCGCCGCCAGCACGTGCTCAACCTGCAGCACAACAAGGTGTTTGTCGTTGACGGCCCGAAGGGTCAGACGGTTGTCTGTGGGTCGACCAACTTCAGCTGGCGGGGCTTCTACGTTCAGAACAACAACGCGCTCGTGCTTCAGGGTGCAACCGCCGTGGCCGCCTACCAGGCGGCGTTCGAGGCGTACTGGGTGGGACCGCCTCAGCACTTCCGTGACACGGACTCGGCGAAGTGGGCCGACCTCGGCCTGCCCGGCATCGACGCCCGTGTGGCCTTCTCGCCGCACTCCGCGTCGAATGCGCTGCTCGCCTCGATCGCAGAGGACATCGGCGGGCACACGACGTCGTCGCTGCTCTTCTCGCTGGCGTTCCTGTACCAGACCCCCGGCCCTGTGCTGGACGCGATCAAGGATGTGACTGCGCGCGACGACGTCTTCGTCTACGGGATCTCCGACCGGAGGGTCGGCGGCTTCGACTTCGTCGAGCCCGGCGGGAATGTCGCCCCGGTCTACCCCTCCCAGCTGCGCAAGGGTGTCCCGCCGCCGTTCTCGGCGGAGCCAACGGGAGGCGGCGGCATTCGCATGCACCACAAGTTCGTGGTGATCGACTTCGACAAGCCGACCGCCCGCGTGTACCTCGGCTCCTACAACTTCTCCTCGCCCGCCGACACCAAGAACGGCGAGAACCTGCTCCGGATCCGCGACCGGCGCATCGCGGTGTCCTTCATGGTCGAGGCCCTGCGCATGTGCGACCACTACCAGTTCAGGGTCAGCCAGAGCGCCTCCAAGAAGGCCGGCAAGCCGTTCACGCTGAGGAAGCCGCCGCGTGCTACCGGCGACGTGCCGTGGTGGAAGAAGGACTACACGGACGAGCGCCGGATCCGCGACCGCGAGCTGTTCGCCTGACCTCACGCCACGCGTAGGCTGGTGACATGGGGCCGGCCGACGTCATCGACGCGCTGAGGCGCGACCGCACGATCGACATCACGACGACCGGGGCGAAGAGCGGACGGCAGCGTCGGATCGAGACCTGGGCCTGGGTGGACGGCGACACCGTCTACCTGACCGGTTCGCCCGGCCGCCGCGACTGGTACGCGAACCTCGTCGCGAACCCGGACTTCACGCTGCACCTGAAGCGTGGCACGCAGGCGGACGTTCCTGCCCGCGCTCGGCCGATCGTCGATCGAGCCGAGCGGCAGCCGATCTTCGAGCGGCTGCGTCCCGCCCAGTCGGATGCCTGGACGGAAGGCTCTCCGCTCGTCGAGGTCGGGTTCTCGTAGGCTGGCCAGGTGAGCGCCCAGGCGGAGACCCGGACGGGCCAGGCCGAGCGACAATGGTGGCTGCGGCTTTTCCGAGTCTTGACTGCGCCGAGTTCGGTCTTCGTCTGGCTCCGTGACGACTCGGCGGAAGCGGCGAACGCCAGGCAGGAGCCGATCACTGCGGTCGTCTTCCTGGCGGGAGTGTCGATCTTCCTCTCTACCCGGACGGCCGGGCGGCTGTTCGACGACATCGAGTTCGACTGGCTGCTCGTCGTCGTCGAGGCGGTGGTCGCCGGCCTGCTCGTCGCCGTCCAGAACTTCTGGATCCTCGGCGGCGCCGTCTATCTCGGGGGGCGGGCCGCCGACAGCGCGGCGTCATACCGCCAGGGCCGCCACGTCACCGGCCTGGCGACGATCCCCTGGGTGCTCGCGCTCGTCTTCGTCTGGCCGGTCCGGCTGGCGATGTTCGGCGCAGACGCCTTTCGGAGCGGCGGCTCGGACCACGGTCCCGCAGAGGCCGTATTCCGCACGATCGACATCGGCCTGCTCGTCTGGTCGGCGGTGCTCGTCTACCTCGGCGTGCGGGCGCTGAACGGCTGGAGCTGGGCGCGCTCCCTCGCCGGCTGCGCGGTCGCCGCTGTCGTCTTCGCGTTGATTGTGCTGCTCTTCGTCGCGGTCTGACCGATGGCGGTCGAGGTCGTCTACGAGACGCACTCGACGAGCGTCGACAACGAGCGTGGGATCGCGACCGGTTGGCTCGACGGCGAGCTGTCGGAGTGGGGCCGCGAACAGGCGAGCGAACTCGGCCGGCGCAGGCGCGACGACGGGATCGCGACCGTCTACGCTTCGGACCTCGGCCGTGCGGTCGAGACCGCCAGGATCGCGTTCGGCGGAACCGGGATCGCGGTGCACCATGACGCTCGTCTGCGCGAGTGCGACTACGGCGAGCTGAACGGCGCAACCGTCGACGCGGTCACGGCCGTCCGCCGACGTCACGTCGACGAGCCGTTTCCAGGGGGCGAGAGCTACCGGCAGGTTGTCGAGCGGACGAGGGCGTTCCTCGACGACGTGGTGGCGCGCCACGACGGCGAGCGCGTCGTCGTCATCGCACACTCGGCCAATCGCTGGGCGCTCGACCATCTCGTGAGCGGCAAGCCGCTCGGAGAGCTGGTCGACGCGACCTTCGACTGGCTGCCCGGCTGGACCTACCTCGTGAACGCCTCCAGCTCGGCCTCCGACATCGAATAGGTGTGTTCCTCGCCCGGGAACGACCCGGAGCGGACGTCCGCGGCATAAGCCTCCAGCGCGTCGCGGATCTCGCGCGAGAGGTTCGCGTACCGCTTGACGAAGCGGGGGAGATGGCCTTCGGTCAGGCCGAGCAGGTCGTGGTAGACGAGTACCTGGCCGTCGCAGTCGGGGCCGGCGCCGATTCCGATCGTCGGAATCGACAACTCCCGCGTGATTCGTCCTGCGACCGGCGCAGGGATCGCCTCCAGGACGATCGAGCAGCAGCCGGCGGCCTCCAGCTCGCGTGCGTCGACGAGCAGCTGCCGCGCCGCCTCCGCCGTCTTGCCCTGCGTCTTGAAGCCGCCCAGCATCGTCGCCGACTGCGGGGTCAGGCCGATGTGGCCCATCACCGCGATGCCCGACTCGACGATCCGTCGGACGCGCGAGGCCATCGGGCCCGCTCCTTCGAGCTTGACGATGTCGGCGCCGCCCTCCTTGACGAAGCGGATGGCCGTTCGCACCGCGTCGTCGTCGGACACCTGGTACGAGCCGAACGGCAGGTCGCCGACGACCAGCGGCCGGTTCGAGTGGCGGGAGACCGTCCGCGTCAGGAAGAGCATCTCGTCCACCGTGACCGGCACGGTGGTGCCTTCGTGGCCGAGGACCACCATTGCGGCGGTGTCCCCGACCAGGACCACGTCGATCCCGGCGTCCTCGGCGAACCGCGCTCCGGGCGCGTCGTAGGCGGTGACCATGACGATCTTGTCGCCGCGAGCCTTCATTGCGGCGAGCTCGGGCAGCGGCAGCTTTCCTGCGGGCACGGCGTTCATGGAATGCCTCCTTCCAGAGGGATGTTGTCGATCAGCCGGACGGACCCGATGCGGACCGCTGCGGCGAGCGTGGGTGGTTCGAACGGAGCGACCTCGAGGTAGTCGACGGCGAAGCCGTCGAGCAGCGCGCGCGCTTCCTGGGGGTCACCGGTCGCAAGAGCACGCGGAAGGGCGAGCGCGGCCTCTCGGTCCTGCGGTGAGAGGAGCCGGTTCCGCGAGGAGTGGGCGAGGCCGTCGGCGTCGCGGACGGTCGGCAGCACGCGCAGCTCGACCTCGAGGTTCAGGTCCCGGACCATCCGGCGGACGACCTCGACCTGCTGCGCGTCCTTCTGACCGAAGTACGCGCGCCGTGGACGGACGATGTTGAAGAGCTTGAGGCAGATGGTGGCGACGCCCAGGAAATGGCCGGGGCGGTAGGCGCCCTCGAGGCCCTGCGACGCCTCGGTCACCTCGACCCAGGTCTCATAGCCCGGCGGGTAGAGCTCCTCCGTCGATGGCGCGAAGAGGACGTCGACGCCTGCCTCCTCGGCGATCGCGGCATCGGCCGCCTCGTTGCGCGGGTAGCGGGCGAGGTCGGCGGGATCGCCGAACTGCGCCGGGTTGACGAACAGGCTCGCGATCACGAGGTCGTTCTCCTCGCGCGCGGCGGTGAAGAGCGAGAGGTGGCCGGCGTGGTAGGCGCCCATCGTCGGGACGAGCCCCACGTCGTCCGCTCGGCCGAGCACCGCGCGTGTCTCTGCGATCGTCCGCGTGATCTTCATGCCCCTGTCACCTCCGCGAGCGCGCGATACATCGGCTCGATCTCGGGTCGCGCTTCGTGTAGTGCGGCGATGTGCGCCTCGACCACCGACCAGTCGCCGCGGGCGATCGGGCCGGTGAGCTGGAAGCCGTTCTCGATCGTGCGCGTCATCAGCGGCACGAGCGCCTCCGGCGGTGCGCCGGCGTCCTCGAACAGGCGGGAGGCCGAGCGGTAGAGCGTGACCAGGTAGTTCGAGGCGATCGCCGCGCCTGCGTGGTAGAGGAGGCGCGCGTCGTCGTCCAGGTCGAACGGCTTCAGGCCCAGGGTCGTCGCCAGCTCCCGGGCGAGCCGCCGCGCCTCGTCGGTCTCGGCGGTGACGGCTGCCCAGGCGCCGTCGATCTGCTCCGGCCCGCGGTCGAGGGTGAACGTCTGCAGCGGGTGGAGCGAGAAGCGACGCGTGTGTGGATCGAGGGCGGCAAGCGCGGTGGCTCCGCTGACGTGCGCGACCCACGATCCTGGCTCGATGCCGGCGGCGAGCTCGGCGATCGCCCGGTCGGGGACGCAGAGCAGGATCAGCTCGGCGCTCCCGTCGCGCAGCTCGACGCCGCGCTCGCGCAGGCGCGCGCTCAGGGCCGAGCCCACACGACCGCGACCGATCACATTGACGCTGCCGACCATCTCGAATGCTCCAGTTCCGCACGGGATACCGGGCTGCCGAGAAGTCTAACGCGCGGCTGCGATCCTCCGCTCGAGCGCGGACTTCACATCGCTCCAGTCGTCGTCGACCACCGCGTACCAGGCCGAGTCGCGTCGCTCGCCGTCCCGCACGACCATGTGCTTGCGGTGGATCCCCTCGAACTCGGCCGGGATCGCCGCCAGGGCGGCGCGGGCACGCCCGTTCCTGGCGTCGGTCTTGAACTCGACGCGGCGGGCACCGAGTGTCTCGAACGCATGGCGGAGGAGCAGGTACTTGGCGTCCGTGTTCGCGCCGGTTCCCCAGGCCGACGGCGTATTCCAGGTGTTGCCGATCTCCAGCCGCAGATGCTCCGGGAAGACGTTCAGGTAGCTCGTCGAGCCGACCACGACACCGTCCATCACGACGACGAAATGGTGCATCTCGTTCGTCGCAAGCGCGGCGGCGACCCAGGCCTCCGTGTCGCGGGTCGTCATCCACGTCCAGGCGCGCTCGTCGGCCGCGGCGGCGCGAAGTCCGTCGGCATGCCGGGGGTCGATCGGCTCGAGCGTCACGATGCGTCCTTCCAGACGCGGCCTCAACTGCTCGTCGCTCCACACGCCCATATGTCTACACTGCGCCGAGATGCCGATCTACGAGTACGTCTGCATGAAGTGCGAGTCGCACTTCGAGGAGCTCATCCGGAACGGCGAGACGCCGAAGTGCCCGGACTGCTCGAGCGCCAAGGTGCAGAAGCAGTTCTCGGTCTTCGCCACCCACGGGGCGGAGTCGGTGCCGAGCTTCGGACAGACCGCGGCCGGCGGTGGCTGCTGTGGCGGCTCGTGCGGCTGCGGTCACTGACCATCCGGCCGAGCACCTAGACTCCGGCGTCGATGCTCGACGCGCTCGGGATCGAAGCCTCGACCTGCACGCGGTGCGCACTGAGCGAGAGCCGTACGCAGGTCGTGTTCGGAAACGGCCACCCCGACGCCGACCTGATGTTCGTCGGCGAGGCGCCGGGCTTCCACGAGGACCAGCAGGGCATTCCCTTCGTCGGCCAGGCGGGCAAGCTGCTCGACAGGCTGCTGGCCGGCATCGGGCTCACCCGCGCCGACGTCTACGTCGTCAACACCCTCAAGTGCCGGCCGCCGGGGAACCGGGATCCGCTTCCGGAGGAGAAGCACGCCTGCGAACCGTGGCTGTTCAAGCAGATCGAGCTGATCCGCCCGAAGGTGATCGCCACGCTCGGAAACCACGCGACCAAGCAGCTGACCGGCAAGGAGACCGGCATCACGCGCGTCCACGGCCAGCCGCAGCAGGTCGCGTACGGCTCGATGTCGGTGACGATCTTCCCGATCTTCCACCCGGCCGCGGCGCTCTACACCCCGGCGATGCTGAAGGTGCTCGAGGAGGACTTCGCCCGGATCCCAGCTTTCCTGGAGCGCGAGTCGGAGCCGCTCGAGCCGTTGGCCGAGCTCCTCGCCGACCCGGAGCCCGAGCCGGTGGCGGTACAACTCGGCCTGTTCTGAAGCGCGTCGAAACCAGCTCGCCGGAAGAGACCGAGTCCCTCGCAGCCCGTGTCGCCGCCCACCTCCGTCCGGGCGACGTCGTCGCCGTCTCCGGTGAGCTGGGCGCGGGGAAGACGACCTTCGTCCGTGGAGCGTGCCGCGCTCTCGGCGTGACCCAGCCGGTGACGAGTCCCACCTACACGATCGGCCACCGCTACGAGGGGCTCGTGCCGGTCGCCCACGTCGATCTGTACCGCTTCGAAAGCGTGTCAGATGCCGACTGGGGCGCCCTGGAGCCGTACTTCGACGACACCGTCGTGTTCGTCGAGTGGCCGGAGGCAGCGGGCGGCTCGCTGCCCGAGCCGCGCGTCCGGGTACGGTTATCGCACGTGGACGAGAGGCGGCGGCTGATCGTGCTCGAGGGTGATGCTGACCTTGGCGTTTGACACGGCGACTGGTGCGGCGACGATCGCACTCGTCCAGGACGGCGACGTGCTGGGCGAGCGAGTCGGTCGTGCGTCGACGATTCTCGGGGACGGCGACGAGCTGGTCCGCGCAGCCGGCGCGGTCCCCGGAGATCTCGACCTGATCGCCGTCGGCGTCGGCCCCGGCAGCTTCACCGGCGTGCGGATCGGGCTCGCCGCCGCCCGCGGCCTGGCGCTCGCGCTCGACGTCCCGGTGGCTGGGATTTCGACCCTGGATGCTCTGGCCGCCGCAGCCCGCGGCGCCGTCCCGGTGGTCGATGCCCGGCGCGGCGAGATCTTCACTCTCGTGTCCGGGCACGCCCGGTGCCTGGCACCGGAAGGCCTCGAGGTCGAGCAGGACCGGACATACGTCGGCGACGGGGCCCTGCGCTACCGCGGCACGATCGAGGAGCGGGGAGGCGTCATCCCCTCGGACGGCAGCGAGCTGCACATCCCGCACGCCCGCTTCCACGCGCGGTTGGCCGGCGAGGGCGGCCCCGCCGAGCTCGTCGAGCCCGTGTACCTCAGAGCGCCGGATGCCGAACGGGCCACGGCATGATCGAGATCCGCCAGCTACAGCTGCGCGACTTGACCGCGATCGAGGAGATCGAGCGCAGCGCCTACCCGACGCCGTGGTCGCGCTCGATGTTCGCCGGCGAGCTCTCCAAGCCGTCGTCCGTCTGCCTCGGCGCGTTCGAGGAGCGGAGCCTGCTCGGGTACCTGATCACCTCGCGTTACGTCGACGCGTGGCATGTGATGAACGTCGCCGTCGCTCCCGACCGGCAGCGCATGGGGATCGCCTCCGCCCTGCTCGGCCGCCTGTTCGAACTGACCGCATCCGACGACCGCCGCGGCTACACGCTGGAGGTCCGGGTCTCCAACACGGCCGCGATCGCGCTCTACGAGCGGCTGGGCTTCGAGCCGCGAGGCGTCCGCCGGGGCTACTACACGGACAACCGCGAGGACGCGCTGATCATGTGGAAGGACCCGGCGGTTCGCGACTCCGTCGCCCGGTGATACTCGGGATTGAGACTTCGTGCGACGAGACCGCCGCCGCGGTCGTCACCGCCGACGGCGACATCCTGTCGAACGTGGTCGCCTCGCAGTCGGAGCTTCACGCCCGCTTCGGGGGCGTCGTGCCGGAGATCGCTTCACGTCGGCATCTCGAGCTCGTCTCGCCGGTCGTGCGGGAGGCGCTCGAACGGGCGGACATCACGCTCGACGAGGTCGACCGGCTCGGTGTCACCCGCGGGCCAGGGCTGATCGGCGCACTGCTGGTCGGGCTCGCTGTCGCGAAGGGGCTCTCCTGGGGCAGGGGCATCCCGCTCGTTCCGGTCGACCACCTGCAGGGACACGTCGCCTCGCTGTACCTCCAACCCGACCCTGTCGACCCTCCGTTCCTGTGCCTGCTCGCGAGCGGCGGGCACACGCTGCTGCTGGACGTCGAGAACCACACGAGGTTCCGGGTCCTGGGGACGACGCTCGACGACGCTGCGGGCGAGGCGTTCGACAAGGGTGCCCGCCTCCTCGGTCTCGGCTACCCGGGCGGTGCCGAGATCGACCGGCTCGCGCGCACCGGCGACCCCGAGACGTACACGTTTCCCGTGGCCCGCGTTCGTTCTGCAGCGACGCCGGGCAAGGCCCGACGTCGCGCATCGAACGGCATGGGCCTCGACTTCTCGTTCTCGGGACTGAAGACTGCGCTGCTCTACGCCGTTCGCGACCTGGATCCGGCCGAGCTCGAGGAGCGCCGCGCCGACCTGGCTGCCTCCTACCAGCGCGCGATCGTGCGGGCGCTCGTCGGCCGGACGCTCGAGGCCGCGGAAAGGCAGGGTTCCGACCGGGTCGCGATCGTCGGCGGTGTCGCGGCGAACTCCGAGCTGAGAGCGGCGCTTCCCGACGCCGCTGCCGCGCCGCTCGAGCTCTGCACCGACAATGCCGCGATGATCGCGTCCGCCGCCCGGTTCGGCAGTCCCGCGGCCGATCCGCTCCGGCTGGATGCCTATGCGGTGGCGTAGCGGCCTCGGCATCGCCGTGCTCGCGGCGATCGTCGCGGCGGCGGTGCTGGTCGTCCCTGAGGGAGGTGGCGGAGCGCCGTCCGCCACACCGACGCGCCTGGCGTCGGCCGCTGCGTGGAACGGGCTCGTCGGCGGGGAGCGGGCCGAGGTCGGGACCGGGGAGCGCGTCCTCGTCGTGCTGACCTCGTTCTCCCTCGCCGACCGTGTCCAGCGGGCCGGCGGCCTCGCTACCGACGCCGAGGAACGACGGTGGACCGCAGCGGCCGCGGCCGCGCAGCAGCAGTTCATCACGGACCTGGGCCGGGCCGGCGTGGCGATCAGGCCCGAGTTCCGCTTCACCCGCACCCTCAATGCCTTTTCTGCCGTTCTCGACCCACGCGCGATCGCCCTGATCGAGCGTTCCTCGGGTGTGAAGGGCGTCTACCCAGTCCGGGTCGCGTTTCCGGCGTCGCTCTCACCCCGGGCCCTGCGCCTTGCAGCGGCGTCCGCAGCGAGGCCGGGAGTCCGCCTGGCCGGAATCGGCGGCCGCGGGGTGCTGATCGCACTCCTCGACACCGGCGTCGACGCTGCCACGCCGTATCTCCACGGGCACGTACTCCCGGGGCTGGACATCGCCGGCACCGCGCCGAGCGCGCAGGCGCAGGCCAAGCCCACCGACCCCACCGCACTCGAGGAGCACGGGACGGAGATGGCCGGCCTGCTCGTCGGCAGCGGTGGGCCGGCCGGGCTGACCGGGGTTGCGCCGGCGGCCACCGTCCTGCCGCTCCGGGTCGCCGGCTGGCAGCCCGATGCGCAGGGGGGCTACACCGTCTACTCCCGCACCGACCAGCTGCTCGCCGGGCTCGAGCGGGCCGTCGACCCGGACGGGAACGGGGACGCGCACGACGCTGCCCGGGTCGCGCTCATGCCTCTCGTCGAGCCTTTCGCGGCGTTCACCGACGGCCCACTGGCCCGCGCGGTTCAGGGCGCGGTGCGGCTGGACACGCTCGTCGTCGCCGCGGCCGGAAACGACGGTCCGGCGGGGCCGGCTTTCGGAAGCGTTGGGGGGCCCGCCGGGGCACCTGATTCGCTCGCCGTCGGCGCAGCCGATGCCGGACGAAACCTCACCCAGGTTCGGGTAGTCGTCCGGGCGGGCTTGCGCGTGCTCTTCGACCGCCTCGTCCCGCTCGTCGGCGGTGCGCCGCCTGCGCAGGCGCTCGTGCTCTCCCCGTCCGCTCCGGCCAAGGCAGCCTTCTTCCGGCGCGGGCTGTCGCGTGTGGCCGGCCGGGCGGCGATCGCAGCCGCCGGCGAGGATCCGGCCACGACTGCCCGGGCGGCCGCGGACGCCGGTGCGGCCGCCGTGATCCTCCACGGACGCCCGGTGGCCGCCGGCGCGATAGCTCTCGACCGCCGGATCGGCGTTCCGGTGGTTGTCCTTCCTTCAGGAGTCACCGGTGCGCTCGGGCAGCCGGGAGCAACAGTCGTGATCGCGGCGCCGCGAGCGGATGGCGCGGCGCGGACGATCGCGGCGCCCTTCTCGTCGTGGGGGCTTGGGTTCGACGGCGGGATCAAGCCGGACCTGCTCGCGCCCGGCGTCGGGCTTGCGACCGCCGGGCCGGGGGCCGCGCCCGACGGCGGCTCGGTCTTCGGAACCGTCAGCGGCTCGAGCGCGGCCGCCGCGGTGGTCGCCGGCGCCGCCGCGTTGCTGGCCGAGGGGAGGCCTGCTGCGACCGCTGCGACGCTGCGCGCCCTGCTGGTCGGTGGAGCCAGGCCGCTCGGCGGGGCCCCGACCGTTGCGCAGGGCGCGGGGATGCTCGACGTCGGCCGATCGGCGGCGCTGGAGCTCGTCGCCGACCCGCCACTCCTCACGTTCGGTCGCGGGACGGTCGAAGGCTGGCGCGGGAACGAGGTGCTCCGCCTCCGCAACCTCTCGGGCCGCAGGCTCACGGTCTACGTCGCTCCCGGCCGGCAGACGGATTCTGCCCTCCACCTGGTCATCAGGCCCCGCCGCACCGAGATCGAGCCGGGTGCGGTGGCAAAGATTGCGGTTCACATTCCGCCGATCACGATCGCCCGCGGCGAGGCGGCGCTCGGGTCGCTCACGGTCACCCCGCTGACCGGAGCGGCGATCCACGTCCCGTGGGCCGTCGTCCTCCGCCCTGCCCGTGCTCTTCTCGGTCCGCTGATGCTCTCGCGTGCCTCGTTCAAGCCGTCCGAGTCGCGGCCGTCCATCGTGGTCATGCGGGTCGGCCGCGTGCTGCGCACCGCCGACGGCAACACCGTCGTCCCCGTGCTCCGGCTGGACGTCGAGCTCTGGACCGACAAAGGCAAGCGGCTCGGGCTGCTCACCCGGCTGCGCGACCTCCTGCCCGGCCGGTACGCGATCGGCCTCACCGGACACGCCCCGGGTGGGAAGGTGCTCGCGCCCGGCACCTATCGCCTGCGCGTGTTCGCGTGGCCCACGGGCGGCGGCCGGCCGACGGTGCGATCCGTGGCCTTCCGGACAACGAAGTAAGGGTCGTACACTCCCGCCGACACCGGCGGGATCCCCAACGAAGGAGCGTGTGAAGGTGACATCGGTCCAGGAATCCGTCTCGCATCTCCGCGAGAACCCCTACGAGATCGCGCAGGACCAGCTCCGCAAGGTCGCGAGAGCCTTCAGCATCGACGACAACCTCGTCAACGTCCTTTCCAAATGCAAGAAGGCGGTCGTGGTCTCGATCCCCGTGACCATGGACGACGGCCGCATCGAGGTCTTCGAGGGGTATCGCGTCACCCACAACGTCGCCCGCGGCCCCTCGAAGGGGGGCATCCGCTACCACCCCGACGTCACGCTCGACGAGGTGCGCGCGCTGTCGATCTGGATGACCTGGAAGTGCTCGCTGATGGGCATCCCCTTCGGCGGCGCCAAGGGCGGCGTCATCTGCGACCCGAAGAAGCTTTCCGTGCGCGAGCTCGAGGGCATGACCCGTCGCTACACGTCCGAGATCATCAACGAGATAGGGCCGGAAAAGGACATCCCTGCTCCGGACGTCGGTACGAGCCCGCGCGAGATGGCCTGGATCTTCGACACCTACTCGATGAACAAGGGCCACTCTGTGCTCGGCGTCGTTACCGGCAAGCCGCTGACCGTCGGGGGGTCGCTAGGGCGGCTCGAGGCAACCGCGCGGGGAGGCGTGTTCTGCACGCTCGCTGCGCTCGACCGCCTCGGGATGGAGCTCGATGGCAAGACGGTCGCCGTCCAGGGCTTCGGCAACGTCGGCAGCTACTACGCCTTGTTCATGCAGCAGGCGGGCGCGAAGGTGATCGCGGTCTCCGACTCGCGCGGCGGTTTCCACAACGCGAACGGGATCGACGTCGCATCGGCGATCGCGCACAAGCAGGAGCGGGGGACGCTCAAGGGCCTTGCAGGCGTGGAGGCGATCTCGAACGACGAGCTGCTCGTCCTCGACTGCGACATCCTCGCTCCCTGCGGCCTCGAGCAGGTCATCACAGAGGAGAACGCCGACCGGATCAAGGCGAAGATCGTGTGCGAGGGGGCGAACGGGCCGACCACGCCCGCCGCCGACGAGATCCTCGACGAGAAGGGCATCCTCGTTCTGCCCGACGTTCTCGCCAACGCCGGCGGCGTCGTCGTCTCCTACTTCGAGTGGGTGCAGGGGCTCCAGGAGTACTTCTGGAAGGAGCACGAGGTCAACGCCAAGCTCAAGGAGATCGTCGACAAGGCGTTCGACGAGACCTGGCACGTGCACGAGTCGCGCGAGGTGAGCATGCGGTTGGCCGCCTACGGGCTCGCCGTCCAGCGCGTGGCCGAGGCGACGACCACCCGGGGGCTGTATCCCTAGTAGCACGGGGGAACCCATGGTTCCCCCGTGGGGCCCCTCCTCGGCGTGGTCGACTGGCCGTCCGCTCGAGGGCTCCCGGCGGGCAAAGCCCGGCTCCGCCCGCTTGCGGATGCGTTCTTGCGATTGTCTGGCCCTTTGAAGCTCGTCACCGTTTACTACGCAGAGGCGTGCCACCTCTGCGAGCGGGCGCGGGCCACGCTCGCAGAGCTGAGGCAGGAGCACGAGTTCGAGCTGCGCGAGGTCGACATCGGCGGCGACGCCGACCTCGAGGCCCGCTACCGGGAATGGTTGCCCGTGGTCGAGATCGACGGCGAGCGGGCCTTCGTGTACTACCTGGACGCGGCCGCGTTTCTCCGGCGGCTGGGCGCACAAAGTCGGGCCTGACCGACGACCGGCGCAGCCTGGGAAGCGGGCTGGCACAATGCTGGCCGTGTTACAAACAGCGACACAAGGAGTGGGTGTGACGGATCGGTTGACGGTCGGGGTCGCCGCGCGACTGAGCCGGTACCTCCAGGTTCTGACCCAGGCCAAGAAGATGGGCAAGGAGCGCATCTCCTCGCAGGAGATCTCCGACTACACGAACATCAACGCCACGCAGATCAGGCGTGACCTGTCCGCGTTCGGGAAGTTCGGCAAGCGGGGAGTGGGTTACAACATCGACAGCCTGCTCGGCGAGATCCGCAAGATCCTGCGGACGCAGGGGCAGCACAACATCGCGCTCGTGGGCGCCGGGCGCCTCGGCCAGGCGATCGCGAGCTCGCCGATCTTCGCCGAACACGGGATCAACATCGCCGCCGTCTTCGACCGCGACCCCGAGATCGTCGGCAACCGCGCGGGCCACGTCGACGTGCAGCCCTACGCCGAGTTGAAGGACGCCGTCCACGACAAGAACATCATCGTCGGCGTCCTCGCCGTGCCGGCCTCCGCCGCCCAGGGAGTCGCCGACGACCTCGTCGAGGCAGGCGTGAAGATCATCTTCAACTACAGCGAAGGCCTATTGGACGTCCCCGCCGACGTCCAGGTGCACACCTCGAACCCGGCCGTCGAGCTGCTCCACGCCTTGTACTTCCACCTGGCGTAGGAACCGACCCGCACGAAGACTACCGGCGGCCTTTGCCCTCCTCGATCAGCGGGGCGATCAGGGCTGCTGCCCGCTTTGCGCCGTCGGACTCGACCGGGCGGTAGTCGACCGTCTGGCCGATCGTCTCGGCGATGGACGCGGCGATCGAGTCGGGTGTCTCCTGTTCGAAGTCCATGCGGCGCCCGGCGCCGTAGCGCTGGAGCCGGTGGTGCACGTGGAGGTTCTGCTCGAAGTGGTGGCGGAGGGGGAAATAGAGGAATGGGCGCCGGTTCGCGGTCAGCTCCATGGAGGTGGTCAGGCCGCCCTGGACGACGGCGAGGTCGCAGGCTGCCAGGTGCCGGTACAGCTCGTGCACGTACGGGCGGACCTCGAGACCGTCGTGTGAGGTGAGCGTCTCCGGCGCGATCCGCGGCCCGGCGACGACGATCATCCGCAGGGCCGGCACCCGCCCCTTGGCCTCCGGGAAGGCGGCGATCACCCGCCGCAGCAGGTCAGCGCCGACGCCCGAGCCGCCGACGGTGACGATGCAGACCTGCTCGTCCTCTCCGTAGCCGAGCTCGGCCCTGAGGGCGGCCCGGTCGGCGAACTCGTCCGGATCGAAGCCGGTGACGTAGCCGGCGAAGGAGAAGTGCTGCTCGGTCCATTCGCGGATCCAGGGCAGGTGGGACGCGAACCGCTCGGGGACGATGTCGTCCGGGTTGCCGACGAACACGGCCTGGTCGCGCACGCGCGGGAAGCGCGCGATGTGCTCGATCATCTCCTCGTTGTAGTCGCCAGTGAGGAACGCTTCGTGGTCACCCCCGTCGGCCATCGGCAGCCAGCCGACGAAGTCGGTCAGCCACACGTATGGCGCCCGTTTCTGCTCGGGGTTTTCGTGCAGGTAGTAGTCGAGCTCCCAGGCCTCGTCGCCGATCCAGAGGTCGAAGTGCTCGTCGAAGACGAGGTCGTGGAAGACAATGAAGTTGGAGAGCAGGATCTCGTCCATGCGGCGGATCGCCTAGAAGCAGTGCAGGTCGTGCTCGGCCGACTCGCTCTCGACGTGGTGCGACTCGTTGGCCAGGAAGGCGCTCGCCGGATGGATTCGCTCCCCGCGTGATTCGAGCACCGCGGTGACCGGATGCTGGGCAAGCCAGTCGATCTCCAGGTCCGGATGGAGCTCGCGGAGCTCGTCCGCGATCGCGACGTCCCGCTGCGCATGGCCGAGCCCGATCGGCGAGGAAATGTAGAGCGCCCGCCTGCGGCGAGACCGGCCGCGCACCCAGTTGCGCGGCGGCGGCGCAGGCGCGATGAAGTCGCGCAGGAGGAGGTTGACCTTGACCGGGTCACGCGCCTGGGGGAGATGGCCGGCTCCCGCGAGGGTCACGAGCGTGCCGCCCGTCGCAGCGGCCAGGGCTGCACCCTGCGCATGCGGACGGAGCGCGTCCTCGTCGCCGTGGATCACGAGTACCGGACAGCGGACCCGTGCGCACAGCTCGTCGAACGGGCCGGTCCGGGGCAGCCCGATTCCGCGTTCGGTGTCGATCAGCGTCTCGGGGTCGGTCTCGAGCCCCCAGCAGACGGCGTCCTCACGCTGCTTGGTCGAGTGCGGCTCGGTGAAGCACCGCGAGAAGAAAAACTCGAGGAAGTCCGCATAGTGCTCGAGCCAGTAGTGCCGGTTGTACTTCGCCCAGCCCTCGTCGCTGTCGAGCCGGTCCTCGAAGGCGTAGACGGCGCGCTCGGGATGTGGTGGAGCGAGCGCGACTGCCGGGCAGATGAAGACCGCCCCGTCCACGCGCTCGGGGTGCTCCGCGGCGAGCAGCGTGCCCCAGAGAGCTGCGCAGGAGACGCCGGCGAGGACGCAGCGCTCGGTCCCCGTCGCGTCGAGAACGGCGAGGGCGTCGGCTGCGAACTCGGGCACGGTGTACGCCTCCGCTCCCGCAGGGCGGTCGGAGTGTCCGTTTCCGCGTCCGTCGAAGGTGACCACGCGGCAGTGCCGCGCCAGGTAGGGGATCTGCATCTTCCAGTGACGCGAGTGGATGATCGACCAGGTGGGCAGCAGGAGCACCGTCGGCTCGCCCTCGCCGTACACCTCGTAGAAGCTGTGGACCCCATCGCGCTCGATGTAGCCCTCTTCGTCCGGATACCGGGCCCGCGTCTGCTCGGCCGGCGCCGACCGCCCGATCGCGACCGTCATCGCATCGTCTCCTCGAGCCAGCCGTCGATCCAGTCGAGCAGCTCGTGGTGTCCCAGCTCGATTCCGGCCAACCGGTCGAGCATGAGCCCCTCGTTGAACGTGTACACCAGCGTGACGAGAGCCTCGAGCGGGATCTCGAGCCCGAGTTCGTCGCGGACTGGGGCGAACGCCTCGACCAGGACCGCACGCCACTCGGCGTGCACATGTGCGAGCCGCTCGCGGAGATCGGCGCGGTTCCACGCGAGCGCCTGCAGCTCGAACCAGATCTTCTGGTAGGCGCGGTCTTCCTCCAGGTATCCCATCGCCGTCCGCCACTTCTCGAGAAAGGGAACGTCCGCCGCGTACATCTGGCGCTGCCGCTCGACGAGTCGGTGGGTGAACCGCTCGAGGACGCGCACGAGCAACTGCTCCACCGAGCCGAAGTAGTAGTGGACGAGGCCGTGGTTGACCTTGGCCTCTTCCGCGACCCGGCGGGTGGTGACGCCCGCCACGCCGACCTCGACGAGCAGGCGCTCGGCTGCGTCGAGGAGCGCCTGCTCGGTTCCGTGTCCCGGGCGCACCGCAGTCGTGTCCATGGGCGTGACTCCGTCGCTCACGAGGCGATCAGCTCGCCGGGACCGTCTCGTAGTGATCACAGAAGACCTCGTCCAGCATGTGTTCCTCGCCCGGCTCGACGACCGCCTCGCGCCAGCGTTGACCGGCGAATGCTGCGAGAGCATCGACCGAGTCCCAGTGCGTCACGACCACGAACTCGGGCTGATCGCTCCAGCGGCTGCGGCCCCACGCCACATGTGAGCACCCGGCCTGCGCCTCGACCATGGGAACGCCGGTCGTTCGCACGAAGCGCTCGAACTCGTCGTCCTTTCCGGCCCGGATCCGCGCTCGGAATACGCGAATGATCATGGGCCTTCCACTTCGACTCCCCTCCTACTGCCGTTCCGGCGCAGGCGTCGAACGCGGTCGAGCGTGGTGCGGGCTGCAATTCCGGCCGCGGCCGCCAGCACCGCGCCGGCGGGCATGAGCTGGAGAACGCTTTCTTCGATCGGGATGCCCATGACGTGGGCGGTGATCATTGGAAGATCTCCGTGGTGCAGTCG
>JBKPRA010000087.1:0-10385 GCA_046734335.1 Actinomycetota bacterium | reverse complement strand
CCCCGGAACCACGCCGAGGATTTCGTCAGGACGAGCTGGGGTAGCAACCGTCTCCCAAGCGACGGAGGAAAGCAACGTGTCAGAACCAGAAGAGCGCCAAGACGGAGTGAAGCCCGACAGCGACCCCTCCACGGGTAAGTCGGATGCTGACCGGGCAAAAGACCAGGAACAGGAGATGGAAGAAAGCGGGGAAGAACTTCCCGGCTAGCGCCATCGCCTGAAGCTGGGCGCGTCGTCACCACGACCGCCTTCAGGCGTCGCCATCCTTCAGGCAGCGCCAGGGCCCCGGAATCGCTTAGACTGCATGTCACGGTGCCTTAGCTAAGAGGCATCGCTGATCGCCGGAGGACGCAAATCTCTTGTCCCCGGGAGCGATCCGTCCCTCACGCATCGGGCCGGGTGAAGTGGTAGCCCGCTGGAGCCGCCCGTCGGGTCACATTCCGTCTTAGGGAGGTGAGTGACAGCTGATCGACCCTCACCGAAGGAGGAACGGTGGCCAGCACCGAGTTGAGCGAAATGCAACCGGGCACAGACTTCGACGCGACCATTGAAGTCCGTTCGCCCCAATCCGGGGTCGCGCAGATCGTTCTCACCGGCGAACACGATCTTGCGAGCGTCGAGCAGCTTCAGAACACCCTGGATCAATCGCTCGCGAGCTGTTGACACGTGATCGTCGACGTCAGCTCTGCGGAGTTCATCGACACATCGACGATCCACGTGCTCGTGCGTGCGAAGAAGGCGGCGAACCAGAGAAACCGCCGGTTCAACCTCGTGCTCGGCACGACCTCGCTCGTCGAGCGTGTCTTCGAGATCACCGGCGTGCTTGAGTTTCTCAATCGCGTCCACTCGCCCGAGGAGGCATTGCAACACGCCAGTTAGGACGGGAACGCGTGGCCGATGTGCAACACCTGGGCGGGTCCCGCCTGCGAACGAGAGGCGTGGCCGGCTCGAGTTACTCATCCCAGGGTAGGTCTCTAGTTAAGGGCGTCTGAAGCGGCCGCGAGCCTGTGCGTTTCGAGACGCTGGCGTTGTGACTCCGCGCGCTCCGCCAGTGCTCGAAAATCGAATCCCTCAAGGGGCTCGCCACTGTCGGCCATCGCCTCCAAAGCAAGCCAGAGCGCCCGTTTTCCCTCGATGCCCACGGCCAGGCCCTCCAACTCGAGTAGACGAGAAAGCGGCGAGTACCGGGTCAGTTCTCCGTTCAGCTTCAGCCGCCCGACCTTCTCAGCCGCCCATGCAGCCCCCACCTTCGGCCGCGAGCGCGCAATCCCGAACCAACCCATCAGCCGCTCAAGCGTCTGGCGATCCTCCCTGATCTCCGGCAGCAGCACCTCTCTGAGGAATACGCCGAGCTCACTACCTGTGTTCTCGCGAGCGGCGCGACGGGTGAGCTCCACGCCGACGGTAGCTCCGGCAAGGTGGTCGTTCAGATAGATCGCGAGCAGACGTCGATGCACGCCCAGGGACTTTCCGCGGCTTCGATCCCGGAAACCACCTCTCGCCGGCGCTCAGAGACTCAGCAAGTGCGATGAATCATCGGTCGGTGTAATCGTCGAGAGACAGTCCCACGCGCCGGGCCAGGGGAGCGTTGTGTCTCATGGCGTGTTGCCCCGGGGCCTCGCCCAGAACGGGCGGGCCGCCCAGGCGATGCGGGCAGGGGGCAGCTCCTCTGCTTCTGCTCCCTCGTCTGCCTTGCCTCTCTCCTCCGTCGCCGCCAACAGTAGCGCTGTTGCTTTCGCGAACGAGTTGCGCTTGCGTTACGAGCTTGCGAGTGGCCTCGCGGGGAGGCTTCGCCCCGTGAAGGAAACCCCTTCGGCTGCCTCCTGGGCACACGTCAGACCAACTCCGGAAACCGGATCTAACAGGCGGGAAGAACCGAATCTGGTTCGACGCGAGTCGAGCACCTGGCTGCGAGTGACCCGAGTACGATCTGTCTCGTGAGAGCCGACTCGGCGGACGACCTGGACAACGCGAAGTCCAGGGCCGAGCAACCGACAGCGGCGGGCGGCGCGGTGGCCGATCGAACGGGGCCGTCTGTGTGCCATGTCTTCCATCACGAGGGCACGGAACAGGTGCAGTTCAGCCGGGAGACGGCCGAGGAGCTGCTCGCAAGCGAGCGGTTTTTCTGGCTCGACCTCGATCAGCCTGAACATGAGGACTTCGAGGTCTTTCGCGAGGTCTTCAAGTTCCACCCGCTTGCCGTTGAGGACTCGGAGCAGTTCGGGCAGCGCGCCAAGCTCGACGACTATGACGACTTCGTTTTCCTCGTTGTCTACGGAGCCATCCCCGACGATGACCGTCTTGTCGAAGTGCACTGCTTCTACTCCGAGCGCTTCCTCGTCACCGTCCACCACGATGACACCCCAGGGTTCGCGG
Source organism: Actinomycetota bacterium (assembly GCA_046734335.1). Taxonomy (GTDB): domain Bacteria; phylum Actinomycetota; class Thermoleophilia; order Gaiellales; family Gaiellaceae; genus DATBLE01. The sequence goes on along the minus strand of JBKPRA010000087.1, from coordinate 8,009 downwards.
AGATCAGGCGCCGCTACGCGACGCGGCAGGCCAGGATCGAGCAGCCCTCGCTCCTGCTCTATAGCATCGTTGACGGTCTCGTTGACAGCTTTTTCCCGATCCTCGCCGACTTCGACGATCGGATCGACGAGTTGGAGGACGCGATCTTCCTGAACGCCGACGATAGGCAGCTTCAGGAGATCTTCCGGATGAAGCGGCTTCTCGTCGGGATGCGAAAGGCGATCAGCCCCCAGCGGGACACGTTCGCACGTCTGACGGGCGGGATCGCCGACTTGCCCGGCTTCGGTCAGGAAGACGACCGCTACTTCCGCGACATCTACGACCACCTGATCCGGATCAGCGACCTGATCGACAGCTACCGCGACCTGCTGACCGGAGCGATGGACGTCTACCTCTCCACCGTCTCCAACCGGCTGAATAGCGTCATGAAACAGCTAACGATCATCGCGACCATCTTCCTGCCGCTCGCCTGGATCACAGGCTTCTTCGGCCAGAACTTCGGCTGGCTCGTCCGCAACATCGGCGGCTGGGAAACCTTCCTTGTTCTCGGCGTCGGTACCGAGCTGGTCGGCCTGCTCGCGCTGCTCGTCTACTTCAAGCGTCGCGGATGGTTCTAGCAGAGGAGCCAGGCACGTCCGACTAGGGCGGCGACAATCCAGGATCGGCGCGGCGAGGCCGGGCGCGAGGGCGCTCCGCTCAGCGAGCCGTGCCTGAGCTGTGGCCCAATCACGGGGAACTAGCGCAGCGCAGAGTGGACGAGGTAGCCAATCCTTAGCGGTATCAATCGCGTGCCCGATGTGGGATTCTTCTCTGGCGTTCCTGTGAGAAGCGAGGCGATGGTGTTGTTGGACAAGCTGAGGAAGGCCGGGAACTACGTCCGCAAGGGCTGGAGTTCTACCAACCCGGACAGCTACTCCCATTACAAACAGGGACGTGAGCACGAGCGCAAGCAGGCAGAGCGGGGCCGTAAGGCAGCCGACCGCTCCGCTGAGCTGGACCGTGAGGAAGTACAGCGCGGGCGTGAGTACGAAGAACGCTATGCGGCCGAGCGTGCGGCCGAGGAGCCACAAACGGAGTCGCCTCGGGACGACACCCAGCCCGAACGATCGCGGCCATGATCCGTTTCTCAGCGGTGCCGCCGTGCGCCGACTCGATGACGGACGACCGCTCGATTTAGCGTCGGATCCTGCTCAATCCGGACCACCAGCCCCGTTCGCGCCCATCGGGGAGAGAAATGGAACTGCGCGGTACCACACGAATCGTGGCTTAAAAACACGGATGTGTCAGTGCGGAACACTCGCCGAAATCACACGGACATCGCCTGACTCAGGACAGGGGGTCGGCTGTCGCACTTCCTACAAACACGACGGCGACTGCCCTTCGTCCGAGGCGAATTTCTCCCTTCTGAGAGGATGGCGCTCCCAACGACATTCGGAGAGCAGATGCCCAACGCCAGAGACGTGATCCTCAAGCACATCGACGCGTTCAACGGCCGTGACAGCGACGCCGACCCGTGGGCCGCCGATGCGGAGTTCACCGCGCCGGGAGCCAAGGTCAGCGGCCGCGACAATGTCATCGGTTTCATCGCCGTCTTCCAGGAAGCGTTCCCGAACCTGCGCCTCGAAATCGAGCAGCTCCTCACCGACGGGCCGGCCGCAGCGGCCGAAGGCATCATGACCGGCACCCATGATGGTGTCTTCCACACCCCCAATGGCGATGTCGCGCCCACAGGACGAGCCCTTGCGCTCCGGTGGGCAGCGGTTTACGTCACCGAGGGCGACACGCTGAAGTCCGAGCACCTGTTCTTCGACCAGATGGACTTCCTCGGTCAACTCGGCCTCCTCCCCGGCTAGTGCCGGGGGAGCCTTCGCCTCGCCTGCGCGAGCCTGCCGCATTGTTTCCGAAGAGGGGATGCGCGCGCGACGGTCGGTGTTTTAAAGATCGCGTTCCTGAGAGTGATCGGTGCGGTGTCCGAGGGCCAAACCGACGCGGACTGAAAACCCGCATGGCTACGCGGTTCAAGGCGCCTGGCGGATTCGAACCGCCGTACGAGGCTTTGCAGGCCTCTGCCTAACCACTCGGCCAAGGCGCCCGGCCCGCGCATGGTATCGGCGGCCTGGGGAAGACCCTGCACGATGACGGCCGCCGAGTACGTCCCGGAACGTCTCTCCCTGCCGACCCTTCGCGAGGCGGTACAGGATTGCCGCGGCTGCGCGCTCTACGCGAACGCCACCCAGGCGGTCTTCGGCGAGGGCTCCGCCCACGCCGAGGTGATGCTGGTCGGGGAGCAGCCGGGCGACAAGGAAGACCTCGCCGGCCGACCGTTCGTCGGCCCCGCCGGACGGCTGCTCGACGAGGCGCTCGACGAGGCCGGGGTCGACCGGTCGCGCGCCTACGTCACGAACGCGGTCAAGCACTTCAAGTGGCAGGGCAGGGGCAAGCGGCGGATCCACCAGAAGCCGACCTGGTCCGAGTCGGTCGCGTGCCGGCCGTGGCTCGAGGCCGAGCTGGCCGCAGTCCGGCCGCGCGTGGTCGTGGCGCTCGGGGCGACCGCGGCGCAGTCGCTCCTCGGCAAGGACTTCCGCGTGACCAGGCAGCGCGGCGAGCCGATCGACTCGCCACACGCCGAGCATGTGGTCGCGACGGTGCACCCCTCGTCGATCCTTCGCCAGCGCGACGCCGGGGCTCGCCGCGCCGAACTGGCGGCATTCGTGGACGACCTCCGCGTGGTGGCAGGGCTTCTCTAGGCTGATGGAGTGACCGTCCCCGTAGTCGACATCTCCGGCGATCCGCGCAAAGTTGCGGCGGAGGTGGGTTACGCCTGCGGCGAGCTCGGGTTCCTGACCGTCGTAGGGCACGGCGTTCCCGACGACGTCGCCGGGCGCACCGCTTCGGTGGCGCGCAGGTTCTTCGACCTCCCGGGAGACGAGAAACGGGCGCTGGCCGACGGCGAGCCGGTCCTCGGCCTCCCCGCCTACCGGCCGCTGCGCAGCGAGAGCCTCGCCGCCAGTCTTGGCCAGAAATCCCCCGGTGACCTGAAGGAGTCGCTCGACTGGGGCCCTGCCGTCCCCGGTTTCGGCTGGCCCGAGCGGCCTCCCGATCTCCACAACGCGTTCGAGGCCTACTACGAGGCCCTCTCCGACCTCGGTGCGCGCCTGCGCGGTCTCTTCGCCCGCGCGCTTGGCCTACCGGAGAACTGGTTCGACGAGGCGTTCCGCGGCCACACGTCGAGCATGCGGGCGGTCAACTATCCGCCGCCGGAAGGCGACGTCGAGCCCGGTCAACTCCGTGCCGGCGCCCATACCGACTACGGCTGCATGACCATCCTGCGGATGGACGACGCGCCGGGAGGGTTGCAGGTGCAGTCCCGCGACGGACGCTGGCTCGACGTTCACGCCGACACCGGGTCGTTCGTCGTCAACCTCGGCGACATGATGGCACGCTGGACGAACGACCGCTGGCCGGCGACCCTTCATCGCGTCTCGATTCCGCCCGCCGACCGAGCGGCAGCAAGCCGTCGCCAGACGATCGTCTTCTTCCACGACCCACGGCCCGACGCGGTGGTCGAGTGCATCCCGAGCTGCGCCGATCCCGCGTATCCGCCCCGCTACGCGCCGGTGACCGCGCTCGAGCACATCCAGTCGAAGGCGGCGAAAGCCCTGGCCTGAGCGCTCCGCCGAGGCTGTTTCGTCGGTCGGGGACTATAGGATCGCGCGATCGACCTCGCACGGTCCCTCTTCTTCTCCTGGGCAGCCAACGCGATCGCGCTGGTGATCGTGATCGCCGTGTTCGACGACGTGACCATCGGCTCGCTAGGCGACCTGATCCTCGCGGCGCTCCTGTTCGGGATCCTGAACACGCTGCTGAAGCCGATCCTCAAGGCGGTGACGCTCCCGCTCGCGATCGTGACCCTGCGCCTGGCGTGGTTCGGCGTGTCGATGGTGATGCTGCTGCTGACGGCCGCGATCGTCGACAGCTTCGACATCCACGGCTTCTGGGCCCTCGTCTGGGCGACGGTGGTCGTCTGGGTGGTCAACCTGCTGCTCGACCTCTTGCCCGGCCCCTGGCAAGGCACGCGCCGCGACTGAGATTTCTGGTCGCGAGAGGCGCAGGTGGCGCCGGTTGGATCAGGGCTGGTTCGGGTTGCTCGGCCAGCCGCCCGGAAGCCCCTGGCTCGTGGTCACGCACGCCTGCGCGGATCCACACGCTGCCGCCGGCGACTGCCCGCTCTTCGTGAACGCCCGTAGTGCGGCGAACAGGGCCACGGCGATGACCACCAGGAGGATGAGACCGCGAATCAGCAACCTGCGCCGAGTGTGCCTGCAGAAGACGGCCCCCGCTATCCCTTGATCGAGCGAATCGAACGCCGGCCGTCGATGAAAAGCCCCGCATTTGCCGGACTTTTCGGCGGAGACCCCTGAGAGCCACCCGCCCCGTCGCCCATCAGCTAGCCGATCTGTAGAGCGAGCAAGACGATCGCGGCAAGTGCACCGGCAACCACGATCATCCAGGACAGAAAAACGCCTGCCGCCGCAAGCTTCAGCCGCCTTGGCGTGGCCGACCAGACCAATCCGACAAGGCCGAGCTTCGCCACCTTGCCTCCCGAGAGCACAGTCCATGCGATCCCGAGCAGCAGTAGAAGCCACCGCGCAGGGACGAACCGGGTCTCGTAGGCCGCTCCAGTCGGCCGGTGGCCGGCGTTAGCCGGCGTCGAGGCTCCGGAGGGCAGCATCCGCTTCTGCCGCTTGTCAAGCCATGACCCCATCTCGATATCCAGAGTAGCCCCGAAGTGGGCCTACGGGCCCAGGTGGTTGGCTCGGTCGAAAAAACGTGCGTTCAGTACGCCCAGACGGTCGCTTCCGTTGCTGCGGGGTTCAGGGTCGGCGCCAGCACGTAGACGTGGTTGCCGTTCGCGGCCACCGCAGGAGCGTCGCCGGGCTGGAACGCAAGGGTGGACGTAGGCACCCGCCAACCCGACCAGTTGGTCCCGTCCCCGCTGAAGTCAACGGCGACGTAAGGCCCCGGGTCTGTCTCCGATTCCGGACCCATCCAGCGCGAAGCGAGGTACAGCCGGTCGCCGAACGACGTTGCGGCCACATCCATCGGCTGGTCGACGGCGGGGCGACCCTCCGGACGAATGCCCTCCTCGACCAGAGTCCACGGCGTCCACACCAACGTGTCGTCCGTTGAGGTGACAACCACCACCTTCGACTCCGGCGGCTTTCCTGTGTCGTAGATCCCGAACAGGAAGAGCCGATCGCCCAGAACGGCCGCCGCTACGGGCGAATCCGGACGGAGGCCCACGGCCGGTACATCCTCCCACGGGAACCAAATGAGCAGATCCGAGCTCGATGTGAAGCGCAGCACGGATGTCGCCCCGTCCCGGGCAAATATGTAAAGGCGGTGACCGAACTCGACGGTCGCGATGGGCTGCCACGTGGCAAGGCCGACGGGCGGGCGGGTCCCCGATGTAGTCCACGACCCTCCGTCGGCGGTGTGGCCCAGCGGCCAGATCGAGCCATCGTCGAGGACGCAGAACAGATGCAGCCAGTCGTCAAAGCTGATGGCGCTCGGGGGGAGCGCGTTGACGTGAAAGAAGTCACCTCGCTCGAACCCATCGAGCAGGTTGACCTGCCAATTCGCGCCGCTGAATGTTCTGGAGTGAGTGACTCCAAAGCCAGGGGCTGCTCCGAAGACGTGCAGAGCACCGTTGTGCGATGCGACGGAGACGCCGGTCGCCGAGTTGAGCTCTTTGTTGTCGGGATTCCGGACTTCGCTCCATCCCCGCCAGTGCTGCACGAACCAGGTAACGCGATAGGCAGAGTTGAAACCGCAGCCCGTCGGTGAGTCGGTGCCGCCGTAGCCCTTCCCGATTACAGAGATCAAGCCTGACGGATCGTCGTCAGCCCACGTGTCGATGGCGAAGCGAGCACCGCTCAGGCGATCCGCGGCGACCGGACCATCGCAGTCCGTGTTCAGCCAATCCCACAGCTTTGCGACACCTTTGAGTGCCAACGCCCAAGGGCCCGACGCTGGGATGGCGGCCAGGACGCTCGACACGACCGACGACCCCGTCGAGTACCCGGCCCCGATGCCGATCAGCTGCTCTGCCGTCCCTAGCAGCGCCGCCTCCACCGTCTCGGATGATGCGTTGCCGGCGTTCACGAGCTGGAAGACAAAGTCGACCTTGACGTTCGGATCATTGATGACAACAGATAGGAGGCCGACGTCTCCGGTTTGGTGGGTGCCGTCGGAGAACGATCCGAGGTGCACGAAGTTGCTGGCGACGAGCGTCCCGTCGACATGCGCCGTGTGACTCAGGTACAGCTCGTCGTCGTCGAGTGCGCGAGTCAGCCCGATCTCGAACTCGGTTACGACGAATCTGTAGAAATCCACGGCCCGCTAGATGTCTAGTCGCGGTCGTCGGCAGGCGTGCTTCGGCCTTGACTCTCTTCCAGACGCACTACCTAGTCCAAGCCGGACGCTTACCACGATGGATATTCGTCCACGTGACTGACGTAGCTCGAAATCCCCGGCCGTTCGTCTTCTGCATTGCGGTACGAGAATCCGACGGAGTAGGTTGGTCGACCCAGCAACGGCCCTCAGCACGGTACGGCGGTATACGACTGTCGACTGCGCTGAACGGGGCCCACCGCCTCGCAGCGGGGGGAACGAAACCGAGCTGGTCCGGATCGCCATCCGACCTCCGACACGGAAAGCCCGCCCGGCGGCCACTCTAACTCGACTCAAGCCGAATGTCTACGACGATTCGCTCACAAACTGCGAGTGTCCAGCAGCGAGGCGACGAGAGGAACCTTGGCTGCTCGTCGCCGAGCCTTTCTGCCTGCCACGCGCCCAGGAGCGTTGACTCCCTAGAAGACGAAAGCTCCATGTTTGGCCCTTTCGGGCATGGTCGCAAGCATCCCCGTCCGATCGTCAGTTCTTTGCCGTTCTCGAGCAGCCGGCGAAGCCACGGAGACGTGGGGCGTGGGAGAGGACGCCGCCGCACAGCCTCCCCTCCCCTCCGGTTGCCCCGCCCGCCCCATATGCCCTACGCATCAACCTCTCCTCAGAGCGGAACTTTCATGGTGCGTGGCCCTCTTGGCGGAGCTTGAGAAACAGACTAACCAGGGCGCATTAGGCGGAAACGCTCTTGAAGTAAGTTCTCTGTAAAGCGGTGTTGCAGCGAGGCGGGACGCGGTACATGTGCTCGCCTCCCTCGGTCCACACCTCTACCGGCGCCCCATCGCGCCGGCGCGCCACGTGCGAGACTTCCCGCGAGAACCTGACTCGGGAAAGAGAAAGGGAGGTGCCGATCATCAGGGTCGACAGCTCAATTGTCATTGACCGGCCGCCGGACGAGGTCTTCGCCTACGCAACTGATCCGGCGCACACACCTGAATGGCAGTCGAGCGCGCTCGAGACCAGCGTCGACGGCCCCTTGCAGGCGGGGGCTACCGGCAGGGAGGTACGCAAGTTCCTCGGCCGGCGGATGGAATCGACAATGAGGATCGAGGCGTATGAGCCACCCAGAAGGTTCGCCCTCCAGGTCACCTCCGGCCCAGTGCCGTTCCACGTTGAGCAGACGGTCGAGCCGGAGGGCGCAGGCACGCGAGTCTACGCCGTTATCGAAGGCGAGCCCGGAGGGTTCTTCAAGCTCGCCGAGCCGCTCGTCGAGCGAGCCGTGCGACGCGAACTCGAGGGAAACTTCGCCACGCTGAAAGACATCCTCGAGGCTCGCGACTAGGGAACGCGCGGACGCTCCTGGGCTCCGGCGCGGGGTCGAACTCTCGCCGGCCGGTCGAACGCTTCCCCACGATACCGGGCTGGTCGGGACATTACGCGTCCAGCCCAGCCTAATCGCTGTTTCGGCACATAGCCGGAAGGATCGGCGGCGGGCCGTGGAGGCCCGCCCAGGGGGATCTGACGCGGCTGCACGTCGCCGATCGCGGCGGAAGGGGAGGCGGCCACGTGCTCACGTGAAGAACTACTTCCTGGTCGCCGGCCGG
>JBKPRA010000086.1:0-16956 GCA_046734335.1 Actinomycetota bacterium | reverse complement strand
ACTCTACAGGTCGTCGGCAGCGTCAGATGTGTATAAGAGACAGCGGCTGCACGAGCTTCGCGTAGGTCGCATCGTCGACGATGCCCGTTACCTGTAGCCCGTTGGCCGTCTGAAAGGCCCGGACCTGGCGTGCGGTCGCATCGCCATAGCCTCCGTCGACGACGAGCTCGAAACCATGCAGTGAGAGCCAGCCCTGGATCAGCCTCACCTTTTGGCCCGACGACCCCGGCTTCTTCGGCGAGTCGAGCTCGAGGTCGGGAAGGCTCTGCAGAAGCCCGGCGAGCGGCGACGACGTGGGCGACGACACGCAGGCGGCCAGCGCGCCGAACGTCTCGCTGCCGACCTCCCCGTCGACGAGCAGTCCGTTGCGCTGCTGGAAGTCACGAACGGCGCGCTCGAGAGCCGCCCCGAACCCAGGCCCGCCGGCGACGCCGAACGACTCCCACCGGCCGGGCAACGCCTGCTCGAACCAGCCCTTGAGGTCGCGCTTGAGCCGCGCCACCTGCGGCCCCCGGCTGCCGCGCCGGAGAATGACGCCCTCCGTCGTCGCCGTCGTCTTCGCCTTCGGCCCGGGGCTCGGTTCCGTCACGAGGGCCCGTGCAAGGGCGCTGCGAGTGTCGTCGCCCACTTCACCGTCGACCAGCAGCGCATTGCGCATCTGGAAATCGCGAACTGCGCTGTCCATGGCGACGCCGAACACCGGTCCCGGCTGGACTCGGAACGTCCGCCACACGCCGGGAGCCGCGCGGTCGAACCACGCTTGCAGATCGTGCTTGAGCTGGGCGACATCCTTCCCCCGGTCGCCCTTCCGGAGAATGCGGTCGCCCCTCATCTGCACGTTCTGGCCGTCCTTCCGACCGCGAATCGCGCCCCAGCGGTCGAGCACGTCCCGGCCGTAGTCACGACCCGTCGTCTTTCGGTCGCAGTCGCCCTGCTGATGGCCTGCGAGCGCGCCTCCGGGCCCGGCGTTGTACGCCGAGCAGGCGAACCGGAGCCGATCGGGTGTGGCGACGCCGCTCTGCTTGGCGAACGCGAGGTTCGACGCGAGCATCGACGCGGCGAAGTCGGCGGCGTCCTCTACCTTCGGGGTCGTTGCAGCCCCGGGAGCCCCGTGGGCGGCCAGCCAATCGGCGTGATACCGGTCGTCGATCTGAAAGAGCCCCCGCCCGTGACCCTTGTCGCCGACGATGTCGTTCATGTCCGTCTCGCGCGACGCGAGCGCGAGCAGCAGACCCGCCGGCAGCTCGAATCGCTTCTCGGCCTTCCGCGTGACCGTCGTCCAGCCGCGTGCACGGGCGCGGCGTACCTGTTCGGCCAGTTGATCCACGCTGATGTTCATGGGCCCTCCGATCTGACGGCATCGTCACGTTCCCACGAAGGGTTGCGCCGGTCAAGACTTGCGTCCGAGCTGGAGAATCTCGGCGTCGCAGCCGTACCAGTGTGGTCGTCCCACACGAACCGGAGGGGGAGGCCGCCCAGACGCGTTCGAACAGCAGCGCGGCAGAATGACGCGCGAACGGGCAGGGCAGTCGTCGTCAGCCCGAACGGCTGCGCGCCGGGCAGCTCCGACGGCACTGCGCGCCCGCGTGGGTGCCCCCGCTCGACGGCTCCCCGTGCCGGGCAGATCCTCAGCCGGCCAGCATGCCGCTGACGAGCGCGCGCCAGGTGAGCGGCCCGACGATTCCGTCCACGGCCAGGCCGAGGGCCTGCTGGAAGCCGCGCACGGCAGCGTCGGTCATCGGCCCGAAGATCCCGTCGATCTGCACCCCTTGGCTGGGGTCGCCCGAGAGGTTGCGGAACTGGAACTCCTCCTGCACGCCACGCACCGCTTCGCCGGTATCGCCGCGCCGTACTTGCACGATCAGCTTCGGCCAGGTCAACGGCCCGACGATCCCATCTGCGATCAGGCCGCTCGCCGCCTGCACCGCCTTCACCGCCCCCTCGGTCAGCGGGCCGAAGATGCCGTCCACCGCCACCTGGTGGCCGTGCGCGCGCAGCAGGTGCTGGAGCGTGCGAACCGGGTGTCCATTCGCACCCCGACGGACCAACGGCCAAGGCTGAATCGGATCAGGCATGAACGACGGCAATCGGAATACTTACAAGCCGCGGCATCAAATGCCAGTCAAGAGCAAGGTACAGTGCCCGGTGGAGGTGTGGACGTGAGCGAGACGACCGAGAAGGCGATTTTCGCCGGTGGGTGTTTCTGGGGGATGCAGGATCTCTTCCGGAAGCGGCCGGGGGTTCTCTCCACGCGCGTGGGCTACACAGGCGGCGACGTTCCGAACGCGACCTACCGCAATCACGAAGGCCATGCGGAGGCGATCGAGATCGTCTTCGACCCGCAGCAGATCACGTATCGGGACCTGCTCGAGCTCTTCTTCCAGATCCACGATCCGACGACGATGAACCGTCAGGGGAACGACATCGGGACGAGCTATCGCTCGGCGATCTTCTACCTGGACGAGGAGCAGCGCCGGGTCGCCGAGGACACGATCGCGGACGTCGAGGCTTCCGGCCTCTGGCCGGGCAAGGTGGTCACCGAGGTGACGCCTGCAGGCCCCTTCTGGGAGGCGGAGCCCGAGCATCAGGACTACCTCGAGCGGTATCCGAACGGCTACACGTGCCACTTCCCGCGCCCGAACTGGGTCCTGCCGCGCCGGGCCGAGTCGGTAGCGCGCTAGTCCGTCCTAGCGAAGGGCCTCGAAATCGGCGTCGTCCAGCTCGATCTCGAGCGCGGCGAGGTTCTCCTTCAGGTGGTCGAGTGAGAGCGTGCCGGGGATCGGCAGCATTGTCGGGGAGCGCCTGAGGAGCCAGGCGAGCGCGATCTGCTCGTGGCTGGCGTTGTGCCGTCCGGCGATCTCAGACAGTGCTCCGCCTGAGTCGTGCCTCAGGGGGAAGTAAGGGACGAAGACGATCTCTTCGGTGGCGCAGTAGTCCACGACGTCCTCGTGCCGGCGCTCGGCGAGGCTGTAGTTGTTCTGCACGGCGGCGATCGGCACGACCGCGCGGGCCTGCTCGATCTGGTCGATGCCCACGTTGGAGACGCCGACATGCCGGATCTTCCCGGCCTCGTGGTACTCCTTGATCGCGGCGAGACTGTCGTCGATCGGTGTCTCCGGGTCAGGGCGGTGCAAGTAGTAGAGGGGGATGCTGTCCGTCCGGAGCCTCCGCAGGCTCTCCTCGATCTCGGCCCGGAGCGCGTCCGGCCGGCCGCCGGCCCATCCGCCTTTGGTGGCGACGATGCACGCGTCCGGGATGGGTGAGAGCGCGTCGCCGATCGTCTCCTCGCTGTCACCGCCGGTGTAGGTGTGGGCGGTGTCGATGTGGCCGAGACCGGCGGCCACTGCGGCTCGCAGGAGGTCAAGGCTCCCGGGAGTATTCCGGAGCCGGTTCGTCCCGAGGCCGATCCGTAGCACCTCGACGTTGCCGAAGCCCAACGTGGCCGTTCCGCTCATGGCACGAGTCTAGGCGCGCTGTGAAGCGGATCCGCTCGCGTCGTACCATGATGCAGGCAGGCATGACGAAACTCCAGCGTTATCTGGTCGAGGAGATCGCCCTCGACCACGCGGAAGGGCTGATCACGCGGCGAGAGGCGCTTCGCCGCCTGCGCTCGTCGGCTTCGGTGTGTCGGCCGCGTCGTCGCTCCTCGCCGCCATCGGCGCCGAGCAGGCGCAGGCGGGCCGTGCGCCTGCAGCTCGGCAGCAGGCCACGGCACCGGCGATCTCCGACGCGACGACGCCGATCACCTTCCGCGGGCCCGGTGGGCGCAAGCTCAAGGGCGCATGGGCGAAGGCGGCGAGAGCACGAGGCGCAGTGCTCGTCGTCCACGAGAACCGCGGGCTCACCGACCAAATCCGCTCGGTCGCCTCCCGACTGGCTGCGAGCGGATACTCGGCGCTCGCGATCGACCTGCTCTCCGAAGAAGGCGGAACGTCCTCGTTCCCGGACGAGGGTGCCGCAATGGCGGCGCTGTACGCCGTGCCCACGACGCGGTTCGTGGCCGACATGAAGGCCGGCGTCACCGAGCTCAAGCGGCGCCTGCCGGGAAAGAAGACCGCCGCGATGGGATTCTGCTTCGGCGGGGGGATGGTCTGGACGCTGCTCGCCGCGAAGGAGCCGAGACTGGCCGCAGCCGCGCCGTTCTACGGGCCTTTTCCCGAAGGCTCTTCGTTGAAGGGCTCGAGGGCAGCGGTGCTCGGCATCTACGGCGCGCTGGACGCACGCGTGAACGCGAGCCGGCCGGCAGCGGACGCCGCACTGCGCGCGGCGGGACTGCCGCACCAGCTCGTCACTTTTCCGGGTGTCGACCACGCCTTCTTCAACGACAGCGGCCCCAGGTACGACCGCGCGGCCGCCGACGCCGCCTACAAGCGCGTCCTCGCCTGGTTCAAGCGCTACGTGGGCTAGTCAGCCGACGAGGAGCGCATCGGTCGGGGCGTAGTCGTCGGTCAGCGTCGGAACGTCGTCGATCTCGATCCCCGAGTCGACGCGGTAGCCGATGCGCGCACGCAGGTCAGGATACGTCCCGGTCCGCATCCGAGTTTCTCGCCAGCGCCCCAGGAGGATGGACTTCGCCGGCAGAGGCTGTTCCGTGGCCACGACCATCAGATTCTGGAGCCCCTCGCCCGGGGCGAGGTCGGAGTGGACGGCGACGGTGGGGAAGACCGCCCTGAAGGTCCGGTGAAGCGCCCGGTACAGCTCGGATCCGGAGCCCCCGGTCGAGCCGATGACGTTCATCAGGACGATCCCACCGGGTTCGAGCCGTTCGCGGACGAGCTCGAAGAACTCGAACGTGCTCATGTGGAAGGGAATGCCGTCCTCGTAGAAGACATCGATCGCGATCACGTCCCACTTTCGATCCGTCTTCGCCAGGAAGAGCCGGCCGTCTGCGTTCTCGATCCGCAGCCGTGGGTCGTCGGGGACGGCGAAGTAACGCCGCGCGACATCGACCACGACCGGATCGAGCTCGACCACGTCGATCTGGAGCGCCGGAAAGTCGCGCCACATGCGTTTCGGAGCGGATCCACCCCCCAGGCCGAGAAAGAGCATCGAGTCGGTGCTCGGACGGTAGAGCATCGCCAGCGAGAAGAGGTCGGTGTAGCTGTACTCCGTGGCGAACGGCTTGGTGACGTTCATCGCGCTCTGAAACGAGCTGCCGAAGCGGAGCGCCCGAACGTTCCCGTCCTGGATGACAGCGAGCTGGTGGTACTCGGTGTCCTTCCGGAAGACGACCTTCGAGCCGGTGTAGTCGTTCCTCGGACGGCCCGAGGGGCTCTGTCGCAGCCTGTAGACGGGCGACCAGTTGCGTGCCTCGGCAGCGGAGAGCCTCCCGCCCGTTCCGGGCGCGAAGGCGAATGCGGCGACGATTGCTCCTGCACATGCCGCGGCCGTGACGACTGCTCCGAGCGTCCGGCGCTGGACAAGCGCGACTGCCGTCGCCGCTGCAAAGAGCACGGCGGCTGCCACTCCGAGCAGCTGGTGCGTCCCCAGCTCTGGAATCAGCCAGAAAGCGGTGGCGAAGGTGCCGACGATGCTGCCGACGGTGGACACCGAGAAGAGACCTCCGGCGGTTCGGCCGATCGTCTCCAGTTCGCGCGCCCGCAGGCGGACGGCGATCGGCGTCACCGCGGCGAGCAGGATGCTGGGCAGGCCGAAAAGGAGAATCGATGCGATCACCGGATTGGCCCGGGGGCCCCGGATCCCAGGCCACGACCGCCTCGAGGACGTGGTCGTCGAGAAACGGCGCAGCCAGCAGACCGGCCGCGCCGAGCGCGATGACGACCGCGAGCAGCTCGGGTGCAGGGATCCGGTCGGCCAGAGCTCCGCCGGCCCAGTAGCCGACTGCCAGTCCGCCCAGGAATACGCCGATGAGGGCGCCCCAGACGAAGAGCGAGTTGCCGAAGAACGGCGCGAGGAGTCGGCTCGCCGCCAGTTCCGCGCAGAGGAGCGCGGCGCCAGACGTGAAGACGGCGGCGGTGATCACCGGCCTGCGCAACCGCATCCTTCCCGAGCCTATCCCCGGCCGGTGAGGGCTGCCACACTTGTCCCATGTTGCCCTGTCTCCGCTGCGGCGAGCCGAACCCCGAACACGCACGGTTCTGTCTTGCCTGCGGCTCGCCACTCGCGGCCCCTGATCGGGAGTCACGCCGGCAGGTCACCATCCTCTTCTGCGATCTGGCCGATTCGACCGCGATGGGTGAACGCCTCGATCCGGAGGCGCTCCGGCGGGTGCTGTCCAGGTACTACGACACGGCCCGCGGGGTCGTCGAGCGACACGGCGGCGTGGTCGAGAAGTTCGTCGGCGACGCCGTGATGGCCGTCTTCGGCGTGCCGACGCTTCACGAGGACGACGCCCTTCGCGCGGTGCGTGCCGCAGCCGCGCTGCGCGAGCGGACCGGCAGGCTCAACGACGAGCTCGAACGTGAGTACGGGGCGCGGTTGACGCTGCGCATCGGAGTGAACACCGGCGAGGTGATCACCGGAACCGAAGACCGACTCGCCGTCGGCGATGCGGTCAACGTCGCGGCTCGCCTGGAGCAGTCAGCATCGCCCGACGAGATCCTGCTCGGGTCGGAAACCTTCGCACTCGTCCGGACCGCGGTGATCGCAGACCCCGTCGCGCCTCTGGTCGTGAAGGGCAAGAGCGAACCGCTATCGCCCTGGCGGCTCGTGAGCGTTCATCCTGAAACCCAGCTCGGACGCCACTTCGACGTGCCGATGGTCGGTCGCGGGCAGGAGCTGAGCCGGCTCGTAGACAGCTTCGAGCGCGCCCAGCGTGAGCGCCGCTGCGAGCTGGTCACGATCCTCGGCCCCGCGGGCGTCGGCAAGTCACGGCTGGCCCACGAGTTCCTGGCATCGCTCGACTGGCCGGCTGTGGTTCGCGGCCGTTGCGTCCCGTACGGCGATGGCATCACCTACCTGCCGGTCATCGAGATCGTGCGACAACTCGAGCCCCGGCTGGTGGAGCTCGAGCTGGACCCGAATGTCGTCGCCACGCTCCAGGGCCTTCTCGAAGCCGGAGAGAGCGTGCACTCGACCGAAGTGATCGCGTTCGCAGTTCGCAGGCTGCTCGAGGCAGCCGGCCGCGCACAGCCGCTCGTGTGCGTCTTCGACGACATCCAATGGGGAGCGCCCGCCCTCCTGGAGCTCATCGAGCAGGTGGCGGTTCTGTCCCACGAGGCGCCGCTGCTTCTCTGCTGCATCGCACGACCGGATCTGAAGGAGCAGCACCCGGGCTGGGTCGGGGCGCACAGCGAGGCGACGACCATCGTGCTCGAACCCTTGTCCTCGAACGAGACGGGCGAGCTGATCGGCCACCTCGCCGCGGACGAGCCGCTCTCGGAAGACCTGAGGCAACGCGTCCGCGAGGCCGCCGAGGGAAACCCGCTCTTCGTCGAGGAGATGATCGCGTTTCTCCGCGACGCCCCTGCAGGGGACGTGACGGTTCCGGGGACGATCGCCGCTTTGCTCAGCGCTCGACTCGACCAACTCGAGCCGGCCGAGCGTGCAGTACTGCAGAGAGGCGCGGTCGAAGGTCGCGTGTTCCATCGCGGCGTCGTTCAGGCGCTCGGCTCGGAGGAGGCTCAGGTCGCCGCGTGCCTCACGGCGTTGGTGCGCAAAGAGCTCATCCGTCCGGACCGCCCGCAATTCGTGGGAGAAGACGCCTTCCGCTTCCGTCATCTGCTGATCCGCGACGCTGCCTACGATTCGCTGCCGAAGGAGGCGCGGGCGGAGTTGCACGAGCGTCTCGCCGACTGGCTCGAAGCGCGCCGTTCCGAGCTCGCAGAGGTCGACGAGCTCGTCGCGCACCATCTGGAGCAAGCGTACGCCTATCGGGTCCAACTCCGGCCGGTCGACGAGCATGGGCGTCGACTCGCGCTCCGCGCCAGCGAGCTGCTCTCGGGCGCCGGCTCGCGGGCTCTGGGACGCAACGACGTCGGTGCGGCGGTGAAGCTCCTCAGGCGAGCACTCGCGTTGCGCGACGGGGACGATCCCGCGGTGCTGCTCAGGCTCGATCTGGGCCAGGCACTTTTCCTGTCCGGAGACCTCCGCGCCGCCGGCGAGACGGCGCGCGACGCGGGGACACGCGCCGCCGCTGCGGGGAACGAAGCGGGCGAGCTGCGTGCGCGGCTCCTGCACGCGAGGATTGCAGCGCAGACGCCCAGTGAAAACTCCGACGGCGGAGGTCCGAGCGCCGACCTGCTCGAGATCGCCGAGGAAGCGCGGTCTGTCTTCGCCCGCGTCGGCGACGAGCTCGGGCTCGCCGAGGCGTGGTTTGCGACTGCCTGGGCCGAGCTGATCCGGTGCCGCTGGGCGACGATGCTCGAGGCGGCCGGACACGCGCTCGAGCACGCGCGCCGCGGCGGGTCCGCGCGCTGGGAAGGAGAGCTTCCCGCGTGGCAGGGAACCGCGATGTTCTACGGCCCGACCCCAGTCGACGAGGGCCTGCGCTGGTACGAGGAGCAGAACGCCGAACATCCGATCTCCCTCACACAGCACGCGACGCTCGAGGCGATGCGCGGGAATTTCGACCGCGCCCGTGCCCTCGCCGCCTCGGCGGATGCGGCCGCCGCCGAGTTCGGGCAGAAGCTCTGGCTCGCCGCGGGCGGCATGGCCCTCTGGGAGATCGAGATGCTGGCGGGCGACCTCGCAGCGGCCGAGCGCGCGGTGCGGCGGAGCTGCGAGCTCCTGGAGGAACTCGGCGAGGTCGGGCATCGCTCGCTCGCCGCCGGGCAGCTGGCCGCGTCGCTCTACGCTCTCGCGCAGCTCGACGAGGCCCACGAATGGACGGAAACCGCCGAGGAGCTCGCGCCGAAGGGCGATGTGTCGTCGCAGATGCTCTGGCGACAGGCCCGGGCTCGAATCCTCGCTCGACGGGGCGACAACGTGAAGGCCGACGAGCTGGCTCGCGCGGCGGTGGCCCTCGCGGGGAAAACGGACATGCTCAACTACCACGCGAACGCGCTCGTCGACCTGGCGGAGATCGATGTTGCCGCCGGGCGTGCCGAGGACGGCCGCGAGCACCTCGCACAGGCGCTCACGCTCTACCAGCAGAAGGGTAATCTCGTCGCCGCCGGGCGGGCCGGTCGACGGCTCGAGGAATTGGGAGCATCCGCCGCCTCTTGAGACAACGTCGCACCCTGTTAGGATCGGGCCGCGGCCGCGCCACCACAAGGAGGAACCATGCCGAAGCATCCTCGAACGAACATCAAGAAGCTGGCTGACGAGGGCTACACGATCAAGGAAGGGTTGCCCCAGGAATACGTGGACGTGATCGAGGACCTGCGACCGGACGAGATCGAGCTGATCATCGACGTGAACCGCAAGCTCGAAACAGTCAAGAAGAACCTCCCCCAGGACCAAGACTTCCAGATGTTCATGCCTCCCTTCTAGGCTCGGCACGAACGATCTGCTGACAAACAGCGAGCGGCTCCGACTCAAGGTCGAGTTCCTCGTACCCGCGTTGGCGACGCCGGGGGCCCTCCTGCTCGAGCATCCCCGCGCGCGCGAGCTCTTTCCCGAGTACATGGCGGCCGGCTACCAGCTGGCGCGCGCGATGGTTCCTTTGATGGATGCGGCGCTCGAACGCGCGCGGAAGCTGGCCCCCGACGATCCGGTGGCCGAGGGGCTGGCGGCGTATCTTGAGAAGCACATCCCCGAGGAGATGCACGGCGAGGTCCCCGGCGGCGCGGCGCTCGACGACCTCGAGGCTCTCGGGGTCGACCGTGTCGCGATCCAGGAGCAGCTGCCGCCACCGAAGATGGCGGCCCTCCTCGGAGCCCAGTACTTCTGGATCTTCCACTACCACCCGGTCGCCATCCTGGGGTTTCTCCACCTCGAGCACTACCACCCCCACGGTCCGTCGCTGGAGCGGTTCATCGAGCGGACAGGCCTTCCGCGTGACGGCTTCCGGCAGCTGCTCATCCACGCGAAGCTCGACGCCGTGCATGCCCGCGAGCTGGACCGTGTTTTCGACTCCTTGCCGCTCGAGCCCCGCCACGAGCAGCTGATCGGGCTGAGCGCCCTGCAGACGGTCGCGCTCCTGACCGAAGTATGGCTCGACGTCGTCGATACGGAATCGGCCGTCGAATAGCCGTCGGCACTTTCATCACCCAGAGGCGTCAGGCGGCGGCGGCTCATCTCGCATCGGTGTCGGCCGCCTGATGTGGGCAGGCGGTTTTGTGCGAGATCGGACAGGGAACGCTGTTTACATGCGGATCGGTGCAATGACACCGATCGGCGACATCGACGGCTTCCGCGTCGAGGCGCCTGGTGGGCGGATCGGTTGGGTCGAGGAGATGTGGGTCGACGACGAGGGCGAAACCACGGCCGTCGTCGTGCGTTTGCCCAACGCACAGCGCGGGCTTCTGGTCCGCGACGACATCGACGAGATCCTGTCGGAGGAGCTCACGATCGCCGTTCGTCCCGAGGCCCGGTTCCTCGAGCTCGAGCCGCCACACCTGGGCACCGCCGCGGACGGCGCGCTCACCGCCTCGTGGGCGACGAGCGGCAACGCCTTGGACGTGCCCGGGCTACTGCCGACCGCGCCGGCTGTACGGCCCGCGAGCAGTGAGTCGTCGTTCTTCAGAACCGTGGCTGTTCTGTACACGGGGTTGTTCGTGATCGCCTGCGTCCTCACCGCTCTCTGCTTCCTCATCCCATACCTCGTCTCGGGCCGGCCCTACTGAGCCTCGAGCGGCTAGGTCAGGCGTAGCTTCTCGAGCTTGTCCGGGTCGGTGACGAAGTCGATCTCGGTGACCTTCCCGCCGACGACCGTGACGGCGGCGGCTGCGAAGATCCGTCCTTGCGGTGCGATGACGTAGCCCGCGGCACCATTGACGAGCACCGGCCTCGCGAACGGGGCGAGCTGCCGGAAGAAGAGCGCCCGAGAAGCGACTTCCCGGGCACCGCGGACCTCGAGCGGCGCGCCGTTCGGCATCGCGCGGTCGCCGCGTACGACCACATCCGGGTCGAGCACGGCGAGCAGGCCCTCGAAGTCCCCCTCTTGGGAGGCCTTCATGAACGCCTCGGCCGTTGCGCTGCTGGCTCCGAACACGCGGCAGACGGCGCCCGTCCAAGAGGAAGAGCCCGAGGAAGAGCCGGCCCTCGACCTTGCCGCTTAGGAAACGTGGGAGAGCCGGGCCGTCTGGCTCTCCCACGACCGATTCCCCGTGTCGACCTGCTCCGCCGTCCCGCGCTGCCGTACTGCGGGTGCTTTCCTATACTCGGCGGGTGTGAGCGTAGGTCAAACAGGCGTTCGCACATTCCTGATCGCCGACGTGCGCGGCTACTCGCGGTTCACCGAGGAGTTCGGCGACGAGGCGGCGGCCCGGCTTGCGGCGACGTTCGCCGACGTGACGGCCGACGAGGTCGAGGCGCACGGCGGCCGCGTGCTCGAGATCCGCGGCGACGAGGCGCTCGCCGTCTTCACCTCGGCTCGCCAGGCGATCCGAGCAGGCGTCGATCTCCAGGCTCGCTTCGAGGAGGAGGAAGCCAACACGGACCTTCCGCTCCGGGTCGGAATCGGCATCGAGTCGGGTGAAGCGGTCGAGCTTGCCGACGGCAGCTTCCGCGGCGCAGCGCTCAACGTCGCGGCCCGGCTGTGTGGGCGGGCCCACGGGGGTGACGTGCTCGTCAGCGCGGGCACGTCGCGGCTCGCGGGGCGCTTGACGGGTCTCCAATACGTCGACCAGGGGAAGGTCCGGCTGAAGAACATTCCGGAGCCGATCCAGATCTTCAAGGTCTATTCCGAGCTCGGTGCTCGCCCCGACAAGCGCTGGGTGGTGATGTTTCTCGGCAAGCCGCCACGTCGGGCGCTCAGCTGGAGATTCGGCGCCGTCATTGCACTGATCGCCGCTGGGACGGCGGCGGCGGTCGTGTTCTTGACGACGAACGATCACGGCGAGCGCGGCAACGCGTCGCCGTCGACGACGACGGCCGGCGCACAGTCCACGCCGCTGACCCCGGCTGCACCGGTCTCCAACCCCGGCCTGGCGCAACTCGTGCCGGCCGAGCTCTGGAAGGACTGCAGGCTGCAAACCGTTCCCGATCCACGGGCAATCCAGACGGCCGTGTGTCTGCCGCCACGCGGCGCTCCGGATCGGTGGCAGATTTCCGTGTACCCGAACGGCTCCGCGCTTGCGGCGGCCTACACGACGCAGTTGGAGCAGCATCCGGCGATCAAGCGCGACACGGGTAAGTGCAACGCCTTCGTCTGGGGCGGTGAACGTCCCTGGCTCCATGGCCCGGGCAAGCCTGGCGGACGGGTCTTCTGCTACTTCGAGGGCGACGACGCGGTGGCCGTGTGGACGCACGCCCGGCTGGGGCAGTCGAGCCACCGTGACATCCTCGCGATCGCACGAGAAAGCGGCAGCGACCATGCCAGCCTCACCCGCTGGTGGCGGCCCTGGCACCACCGAATCGGCAAGGCAGAGTGAAGCACAGCGTGGCCGGGATCGCCGATTGCTACCGCGTCCTGCCCGCTTCGGCGGGCGCCGCAGGCTCGATCCCGCGGGGAAGTGAAACACGCTCGCCGTGGCGGTCGAGATACAGCACCGGCTTCGTCCCGAGCCTGGTCTCCTTCGCGCGGTAGACACACCGGATCACCGGCACTACGTCCATGAAGAAGCCGATCGCCGGCGAATGAATCACCCCGGCTTCGACGCTCTCGACCTCGGCACCGCGCACGTCCTCGGGGTCGAACCCTGCTCTGACGATAGCCGCCAGGGCCTTCGCCTCGGCGAGAACGGCCGGCGCCACGTGCGGCCAGTGGATCTCGAGATAGCCGACCGCTCCTTTCTGAGTCAGCCCGACGAGCGCGTGCGACGACCAGACCGGCATGCCCGTCGCCCGCCTCTCCGCGCGAGCGAGCTTCCGCAGCAACTCGGGTCTCTCGACGCGGACCTCGCCCGACTTCAGGCGCTCGGCGACTGTGCCACGCTCCGAGATGACCTTGATCCGCCGGATCTCCGCGTCGGGAAGCCTCGCGGCCCGCAGGATCTTGCGGGTGCGGGCGACCATGTCCTTGTTCGGGCCGGTCCACGCTCCTGCCTTCCGGCCGTACCCGTAGGTTTCGTCCCGCGCGAAGATGGTGAGGCTGTCTCGGCGCTGGCTGAACGTGAGGGTCTTCGTGCGAACACCTGAGATGTTCGCGGCGGTTCCGAACGTCGGCCTCTTGCCGAGGTCGAAGCCCACGATGCGACTCGCCGACCTGATCAGCTCCGGAGCCTCGAGCCTCGAAAGAGCACGTTCGTTCGGAGACTGATCAGCCACTACTCCGTCCGCCATTTCCAGGCAAACCAGTTCGGTACCGGGTTGGAGCGACCGTCGGTGATCCGTTCGTTCTCTCGACGATCGATCGCATCGTCTCGGTTTGCGCCTGCCGCCAGGGCGACCGCGGAGCATCCGGATTGGATGTCGATCGTGCCGGTGTCCATCCACGCATCCCCGACGCTTTCCTGCGGGAACAGCCACGACAGGACCCCGGGAAGCCCTGCCGTGCGCGCGCCGAACTGCGGCCCGCGGTCGGGGCTGTTCAACGTGTCGGCACTCGCCGT
Organism: Actinomycetota bacterium; assembly: GCA_046734335.1. Lineage (GTDB taxonomy): Bacteria > Actinomycetota > Thermoleophilia > Gaiellales > Gaiellaceae > DATBLE01. The sequence continues at coordinate 3,400 of JBKPRA010000086.1, read as the reverse complement.
TCCCGAGTGACCGACCGCCATGTGGAGTCCCGAGAACACCGGGAACCAGTTGTTCGGCAGCGAAACGAGGTCCATCGGACAGGAGGCGTCCACGAAGAGGAACTTCAGCTTTCCCGGCGAGTTCCCCCAGCGGGACTTGTTTCCGATGTTGACGGTGTTCGGGGTGCCGAAGTTGCCGCAGACGGTGATGAAGTCGGGGTCGGACGAAGAGGGCGGGTTCTGGCAGATGCCGTGACCGTTGTAGAAGTAGACGTCCGGCAGGTCGCTGCCGCCGGAGGGATCGATGTCTCCGCCGTCGTCGCGAAAATCGGCGCCCCAGACGTCACCGTTCTCCCAGCGGCTGACGGCGGTATGGCCGGACAGGAAGTACCACGCCGCAAATCCTCGTGTCGAGGTGATGCAGAACGGCAGGTCCGGGCCCCCGCATTTGGGGACGTACGTTGCGACCCCTCCCGTGGAAAAGCGCATGCCCTTCCGACCTCCGGCTGCAAGTGCCACGGCGGCGACGGCGGAGCGCCCGACGCCGTTGACCCCGGGACGCTAGGCGACGAAGCATGTCTCTGTCAAACTCGGAGTCGTGCTGCAGTACACCTTCGTCACCATCGATGAGAAAGGCAACGAGGTCGTTGTCGCACAGGGCGAGTACGAGCCGGATGGCAACACGTATGCAGTCGGCGACAGCGTCACCGTCCCAGGCGTCGACGGGGTGGAGAAGTCGTGGAAGATCGTCCGCATGGTTCCGGTCGCGTACGCCGGCGTGAGCTTCCACGTAGAACCGGCCGACTAGCCGCTTCCACACCTCGTCTCGTCCGGTCAGTGGAGCGAGAGCTCGCGGCCGAGGGCTGTCTGCGCCAGGAACTCGTACGCCCGGTTGTCTCCGAGTGGGTGCATGAATGCTCCTGCGCGCACGTCGCGGTAGGCGCGTGCGATCGGCGAGCCGTTCAGGTAGCCGGCGCCTCCTGACAGGGCCAGCGCCCGGTCGACGACGCGCGGGGCGACCTGACTGATGAAGGCCTTGGCGGCCTGAGCCTCGGCGAAGAGGGCGGTCAGCTCCTCGTCCGGCCCGTCACCGGTGGAGTAGGCACCGCGGTGCTCGTCGATCAGTCTTGCCGCGCGGTCGAGCGTCGCACGGCATGCGGACAGCTCGATCGTGCTCTCGGCGACGAGCACGCCGTTGCGGCCGCCGGCGTTTCCATTGCGCTCGGCGAGCTTGCGGAGCGCGACTTCGTGAGCGTTTTCGGCGACGCCGAGCGTGGCCGAGGCGTGGAACAGCCCGGCTGTCAGGTTTCGCTCGATGAACGGGACGACCTCGCCCACCGGGAAGCCACCGCGCAGGGCGGAGGCCGGCAGCTCGACGTCGTCGAAGCTGACCGAGTGGCTCCCCGACGCGCGCATGCCGAGTGCGTCCCAATCGTCGTGGACGGTCACGCCCGGCGTCGACCGCGGGATCATCGCGTAGCCGTAGCGGTCGACGCCCTCGCCGTCCGTGAAGGTGACGGCGGTGTACAGGACGTCGGCGGCGGGAGACATGGTGCAGAACACCTTGCGGCCGGAGACGAGCCAGCCGCCTTCGGTCCGCCGCGCGGTCGTCACGGGGCGGGTGAGATCCTGCCCGATCTCGCTGCCCGCGGCTGCGAAGACGACGCCGTCGCGGGCGATCTGCTCGAGCGCGTCTCCGAGAGCCGCGGCACGCCGCTCGTTGCCGGAGGCGACCGCCATCTGCCACCGCCGAACGACGTTGAGCAGATAGACGAAGTGCATGTTGACCCCGATTGCGAGCGAGGCGTCTCCGCGGGCGAGCCGGCTCGACGCGACCAGCACGTCGTGCACGGACGTCGCCCCGAGGCCGCCGAGCTGCTCCGGGATCGGTGCGGTGAAGTACCCGCTCTGCTTCAGCGTGTCGAAACTCTTGAAGGGGTATGAGCCTTCGCGGTCGTAGACGCCTGCGCAGGCCTCGATCTCGGCGGCGAGGGACTCAGCGAGAGCGACGAGGCGTTTCCCCTGTGGTGTTGTCGCCTGCAGTTCCAGAGTCATCGTGAATTCGCTCCTTCCGGGACGGACGCCGGGGACCGGGCGACAGTGCCCGGCCCCAGCGTCCATTGCGTTCAGTCGGTCGTGACGTCCACTGAGACGGGCACGCCGTTGGTGACCATGTCGAACACGGCCGAGCGCTGCTGCGCCCTGAGGACGACCTCCCGGAGCTTCTCCGGAGTGGCTTCACCCGCGACCTTGAAGGAGACGCGGATCTGCTCGAAGCCGTTGCGGTAATCGTCGTTCAGGCCCAGTGCGCCCTGGACGTCCATGTCGCCCTCGAGCGACGACTCGACCTCGGTCAGCTTCACGCCGCGAGCGGCCGCCACGTAGACGAGGGAGGTAGTCAGGCAGGCGGCCAGGGCGTGCAGCAGGTGCTCGGCCGGGTTCGCACCCGTGTCCTTGCCCAGCAAGATCGCCGGCTCGCCGGCGTCGATCGTGAACGCCTCGGCCCGGGAAGCATCGTCCTGGCCCGCGGCGTAGAAGTCCTTGATCGTCGTCCGGTTGTGCGCGCCGTCGATCCACCGGTTCCTGGCGCGGAACTGGAACTTGCCCAGCTCAGGCTGTGCCTTGATCGCGTCGAGGGTGGCGAACATCACGCCGGTGTCGACGCCGTTGCGGATGGTCTCCGCGCGACTCGCCGTACTCGTGCTCATGCTGCTCCTTTCGTCGTTCGCTTGTCCCGGTCGTCTGGGGTGTTCCGGCCGACGGCGACCGAGTACGCGCCGGGCCGGCACGGGTCGCCGTTCGCGACCACGAGGGTGGCCGGCCCGAAGCGCGGGCTCTGCCGCAGGCTCGGCGGAATCCTGAAGACGACTGCGCCGTTCGCCTCGCGACCCGGGAGGCGTCGGGTCGCGGCCGCACGACCGGCATACGCACTCAGGTGCTCGTACACGAGCGCGACCGTCGGCCGGCCCTCGGTCACGCGCACGCGCAGCGCGACTGCCGAGTGGGGAACGCGCAGGTAGTGGATCGAGAGCGGCTCCAGGCGTCCTCGCGTCCGCGTGTCGGTCACGAGCGTTTGCAGAGGGGTGAGCAGGGCGGCGTACTCACCGGCGACCCAGGTCGCGAACCGCCCGAACGCAGGCGGGAACGGTTGTCCCGACATCCGTTCGTATGTCGCCGCGAGGCCGGCCGCGGCGGACTCACCAGGGCGCTTCGTCGCGAGCCAGTGGAAGTAGCCGGGGAGCAGACGCGGCCGGCGCTCGTCGAGGTACCGCCACAGCAGCTGCGAACCGTAGGTCTGCTCGGTCAGGCTCGCCTGGGGCTGATCGAACCAGCCGCGGAGCTGCAGCGAGCTGACGATGTCGGCGAGCTGCGCGTACACACGTCCCTCCATGGCCGCCGCCGAACCCTCGAGTGCCCAGCC
>JBKPRA010000085.1:0-28053 GCA_046734335.1 Actinomycetota bacterium | reverse complement strand
CCGGCGCCCCCGCCGGGGCGAGCACTGCCAGCGGCCGGTCGGGCGGCGTCGCGGCCCGGAACGCGATCCGCCGTCCGTTGACGCCGCCGCGCGAGTCGATCCACGCGAAGTAGCGGGCGGCTCCGGCCTTGACCGCGGCCGGGAGCCCGTTGTCCCCGATCAAGAGCGGCGAGGCGGCGGAGGCGCCGGCGGGCACGGCGAGCGCGGCCAGCACCAGGGCGATCGCGAACGGCCGCATCGGCCGGGAAGCCTAGCCTGGCCGCCGTCGTTCAAGATGACATCGTGTCCGCCGACGAGCGCCGCGCACGATTCCGGGAGCTGCACGCCGGGGATCGGCTGTTCCTGATGCCGAACCCTTGGGACGTGGGCTCCGCACGGCTGCTCGAATCGCTCGGCTTCCCCGCCCTGGCGACGACGAGCGCGGGCTTCGCCTGGTCGCTGGGCAAGCCCGACCAGCAGGTCGCGCGTGACGAGCTCGTCGCCCACGTCGACGCGATCGCCTCCTCGGTCGGCGTCCCGCTGAACGTCGACAGCGAGCGCCTGTATCCCGACGAGCCGGGCGGGGTCGCCGAAACGGTCCGGCTGTTGGCCGGGGCGGGCGCCTCTGGCTGCTCGATCGAGGACTACGACCCTGCGACCGACGGGATCGACGCGATCGCGGACGCAGTTGCGCGCGTGGCGGAGGCGACCGAGGCGGCCCGGGAGACAGGCATGGTGCTGACCGGCCGCTGCGAGCACCACATCCGAGGGGTGGACGACCTGGACGCGACGATCGAGCGCCTGGCGGCGTATCGCGAGGCGGGCGCCGACTGCGTCTACGCGCCCGGACTGACCGAGCTCGACGACATCCGCCGCGTGGTCGACGAGGTCGAGGCGCCGGTCAATGTGCTCGCCCTGACGGCCACGCCGCCGATCGGCGAGCTCGAGGCGATCGGCGTGCGACGGATCTCGACGGGCAGCCTGCTCGCCGGCGTGGCCTACGGCGCGCTCGTCACGGGCGCGCGCGAGCTGCTCGACGAGGGAACGTCCGGCTACGCGGCCGGCCACGTGCCGCGCGACCTGCTCGGCCGCGCGCTCAGCCCGTAGGCACGCGGTACAGGAGGCCGCCGGTGTTGTCGGCTAGCCAAAGCGCTCCCGGCGTTCCGACCAAGCCGTGGACGTCGACCCGGCCCGTGGAGCGGGCGACCGTCGTCACCTTGCCGGTCGTGGTCACCTTGCGCAGTGTCTCCATGATCGGGAAGCCGCTCTGATCGACGGCCGCGCTCCGCGACGGCACCCACAGGGCTCCGGCCGCGGCGACGACGTCGATGCCGCCGGCGCCGATCTCGCGGATCGCTTTGGTCGCGCCGTCGGTCGGATCGACCTGGAGCAGGTCGGTGCCGCGGCCCGTGATCCAGAGGTCGCCGCCGAGCCGGGCGATCCGCTCGGGCACCTCGGCCGGCAGCATGCCGAGCCGCTTCGGCCTGTTGGTGCGCGTATCGACGCGGACGAGCCCGCGGTCGCGGTGGTTCACGACCCAGGCGGAGGTTCCGACGAAGACCATGTCCGCCGGGCCGTCGCCAACCTGGATCCGCGCGACGACCCGGTTCGAGGTCGGCGAGATCCGCAAGACCTCCCCGCTGCCGTCGGAGACCGTCCAGACCGAGCCCGCGCCGACCCAGAGGTTGTACGGGTTGCTCGCTCCCGTGTGGATCGTCCGGACGATCCGGCCGGTGGCGGTCGAGATCCTGCTCAGGTCGCCGCTCGTGTCCAGAGCCCAGAGACAGCCATAGCCGAGGACGACCGCGAGCGGCGGCGCGCCGATCGGCACCGACTTCGAGACTCGCCGGCGGACCAGGTCGATGCGGACGACGCGCGCCTGCTCCTTGCAGGCCAGCCACGCGGTCGTGCCGGAGACGGCAAGCGTCTCCGTCGGCCAGTACGGGCCTGCCGCGGCGCACGCCCTGAACGCGGCCGCGCCGGGAATGCGGCCCGGGCCGGCCGCTCCCGCGGGAACGGCGACCCCGATCGCCAGCGCGACGACCACGAGCAGCCTGCACACGCTCCGAGGATGCCTGCCCCGACCGAGCGCCTTCGGACGACTATCGCTAGCTTTCGGCCATGGGTACCGTCGCCGCAATCATCGACCAGGGCGCGCTCACCTTCGACCTGGCGATCCCCTGCGAGGTGTTCGGTGTCGACCGTCGTGACATCGCCGACCCCTGGTACGAGCTCCTCGTGGTCGCGGCCGGCTCCACGCCCGTGCGGACGCAGACCGGGTTCACGATCGACACGCCCTACCGGCTCGCCGATGCCGCCCGCGCCGACACGATCGTCGTTCCCGGCTGGTCCGATCCGGACGACTCGCCGTCCGACGAGCTCTGCGCGGCGTTGCGCACGGCCGAGGCGCGCGGAGCCAGGATCGTCTCGGTCTGCACCGGGGCGTTCGTGCTCGCGGCTGCCGGCCTGCTCGACGGCCGCCGGGCGACGACGCACTGGCTGTTCGCCGATCGGCTGCGGGAGCGCTACCCGCGGGTCGAGGTCGACCCGAACGTGCTCTACGTCCAGGACGGCCCGATCTTCACGTCTGCCGGTACGGCGGCGGGCATGGACCTCTGCCTGCACCTGGTCGCACTCGACCACGGCGCCGACGTCGCGGTGCGCGTCGCGCGGCGGATCGTGATGCCGCCCCATCGGGCAGGCGGCCAGGCGCAGTACGTCGAGCAGCCGATCGACGCCCAGCCGACGGCGGAGCCGCTCGGCGCGGTGCTGGATTGGGCGCGGAGCAAGCTGGACTCCGGCGTCGACGTCGGCGACGTCGCGCGCCGCGCCTCCGTCAGCCCACGCACCCTGACCCGACGGTTTCGTCGGGCCACCGGACTGCCACCGGGCGAGTGGCTGGCCCGCGAGCGGCTACGGCTGGCCCAGCGCCTGCTCGAGACCGGCAGCGACCCGCTGACCGTGGTCGCGCGGAACGCGGGCTACGACTCGGAGACGACGATGCGCGCGCAGTTCGCCGGCCGGCTGGGCACGTCGCCGCGGGCGTACCGCCAGTCGTTCGGCCGTCAGGCCGCTTCTTCCGAGCCCAGGTAGGCCTCGATCACCGCAGGGTCGCGCTGAACCTGCTCCGGCGTCCCCGCGGCGATCTTGCGGCCGAAGTCGAGGACGTGGACCTGGTCGGACACGCCCATGACCAGGTTCATGTGGTGCTCGACAAGCAGGATGGTCAGGTCGAAGTCCTCGCGCATCCGCCGGAGCAACGCGGCGAGCTGTTCGACCTCCTCGTGCGAGAGCCCACCGGCCGGCTCGTCGAGCAGCAGGAGGCGTGGGCCCGAAGCGAGGGCACGTGCGGTCTCGACGCGCTTGAGAATCGCGTACGGGAGCGAGCCGGCGGGACGCTCGGCGACGTCGCCGATCCCGACGTAGTCGATGATCTCTTCAACCGAGCGCCGCCCGTCGCATGCGTGCGTGCCCACCACGACGTTCTCGCGCACCGTCATCGTCTTGAAGAGCTCGAGGTTCTGGAAGGTTCGGGCGATGCCACGCGCGACCACGCGGTGCGGCGGAGTCGACAGCAGCGTCTCGCCCTCGAAGTTCAATTCGCCGCTGTCCGGGCGGTAGAGGCGGGTGATCACGTTGAACGCCGTGGTCTTGCCGGCCCCGTTCGGACCGATCAGCCCGACGACCTCGCCCTCGTCGACGTCGAAGGAGACATCGTCGAGGGCGACGATCCCGCCGAAACGGCGGCTGATGTTCTTTACCTCGAGCAGGGCCACGGGCGTACCTTACGGCGCATGGAGACGCATGACGTGGTGATCGTGGGCGGCGGGGCGATGGGCGCAAGCGTGGCCTGGCACCTGCGAGACCTGGGTGTTGACGATGTCGTCTTGCTCGAGCGGGACTCGCTCGCGGCCGGGTCGACGTCGCGCTCGGCAGGCGGGATCCGCGCGCAGTTCTCGGACGAGCTGAACATCCGGATCGCCCTGAGGTCGATGGCCGAGTTCGAGCGGATGGAACTGATCGACTTCCGCCGCCACGGCTATCTGTTCCTCCTCGACTGCAAAGAGGACGTCGTCTCGTTCCGCGAGGCGCTCGCGCTCCAGCAGCGGCTCGGCGTTCCCTCGCGCGAGGTTTCGGTGGAGGAGGCGCTCGGGATCGTTCCCCAGCTCGAGACGGACGGGCTGCTGGCTGCGACCTTCTGCGAACTCGACGGATACGCGTCACCGGAGTCGGTCGTCCAGTGGTACGCGCTCGGGCTCGACGTGCGGCAGGGCTGCGACGTCACGGGCGTGCGCGTGGAGGCCGGCCGGATCGCGGGGGTGGAGACGTCAAGAGGGCCGATCGCGTGCGGCACGCTCGTCTGTTGCGCCGGCGCGTGGTCACGCCAGGTGGCGGCACTGGCCGGTGTCGAGCTGCCTGTCGAGGGCGAGAAGCGCTGGATCTGGTTCTCGCCCGAGGACGGTGGTCTCCCGGAACGGCTGCCGCTGACGATCGACTTCTCGACCTCCTTCTATTTCCACCGAGAGGGGCCCGGCATCGTCTTCGGCGGGAAGGAGCAGACGCTCGAGGAGGTGGCAGAGGCCGGGCTGCGCAGGCTGCCGCTGCTCGCCGACCTCCCGGTGCAGACGTCGTGGTGGGGCTACTACGAGATGAGCCCCGACCACAACGCCCTGGTCGGGCGGGCGCCCGAGCCGGAGGGCTTCTTCTACGCCACCGGGTTTTCCGGCCACGGCTTCCAGCAGGCGCCGGCGGTTGGCGAGCACGTGGCGGAGCTGATCGTGGGTCGCGAGCCCACGCTCGACCTTTCTGCGTTCGACGTCGGCCGCTTCGAGCGCGGGAGCACCCGGCCCGAGACCTTCGTCGTCTAGGTCACCGGCGCCCGGCAGGCGAAGCGCTCGCACACGTACAGCGTCGGCTTGCCGTCCACGCGTGTCTTCCCGGCCAGCAGCGGCACGTCCTCGCTCGGGCCGAAGGCGATCACGGCGTTGGGTTCGAACGGCGCCAGCGCGGTGCGCGCGATCTCGTCCTCCGGCCGCCCCACGATCGCCAGCTCCCGCGGCGGAGAGAGGTACAGGTCGAGGGCGCAGAGCGCCCAGCCGAACGCGGTCGGGATGCGGCTCAGGTTGGCATGGAGCAGTCGCAGAACGCCGGCCGCCCGATGCTCGAGCTCGTCGTCGCCGTAGAGCCGCGCGAGCCGCAGCAGCACGAACGCCAGCATCGAGTTCCCGGACGGCACGGGGTTGTCGTCGAGGCCTTTCGTCCTGGCGACCAGCTGCTCCGCGTCGTGCGCGGCCATGAAGAAGCCGCCGCGCTCCTCGTCGGCGAAGAGCTCGATCGCCAGGCGGGCCAGCCGATTCGACTCCTCCAGCCAGCGCAGGTCGCCGGTGGCGACGTGCAGCTCGTAGAGCCCGTGAGCGACGTCGGCGTAGTCCTCGAGGTAGCCCGGAATGCTCGCGCGCCCGGTCCGCCAAGTCCGGAACAGCCGCGCATCCGGCGTCGAAAGCTCGCTGAGCAGGAAGTTTCCCAGCCGCTCGGCGGCTTGTAACACGGTGGTACTTGAGAGCCGCCTACCGGCTTCGGCCAGGGCTGCCAGAGCCAGGCCGTTCCAGGCGGCGATCGCCTTGTCGTCGCGGGCCGGCTGCGGGCGGCGCGAGCGCTCGTCCAGCAGCCGCGCCCTCAACTCCGGGTCGAGCTCGCCCCGGATGATCGAGCGGCCGTGCTCGAATGGACGGAGGAGCCCTGCCGGGACGCCCTCGGCCTCCGTCCAGGTGTAGGTCAGCCCCTCGACGCCGTCGGTGTCGGCGTCCTGCGACGAGGCGAAGCCGCCTTCGGGCAGCGCGAGGTCGCGGAGCAGGTAGTCGCACGTCCCCTCGACCACGCGCCGGTAGCGCTCCTCGCCGGTCACCACCCACGCGTGCAGGTACGCGGGAACGAGCAGCGCATTGTCGTAGAGCATCTTCTCGAAGTGTGGGACGAGCCAGTCGGAGTCGACCGAGTAGCGATGGAAGCCCCCGCCGACGAGGTCGTACATGCCCCCCGCGGCCATCGCGTCGAGCGTCGCCGTGACCATGCCAGGCTCGCTGCGACGGAGCAGGAACTCGAGCGCCGAGGCCGGCGGGAACTTCGGCGCACCGCCGAAGCCGCCGTGCTCGGCGTCGAACGCACGGCCAAGGCCACGGGCCGCCTCCGAAAGCACATAGTCGGTCAGCGGCTCGGCCGATGCCCTGCCCTCGCTCGACGTGCGGATCGCCTCGACCAGTTGCGTGGCGGAGCGCGCGACATCTGGACGACGCTCGCGGTACGCCGACGCAACGGCGTCGAGCACCTGCCGGAAGCTGGGCAAACCGTGGCGCGGCGCCGGCGGGAAGTACGTGCCGCCGAAGAACGGCTCGCCTTCGGGGGTCAGGAAGACGGTCATCGGCCAGCCGCCGTGCCCGGTCAGTGCGACAACCGCGTCCATATAGACAGCGTCCAGGTCGGGCCGCTCCTCACGGTCGACCTTGATGTTCACGAACTGCTCGTTCATCTGGGCCGCGGTCTCGTCGTCCTCGAACGACTCGTGCTCCATCACATGGCACCAATGGCACGCCGCATAGCCGATCGAGAGCAGGATCGGCCGATCCTCGTCGCGGGCGCGCGCCAGCGCCTCCTCCCCCCACGGGTACCAGTCGACGGGGTTGTCGGAGTGCTGGAGCAGGTAAGGGCTGGTCTCCTCCGCCAGGCGGTTCATCCCGCCACGATAATCAGACGCGATGTCCTCTCCCTACCCGGCCGGGACCGTCACCTTCCTGTTCACCGACATCGAGGGCTCGACGAAGCTGCTCCAGGACCTCGGCGACGAGTACGGCGCTGTCGTCTCCGACCACCGGCGGATCCTCCGCGAGGCGTTCGGCGCAGCGGGCGGGCGGGAGGTCGACACCCAGGGAGACGCGTTCTTCTACTCGTTCCCGCGGGCGCGCGAGGCGGTGGCCGCGGCGGTCGCGGGACAGCGCGCGCTCGCCGAGCACGAGTGGCCGAGAGGCGCCCACGTACGGGTTCGCATGGGCCTGCACACCGGCGAACCGGCGGTCGGCGACGAGGGATACGTCGGGCTCGACGTCGTGCGGGCCGCGCGCATCTGCTCCGCGGGCCACGGCGGCCAGATCCTCCTCTCCGAGACGACCCGCGCGCTCGCGGGGAGCGACCTCCCCGCCGGTGTGTCCGTCCGTGACCTCGGCGAGCAGAAGCTGAAGGACGTCCGGGCCGAGCACATCTTCCAGCTCGACTTCGACGGCTCACCGACCTACTTCCCCATGCTGCGCACCGAGGGCACGAGCGCCGACTTCGGCGCCCGGATCAACAAGCACGTCGAGAGCATGGTCGAGGAGCAGCTGAACTCCGTGTTCGCGGGCGGCAAGCCGCCGACCATGAAGCTCACCGGACTGACCGCCTTCGGGCTGATCACGCTGTTCGTCTTCCTCGGCGTGCTGGTCGGCATCGCCTTCCTGATCAAGGTGGCGTTCTTCTAGATGGCGTTCTTCTAGATGGGGTTCGCGCCGCTCTCCGGCGTACGGGTGGTGGACGTGACCACCTCGTACGCGGGCCCGACCTGCACGCAGCTGCTCGGCGCGCTCGGCGCCGACGTGGTCAAGGTCGAGCCGCCCGCCGGCGACGAGGCGCGCTCGTGGGGGCCGCCGTTCGCGGGCGACCTGGGGACCCTGTTCGTCGCGGTGAACTCCGGAAAGCGCTCCGTCGCGATCGACCTCCGTCGCGGCATCGACGTGGTGCTCCGGCTCGTCGACCGCGCCGATGTGTTCGTGCAGAGCCTGCGGCCCGGGCTCGCGGACGAGCTCGGGCTCGGCGCCGAGGCGCTGCGGTCGCGGAAACCGGAGCTCGTGCACTGCACGGTCTCGTCCTACGGGCGCACGGGGCCAAAGCGCGAGCTGCCCGGCTACGACCCGCTGCTCCAGGCTGCGGGCGGGCTGATCAGCGTCACCGGCGAGCCGGGAGGCGGCGGCGTCCGCGTCGGGGTTTCGCTGATCGACCACACGACCGGCATGTATGCGGCGTTCGCGATCCTCGCCGCGCTGCACGAGGGCGGCGGCCGGACGCTCGACGTCTCGCTCTGGGAGACGGCGCTCGCGTTCGTCTCCTACCACCTGATCGGCAACATCGAGACCGGCGCCGTGCCGACACCCCAGGGAACGGGGTTCCACGCGATCGCGCCGTACCAGGTCTTCCCTGCGGCGGACGGCGGGCTGATGATCACGGCTGCCAACGACGGGCTCTTCCGCAGGCTGGTCGAGGCGATCGGGCTCCCGGAGCTGGCCGACGATTCCCGCTTCGCCACCAACCCGGGCCGCGTGACGAACCGCGCCGCGCTGGTCGAGGCGCTGTCGGAGCGGCTACGCGAGCGCCCGCGTGCGGCCTGGCTGGAGGCGCTCGCCGCTGTCGGAGTCCCGGCGGCCCCGGTGCAGGACGTCGGCGAGGTGACAGCCGACCCGCAGACGGAGGCGACCGGAATCCTCCAGCGCCTCGGCCCCTACACGACGCTCGGCCCGGCCTTCTCGACCGACGGCGAGCGTCCGCGGTATGCCTCGCCGCCGCCGGCGCTCGGCGAGCACACCGGCGAAGTGCTCGCGGAGGCGGGCTACTCGCCCGGCGAAATCGCCGACATGGCCGAAGCGGACATCATCCGCCTGGCGTAAGACGACCGTTCAGCGCAGGACGCGCGGCGGGACGATCTTCCCGGCGATCAGCTGCTGCCGGATCCGCTCGACCGCCGCAACCTCCGACTTCGGCACCTTCGGGCTGATCTTGCCGAGCGCGACGCCTCCTTCCCGGAGGCCGAAGACGGCATTGCCGCCGCGGAACGACCCCTTCTGGGCCGACTGGACCGCGAGGAACACCGCCCGGTCGACCTTCTTCGTCGCGCTGGTCAGCATCTGCGGGCCGAGGAACGACTGATCGGCATCGACGCCGATCCCCCACACGTTCCGCTCCCGGGCGGCGTCGAGCGCCCCCAGACCGCACGCGCCGGCGACGGCGAATACGGCCAGCGACCCGGCGGAGATCTGGTTCAGGGCGATCGATTTGCACTTCGCCTGGTCGGTGAAGTCCTGCGAGTAGGAGTTCGCAACCGTGATCTTCGGGTCCGCCTTCTTCGCACCGGCCTGGTAGCCGGCGATGAACCGATCGACCGGAGGCTGCTTCTCGCCCGCCACCGAGCTGATCACGTCCCTCCCGGGCTTCCGCTTCGCCTCCAGCCCCGCGAGGTACCCGGCCAGGTAGCCGACCTGCTCCTCGCGGAAGAGCAACCCGAGCACGTTCTTCGGCTTGCCGGCCAGATCGCCGTTGGCGACGTCGACGATCGCGAAGCGCGTCTTCGGGAAGCGCTTGGCGACCGCCCCCATCGCGCCGATCTCCGTGTACCCGACCCCGATCACGAGGCCGTAGCCTTGACGGGCGAACGCCGCGAGGTTCGGGATGTAATCCGACGATGACCGCGACTCGGCGACCCTGAACGTGATCCCCAGGCGCTTCTGCGCCTGCTGCAGCCCGACGTAGGCGAGATGGTTGAAGCCCCGGTCGTTGAGCCCGCTGGAGTCGGTCACCATCCCGACCTTCAGGGTCTCGGAGGACGCGGCGCCCCCCGAGCCGGCCGAGCCGGCGGCCAGCACCGCGATCGCCACCACCAGAACCACGACCTTCCGCATCGAGCTCCTCCGCTAAGTTTACGACTGTGAAGCGAAAACCTAGCGAGCAGCCTACCACTCATACCCATGAGGTTGTCGCAGTCGTGCTCCAGATCCGTCGCGGAGCGTTGCAGGCTCTGCTCTGGCGTCGGGGCCTGCCGCCGTACGCCGGACGATGGGCCCTGCCGGGGGGCCGTCTCGAGCGAGAGACCTTCGAGCGCTCGATCCGGCGCCACCTCGCCGCGAAGGTCGACGTCCGCGAGCTCTCGCACCTCGAGCAACTCGAAACCGGTGCAGACCCGCGAACCGGGTTGGTCACGACCGCGTACCTCGGACTGATCCGCAGCGGCGTCGATCCCGCCGTGCCGGACGACACCGAGTGGCACCCGGTGGACACGCTCCCGCCGACCGCGTTCGACCACGGGTCGCTCGCACACGCCGCCCGCGAACGCCTGCGCGCGAAGCTGTCTTACACGAATCTCGGCTTCGCGCTCGCGCCGGAGACCTTCACCGTCTCAGAGCTCCGCGACCTGTACGCGGCTGCGCTCGGGCACGAGGTCTCGGCGACCAACCTGCAGCGCGTTCTCATCCGTCGCGGAGTGCTCGAGCCCACAGGCGAGCGGCGGCCGTCGGGGCGCAGCGGCGGCAGACCGGCCGAGGTGTTCCGCTTCCGGTCGGCCGACCTCGAGATCACCGACCAGTTCGCCGTGTTGCGACCGCCCATCGCCTAGGCCGGTCAGCCGCGGCGCAGGACGACGATCGCCCGCGCCTCGACCTCGAGCTCCGCTCTCGCCGGGTAAAGGCGGTCGGTCGCCTCGGGCTCGGCCGTCGAGAGCTCGAGGAGCCACCGCGAGCCGAACCGACGCGGCGGCAGCAGGAAGATCGCCGGCTCGTGGTGCGCGTTGAAGAGCAGCACATAGGAGGCATCGACGACCCGTTCCCCGGTCGGCGACCGGGTGGGGATCTCCTCGCCGTTCAGGAACAACCCGATCGTGCGCAGCCCGCCGTCGGCCCAGTCGCGCCGGGTCATCTTGCGGCCGTCGGTGCGGAACCACCAGCTGTCCGGCAGGCCGGACCCGAGCGGCGACTCGCCGCTCAGGAATTCCGCCCGCCGGAACACCGGGTGCGCGCCGCGCAGCCCGATCAGCTTCCGCGTCCACCCGAGCAGGGCGCGGCCGCGGTCCCCCACTTGCCAGTCGAACCAGCTGATCTCGTTGTCCTGGCAGTACGCGTTGTTGTTCCCCCGCTGCGTGCGCCCCAGCTCGTCGCCGCCAAGCAGCATCGGAACGCCCTGCGACAGGAGGAGCGTGGTCAGGAAGTTGCGCAGCTGCCGTTCGCGCAGCTCGTTGACTGCCGGGTCGTCGGTGGGGCCCTCGACGCCGCAGTTCCAGCTGCGGTTGTCGTCGGTCCCGTCGCGGTTGTCCTCGAGGTTCGCCTCGTTGTGCTTGTCGTTGTACGAGACGAGATCGCTGAGCGTGAACCCGTCGTGGGCGGTCATGAAGTTGATCGACGCGGAGGGGCGGCGGCCGTCGGACTGGTAGAGGTCGCTGGAGCCGGTGAAGCGCCGCGCGAACTCGGCGACCGTGCCCTGGCCGCGCCAGAAGTCGCGCATCGTGTCGCGGTAGATCCCGTTCCACTCCGCCCACAGGATCGGGAAGTTCCCGACCTGGTAACCGCCGGGGCCGACGTCCCACGGCTCGGCGATCAGCTTGACCTGCGAGAGCACGGGGTCCTGGTGGATCGTGTCGAAGAACGCGGAGAGGCGGTCGACGTCGTAGAACTCGCGCGCGAGGGCCGAGGCCAGGTCGAAGCGGAACCCGTCGACGTGGCAGTCGATCACGAAGTAGCGCAGCGAGTCCATGATCAGCCGGAGCACGCTCGGATGCACGGGATTTAGGCTGTTGCCGGTCCCGGTGAAGTCCATGTAGTAGCGCCGGTTGTCGGGCACCAACCGGTAGTACGACGCGTTGTCGACGCCTTTGAAGCCCAGCATCGGGCCGAGGTGGTTGCCCTCGGCGGTGTGGTTGTAGACGACGTCGAGGATCACCTCGATCCCGGCCCGGTGGAGCGCCTTGACCATTCCCTTGAACTCGCGAACCTGCTCGCCGCGGGTACCGGTCGCCGCGTAGAGCGCATGGGGAGCGAGGAAGCCGATCGAGCTGTACCCCCAGTAGTTCGTCAGCCCCTTCTGGGCGAGGTGGTGCTCGTCGGCGATGTGGTGCACCGGTAGCAGCTCTACCGCCGTCACCATCAGCGAACGCAGATGCTCGACCGCCGTGTCGGAGGCGAGCCCCGCGTAGGTGCCGCGCAGGTCCTCCCGCACGCCGGGAAGCAGCTTCGTGAAGCCCTTCACATGCGTCTCGTAGATCACCGTCTTATGCCACGGCGTGCCGAGCAGCCAGTCCCCCTCCCAGTCGAACGACGGATCGATGACGACGCACTTGGGGATCGCCGCTGCGTCGTCCTCGTCGTCCGCCTCGAGGTCGGCGTCGTCGCCGTGGGGAACGTAGGGCAGCGTCGACGCCGCCTCCCAGCGGATCGGCCCCTCGACGGCCTTCGCGTACGGGTCGATCAGAAGCTTGCTGGCGTTGAAACGCTGGCCATCGCCCGGTGCCCAACGGCCGTGGACTCGGTACGCGTAGCGTTGCCCCGGCCCGACCCCGGGGAGGTAGCCGTGCCAGTTGAACGCCGTGGACTCGGTCAGCGGCACGCGCGCCTCGTTGTCGGCGTCGTCGAAGAGGCAGAGCTCGACGCGCTCGGCGTGCTCGGAGAAGAGGGAGAAGTTCGTACCCTGGCCGTCCCAGACCGGACCAAGCGGGAATGGACGACCCGGCCAGACGTTCATGCCTCCAGCTCCACGGTCCGGGCGTCGAAGTCGGCTACGAGCGTCGCGTGCCCGCGTCGCATGGTCAGCTTCCTCCCTCGTACCTCGGTCTCCACGTCGCGCGGGAGGTTACGTCTCAGGGCCAGCAGCCTGCGGTAGTGCTCGCGGACGCCGGGCGCCTCCCGCCGCGAGAGCTTGGAGCACAGGAACGTCTGCTCGTCCTGAGGATCGGGCACGTCCTCGCCGGAGAACGCCGACCAGGCGGCAAACTCCCGCTTGCGGCCCTCCCGCACGGCCGCCGCCGTCTCCGGCGAGACGTGGTCCGTGAAGAACCGGAACGGATTCGACTCGCCGTACTCCTCCCCCATGAAGAGCAGCGGCGTCTGGGCGGAGAAGAGGACGACCGACGACGCTACGCGGAGGGCGTCGGGGGCGAGCCGGTCACCGAGAGCGCGGTTACCGACCTGATCGTGGTCCTGCGCACAGACGACGTGGCACCCGGGGGGCCGCCGTCCGAGCTCGGCCGCGACGTCGTCGACCGAGCCATACGGCGCGTAGTAGCCTTCGCGCTCTCCGGACAGGGCGGCGTGCAGCGCATGGTGGAGACCGTCCGCCCAGCGCGCGTCGTGGCCCCACTCGTCGAGCGGCTGGTCGTCGTCGACACTCGTCTCCGCGATCACGAGCGGCCGGGGCTCGGTCGCGTGGACCCGGTCTGCGAGCTCGGTGAAGACGTGTCGGGGAGACCCGTCGCGGGCCGCACCGACCGCGTCGAGCCGCAGGCCGTCGATGCCGTAGTCCTCCACCCAGAGCAGGGCGTTCTGGATCGCCCACTCGCGGACGCCTGTCTGTGAGAAGTCCAACCCAGGTCCCCAGAACGTCTCGATCTGCTCGCTCAGATACGGGCCGAACGCGGTCAGCGCCTCCGACCCCGGACCGAGATGGTTGTAGACCACGTCCAGGATCACGCCGAGGCCCTCGGCGTGCGCGGCGGCGACGAGCCTGGCCAGCCCCTCCGGACCTCCGTAGGCGGAATGCGGCGCGTATGCGTAAACGCCGTCGTAGCCCCAGCCGCGCTCCCCGGGGAACGTCGCCACCGGCATCAGCTCGATCGCCGTCACCCCGAGCTCGCGGAGGCCGCCGAGGTAGGCAACGACCCCGTCGAAGGTTCCCTCCGCCGAGAACGTCCCGACGTGGAGCTCGTAGACGACGAGATCCTCGAGCGACAGCCCGAGGCGAGGGGCTGCCGGAAGCTCGGCGATTCGGGACGGTCCGAGCATTCCCTCGGGCTGGCACCGGGAGCAGGGATCCGGAAGAGCCCTGTCGCCGTCCAGCACGAAGACGTAGTCCTCGCCCGGCATGGCACGCAGCACGCCCGCATGCGCGCCGTCTTCCTCGGGCGCCAGCGGGTGGCTCTCGCCGCCGACCCGGACATCCACCTGCTCCGCGGCCGGCGCCCAGACCCGGAAGGTCGTCCCGTCGCCGTCGGGAATCGCCCCGAGGCGGCCGATCACGCGCCGACCGAGGGCAACGCCGCGCCGCCGCGCCGTGCATGGGTCGCGCGGACGGCGATCGCGCCCGTGATGGCGGCCGCGACCGAGACGCCCGCGAAGAACAGCCACGCTGCGTTCTCCCCGTACACGTCCTGCAGGCGCAGGCCCGTGAACGGGCCGAGCGCGAAGCCGACCGCCGCCGTCGAGCCGAAGGCGCCCATGTAGGCGCCGCGAACGTCCTCCGGCGCCAGGCCGGCGACGATCGCCTGGGACGTGGGCACCCAGAGCATCTCGCCGATCACGAAGATCAACACGACCACTGCGTACGTGCCGACCGAGTTGCTGCCGAGCAGGAGCAGGAACGACCCGCCCATCATCAGCATCGCGGTCGCGAGCTTCGGTCCGGGCGCGAACCACGTCGTCGAGCGGGTCAGGCGAAGCTGGAAGAGCGTGACCATCAGCGGGTTGAGGACGACGATCAGCCCCCACGTCCACGGCGCGACGCCGTGCGTGTCGACCGCCGAGATCGGCAGAACCGTCTCGATCGCCACATAGACGAGGTAGGCGAGGGCGCCCGACACCAGGAAGACGAGGAAGGCGTGGTCGCGGACGATCACGCCCAGCGACCCGCGCGTCGGCGGTTCCTCGGGCGCGTAGGCGCCACGGCGCGGCAGATACCTCCAGGCGATCGCGATCGCGCCGACGCACATCGACGCGACGCCGCCGAACAGGATCGGCCAGTGGCCGCCGACGAGCAGCAGGCCCCCGATCGGCGGCCCGCACACGACCCCGAGGTTCGACGCCACGCGCACCGACGCGTACGCGGCCTCGTGCCGCTCGGGCGGCACCAGGTCGGCGACCATCGCCTGGTCCGCGCCGCTACCGACCGAGCCGCCGATCGACGAGAAGACGAGCAGCGCAAGCCCAACGTACGTGTGGTCGCCGACGAACGCGAAGAGCATGAACGCGAAGCCGAGCAGCGCCCAGCCGAGCAGGATCATCGGCCGTCGGCCGACGTGGTCGGAAGCGTGGCCGCCGAGGTAACCGGCGACCATCCCGACCAGCGCGGCGATCAGGAACGTGACCCCGAGCTGGCTCTTGGTGGCCCCGAGCTCCCTGATCGCCCAGATGCCCACGAACGACCAGCCCGCCGAGAAGCAGGTGGAGCCGACGAACGAGACCGCGAGCACGGGCCGCAGCGGACGGTCGACGTCACCACCCCAGATGAGGCGGAAGAACCGGGCGAAGAGCCTCACGTCGGGAGGCTAGCGAGGCGGCAGCGGGCTGCCGAGCTCGGCCAGCTCGGCGGCGAACGCGGCCTGCAGCTCGCGCAGCACCTGCTGGATCTCGGCCGCCGGCCGCTCCAGGCGCCCCTCGAGCGCGACCACGGCGAGACCCAGGTTCGCTGAGGCCCTGTGCCAGACACCTCGTCCGGCAGGTGTCAGCCGGAGCAGGAAGGAGCGCCCGTCCTGCGGATTGCTGATCCGTTCGACGAAGCCGAGCTCGATGTTGCGGCCCGCCCGGAAGAGCACGGTGCTGAGCGAGTGGCCGAACTCGCGGGAGATCGCGGTCGGCGTCACCGGTTCGCGGATGCCGACGATCGACACGAAGGCGAAGTCCTCCGGACCGATGCCGGTGTCCTCGACCGCGGCTTCGACGATCTGGCCGGACTTGAAGAAGGCCGCGTAGAGGTCGAGCAAGAGCGAGCGCTCGGGCTGGTCGGTCACGGCCTCAGTGTGAACGCCTTGACGGATAGTGCAACATTGTGGTAGATACCGCAATGTTGCTGTATCGACTCCTGGCGACATCCCTCCTCGTGACAATCGCCGCGGCGCCTCCCGCCGCCGCGGCACCGTCACGGGCGTCGGTCCTCTACAGCCCGGCTCAGAAGCGGCGCCCGAGGCTGCAGCAGCCCTTCGACCTGCTGCCCGCGGCAAGGGGCAAGTTCGTCGTCACCGATTTGCCGGCCAACGCGGTCTACGAGCTCGACCCGGCGCACAGGACCGGCCGGCTCCTGGCCCGCGTCAGGGAGGCCCGTGAGCTCGCGCAGCTGAAGGACGGGCGGATACTCGTCACCTCCCGCGCCCGGGTGTTGGCGCTGAACCCACGCACGGGAAAGACGAGCCTCTATGCGACCGCGAGGAACTATCTGCTCGGGATCGCACCGGCGCCGGACGGCTGGCTCTACGCAAGCGAGAACGTCCTCGGCACCGAGCAGACCACACTCGTCCGGATCCGGGGCGCCACCCGCGAGGTCCTCGCCGAGCTTCGCGGCGTGCACGGCATCCTCTCCACCCCCACCGGACTGATCCTCAGTGAGGCGTACGCCGGCCGGGTGCTCCGCTTCGACCCCGCAACCCGTGCGATCGAGGTGCTCGCCGCCGGGCTCGGCAACCCGAGCTTCACGCTGCCGGCTGCCGGTGGCGGGTATTTCGTCAGCGAGTTCTTCGGCAACCGAATCTCGCGCCTCTGGCCGGACGGCCACGTGACCAAGGTCGCGGACGTCGTCCAGCCGGGGCCGATCGTCTTCGACGCGCAGCACCGGGTCGTCGGCGTCACCCTCGTGCCGGGCACGCTGTTCCGGCTCGTGCGCGGCCGCGCGCGGGCGATCTACTCCTAGCGTCCGCCGCCGGCGCGACACTGACCCCGTGGTCCGCGAGGAGCTGGCCCGGATAGCGACCTGGGAAGAGCGGCACCGCCGGCTCCTCGCCCGCCTCACGATCGCACTCGCGCTGACACTGGTGGTCGACATGGCCGGGGCCGTGCTGGTCTGGCTGACGGAGCGTCACGCGCACGGCACCGACATCCACGGCTTCGGCGACGCCCTCTTCTTCTCGACCGTTCAGCTGCTCACCATCTCGTCGCAGCTGAAGAACCCGCTGACCGCGGCGGGCCGTGTCGTCGACGTCGGCCTCCAAGTGTGGGCGATCGTCGTCGTCGCCTCGATCGGCGGCTCGTTCGCCGCGTTCTTCACGTCAGGCGACCGGAGCTAGCCAGAGGACGCCGAGCGGCGGAAGCGTGAGCTCCGCCGAGAACCGCTGGTCGTGCCACGGCTTCGTCTCGGCCTGGATCCCACCCGCGTTCCCTGACCCACCGCCGCCGTAGCGCTGATCGTCCGTGTTCAGGAGCTCCCGCCAGCGGCCGCCCATGGGCAGGCCGACGCGGTAGCCGGGCCGCGGCACCGGCGAGAAGTTGCACACACAGGCAACCGTCCTCTTTTCGTCCCGGGAGAGGCGAAGAAAGGCGATCACGTTGGCGTCGGCGTCGTTGGCCTCGAGCCAGCGGAAGCCGGCCGGCTCGAAGTCGACCTCCCACAGCGCCGGCTCTTCGCGATAGCACACGTTGAGGTCGCGGACGAGCTCCTGGATCCCGGCGTGCTCGGACGTCTCGAGCAGGTGCCAGTCGAGCGAGCCGTCCGAGCGCCACTCCTGCACCTGGCCGAGCTCACCGCCCATGAACAGCAGCTTCTTGCCGGGGTGCGCCCACATGTAGCCGTACAGCGCGCGCAGGTTCGCCCGTTGCCGCCACGGGTCCCCGGGCATCTTCCCGAGCAGCGAGCCCTTCCCGTGCACGACCTCGTCGTGGGACAGCGGCAGCACGAAGTTCTCGGAGAAGGCGTAGACCATGCTGAAGGTGAGCTGGTCGTGGTGGTACCGGCGGTGGACGGGGTCGCGCGCGACGTACGCGAGCGTGTCGTGCATCCAGCCCATGTTCCACTTGAGCCCGAAGCCGAGCCCGCCCTGGTCGACCGGGCGCGAGACGCCGGGCCACGCCGTGGACTCCTCAGCGGCCATGAGCACGCCGGGCTCGCCCGCGTGGGCGACCGTATTCAGCTCCTTCAGGAACTCGATAGCGTCCAGGTCCTCGTTGCCCCCGTGGACGTTCGGCACCCACTCGCCGGGCTTGCGCGAGTAGTCGAGGTACAACATCGAGGCGACCGCGTCCACGCGCAGCCCGTCGGCGTGGTACTCGCGCAGCCAGTACAGGGCGCTCGCAAGCAGGAAGTTGCGCACCTCGTTGCGGCCGAAGTTGAAGACGAGCGTGCCCCAGTCGGGGTGCTCGCCGCGGCGGGGGTCTGCATGCTCGTACAGGGCGGTGCCGTCGAAGCGTCCGAGCGCCCAGTCGTCCTTCGGGAAGTGCGCCGGTACCCAGTCGAGGATCACGCCGATCCCGGCCGCGTGCAGCCGGTCGACGAACGCCCGGAACTCGTCCGGGGGGCCGAACCGCGCCGTCGGGGCGAAGTAGCCGGTCACCTGGTAGCCCCACGACGGCGCATAGGGGTGCTCCATCACCGGCAGCAGCTCGACGTGCGTGAAGCCGAGCGTCGAAACGTACTCGGCCAGCTCCTCCCCCACCTCGGCGTAGGTCAGCGGCCGGTTGCCGTCCAGCGTGTTCAGGCGCCAGGACCCCAGGTGCACCTCGTAGATGGACACCGGCCGGGCGAGCTGGCTCTCGCGCGCCGCCAGCCAGTCGGCGTCCTGCCACACGTAGGCCGAGTCGCTGACGACGGACGCGTTCTTCGGCGGCAGCTCGGTCCGGAACGCCAACGGGTCGGCCTTCAGCCGGAGCTTCCCGGCCCGCGTCCGGATCTCGAACTTGTACCGCGAGTCGACAGGGATCCCCGGCAGGAAGAGTTCCCAGATACCGGACGCTCCGAGGGAGCGCATCGGATGCAGGCGCCCGTCCCAGGCGTTGAAGTCGCCGACCACGCTGACCGAGCGGGCGTTCGGCGCCCACACGGCGAATGAGACGCCGGCCACCCCGGCGAGGACCTGGGGGTGCGCGCCGAGCCGCGCGTACAGCTCCTCGTGCCGCCCCTCGCCGGCCAGGTGGACATCGAGCTCGCCGAGGGCCGGCAGGAAGGAGTACGGATCGCGGAGGATGTAGGCGTCGCCGGCGGGGTAGCTGACCTCCAGCTCGTAGTCGAGCGGCAGCTCGGCTCCCTCGACCACCCCCTCGAAGACGCCGTCGCCGTTTCGGGCTTCGAGCTCGACGCCCATCGGCAGGACGCGGATCGACTCGGCATCTGGCCGGTAGGCCCGCACGACCACGCCGCCTTTGACCGGGTGAGCGCCGAGGAAGGCGTGCGGGTCGGCGAGCTCGTACGGCGCGGGCGTCGACCGCCTCACGTCCTGACCGGCTCCTCCTCGAGGATGCGCAGGATCCCGGCGACCGGGATCGGGAGCCAGTCGGGACGCATCGCCAGCTCATAGCGGAGCTCGTAGACCGCCTTCTCCAGCTCGAACACGGACAGGAGCTTCTCGAACGCCTCCGGGCCCGGCGGCACGAGCATCGGATCGACGCTGCTCATGTATCCGTCGAGAAACTCGGTGCGCGCGCGTTCCTCCCAGCCGGTCGGCGCCGCGCCGCCGCGCATCGGCTCGACCGCGGACGCGGCGTATGCGAAGGAGCGCAACATGCCGGCGACGTCGCGTAGAGGCGAGCGCTTCCGGCGCCGCTCGGGCAAGGACCGCGCCGGCTCGCCTTCGAAGTCGAGAATCACCCAGTCGTCGTCGGCATAGAGCGTCTGACCGAGGTGGAGGTCGCCGTGGTCTCGGATGATGCGGCCGCCGGCGCCGCCGGGGAGCCGCATCCGGAGCCGTTCGCGGATCTCCTCGCCACGGCGCCTGATCGGCTCGAGCGCCTCGACGTCGTCCGGCAGGTCGAGGAAGACCCCCGCGATCTCCTCGTCGATCGTCGCGGTCAGCAGGGCGATCGCCTCCAGGCTCGGCTCCTCGGGAGCGAAGGACGGATCCGCCGGGTCCGAGGCCAGACAGGTGTGCATGGCGCCGGTCACCTCGCCGAGCCGGCCCAGGCGGCCCAGGAAACGCTCCGGAGCCTCGACCAGCTCGTCGAGCGCCAGCTCCCACCCGTCGAGCCCGTCCGGGACGAACGCCTGGAGGATCCCGAGCGTCGACTCCGCGGGGCGGCCGTGGTACGCGTACCAGCCGTGCAGCGGCGGCACGTTCTCGAACCCGTGCTCGCTGAGGAAGCGGAGCATCTCCAGCTCGGGGTTGATCCCGGCCTCGAGGCGGCGGTAGACCTTGAAGATCAGCTCTTCGTCGAACACGACCGAGCTGTTCGTCTGCTCGCTCTCGATCACGCGCACCGCCGCGAGCTCGGCGGCGACGCCCGTGAAGCCCTCGACCACCTGGAAGAAGATCGTTCCGCCGTCACGGGTCAGCTGCGACGTCCCCGAGCGGATGCGCTGGACGAGCTCGCGGGCGACCCGAGGCTCGGCGAGGCCGTCGAGCCGGTCGCCGGCGACGAGCTGGTAGGTGTCATGCGTCCCCTCGGGAAAGCGCACTTCGACGAGGGCGATCATCGCGCCTGGCAGCTCCGCACAGTCGACCACGGCCGCGTGCGCGACCTCGCGCCCCTTCGAGCCATACCACCGCTGCGCGGCGATGTACTCGACCAGCCTCGCTTCTGTCAGGTCGGCCGAGGTCGTCATTCCTCCTTCCGCAGCTGGAACCAGAACCACCCTCGCGGGGCGAGCGTGAGCAGGTACGGCAGCTCGCCAATGGGCGGGAAGGCGGATCTCCCGAGCATCTCCTCGGGAACCCACCCCTCGAACTCGGCCAGGTCGAGCTCCACCGCCTGCGCGGAGCGCGCGAGGTTGTGAACGCAGAGGATGACGTCGTCCTCGTAGCGCCGGACGTGGGCGAAGATGCGCGGGTTCTCCGGCCGCAGCGGCTCGTAGGTTCCGACGCCGAACACCGGGTGCTCCTTGCGCAGGGCGATGAAGCGGTGCAGCCACCGCAGCAGCGACGTCGGCGTGCGCAGCTGGGCTTCGACGTTCACTGCGCCGAAGCCGTAGACCGGGTCCATCAGCGGAGGCAGGTAGAGCTGGGCGAAGTCGGCGCGCGAAAAGCCTCCGTTGCGGTCGCCGGTCCACTGCATCGGCGTGCGGACTCCGTCGCGGTCGCCGAGGTACACGTTGTCGCCCATTCCGATCTCGTCTCCGTAGTACAGCACCGGGGCACCGGGCAAGGAGAAGAGAATCGCGTGCATCAGCTCGATCTCGTCGCGGCCGTTGTCGAGCAGGGGCGCGAGCCGGCGTCGGATGCCGAGGTTCAGCTTCATCCGTGGGTCCTTCGCGTACTCCATGTACATGTAGTCCCGCTCCTCGTCGGTGACCATTTCGAGCGTCAGCTCGTCGTGGTTTCTCAGGAACAGTCCCCACTGGGCTACTTCGGGAATCGCGGGCGTCCGATCGAGGATCTCCAGGATCGGCTTGGCCTCCTCCCGGCGGAGCGACATGAACATGCGGGGCATCACCGGGAAGTGGAAGCACATGTGGCATTCGTCTCCGTCGCCGAAGTAGTGGACGACGTCCTCCGGCCACTGGTTCGCCTCGGCGAGCAGGACGCGGTCGGGGTAGCGGGCATCGACCGCGGCACGAACGCGCCTCAGATACTCGTGCGTCTCGGGCAGGTTCTCGCCGTTCGTTCCGTCGCGCTCGTACAGGTAGGGGACGGCGTCGAGCCGGAAGCCGTCGATGCCGAGGTCCAGCCAGAAGCGCAGCACGTTCAGCATCGCGTCCTGCACCTCGGGGTTGTCGAAGTTCAGGTCGGGCTGGTGCGAGAAGAAGCGGTGCCAGTAGTACTGCCCGGCGACCGGGTCCCAGGTCCAGTTCGAGGGCTCCGAGTCGATGAAGATCACCCGCGCCTCGGGGTAGCGGGTGTCCTCGTCCGCCCAGACGTACCAGTCGCGCTTCGGCGAGTCGGGGCTCGCCCGTGACTCCTGGAACCACGGGTGGTCACTGGAGGTGTGGTTCATCACCAGGTCGGCGATCACGCGGATCCCGCGCTGATGGGCGGCCTCCACGAACAGGCGGAAGTCCTCGACCGTCCCGTAGTCGGGATGGATCGTGAAGAAGTCGGCGATGTCGTAGCCCCCGTCCCGCAGCGGGCTGGCGTACATCGGCAGCAGCCAGATGCAGTCGATTCCCAGCCACTGGAGGTAGTCGAGCTTGTCGTTGAGCCCGCGAAAGTCGCCGGCGCCGTCGTCGTTGCCGTCGAAGAAGCCACGGATGTGGATCTCGTAGAAGACCGCCCGCTTGAACCACTGCGGGTCGGACTCGAACCACGCTCCTGGTTCACTCATCTCGCGTGTCTCCGGTAATCACTTCGTCTCCACGCGAAGAATGTGCGATTGGCCGGGGTCGAGGCGGAGGAAGTTGCGGCCGAGGCGCCAGTGGAACTCCTCCCCGGAGAGGAGCTCGGAAGCGCTGAAGGCGGGCGGCAGCCCGAACAAGGCGGGCACGACGGTGACGCCTTCGCGCGCCGACGCCGGGTCGAGGTTCACGCAGACGATCAGGACGTTGTCCTCCGCTCGGCGCACGTAGGCGAGCAGCTGGTCGTTCTCGGTCTCGAGGAAGTCGACCCCCTCCAGCCGGTGCAGCGCCACGTTCTCCCGCCTGATCGCGTTCAGCTTTCCGACGAGCGGCAGGAGTGGGCCGTCCAGCGCTCGCTGCTTGACCTCGTACTTCTCCGAGTCGACGTACTCCTCGGTGCCGGCACGCACCGGGACGTTCTCGACGTGCTCGTAGCCCGAATACATCCCCCAACTCGGCGAGAGCGTCGCCGCCAGCACCGCGCGGGCCTCGAACGCAGGCCGGCCGCCCTCTTGCAGGTACTCGTGGAGGATGTCCGGAGTGTTCACGAAGAAGTTCGGCCGGAAGTACTGCGGCAGCTCCGACCGGGTGAGCTCGGTGATGTACTCGATCAGCTCGGCTTTCGTGTTCTTCCAGGTGAAGTAGGTGTACGACTGGCTGAAGCCGGCCTTGGCGAGGGCGGCCATCATCGCCGGCCGGGTGAACGCCTCCGCCAGGAAGACGACCTCCGGGTCGACCGTGCGCACCTCCCGGATCAGCCACTCCCAGAACTCGAGCGGCTTCGTGTGTGGGTTGTCGACCCGGAAGGCCTGCACCCCGAGCCCCACCCAGTGCAGGACGACGTCGCGCAGCGCAGCCCACAGCCGCTGCCAGTCGGGACTATCGAAGTTGACGTTGTAGATGTCCTGGTAGCGCTTCGGCGGGTTCTCGGCGTACTTGAGCGTGCCGTCCGGACGGCGGTGGAACCACTCGGGGTGGTCTCGAAGCCACGGGTGATCGGGTGAGCATTGGATCGCGAAGTCGAGTGCGATCTCGACGCCGTGTTTCCGTCCAGCAGCGACGAGCCGGGCGAAGTCCTCGACCGTGCCGAGCCCGGGGTCGACAGCCGTGTGGCCGCCCAGCTCGCTTCCGATCGCCCACGGACTCCCGGGGTCGTCGGATCCCGCGGCGAGCGAGTTGTTGCGGCCCTTGCGGTTGGTGACGCCGATCGGGTGGATCGGCGGCAGGTAGACCACATCGAAGCCCAGCTTCGCCAGTTCGGGCAACACGCCGTCGACTCCCCGAAACCCGCCCCACGAACGTGGGAACAACTCGTACCACGAGCCGAACCGGGCGCGCCCGCGATCGGCGTCGACCTCGAGCGTGCGCACGAGCCGCGTCGTCTCCGAGCGGTCGCTCTCAGTCGAGGCCAGCGCTGTCTGGACGGAGAGCTCTTCGACGCCGAAGAGCAACGCCCCCTCCTTGAGTTCGCTGTCGAGTTCTGTCTGGCCGGCCTCCACCTTTCGCCGGAGTTCGTCCCGGAACGACTCGAAGCGGTCGACCCAGGCCTGGACGGTGAACTGCCAGCGGCCCGGTGCATCGACGTGGAACGACCCCGTCCAGCGGTCGTTCCCCACACCGCTCAGCGGCGCCTCGCGCCATGCCGTCGACTCCGGCCCCCGGTAGAGGAGGACCGCCCCGAGCGACTCGTGCCCGTCACGGAAGATCCTCGCCCACACCTCTACCTCGTCGCCGAGCGAGCGCTTGACCGGGTACCGGCCGCAGTCGATCTGGGGCCAGACGTCTTCGATCTGGATGCGGGGCGGTTTGTTCCTGGGCAGCGGCATCGCGTAGCGTCAGGTTTCGACCAGTCGGCGAAACCGAACCGTATTGCGAATGAAGCGATCCAGCGGCGTCCTGCTGCACGTCTCGTCGCTCCCGGGCGGACGGCTCGGACGTGAGGCGTACCACTTCGTCGACTGGCTCGTCGCGGCGGGACAGTCGTGGTGGTCGATCCTGCCTCTGGCTCCGCCTGACTCGACTGGGTCACCTTATGCCTCGCCCTCCGCCTTCGCCGCCCACGCGGGCTTCCTCGAGCGGCCGAACGCCCGCGTATCGCCCGACGAGCTGGAAGCGTTCGTGGCCCGCGAGCGGTACTGGATCGGCGACTGGGCCGCCTTCGCCGGCGCCGGCGCAGTCGCGGGTCAGGTGCGCTTCGAGCGCGAGTGGAGCGCCCTGCGCCGTTACGCCGCCGAGCGCGGCGTCCGGATCTTCGGCGACGTCCCGATCTATGTCGCGAAGGGCGGTGCGGACGTCGAGGCGCACCCCGACCTCTTCCAGGCCGGCGTGGTCGCCGGCGCCCCGCCCGACGGGCTAAGCGCGTTCGGGCAGCACTGGGGCAACCCGCTCTACGACTGGAGCGCGATGCGAGCGCAGAGCTACCGCTGGTGGATCGAGCGGTTCCGGCGGACGTTCGAGCTGTACGACGTTGCCCGCATCGACCACTTCCGCGGCTTCGTCGCCTACTGGGCCGTCCCGGAGCACCACAAGACCGCCAAGCACGGCCGCTTCCGGCCCGGGCCGGGGGCCGACCTCTTTCGGGAGGCGGAGCGAGCGCTCGGGCCGCTGCCGCTCGTCGCCGAGGACCTCGGCGTGATCACCCCGCCGGTGGAGCGGTTGCGCGACAGGCTCGGCATCCCCGGGATGGTGGTGATGCAGTTCGGCTTCGAGGGGCCGGCATCGAACCCGCACCGGCTCGAAAATCATCGCAGGCGGAGCGTCGCCTACGTCGCCACCCACGACTGCGACACTGTGCTCGGCTGGTGGCGCACGCTTCCCGCTCGCATCCGGCGGGCGACCGGACTGCCGGGGATCGAGCCGAACTGGGAGCTGATCGAGGTGGCACTGTCGTCGCGCGCCGAGCTGGCGATCCTCCAGGCGCAGGACATCCTGGGCCTCGGCAGCGAGGCACGCATGAACTCGCCCGGAACGATCGAGGGGAACTGGTCGTGGCGGCTGCGGGCGGGCCAGCTGACGAAGCGGCACGCCGCCCGGCTCAGAGACGCGACCGCTGCGGCCGGGCGTCTTCCCTGACGGCGCCATGTTCACCGGCCCGACACCGGACGCTCACCGCACCGGTGCGAGGACGCGCTCTACCCTGGCGGAAGAGACGAGCGATGAGCGGACGCCCTCTTCTGTGCGAGCTGCACGCTCACTCCACCTGGAGCGACGGCGACCTCTCCATCTCGGAGCTCGTCGACCTCTACGGCACGAGCGGCTTCGACGTCCTCTGCGTCACCGACCACGTCGGCAGGAGCGGCGCGAGGTGGCATGACCCGCGCTGGCGGATCACCGACGCGCGGGCGTTCGACGACTACCTCGGCGAGATCGAGCAGGAGGCCTGGCGTGCGGACGTCGAGCACGGCCTGCTGCTCGTCCCCGGGCTCGAGCTCACCTACGACGACGAGGATCCGGCGCTCGCCGCCCACGCGGTCGCGGTCGGCCTGCGCACCCGGGTCTCCCTCGACGGCGGCCTCGAGAGCGCGCTGATCGCCGCCCGGGCAGCCGGCGCCGCGCTGATCGCCGCCCATCCCTATTCGCCCGACGATGCCGCGGCGACCACCCGTGGGACCGGTCGCTGGGCAGTCGCCGGGCATACGCTCTCGGATCTGGTCGACCGCTACGAGCTGATCAACCGCCGCGAGATCTTCCCGTGGGTCGCGCAGGCAGGCTTGCCCGGCGTGGCGAGCGGGGACTTCCACCGCGACGAGCACCTGCTGACGTGGAAGACGCTCCTCTGCTGCGCCTCCTCCGAGCGGTCGGTGGTGACGTACCTGCGCTCGAGCCGCCCCGCCTACCTCGTCGACCTCGCGGAGCCCTCGCTGCTCGAGGCCGCCGCGTAGCGAGCTACTTTGCGAGCGCCTCGAACTTGTAGCCGACGCCGTACCGCGTCTGGATGTACGTGTGTCGTGCACCGGGTAGGTCGAGCTTCTCGCGCAGCTTCTTCACGAAGACGTCGACGGTGCGGTCGCGGTGCGTCTCGCGGCGGCCCCACAGGCGCTGGAGCAGCTCGTCGCGCGAGACCACACGACCGGCCTCGAGCGCGAGCGCATAGAGGAGTCTGAACTCGGTCGGAGTGAGGTCGGCGCTCTCCCCGGCCACGTAGGCCTGCACCTCGCGCGGGTCGATCCGGAGCTCCTCGACCTCGATCGCCTCCCCGCGCGGGGTCTCCTGCGGCGTGACCCCGCGGCGGACGGCGACGCGGACCCGTGCGACCAGCTCCTTCATCGAGAAAGGCTTCACGAGGTAGTCGTCGGCGCCGATCTCGAGGGCATGGACGCGATCGTGCTCCGCCCCCCGCGCGCTGACGACGACGATCGGAGTGCCGATCCCCTCGGAGCGCGCCGTCTCAATCAGGCTCCAGCCGTCCCGCTCGGGGAGCATCAGGTCGAGCACGCAGACGTCAGGGCTCTCGTACCGCAGACGGGCCAGCCCCTGCTCGCCGCGGGCGACGACGATCGGGTCGAAGCCTTCGCCCGCGAGATGAGCAGCCATGCCCTGCGCGATCACCTCGTCGTCCTCGACGATCAAGACCTTCGTCATGTCGCGGCGAGCTTAGCGACGACGAGGCTACGATCGATTCCGTGAAGAAGACTCTCGAGCGCGAGCTGAAATTCGATGTCGAGGAGGGCTTCGAGTTCCCCGAGCTGGGCGGCCGCCGGCAGCCGGAGCGCACGTTCACCTCGACGTACCACGACACCCCGGACCGACGGCTGCTCGGCTGCGGGATAACACTCCGGCGGCGTGTCGAGCAACGCGCCGGCCTCTGGCAGCTGAAGCTTCCGTCCGAGGACGGCCGCTTCGAGCTCGAAGAGCGTGGCGGCCCGAGCCGGGTGCCCATTGCCTTCGTCGATCTCCTCCCCGCCCTGCTCCGCGGCGATGCGGTCCTCGAGCCGGTGGCCAAGCTCCGCACGCGGCGCCAGGTCGCCACGGTCACCCGCGACGCCGATCGGATCGAGGTCGTGCTCGATGCGGTGACCGTTCTCGACGGCACGAAGATCGCGGGGACCTTCACCGAGCTCGAGGCGGAGGTGGTCAGAGGCCGCGGGAAGGCTCTGGGGGTCGTCGGGAAGGAGCTTCGCAAGGCAGGCGCGCGACGAACGGACGGAACGTCGAAGCTCGCCCGTGCGCTCGCGCACGTGCAGCCCGCGTCCGAGCCCGAGCCCGCCGGCGACGAGCCGATCGACCGTCTGCGCTCGCTGCTCGTGGCCCAGTACCGCACACTGCTCGCGAACGACCCGGGCGTGCGGCTCGGTGCCGATCCCGAGGCCGTCCACCAGGCAAGGGTGGCGACGCGGCGGGCACGGGCGCTACTCCGGGCGGCGGGAGCGATCGTCGAACCCGCCTGGGCGGAGCCGCTGCGGACCGAGCTCGCGTGGCTCGGAAAGCTCCTCGGCCCCGTGCGCGATCTCGACGTCCTGATCGGCCACGTCACCGACGAGGCCGCCGCGCTCGAGGGCGGGGACATCCGCGCGGTCGGAACGATCCGCGGCCGCCTCGGCCGGCAACGCGGAACCGCGCGCCGGACACTGCTCGAGGCCATGTCCGAGCCGCGCTACTTCAAGCTTCTCGACACCTTCGCCGGAGCGGGGCACGCCCCCGCTGGAACCAGCACCGCCTCGCTCGAGCAAATCGCCGCAGACGCCTTCAAGGGCGCCCGCAAGGCGATGAAGGCGCTCCCGGAGGATCCAACCGACGACGAGCTCCACACCGTTCGGATCGAGACCAAGCGTGCGCGCTACGCCGCGGAGCTCGCCGAGCCGGTGCTCGGCAAGGCCGGAGCCCGGTTCCTCGGCCGTGCGAAAGTCGTCCAGGACGTAATCGGCGACCACCAGGACGCGTGCGTCGC
Source organism: Actinomycetota bacterium (assembly GCA_046734335.1). Taxonomy (GTDB): domain Bacteria; phylum Actinomycetota; class Thermoleophilia; order Gaiellales; family Gaiellaceae; genus DATBLE01. Next base: position 80 of record JBKPRA010000085.1, on the reverse strand, counting down.
CGAGGCGCGAATCCGGGAGCTCGCCGTCTCCGGCGGCGTGTCCGCGGCACTGGCCGGGGGCAGGCTGATCGAGCGTCAGC
>JBKPRA010000084.1:0-17117 GCA_046734335.1 Actinomycetota bacterium | reverse complement strand
GTGCCGGGGTCAGCCTGCCCGGATACGACGCGGTCGTCGGGCGGCTCGCCGCCCTGCCGACGACGCTTGTGCACGGGGAGCTCTACGCGTCGAACGTCCTGCTCGCCGGCGACCGGGTCTGTGTCGTCGACTGGGAGCTCGCGGGTGTCGGCCCAGGCGTCCTCGACCTGGCCGCGCTGACCGCGGGGCTCGCCGACGAGGACGCTGCCGCTCTCGCGGAGACGTACAGGCTCGCGCTCCAGAGTCCGCCCGCTGCGCAGGAGCTTGCATTCGAGCTCGACTGCGCCAGGCTCCACCTCGCGATCCAGTGGCTCGGCTGGTCGCCCGACTGGACACCCCCGCCGGAGCACGCCCGCGACTGGCGCGCCGACCTGCCGGGGCTCGCGGCACGGGTGGGGCTGTGAGCCGGATCCTGATCGTGAACGCCGACGATCTCGGGCTCTCGGGCGGCGTCAACCGGGGTATCGCCCGGGCGCACGACGAGGGCATCGTCACGAGTGCGAGCGCAATGGTCCGCCGCGACGCGATCGAGGAGGCCGCCGAGCTCGCCCGCGCGCGGCCGGCGCTGTCGGTCGGGCTGCACGTCGACTTGTCCGAATGGGTGTACCGAGACGGTGAGTGGGCGCCGCTGTACGAGGTCGTGGCCGGCGAGGACCGCGCGGCGGTCGAGGCCGAGGTCGCCGCGCAGCTCGCGAGCTTTCGCTCCGTGTTCGGGCGGCCGCCGACGCATCTCGACTCGCATCAGCACAGGCACCTGGAGGAGCCGGTCCGGTCCGTCGTCGTCGAGGCGGGCGCGAGACTCGGCGTTCCTGTGCGGGAATGCACGCCGGCGATCCAGTACCGGGGTGATTTCTACGGTCAGAGCGGCCGCGGCGAACCTGTGCCGCAGGCGATCACGGTCGATGCCCTGCTCGGCCTGCTCGGCTCGCTGCCCGACGGAGTGACCGAGCTCGGCTGCCACCCGGCCGCGGAGGCCGAGGAGGGGTCGAGCTACTCGTCCGAGCGGCCGCTCGAGCTCGAAGCGCTCTGCGACTCGAGGGTGAGGGCGGCGGTCAGGGAGGGAGGCATCGAGCTGCGGTCGTTCGCAACACTGGCCGGAGCGTTACCCGGCACCTGACCGTCTCTGTCGGCTGCGGGCTTAGCCTGCTCGTACCAGCGGACGGCCGCCAGCAGGAACTCGGACAGCTGCTCGTGGGTCTCGTCTACGAACGCCCTGGCGCGTGCGGCTTCCTCCAGCACCTGCCGACGCTCCTCCACGGCATCGGCCATCAGGGCGTCGGCCTTGACGGCCGCGTCCTTCTCGGCCTCCGCGACGATCTGCTGTGCTTGCTCGCGGGCGGAGCGGAGGTCCTGATCGGCCTCACGGCGCGCTTCCTGCCGGATCCCGTCGGCTTCCTGCTGGGCCTTGACAAGCGTCTCGCCGATCAGGCGCTGCTGCTCGCGGGTGCGCTCGAGGTCCTGCGCGAGCTCCGCGCGTTCCTGCGTGAGCTCGCGGATGCGCTCGCCCATCGTGCTGAGCAGCTCGACGATCGTCGAGCGCTCGTAGCCGAACAGAGCCCGCGGCAGCTGGGCCTTATCGATCTCGGCTGGGAGCGGCGCCCCTGCGGCCCACTCGTCGTACGTCTGCGGTCGTTCGCTCATGTGGTGGATGCTTCGGGAAGAGGCTGTGTCGATCTTTGCATGGATTGGGATGCGACCGCATCTTCTCGACCTGGTTCGCGGCCGCCAAGGACACTTGGGCCTCGCCGTCGGAAGGGCCGGTTGGACGGGCTGATTGGCTTCGGATAGGGCGACGCTGCAAGTCTCGGTTGACGTCGGGACGAAAGCCGACCAGACTTGGTGCCTGCACAGGTCGGCGGTCGGCCTGTGGAAAGCGACGGAAGGTGGGAGAGGGATGACTCGGAAAAGGTTCCTGGCGGCAGCGGTTGTCGTCGTCACGTTCTGCATCGCGGTCGGCTCGGCAGGCGGCCGGTCTACCGATACGGGCGCGAGCGTGGTGCTCACTCCGCTGATCGGGACGAGCACGAACGACGTCAAGCAGGTGACCTTCGGCGGGAAGATCGGGTTCCACCTGGAAGTCTCGAACACCGGGACGTCGACCTTCAACCACCTCGTCATCGTCGTCGACAGCGACGTCGCCACGTTCTCGGATGTGAGCTCGTCCGCATGTGCGAAGGATCCGACCGACGCCACGCGCATGGTCTGCAAGCTCGTGCAGATGAAGGGCGGCGGTACGTTCTCCGTCGACCTGCGCTTCACCGCGCCCGCCGGCGGGTCGGCCGTCGTCACCACCCCGTCGCTGACCGTGGACGCGCAGACGCAAGGGGACCCCGGCAACAATGGGACGCAGACCACCTTTGGCGATCCGGTCACGATTGCGCTCGTCACGGACGCTGGGAACTCCGTCGTCAAGACCTTCGCGCGGGGCAAGGAGTCGCTCACGACCGGGGCGACCCTCCTCCAGCACAGCCAGTTCACGATGCCGAACGGGCTGCTCAACGGTCTCTACGGAGTCGACACGTCCGTCCAGGAGATCCCCGGCGCGTCGTCGCTGTGCGCGGACTGTCCGGCCTTCGCCACGCAGCTCGACATCCCGGACTCGCTGCTCGTATCGGGCTCGCCGTTCTCGGCGGCGAACTTCTTCACGTTCACGATCACGCTCCTGCCGGATGGAGTGCCCCAGAAGTACAGCCCGGTTGGGCTGTACCACGACGGCGTGCTCGTCCCCATGTGCGACACCTCTCCGCTGAGCGCTACCACGCACGTCTGCCTGACCTCGCTCCAGACCAAGAACTACAAGCAGAAGGGCATCGTCGCCGTCGGCAAGGCCGACAAGAATGGACGCTTCGGGTTCGGCTAGACCGGGCGGGTAGGCGCCGCTTCGGCGGCGAGCTCGTCGAGACGATCGACCATCACCGGGCTCCCCTTGAGCTCGGCCATCCTGCGGGCCTCGCCGATCAGAGCCCGTGCCTCCTCGTCGCGGCCGGCGAGCACGAGGATGCGGGCGAGATCGGCGAGCGCGGAGACCTTCGTGACGACGCCGTCAGTCGGGGCCAGCAGCTCGACCGCCTCGCGCGCCAGCGCCTCGGCCTCGACGAGCGATCCGCGCTGCGCCAGGATCTTCGCCCGGGTCGTCCGCCAGAGCGATTGTGCGTCGACGTCGCTTTCGTCGGCCAGCTCTTCCGTGGCGAGCGCCGCGTCCTCCGCCTCGGCGAACCTGCCGGCGGCGACGAGCGCCTCGGCCAGCAGGCCGGCGATCGAGGAGAGCAGGTAGCGCTCACCGAGCGCATCGAGATGGTCGTAGCCACGACGTAGCTCGCGTTCGGCAGCCTCGGCGTCGCCCGCAAGCAGCTCGACGTGGGCCGAGCTCAGGCAGAGCGTCGAGGCATCCACGCGGAGGTCGAGCTCCTCGAACATCGCTCGCGCGCGTGTGTAGAGATCGCGGGCGCGCTCGAACTCGTACCGCATAGCCTCGAGCTGGGCGATCACACAGAGCATCGCCGCCTCGGCCTGCCGGTCGCCGCTGACGCGCTCGGCGATCTCCTCAGAGCGCCGGATGCCCTCGTCGACCGGAATCGGGCCGTAGACGACCGTGAGCGCGTACAGCGTCGAGGCGCGGCGCTCCTGCCGAACGTCTCCGGCGCGGCGCGCGCAGTCGATGGCCCGCTCGAGCGCTCGCGCCATCTCCCCGACCCGGAACGCCTGGCCGTGCATCCAGGCAAGGAGCCGCCAGGCCCGGGCCAGCCCGGCGGCGTCGCCGGCACGATCGCAGAGCTCGATCGCGTCCTCGGCCACCTTCGTGGCGGCGGCCTCCCAGCCGGCCGATTCGCCCGAAAGCAGAAGCACGAACATGCGGACGAGCTCGGCGTTCGCGGCCAGCGTCGGCTCCTTGGCGACCTCCGCGGTCGCGACCGCGTCCTGGAGCAGGCTCTCGGCATGGGCGAACTCGCCGATCTGGAGCAGCGCCTCGCCCAGCTCCGGAAAGAGCGTGAGCCGGCGCGGGTCGAGCGGCTCGAGCAGTGCGGTTGCACGCTCGAGCAGGTTGGCGGCGGCGGCCATGTCACCTCGCTCGAAGGCGCGCCGCCCCGCGGCTGCGAGCTTGGTCGCAGCCCGCTCGCCGATCCCGCGGGCGTGGTCGTCGATCGGGCCGAGCTGGAACAGGTAGCGGTACGCCTGTTCCAGGTGGTAGCCGAGAATCTCCTCGTACTCGGTTTCCCGCTGCCGGTCGCGGTTGACCTGCTCGGCCCAGTTCGCGAACCGCTCGTGCAGCGTCGCCCGGGTCCGCTTGAGCACGCGGTTGTAGGCGGCGTCACGAATCAGGATGTGCTCGAAGCGGAAGTCGTCGGCCGAGGTCGGCCGGTCGAGCCGGATCAGCTGCTTCTGGGTGAGCGTCGTCAGATGCGATCCGAGCTCGGGGCGGACTGCGTCGACGACGAGCTCGCTCAGCGCGGGACGCATGAAGTTCAGACCGATCACGGACGCGGGCTCGATCACGGCGCGCTGGTCGTCACCGAGCAGCTCGAGCCGCTCGGTCAGCAGCGCCTCGATCGACCCGGGCAGGGCAAGCCCCTCGGACAGGTCCGCCGTCGCGTGCCAGCCGTCCTCGTCGAGCACGAGCAGCTGCTCGTCGACGAGCATCGAGACGAGCTGCTCGACGAAGAGCGGGTTGCCCTCGGCCGCCTCGACGATCCGGCCACGCACCGCCTCAGGCACCGCGGCAGTGCCGAGAACGTGCTCGATCACGCGAGCCGCGTCGTCCTCGCCGAGTGGTGCCAGCTCGATCGTTGCGTCCGAGACCTCCGTCCAGTCGCGGCGCTCGAGCAGGTCCGGCCGCGTTGCGCAGAGCACGAGCAGCGGCACGTCGTCGATGGTCGTGCGCAGGTGTGCGATCAGGTCGAGAAGCGTCGCCTCCGCCCAGTGGATGTCGTCGAAGCGGAGCGCGAGAGGCCTGTCGGCGGCAATGCTCTCGAACAGCTTCCGCACCCCCCAGAAGAGCTCCGGTACCGGAAAGTCGCCGCTGTCCAGCCCGACCGCCGCCGAGACCCGATCGAGCACCGCGGGCTCGGCGGTGAGGCTCGCGATCTTGCCGCGGGCCACCTCCGGCGGGTCGTCGTCGACGATCGCCGCTGCCTGGCGGACGATCTCGACCACCGGCCAGAAGGTGATTCCGCGCCCGTACGGCAGGCAGCGGCCGCGGAGCGTGGTTGCGCCCTCGGCGATCTGGTCGAAGAACTCTTCGACCAGGCGTGACTTGCCGACACCTGCCTGCGCGACGATCGTGACCATTCGGCAGGTGCCTGCTGCGACGGCCGCGTCGAACTCCCCGACGAGCGTGGCCAGCTCCGCCTCGCGTCCGACCAGCGGCAGCTGGCGGCGCGGGACGGTGCCGACCTCCTCGACCGAGAGCAGCCGATACGCAGGGACGCGCTCGGCTTTGCCCTTCAGCTCCAGCGGCTCCACCGGCTCGACCTGGACGCTGTTGCGGACGAGCCGGTACGTCGGCTCGCCGACCAGCACCTCGTTCTCCGGCGCTGCCTGCTCGAGGCGCGCCGCGACGTTGACGGTGTCGCCGACGACCAGCCGCTGGTCGGCAGTCGGATCGCCGGCGACCACCTCGCCGGTGTTCACACCGGTCCGGTTCGCCAGCCTGACGCCCCAGCGGGTCTCGAGCTCGTCGTTCAGCACCGCGAGCCTGCGCCTCATCTCAGCTGCCGCCCGGACGGCGCGGAGGGCGTCGTCCTCGCGGATCCGCGGCAGCCCGAAGACGGCCATGACCGCGTCGCCGATGTACTTCTCGACCCGGCCGCCGTGCTCCTCGAGCGCGCCGCGGATCTCCTCGAAGTAGCGGGTCATCACCTCGCGGAGCGCCTCCGAATCCAGCCGCTCACCAAGATCCGTCGAGCCCTTCAGGTCTGAGAAGACGACCGTGACCGTCTTCCGCACCTCCTGCGGGGCCAGCGCCACGACGAGCGGGGTGCCGCAGAAGCCGCAGAGGCGGAAACGATCGGGATTCTCCTCGCCGCAACTGGGGCAGACGGCCATGCAAGGAGTGTACGAGGGAACAGACGTTTGCCAGGTGTGCGGCACTTGTAAGCATTCCATTTGCAGGCGTTTGGTCTCCTAGGCTGAAGGTGAAACGGCCCAAGACGTTCTACGACGGGAAATGGGGGACCACATGCGTACTGCTGCCACGCCGACTCGCCGCTGGCTCCGGCGGGTCCTGCTCGGAGGAGCCCTGGCGGGCATCCTCGCGGTCGTCATCGTCGGCTCCGGCGTCGCTGCGGCCAAGGCGAAGCCGGTCAACAACACCGCGCCCAAGATCTTCGGCGCAGCACGGGTCGGCCAGGTGCTGAGCGGCGACCGGGGCGACTGGACGAACGTCAGCTCCTATGCCTACGCCTGGCTGCGCTGCAATGCGAACGGGAACGGGTGCAATCCGATCAGCGGCGCAACCGGGACGACGTACCAGCTCACTGCCGCCGACGACGGACACAGGATTCGCTTCCGGGTGACCGCGACCAACGGTGACGGGTCGACGGTGGCGACCACGGCGGCGACTGCCGTGGTAACCCAGTCGGCCAAGCCCGCCAATACTGCGCTGCCGGCCATCTCCGGCACGCCCCAGGAGGGCTCGACCCTGACCGGGAGCAACGGGACCTGGACGAACTCGCCGTCGAAATTCGACTACGCCTGGTTGCGATGCGATAACAAGGGGAATTCGTGCGCGACGGTCAACGGGGCGAACAAGAACACGTACGTGATCGCCTCGGGGGACGTCAATACCACGATCCGCTTCCGGGTGACCGCAACGAACTCGGCCGGCAATGAAACCGCCACGTCCAATCCGACCGCGGTGATCGGGAAGAACCGTGGGCCCGGCTGCCCGGCGGGCGGCAACCCCGACCAGGTGGCGAACATCAACGGGCCGGCGCGGCTGCTTGTCGACACGTTCCAGGCCGCTCCGTCGCCTGTCGCGAAGGGGACGCAGACGCTGACCGTCAGGTTCCATATCACCTCGACGTGCGGCGGCCCCGTGCAAGGCGCGCTTGTCTATTCGACCGCCACGCCGTACAACCAGTGGTCGATCCCGCCGGAGGCCTCGAGCGGCGCCGACGGGTGGGCCACGCTGACCTTCACACGGCTCAAGGGCTTCCCGGTGAGCAGCAAGCAGCAGCTGATCGCCATGTTCGTCCGGGCTCGGAAGGGCGGCGAGGACCCGCTGGCCGGCATCTCGAACCGGCGGCTGGTCTCGGTGCGGGTCAACTTGAGGGGGTAGGGCTCCCCGAGGGCTGCGCTGCCCTGACGGGCGGCGCAGCCCCCGCCTACCATGAGGGGGTGGCCGACACGGTCGTGTTCATTCCCGCCTGGAACGAGGAGGAGATCCTCCCATCCGTGCTCGGCGAGTTGGGCGCCGGACTGCCGGACGCCGATGTGCTCGTCGTCGACGACGGCTCGACCGACCGAACCGCCGCTGTGGCCAAGGAGCAGGGTGCCACGGTGCTCTCGTTCGGCGAGAACCGCGGTCTCCGGGCCGGGATCGCCGCCGGCTACCACTACGCGCACGAGCACGGCTATGCCTTCGCAGGTCGCCTCGACGCCGACGGACAGCATCCGGTCGACGAGCTCGTCCGTCTGCTCACGATCGTGCGCTCGGGTGAGGCCGACGTAGCCGTCGGGTCGCGCTTCGTCAGCGGCGAGGGATACGAGCCGTACCGGTACGCGCCCAGCCCGAGCCGGCGGTTCGGAACAGCGGTGCTGCGGCGCGGGATGAAGGCAGCGCTGGGCCAGCCCTTCCACGACGCGACCAGCGGGATGTACGCGGTCAACGCGCGGGCGATGCCGATCCTGGCCGATCCGTACGAGAGCGGCGCGCCGGAGGTGGAGTCGCTCCTTCGGCTGCAGAGAGGTGGGTTGACCGTGGTCGAGATCCCCGTGAACATGCGAGAGCGCGCGAGCGGCGAATCGAAGTTGCAGGGCAAGCGTGCGGTGCAGCTCGTCCTCACCGTCGCGGGAACACTGGTCGCCTACGGCCTGTTGCGTCGCCTCCGGTCGGCCAGGTGAGCCAGCCACGCCTGATCGCGGTCTTCGGCTACTCGGACGGGAGCGGAGAGGGGCTGCACGAGATCTGCGCGCGGCGCCTGCGCCGGGCAGAGCGCGAGACGCTCGTGGATGACGTCGTGCTGTTGACCGGCTGGGCGCGGGGACGGAGCGCGCCCTCCGAAGCCGAGCTGATGGCCCGGTCGTGGACCAAGCCGTGCCGCCGGTTGCTCGTCGACTCAGGGGCCCGCTCGACCTACGCGAATGTGGCCGCCGCCGCGTCGGTCGCGCGCGAGGTGGGGGCGCAAAGGGTCGTCCTGGTCACATCCGGCTGGCACGCACGTCGGGCGGCGGCGCTGCTCCGCGCCGCGTTGCGAGGCTCGGGCGTGACGGTCGAGCTCGCGACCACGGACGAGCGCCCGTCGCTCAGGGCGGGCCTCCGAGAACTCGTCTGCTCTGCGCTGGTCCCTGTGGTCGCGGTCGCGGCGCGAGCTCAGCTCTTGGCCGGGTGGTCGGGGTGCTCGGGGTGGTCGGGATGGTCCGTGGTCGACGCCGCCGGCGGTGCGCCGACGGAAGCCGCCGAGGCATCGCCCGTCTCACCCGCGCCCGGCGGGCCAGTCCCGTCGTGACCACGCGCCAGTCCAGGGGCGATAACGGCCGCAGATGCCTTTTTGGTCTTGGCTGCACGAGCAGGTTCGTTCCCACGAGCCGGTGTCGGCCTTCCCTTGTCGTATTGCCTCTCCGGCGTCTTCGCGGACGATCTACCGCGGCTTGGTCGCTCGTTGACGTGTCCGTTCCCGGTCGAGACGTGCGAACTGCTCTTGCCGGACATCGGCGTCCCGGTGTGTCGCGAGCGCGGTGCCGCGGCGGTTGAGACGAGCTGCGCGGGCTCCTGCGCGGACACGGGCCGCACCACCTCGCTCGCGGGCTTCTGACGAGACACGTGCTTGTGACGGGAGGACGAGTACATACGGGGACGCCCAGAGGTGACCGGCGCCACCGTCGCAGTTTCCGATACCAGGGCCTCCGACCTGGCGACCACCGGCAGGCTGACCGGGTCACGCGTCCTCGCCCCCGACAGCGTCTCCGGAGCCGCCGTGACGTGCGGAACGGAACGCGTCCGAGACTGCGCCTCGACCTCGTGGTCGACCGCGACCACGGCACCTGCGGTCAATCCCACGGCGACGGCTCCGCAGCCGACCTTCGCGACCATCGGGAGCGCAGCGACCTTGATCGCCGGCCCGCGCGCGAAGAGCTGAGCGCTCGCGTTCCAGATCTCCGGCAGCGGCAGAACTGCATATCCACGCCGGAATGCCAAGCGGAGACTCCTCCGAGCCCGGAAGAGCAACGACCCGATCGCGGACTCGGAAACACCGATCGCAGCTGCAACCTCCCCGTACGGAAGGCCGCAGAACTCGTGGAGCAGTAGCGCCTCGCGCTGCTGGTCCGGAAGCTGCTCGATCGACCGGCTGAGGGCGCGGAGCTCCTCGCCCGCGATCAGCGCGGCGAGCGCGTCCGGTGCCTCCGAACAGCCGTTTCGCCCATGCTCGGCAAGCGGCTCGCGCATGCGGGCGCGGATCCGGTCGAGGCACTCGTTGCGCGCGATCGCCGCCAGCCAGACGTCCGCCCGCCGAGGCTCGCTGCCGGCGAGCAGCGATCGATAGGCAGAGACGAACGTCTGCTGCATCGCGTCCTCTGCCTCGGCCGAATCCAGGAGCAGGCGCCGACAGACGGTGAGCACCAACCTCGAGTGCTGCCGGAAGAGCTCGCCCGCGAGAGCGACCGTGCCGTCATCGGCCGGGTGTCCCTGGAACAGGGAGTCAGCGCCTACCGCCACCGCCTGAACATGATGCCGGGTCAGCCGGCAAGCGCGTGCCCCGTTCGGGTGATCTCGTCGCCGGTGGGGGTGCGCTTCTGCGGCCAGACCAGGGCGGCAAGCAGTGCCACGAGGGCGAGATCGCGCGATACCACGAGCCACGAGGCGCGGGCATCGAACTCGTAGACGAGATCGAGGTAGCGGTACGGGAACCAGAGTTGGGTCAGGAGCATGGATACGACGAGCAGAGCGCCCGCGGCCACCCCTCGACGTCCGCGGACGAGCGGGACGAGCGGCAGCAGCCAGACCAGGTACTGCGGCGAGAGGACCTTGCCGAACGCGATGAATGCGCATACACAGGCGGCGCACGTGCGCACCAGGCGCTCGCGGTCGGCGGGGCCGCGGAGGAAGCTGACCCAGACGACGACGATGACGAGCGCCTGGAGAACGGCCTCGCCGAGCGCGAGCTTGTCGGGGACTGAACCGACGAGGTTGTTGGAGCCGTGGCTCACATCCATCGTCAGGACGACGCCCGACACCTGGTGGACCGCGAGGAGAATCGAAGCGCCGAGGCTCTCGATCTGCAGAGGCCGGCTGGCCTGCCCCGCAATGCTCGACCACACTCCGTGCGGGCTCAGGACGACGAACGGCGCGTAGCACGCGACCGCGACCGCGAGAAAGCACAGACCGCAGAGCAGCGTCTGCCGGCGGCCGTTCCGGCGCCAGACGTACGCGAGCATCGGCGGGAGGAGCAGGGCCGGGAAGAGCTTGGCGGCGAAGGCCAGGCCGAGCACTGCGAAGGCCCACCGCCGCCGTTCGTACAGGAGCAAGGCGAGCGCTCCTACCGTCAGCGTTGCCGGCCAGAGGTCGAAGCGCGAGAGGATGACCGGACCGACGGCGAGCGCACCGAGGCCGGCGAGGCCGACGGCGGCAGCCAGCGCCACCCCCCGACGTCCGAGCCGCACGAGGATCAGCGTCACTGCGGCGACGGCCAGCACTCCGAAGAGCCCCATCAGCGTCTCGAACACTCGTGTGTAGGTGCCGAAATGCCCCTGGCCCGAGAGGGCCGACGGCAGGATGAACACCGGCAGGGCGCCGGGTGGATACTCGACGGCGAAGTCCCGGTACGGGATCTCGCCGCGAAGGGTTGCGTCCCCGTAGCTCTCGTAGATCGGCGTGTCGAGCAGCAGCCGGTGCGTGTAGAAGCCGTAGTGGAGCGTCCCCCAGGCGGCCAGGAACGTCGCGACGCCGAGCGCGACGACGAAGGCGGTCCGGCCACGCAGGCCTTGAAGCGCTCCCCCTGTCCCGACCGGCAGGGGGAGCGCTACGTCGGGCGGATGCTCACCCGCGACCGCGGTCTCAGTGCTTGCCGCCGCCGTTACCGCCACCCTTGCCGTTGCCGCCGGCGTTTCCGTGCTCTTCTCCGTTACCGTGGGTGCCGCTGTTGCCGTGGGCGGTCGAGGTGTTCTGGGCGGTGGAGCTGGTGGTCGTCGTCGTGGCCGTGTGCTTGGCGGCTCCCTTACCGTGCTTCTTCATGGCCGCGACCGTGGCGACGGTGCACGGACCGAGCACATCGCCGTGCTTCAGGTGAGCACGGACCGCCGGCACTGCGACCGTGATCGTGTGAAAGGGGTGCTTCGTCGAACCGGTGCGATGGCAGACCGTGACCTTGCCGCCGGTGGTCGTGGTCAAACCGGTCGTGATGCCGTTGGCGAGACCGCCGCCGCTGGCGATCGACACCGCTGCGAACCCTCCGGCGGCGAGAAGTGCAATGGCGGCGACCGGTGTGGCAAGACGGCGCATGTCGACTCCTTTCGGCTATTGGGGGCCAAGTGGTTGATCGGCACGAAGCGGCGAGGACCTGACCACTCGTTTGGGTCCGTCGCGGCGCGCCGGTTCGTATGCTCTACCTGGGATGACGGCCGGCGGACGGGAAGTTCGCGCCGCGTCTTCGTTAAGTTTTTGTAAGGAGCCGGGTCAGAGCCACTCGAGCAGTTCGGCTACTCCGCCGACGACGGCGTCCGGCCGGCGGCGCTCCGGGATCGCGTGCAGGTCGACGGGGCCGCTGATCCCGCTGGCGACGAGTACCGTCCGGGCACCGCCGAGGCGGCCCAGCGCGACGTCCATCGTCAGGTCGTCGCCGATCACGGCAATCTCGTTGCCGCGCACGCCGACCTGCTCCTCGACCGTGCGCATCGCCGCCCGCGAAGGCTTGCCGACGATCACGGGACGGGTGCTGCTCGCCTTCGCGAGCGCCGCGGTGGTCATCGCGCCGCGGCTGAGGATCGGACCGTCCGCGCCCGCGTAGGCGGGCGCGTAGCTCGCGGTCAGGAGCCGGGCGCCGGCGATGATCGCACGTGCGGCGCGCTCGAGGAGGGCGAAGTCGACGGTATCGGCGTGCGCGACGAAGACCGCGTCCACCGGCCCGTCGTCGCTCGCGAGCGACATACTCTCCGCCTCCAGGAACTGTCGTGCCGGGTCGGTCGCGAACGCCAACACCGGTCCTTCGAGCCGGCCAAGGCGCAGGTAGGCCTGGACGCTCCGGAGCGGGGTGAGCATCTCCTCGTCGGCGATGTCCAGGCCGGCGGCCCGCAGACCCTCGGCGAACCAGGCCGGCGACTCGTGGCTCCCGTTCGTGAAGATCGCCAGCCGCCTTCCCGAGGCCCGGATCCTGGCCAGCACCTCGCGCGCTCCGGGCTGGACGTGCACGGCGTCGCCTGCCCGGTGAACCAGCGTCCCGTCGACGTCGAGGACGACCGCCTGGACGCCGTCAAGCACGACGCCACTCCACCACCCGGTCGCCGGTCTCGACACGGATGTGCTGCACCGGCTCGCGTCGGGCGACCTCGCGCAGCAGCCGCGTCGCCGCATTGCTCGCCGGGCTCGGGACGGCCGGCGCCGTCCGGCTGCCCGCGACCATCGCATCCACCTGCTCCTCGGGCATTGTCAGCCGCAGCAGCAGCTCCTCGTCCGAGATCCGCTTGCCGAAGCGGGCGCGCGCTCCCTCCAGGTGGATCGGCTCGAGGTGGCGCAGTTCGTCGACGCCCGGGCGCGAAAGCACCCGGTCGGCGATGTCCGGATCGACCGGTGCCGACGGGTCGCCGTAATGCCCGAGGAAGTACCGGATCGTCTCGACGGAGACGTTCGACCAGCGCTCCGGGTCGACGACGTTCCGGAGCGCCTGGGTGGCGACCATCTGCGAGACCGGCGTGACGATGATCGGGTAGCCCATCTCGGCCCGCACCCGGCCGACCTCGTCGAGCACCGCGTCGAAGAGCTCGGGCCGGTGCTGCTCCTCGAGCATCCGCCGCGTCGTCGAGACCATGCCGCCTGCCAGCTGGTGGTGGTAGTAGGTGGCGTCGAACTCCTGGGGCTCCCCGGCCGGCAGGTCCCTCTCGGCCGCGAGCCGCCGGAAGTGCTCTGCCATCTCGCCGAGCGCCTCGAGGTCGAGCCGGTGCGAGAAGTCGGATGCGACCAGGTCGCGTACGGTCGTCTCCGCGGCCGGGTTCGACGTGCCGCGGGCGAGCGGGCCCACGGCGGTGTGGAGCACCCGGAAGCCGGCACGAGCACCCTCGAGGTATGCGATCGGCGCCAGGCCGATCGTGGTATGGCTGTGCAGCTCGGCCACCCGCTCGCCTGCGGCGGCGACGAAGGGCGGCGCCAGCTCGCGCACCGCGTCGGGGGTCAGCAGCCCGCCGGGATCCTTGAGGTAGAGGCGGTCCATGTCGGCACAGTCCGCGAGCGCCGACGCGCGCTCGGCGTAGTACGCGTGCGTGTGCACGGGGCTGACCGAGTAGGTGAGGCCGATCACCACCTCCTCGACGCCCTCCTCCTTGGCGACGCGCGCGACCCGGCGCAGCCGTGCGGGATCGTTGGTCGGATCGGCGACCTGGAAGCGCCTGATCCCGTTGCGCACGACACACCGGAAGGAGAGGCGCATCAGCTCCTCGTCGCACGGCACCCACGAGATGAAGCGCATCCCCGTGGTGATGTAGCTGAGCGGGGTGCTCGGCATCGCCTGGCTGACGAGCCGCAGCCGCTCCCATGGGTCCTCCCCGTGAAAGCGGACGGCGACGGCCATGTGCGTGCTCGACGAGAAGTCGGCGGCGTGGAAGCCGATCCGGTCGATCGTCGGCGCGATCGAGACGATGTCCGCCGTGGTCAGGCCGGTCGCGCTCCAGAGGCTCTGGTTGCCGTCGCGCGTCGTCGTGTCGACGATGTCGATCAGCGGGCCGGTCGAGCCGTCGACGCGCGGCGCGACCGCCACCGGCTCGACGCCGGGCCCCTCGCGGAGGGCGTAGAGCGTGAACCTGCCCGTCTCCGCCCGGATCTCCTCCACGGGCGACTCGTCGATCAGCCGCAGGATCTCGCGGACGTCGTCCTGGCTCAGCGGCATCTAATCCAGGATGGTGACGACCCCCGACGAGCCGTCGACGCGGACGAATTGACCCGTCCTGATCGCCGCCGTCGCCCGGCCGGTGCCGACGACCGCCGGCAGGCCGTACTCCCGGCAGACGATCGCCGCGTGCGACATCACGCCGCCGATGTCGGTGACGACCGCGGTCACCTTCGGAAAGATCGGTGCCCAGGCGGGAGAGGTGACCGGGCAGACGAGCACGTCGCCGTCGCGAATGTCCGCCAGTTGCGCGACGTCGACCACCACGCGGGCCGGCCCCTCGACCACACCGGGCGACGCGGCCGAGCCGGTCAGCAACGATCCGCCGTCTCGCGCGCCCGCCCATTCCTGCACGCGCTGCGTGGTCACGCCCCAGAGCATGATCGACATCGGGTCGGTGATCGTCTCCGGTGTCGAGCCGATCGCGGGCGGGGGCGTCCACTCGGCCAGCCGCTCGATCAGCTCCTTGCGCCGGGCGACGATCGGCGGCCAGTGGCTCGGACCGGCGGGCGCCCCCCCGGTCGCCCAGGTGAGGAGCAGTTCGTCCAGCGCCTCGGCGACCTCGTGCCGGGTGAGGTGGAACATGTCCTCGCCGCTCTCGAGGAACCCGTGCTCCTCGAGCAGGACGCCGAACTCGCGGAGCTTGTTCCACCAGCGGGTGAGGAACCAGTAGTCGCAGTAGAACTTGTGCTCCTCGACGTACGGGAACACCGTGCGCGAAAGCCCGAGTAGCTCGTCGAACGTCGTGCGGGCGTCCTCGGGGAGCAGGGCGCCGTACTCCTCGGCCAGGCGGTCACGCTCGCGGGCGATCTCCCCGCTGGGGCGCTCGATCTGCTGCCCTGCCTTCAGCGCGCGGATGAGCCCGGTCACCGCGGCGTACGGAATGCTCGGGTCGTCGTACCAGCTGCCGTAGTAGTGGTAGAGGCCGTCGCCGACCGCCATGTTGAACCACGGGTCCTTGACCGCCTCGAGCTCCTGGAGCCACAGGCGGCCGGCGTCGCTCTGGGCGAGGTCGGCATCGATCTCGATCGGCGTGCGCCCCTCGACGAAGGCGTCGTCCACACCGGTGTCGATCGCCAGCTGCGCGAGGCGTGCGAGCTCGGAGCTCGGCTTGAAGAGCAGGACGTCGATGCCGGCGACCATCTGGGCGATGTGCTGCTCCGGGATGTCCGGAAGCTGCCCCTTGCAGAACTCGCTGAAGGTCATGTACGCGCCGTACCCGAGAAGCAGGAACTCGAAGTGGTGCTGCCACATCAGGTCGCCGCAGCGCAGCGTCCGGCTGTACGCGTCGAGCACCTCGTAGAACGCCGTCTGACGCGTGTCGTCGGACATCACCTCGTCCGGCTCGTACTCGGGAAGATCGGGGACGCGCAGCGTCGTGATCTCCGAGATCAGGGCCTCCATCTTGTCGCGCCAGCGGCCGTACAGCTCGTCCCAGTGTCCGTAGTAATGGCCCGCGCGCCGCTGAAAGTACTCGACCCGCTCCTGGATCTTCGCCGGGTCGGTGACCGCGTTCCCGGAGATGTAGACGTAGCCGTTGACGATCCGGTAGTCGATCCCCATCGCCGGCGGAATTGCGAAGAAGCGGTTCTGCCACGCGCCGACCGCCTGGTAGGGAGCGTCGATGCAGGCGACGTCGAACGCAGGCATCGGCACCGGGAAGTGCATCGAGTTCCAGAACCAGAAGCGGTTCTCGTCGGCCTCCCGCCGGGACTCGGTGAACAGCGCGTAGTACGGGTACATCTCCTCCCAGCCCTCACAGCCGCGCGGGGTCTCGATCTCGTACGGGTTCGGGAAGGCACTGCCGGCCATGGCGTATGTATACGACAATCGTCGTGATGCGGGCCATTCGTCAGCACACCCTGGGGGGGCCGGAGGTCCTCGTCGTCGAGGAGGTCCCGAAGCCCGAGCCTGGACCGACCGAGGTGCTCGTGCGCGTGGCCGCCGCGGGCGTCAATCCGGTCGACTGGAAGGTGCGTGCCGGCGGCGGCTTCCTCGGCGATCCACCGTTCACCGTCGGCTGGGACGTGGCCGGAACGGTCGAGGCAGTCGGATTCGGGGTCACCTGGCTCGCACCCGGCGACCGCGTCTTCGGAATGCCGCGGTTCCCGCGCGAGGCGGCCTGCTACGCGGAATACGTCGTCTCGCCCTCGCGCCACCTCGCCCGAACCCCGGACGGGCTCTCGGACGTCGAGGCGTCGGCCGTGCCGCTGGCGGGACTGACGGCGTGGCAGTCGCTCGTCGACACCGCCGGCGTGGGCGAGGGCTCGCGCGTGCTCGTGCTGGGCGCCGCGGGCGGGGTCGGGCATCTCGCGGTGCAGATCGCCAGGGCCCGCGGCGCATGGGTGGCCGGCACCTCGAGCGCTGCGAAGCACGGGTTCCTGCGGGAACTGGGCGTCGACAAGCTGCTCGACAGGGACGAACCGATCTCCGTGCGCGATGTCGACGTCGTGCTCGACGCGGTGGGCGGCGAGGTCGGGATCGGCACCTTGCCTGCGCTGCGCGACGACGGGGTGCTTGTGACCCTCTCGGGCTCATCCGTGGCCGCGCTGCGCGAAGCGTCGGCAGGCCGCGTTCGCATCGAAGGGATCCTGGTCGAGCCGGACCGCGCCGGCCTGGAGGCGCTGGCTGCGCTCGGCGTCCGGCCGCACGTCGAGCGAACGTTCCCACTGGAGGAGGCAGGCGCCGCCCACGCGCAGGGCGAGCAGGGTCGGACGCGCGGGAAGATCGTGCTCACCGTCTGATGGCGCGGTTCGTCCTCGTTCACGGAGCTTTCGGCGGGGCCTGGTGCTGGCAGCCGGTGATCCACGGGTTGGAGGCGGCCGGCCACACCGTTGACGCACTCGACCTGCCGGGCGGCGGCGACGA
>JBKPRA010000083.1:0-6260 GCA_046734335.1 Actinomycetota bacterium | reverse complement strand
GTGCAGACCGTGAACGTCCCCGCCGGAGGCGGAGCCGTGTTCGACGTCAAGATCGACGATCCGGGCCTCTACCCGTTCGTCTCCCACGCTTTCGCGCACGTCGACCTGGGCCAGGTCGGGCTCCTGAAGGTCGGCAACGTCGAGGGGACGATGTCCCACTGAGCCCGGCGTGAGCGGACCTCGATAGCGTGCGGACCGTGTCCGAGCAGCGAGGCCCGCTCACCGCCGAGGAACTGCGGCTGATCGACGCCTACTGGCGCGCCGCCAACTACCTGTCGGTCGGCCAGATCTACCTGCTTGACAACCCTCTTCTGCGAGAGCCGCTGAAGGCCGAGCACGTGAAGCCCAGGCTTCTCGGGCACTTCGGCACGACGCCCGGCCTGAACCTGGTCTGGGCGCACATGAACCGCGCGATCAAGGCCCGCGACCTGGACGCCATCTACATCACCGGCCCCGGCCACGGCGGGCCGGGGATCGTCGCCAACGCCTATCTCGAGGGCACGTACTCCGAGCTCTTCCCGCTCGTGTCCGCCGACGAGCGCGGGATGCGCGAGCTGTTCAGGCAGTTCTCCTTCCCGGGCGGGATCCCGAGCCACGCTGCGCCGGAGACGCCGGGGTCCATCCACGAGGGCGGCGAGCTCGGCTACGCGCTCACACACGCCTACGGCGCGGCCTTCGACAATCCCGATCTTCTCGTCTGCTGCGTGGTCGGCGACGGCGAGGCGGAGACCGGGCCCTTGGCGGCGAGCTGGCACTCGAACAAGTTCCTCAGCCCGAAGACCGACGGAGCCGTTCTGCCGATCCTGCACCTGAACGGCTACAAGATCGCCAACCCGACAGTGCTCGCGCGGATCCCCGAGGACGAGCTCGTCGCGCTCTTCGAGGGGTACGGACACCGGCCGATCCTCGTCACCGGCGACGACCCCGAGCAGGTGCACCGCGACTTCGCCGCTGCGCTCGACGATGCGCTCGACGACATCGCCCGCTTCAAGGACAGCGAGACGAGGCCAAGGTGGCCGATGATCGTGCTGCGCACGCCGAAGGGATGGACGGGGCCGAAGGAAGTGGACGGGCTGCCGGTCGAGGGCACCTGGCGCTCGCATCAGGTGCCGATGACCGACGTCCGCCAGAACGGGGAGCACCTGCAGATCCTCGAGGACTGGATGCGAAGCTACCGGCCGGAGGAGCTGTTCGACGAGCAGGGCCGGCTCGTCCCCGAGCTGGCCGAGCTGCCGCCCGAGGGGGGCAAGCGGATGAGCGCCAGTCCGCACACGACCGGTGAGCGCGGCCGCGATCTCGACCTGCCCGACTTCCGCGACTACGCCGTCGAGGTCGCGGAGTCCGCACGTTCGACCAGCGAGGCCACGCGCGTGCTCGGCGTCTTCCTGCGCGACGTGATCGTGCGCAACCCCGAGACCTTCCGCCTCTTCGGCCCCGACGAGACCGCCTCGAACCGGCTCTCCGCCGTCTTCGAGGTCACGAACCGAGCCTGGGAGGCGGAGCGGCTGCCCACGGACGACGGGCTCGCGCCGGAAGGACGGGTGCTGGAGGTGCTTTCGGAGCACCTCTGCCAGGGCTGGCTGGAGGGCTATCTGCTGACCGGCCGCCACGGTTTCTTCAACTGCTACGAGGCCTTCATCCACATCATCGACTCGATGTTCAACCAGCACGCCAAGTGGCTGAAGGTGACACGCGACATCCCGTGGCGGAGGCCGCTCCCGTCGCTCAACTACCTGCTCTCGTCGCACGTCTGGCGGCAGGACCACAACGGCTTCTCCCATCAGGACCCAGGCTTCATCGACCACGTCGTCAACAAGAAGGCGGAGGTGATCCGCGTCTACCTGCCCCCCGATGCGAACACGCTCCTCTCGGTCGCCGACCACTGCTTGCGCAGCCGCCATTACGTCAATGTGATCGTCGCCGGCAAGCAGCCCGCGCTCGACTACCTGTCGATGGACGACGCGATCGTGCACTGCACGCGCGGCCTCGGCATCTGGGACTGGGCCTCGAACGACGACGGCGGCGAGCCGGACGTGGTCATGGCCTGCGCCGGCGACGTTCCAACCCTCGAAACGCTCGCCGCGGTCTCGATCCTGCGCGAGCGGCTCCCCGAGCTGAGGATTCGGGTGCTCAACGTCGTCGACCTGATGCGGCTCCAACCGGAGAGCGAGCACCCCCACGGCCTGCCGGACAGCGAGTTCGACGCGATCTTCACCGCCGACCGGCCGATCGTCTTCGCCTACCACGGCTACCCCTGGCTGATCCACCGCCTCACCTACCGCCGCGCGAACCACGGCAACCTGCACGTGCGCGGCTACAAGGAGGAGGGCACGACCACGACCCCCTTCGACATGGTCATGCTCAACGACCTCGACCGCTTCCACCTCGTCATCGACGTGATCGACCGGGTTCCGGGGCTCGCCTCGCGCGCGGCCCACGTACGGCAGGAGATGGAGGACGAAAGGCTCCGCTGCCGGGCCTGGACGCGCGAGCACGGCGAGGACCGGCCCGACGTCCGGGGCTGGGTCTGGCCGTCCTGAAGATCCTCGTCGCCAACGCGGGCTCGACGAGCCTGAAGCTGCATCTGGTCGACGCCGACGGGTCACAGGCTGTCGAAGGGTTCGTCGACTGCGACGCGGTCGGCCACCGCGTCGTCCACGGCGGGTCGCGGTTCCGCGATCCGGTGGTCGTCGACGACGAGGTGAAGGAGGCGATCCGCGGCCTGACGCCGCTCGCCCCTCTGCACAACGCGCCCGCGCTGCGGGCGATCGAGGATGCGCAGGCCGCGCTGCCCCACGTTCCGCATGTGGCTGTCTTCGACACCGCCTTCCATGCGACGATGCCGGAGGAGGCGACGAGGTATGCCGTGCCGGAACAGTGGTTCCAGTGGGGCGTGCGGCGCTACGGCTTCCACGGGCTGTCGGTGGAGTGGGCGGCCTCGCAGGTGCGGGTGGCGCGGCTGGTCGTCTGCCACCTGGGTGGCGGCTCGTCCGTGACCGCGGTGCTGGACGGCCGCTCGGTGGAGACGACCATGGGCTTCTCGCCGCTCGAAGGCGTGCCGATGACGACCCGCTCGGGCTCGATCGACCCGGGCGCGCTCCTGTTCCTGATGCGCGAGCATGGCCTATCGGCCGCCGAGGTCGACCAGGCGCTCGAGCACGAGTCCGGCCTGGCCGGGCTGTCGGGCACCTCCGGCGACGTGCGCGACCTGGCCGACGACAGCCTCGCGCTCGCCGTCTATGTCCACCGGGTAGCGGCTGCGGTGGCCGCCTCGGCAGCCGCGCTCGGCGGCCTGGACGCGATCGCCTTCACGGGCGGTGTCGGCGAGCATTCCGCGCTCGTCCGCGACCGCGTGTGCGAGCGTCTGCGCTTTCTCGGCGCATTCGACGTCCGGGTGGTCGAGTCGCGCGAGGAGCTGGTGGTCGCCCGCTGGGTGCGCAGTGCTTTGAAGAAGAGCTAGACGCGGCCCGTGTCGCGCCGGTAGGCGCGCGCCGCCAAGGCCCCGAGCACCACCGACCAAGCCCCCACGACCAGCCAGCCGGTCGTCCCCCAGCCGCCGCTGCCCACGGCAACGTGGCTCGCCTGGACGAGCCAGTACGAGGGCAGCGCACGGCCGATGTGGTAGAGGACTCCGTTCGTCAGCGGGAACCACACCCCGCCGAGCACGGCCAGCACGGCAACGAGGCCGCCCATGGCGGGCCCGATGGCGTCGGCGGTCAGCAGGTGGCCGAAGAGGATCGCCAGCGCCCCGAACGGGATCAGTCCGACAAGGATCAACCCGGTCATCCTCAGCCACTGGCTCCCATCGAGCCGCACACCCATCGTCGTGCCCGCGACGAACAGGAGCAGCAGTGCAGCAATCGCGGTCATGTACCCGGTGAGGATCTTGGCCCGGAAGTAGTCGCGGGGAGAGAGCGGGGTCAAGCGGAGCTGACGATTCCAACCGGCCGTCCGCTCGGTCGCGATCCGTCCCCCGACCGAGAGCATCGCGTTCATCGCCCCGAACGCCGCGAGGCCGACCATGTAGTACAGCGGCGCCGACAGCCCGCTGCCGCCGAGGTTGTCCTCGTTCTTGTTCGGACCCGCGATCAGGAAGTAGAGGACGATCGGGAATCCGAGCGCGAGGATGAAGAACCGGCGGTTCCGCACGGTGCGCAAGAGCTCGAAGCGGATGTAGGCCGCCCGGTTCATGCCGCCGCAGCCTCCCGCTCGTCGCCGGTGAGCTGCAGAAACGCCTCCTCGAGCCCGGCGCCGGCGATCTCCAGGTCCCGCGCGGCCGGGAAGCGATCGAGCAGCGCCCGGATCGCACGGTCCGAGTCGGAGCAGACGAGGATGACCGACTCGCCGTGCAGTTCCGTCTGCGTCACGCCCGGCAACTGCTCGAGCTCCACGGTCGAGGCGTTGGGCAAGGTCGCACGGATCGTGCGCGTTCCGACCATCGCCTTGATCTCGGTCGGCGCTCCGTCCGCCACGATCGATCCGCGTGCCATGAGCACGATCCGGTCCGCGTAGGCATCGGCTTCCTCCAGGTAGTGGGTGGCGAACAGCACCGTCCTGCCCTGCGCCGCGTAATCGCGCATCGTCGTCCAGAACGCATGGCGGCTCTCGACGTCCATGCCGACCGTCGGCTCGTCGAGGACGAGGAGCTCCGGGTCGGGGACGAGCGCGAGCGCGAAGCGCACCCGCTGTGCCTGGCCTCCCGACAGCTTCTGCGTCGGCTGGCCGGCGATCCCGGCGATCCCGGTGAGCTCGAGCACCTCGTCCACGTCCAGCGGTCGAGGGAAGAGCGACGCCATCATCGCCACCAGCTCCCGGACGCTGAGATCCCGAAGCAGAGAGCCAGTCTGCAGCATCGCCCCGACGTGGCCTGCGCGGACCACGGCGGAGGGATCACGGCCGAAGACCGAGACCGTCCCGGCGTCGGGACGGGCGAGGCCCAGCAGCATGTCGATCGTCGTCGACTTGCCGGCACCGTTCGGCCCGAGGATCGCGACCGTCTCACGAGCAGGGATGGAGACGTCGATCCCGCGAACAGCCGGAACGACCGTATCACCCGAGCGGTACGACTTCGCGAGACCGCGAAGCTCGATTCCCTCGCCGCGTTCCCTCACTTCCGTGCGGCCGACCCCGATGCGGGCAGTAACCGCCATCGAGCTCCTGTCTACCAAACGAGGGTCAGGCCACGGTCGGTATCGGTTTAAGCGTCCGTAGCGCCTTCGTTAAGGCTGTGTTGCGGGCGACACTTGACGGGCGGATGGCCGCCCGCGACCGTGTGCGGGGCGATGCGCCGGCTCGCGGTGGTCTCCCTGCTCCTCCTGCTGGCGGGATGCGGCTCGACGCCCGCGCCGCCCGACGCGGGAAGCCCGAGCGAGCGATTCTGGGCCAACCAGGCCCTGACGCTACTCGACGGACTCGACGAGGCCCTGCCGCGCATCCGGGACGCCGGGGTCGGCCCGGACACACTGCGGAACGGCTCATACCTGTACGACGCACTGCTGGGTTACACCTACATCGACAGCTGCGGCGCTCAGCTCGCGCACCTGGGCCAGCCCTCCAGCCGCGAGCTGGATGCCAGCACCTGGCTCCACGAGGCGTGCGCCCACCTTCACCACGCCTCTGTGCTCTTCACCCGGGCGGTCAAGATCAAGCGGTCGTCCTTGCTCGTCGCCGCGGCAAGCGAGGCGCTCGCCACCGCCCCGCTGCTGCGCAAAGCGCGGGCCTCGCTGACCGAACTGCGCTAGGCGATGAGCTCCTTGAACGCCGGCTCGTCACGGAGCGGATCGAGGTCGGTGTCCTCCTTCGCGAGGTCGCGGAGGCTCGGCCGCTTCTCGATCGCGACGCGGAGGTGCCCGATCGCGTCATCCTTCTTCCCGGCGAGCGCCTCGCAGCAGGCGAGGTTGTAGAGCGGCGCGGCGTATCCGCTCGCCTCGAGCGTCTCCCGGGCGCCCTCGATCACCGCGTCGTACTCGCCCGCCTCGTACTGGGGATCGAACGGCGCCCAGACCTCCCAGCCGCCGCCGTGGTACGGCTGCCCGACGGTGCTGCCGACGGCGAGAACGGTCGTGCCGGCCTCCTCGGCGAAGGCCGTTCGGTCCGCCTCCGGCCGGCAGAAGACGAGCGTGCCCGTCGGCGCGTCCACCGTTCCGCCGTCGATCTCGAACCGCGCACGGCCGCTCAGGACGACGTAGAGCTCCTCGTTGCCCGGATCTTCCTGGTGCGAGGGGACCAGGCGGTCGCCGACATTTTCACCCACCCAGCCG
>JBKPRA010000082.1:0-35467 GCA_046734335.1 Actinomycetota bacterium | reverse complement strand
GTACAAATCCGGGCACCCCGATTGGGGCGTGGGGGAACCCCTGGTTCCCCCACGGAGCCCCCTCCTTGCGAGCGGACGCTCGGTAACGACCGGTTGCGGAGCCGGCGGCTGGACGCTCGGGTCCGATGTGTACGCACCCTCGGTCCCGACGCGGCCGCTGCCGCCATGTCGGCAGCGGCGGCTCCTCGGTTCGGCTCGGATTCTTAGCTCTTCTTCAGCGTCCTCTCAGGCAACGAACCTAGATTCGCATCATGGACATCAGACCGAACCTCATGCCGCCCGACGGCTTTCGCGGCGGCGGCGACTCCTTTCGGATCGTGGAGCAGGCAGGCGGAGGCGGGCCGAGCACGCTCGCCTGGGTGATCTTCGCGCTCGTGCTCGTTCTGCTGCTGCTGGCGATCGCCTCGCTCGTGATTGATGCCTACTATCGGCGACGCGGGCCGCAACCCGTCACGGCATCGATACCCGGGCCGGCCCCTGGGCCCGCGAAGGCCGAGGCGCTGTCGGTGCTCGATGGTAGGTACGCGCGCGGCGAGGTACAGCGTGACGAGTACCTGCAGGCACGAGACGACCTCCGGGGGACGGCCGAGACGACCACGCAGGAGATCCCGCCCACGGCCGAGCCCGAGCCGGCCTAGCTCCGCGCAGGCGTCACCGACACCAGGTAAACCTGGGCAGGTGACCCTGCGCGCGGTCCTCTTCGACGTCGACTTCACGCTCGCCAAGCCGGGGCCGGACCTCGGGCCGGAGGGATACCGCAGGCTCGGCGAGCGGTACGGGCTCGAGCTCGAACCGGCGCGATACGACGAGGCCCGTGCCGCTGCGGTCGCCACCCTTGAGCGCCACCCGGAGCTCCGCCACGACGAGGAGTTGTGGTTCGCCTTCACCGAGCGAATCGTCCGCGGCATGGGCGGCGACGCCGAAGCGGCCCGCGACCTTGCAATCGAGATGACCCGGGCCTGGGAGCGCTCGGAGAACTTCGACCTCTACGACGACGTGCTGCCCGTGCTCGAGCAACTGCGCGCAGCCGGGCTGAAGCTCGGCCTGGTCTCGAACGGGGGACGCGAGATCTCGGACTTCGTCGCCCATCACCGGCTGGAGGTCGACTGCGCGATCGGGTCTCGAGCCCACGGATGGACGAAGCCCCACGAATCGATCTTCCTTGCCGCGCTGGATCTGATCGAGGTTGCCCCGACGGAGGCGGCGATGGTCGGCGACTCGGTCGAGGACGACATCGAAGGCGCCGCGGCGCTCGGCATGCGGGCGATTCTGATCGACCGCGAGGGCCGCCACGCGGGGGAGGCAGAGCACCTGCCGGACCTCTGGAGCCTGCCGGCGGCGCTCGGGCTAGAGACCTAGCTCCGCCCTCCAGGCGTCGGTGTGCTCGCCGAGTGCAGGGGCAGCTCCGGCCGGCTCGGATCCGAACTCGGCGTCGGCTTCTTCGACCGTCCACACCGGCCCCGCCGAGACGTCCTCACCGTCCATCAGCTCGACCCACTCGGCCAGAGGTCGCACGGCGATCGCCTCGGCGAGCTCGGCCGCGACCGCCTCCTGGTCGGGATCGAACTGGAGCTCGGCGAGCTCCGGCCTGCCGACGACTTCGCACAGCCGCTGCCAGAACTTCGGCTCGAGCGCGCCGACGGTCAGCCAGCGCCCGTCCGCGGTCGGGTAGATCCTGTAGCAGGCGGCCCCGCCGGTCAGCAAGCGCTCGGGCAGGCCCTTGAGCCGGTGGGAGACGAACTGGTGAGAGCCGTGCGTCATCGAGACGACGACATGACTGCCGTGGGCGGCGCGCTCGCGTTCCAGCAGGGCCGCGACCACCTGCAGCGCGGCCGAAAGGCTGCCGGCGGCCAGGTCGGCGACCTGCGTCGGTGGCATCGCCGGCGCCGTGTCGGCGAGGACGCCCGCCCAGCCCAGGTAGTTGACGTCGTGCCCCGCTCGTTGCTCGTGCCGGTTCCCGACGCCGAACCCCGTGATCGAGCAGATGACAGCCGTCTCGGGAACGACCACCCCGAGGCGGTCGATCACTCCGGGCCGGAAGCCCTCCAGGACCACGTCGGCGCGGCCGCACAGCGCGTTCGCCAGCGCCAGCCCGCTCTCGGTCTTCAGATCGCAGACGACCGACTCCTTGCCGGCGTTGACGGCGTCGTGCCAGGCGGGCGCCGTCGGCCGCATCGGATCGCCCTCCGGCGGCTCGATCCGGACGACCCGCGCGCCCAGCCGCGCGAGCTCCCGGCTCGCGAACGGGCCCGGCAGGTACCAGGTGAAGTCGACCACGAGCGTGCCGGTGAGGGGTTGCACGCTCTTTACTATGGGCGAGCCTTGACTGACCGGTCAATCGCGCAGGAGGAGAAACGGCGGCTGCTCCTCGACGCCGCCGTCCGCGTGTTCGCGCGTACCGGTTACCACGACTGCCGCGTCGGCGACATCACCGAGGAGGCCGGCGTCGCGCACGGGCTCCTCTACCACTACTTCAAGTCCAAGGACGAGGTGCTAGACGCGGTGTTCAGAGACGCCTGGGGCGACGTGCTCGAGGCCTTCCGCGGCATCGAGGAGTCCGACGAGGCGCCGCGGGAGCAGCTGGCCCACGTGGCCGCGATCCTCCTGCGGTCCTGGCGTCGCGACCCCGACCTCGTCCGCGTCCTCGTCCGCGAGATCGGTCGCACACCGCAGGTGCAGACGAAGGTCGACCAGTTCGGCCGGGCATTCACCTCGATCGAGCGGATCGTCGCTCGCGGCCAGGAGCACGGTGTCTTCCGCTCCGATCTCGACGCCCGTCTGCTCGCCTGGATCTTCTACGGGGCGATCGAGGAGATCCTCACCGGCTGGGTCCTCGGCCAGCTCCCGGACGGCGACGGCGACGTCGAGCGCGCGGAGCGGACGGTGGTCGACGTGGTCTGCGAGGGGATGGCGGTCCGTTGAGCACGCGGCGCGGTCTCGTCTGGATCCTCGGGCTGGGCGCCTTCGGCCTCGCCTTCTCGATCACGACCACGGCTGCGTATCTGCCGCCGCTGCTGGAGAAGTTCACCGACTCGAACACGATGATCGCCGCAGTGCTCGCCGCCGAAGGGGTTTTCGCGCTCACGTTGCCGCTCGTGATCGGGCCGTGGAGCGACACGTTCAAGACGCCGATGGGCCGCCGTCGCCCGTTCATGTTCGCCGCGTTGTGGCCGATCGGCTTCTGCCTGGCGATCGTCGCCTTCATGCCGAACATCTGGACGATGACGCTGATCGTCCTGGCCTTCTTCTTCGCCTACTACGTGTACGAGCCGCCCTACCGCGGGCTCTACCCGGACGTCCTGCACGAGAGCATGTACGGCCGCTCGCAGGGCGTCCAGCACGTGCTGCGCGGGACCGCGCTCGGGATCGCGCTGGTCGCAGGCGGATTCCTCTTCAAGGCCTGGGATCCCGCGCCGTTCCTGCTCGCGGCGCTTGCCACCACCGCCGCCTGCGGCGCCGTGGTGCTGTTCGTGCAGGAGCCCGAGGGCGAGGGGTCTCGCGTGTTCCGTGGCGTCCGCAGCTACGTGCGGACGAGTTGGGCGGTCTTCCACGAGGTGCCGGAGGTGCGGCGATTCCTGTTCGCCAACGCGGCGTGGGAGGGCACGTTCGCTGCGATGCGGACGTTCGTGGTCCTCTACATCACCAAGGGGCTGGGCGAGCCGCTCTCGACGTCGTCGGCGGTGCTCGCCACCGTCGCCGTCGGGTACGTGATTGCGGCGCTGGGCTCCTGGCACCTCGGCAATCGCTTCGGCCTCGCCCGGGTGATCCTGGTTGCGTCGTTCGTCTACGGCGGTGGGCTGCTCGCCGCAGGCCTCGCGACCGAGTGGCACAGCTGGTATTTCGGTTTCGTCCTTCCGGTCGCCGCCGCGGGCGGGACGGTGATGACCCTCTCTTGGGCGCTCCTGTTCAAGCTGATGCCGGCCCAGCATCGCGGTGCCATCGCCGGCCTGGCGACGACCACCAAGGGCATGGGCCTGCTAATCGGCCCGTTGGTCGCGGGGGTGATGATCGACGTGATGAAGCCGTACCTCTCGAAGACGGACGGTTACGAGATGCTCTGGCCGGTGGTCGCGATCCCGGTCCTGGCGGCGATCCCGCTCGTCGCGTCCCTGATCCCGCACGAGCGGGCCAGTGGCAACGCGGAACCCCAACCGAGCTGATCCCGAGCCGAGCCGGTTCGGCAAGAATGACCGGGTGCGCCGCTTCAACCTCTTTAGCGACGAGCTGGAAGCGGAGGACGAGTGGTACCGCCCCGGCTACCCGAAACGGGCAGCGGCCGTCGACGAGGCGATCGGCGCCACGAAGATCGGCGGCGCCGTGTACGAGCTCGAGGAAGGCGAGCGAGTCTGCCCGTACCACTACCACCACGGCGTCGAGGAGTGGCTGTTCGTCGTCGCCGGCACGCCGACCCTGCGCACGCCGGACGGCGAACAGCCGCTCCGGGCCGGTGACGTCGTCTGCTTCCCGGGCTCACCCGAAG
This sequence comes from Actinomycetota bacterium, assembly GCA_046734335.1. Lineage (GTDB taxonomy): Bacteria > Actinomycetota > Thermoleophilia > Gaiellales > Gaiellaceae > DATBLE01. The sequence goes on along the minus strand of JBKPRA010000082.1, from coordinate 30,987 downwards.
GCGCGCACACCGTCCATGGGCCGGGGCGAGTACTGATGCTCTCCGACGAGGTCTGGCCGGCTGTGGTCGTCTACCCGGATAGCGACAAGGTCGGCGCCCGGCCTGGGCCGTGGGGCACGCACACGGACGATCGCGGCAATTTCCGGCGCTCGGACGCCGTCGACTACTGGGACGGCGAGCAATGAGGCCGGTCGCGAACCTCTTCGACGTCGAGACGACGCGCGACGCCGACGACCCGGCCGGCTACGAGACGCCGTACGCGCGGATCGGGCCGATCGTCGGCGGCTCGGCGCTCGGGGCGAGCGTCTATGTGCTCGACGAGGGGCAGTCCGTTTGCCCCTACCACTACGAGTCCGACGAGGAGTGGCTGATCGTGCTCGAGGGCCGCGTCGCGGTGCGCACTCCGGGAGGCGAGGAGGAGCTCGAGGCCGGCGACTCGGTGTGCTTCCCGGTCGGGCCCGAGGGAGCGCACAAGACGACCAACCGTCGGGGAGAGCGCGCACGCATCGTGATCCTCTCCACCAAGTCCAGCCCGGCCTATGCCGTCTACCCGGATTCGGACAAGGTCGGGATCTGGCCTCCGGGCAAGCTCTTCCGGCTGGGCGACGCCGTCGACTACTGGGAAGGGGAGCTGTGAGCGACGCCGTCAACCTGTTCGGCGACGAGTGGGACGCAGGGCGTGACCGGCCAGGCTGGCAGTGGCGGCGGCTGGGAGTGGGGAAGCGCCTCGGCGCCGAGCGGATCGGGGCATCCCTCTACGAGCTTGCGCCTGGGCAGCGCACCTTCCCGTACCACTGGCAGGTGATCGAGGAGGAATGGCTGATCGTCCTCCGCGGTGAACCGACGCTCCGCGATCCCGGCGGCGAGCGCCGCCTGGCCGCAGGGGACGCGGTCGTCTTCAAGCGCGGGCCCGACGGTGCGCATTCGATCCGAAACGACACCGACGAGCCCGTCCGACTGCTCCTGTTGTCCTCCGACCGGGAGTCGGCCGGTGAGATCGCGTTCTACCCGGACAGCGGCAAGGTCGGCATCTTCGGCGAAAGGTTCGACAAGTACCTCGACGAGAACGCCGAGCTCGACTACTTCCGAGGAGAGGACTGACGAAGAAGGTCTGACCCCTCCGGGTCAGACCCTGGAAGGTGCGGGGCCCCAGGACACGAGCGGGGACATCTCGCCCGTGTGTCCGTTCAGGCGGCGGTAGCCGAGGGCGTGCTCGGCCTGCATCATCTTGTGGATCTGGGTGGTGCCCTCGTAGATGATCGGCGCGCGGGCGTTCCGGAAGTACCGCTCGATCCCGTACTCCGCCGAGAAGCCGTACGAGCCGTGCACCTGGATCGCCATGTTCGCGGCGTCCAGCGCCGACTCGGTCGCGTGCCACTTGGCCAGTGACGTCTCGCGCGTGTTCCGTTTACCCTCGTTCTTCATCCAGGCGGCCTGCATGACCAGCAGCTTCGACGTCTCGTAGCCGAGCACCATCTTCGCGATCATGTCCTGGACGAACTGGTAGCGGCCGATCGCCTGGCCGAACGTCTCGCGCTCGCGCGCGTACTCGACCGAGCGCTCCAGGCAGGCGCGGATGACCCCGCAGGCACCGGCGGCGACGGTGAACCGGCCCTGGTCGAGCGAGTGCATCGCGATCTCGAAGCCCTGTCCCTCCTCGCCCAGCCGGTTCTCGTCCGGCACCTCGACGTTTTCGAAGAAGAGCTCTCCGGTCGATCCGGCCCAGATCCCGAGCTTGTTCTCGGTCTCGCGGGTGGTCACCCCGGCCCACTCGCGCTCGATCAGGAACGCGGTCATGCCCTTGTGGCCCGCCTCCGGATCGGTCTTGGCGACCACGAGCTGATGGTCGGCGACCGTCGCGTACGAGATCCAGTTCTTCTGTCCGTTCAGTACCCAGCTGTCGCCGTCGCGGCGCGCATTCGTCCGCATCGCGGCGACGTCTGAGCCCGCGCCGGGCTCGGTCAGGCCGAAGCAGCCGAGCTTCTCTCCCTTCGCCTGGGGCACGAGGTAGCGCTGTTTCTGTGCCTCCGTGCCGTACTTGAGCAGCGACAGCGAGTTGAGGCCGACGTGGACCGAGATCAGCGTCCGGAAGGCGGCTTCGCCGCGCTCGATCTCCTCGCAGGCCAGCGCCTCGGCCACGAAGTCGAGGCCGGCGCCGCCGTACTCCTCCGGGATGATGATCCCGAGAATGCCGAGCTCGGCCAGCCCCTCGATCAGCTCGAGGTCGAGCTTGTGGTCGATGTCGTTCTGCACCGCGACCGGGAGCACGCGTTCGTCGACGAACGCGCGGACGGTGTCCTGGATCAGCCGCTGCTCGTCGGTGAGCTCGAAGTCCACGCCGAGGAGTCTAGGCTCTGCCCCGGGAACGCGTATGCGAGTGCCGCGGGCAGCTGAGCGCGCCAGAGGCGGCCGTCATGGCCACCCGCGCCGAGCCAGAGCCGGTGCCGTAGGTGCAGCCCTCGGAGCTCCGCCGAGAACGTCCTCGTCCCGGCGGCGGTCTCCCGGTCGTGGGTGGTTCCAGACGAGAGGAAGATGCGGGTGCGCAGACGCCGGAGCAGGGGAGCCTCGCGGCGGGCCAGCAGACTCGGGTCGTTGGGCGCGCATACCCGCGGGACGGGCGTGCACGAGCGCGCCTGCTCGGAGCGGGTGAAAGTAGCCGCTCCAGGCCTCCAGCGTCGAGAACAGCAGCGGATGACGCAGGCCGATGTCGACGGCGCCGTACCCGCCGGCCGACAGACCCGCGAGGACGCGCCCGGCCCGGTGGGGGATCGTGGGCAGGTTGGCATCGGCCCACGGCACGACGTCACTGACGAGGTACTGCTCCCACACGCCGGTCCAGTCGCCGTGGTGGGCGTCGATCCCGGCCGGCGGGATGACGGCGATGAAGGGAGGGAGGCTTCTGCCGGCGATGCGCGGATCCGCGTACGACGGCAGGTCGATGCCGTCGACGTACTGGTAGGGCGAGCCCGGAAAGCCCTGGAGCAGGTACACGACCGGATATCGGCGCGCCGGGTCGTAGCCGGGCGGCAGGTAGATCACCGTTGCGCGGAAGAACCGCGGCACGACCCTGTTCGGGATCCATCCCTGGACGACCGTGCCCCCGTCGGGCCCGCTCGCGATCTGGTGAAAGCCTGTCGGAAGAGAGTCGCGGTGCGTCCCGCCGGCCAGCGCCAGCCCGGCAAGTGACGCCGCCACGAGGCTGCTCATCCGGGGGTCGGAGGTAGGAGGTGGTCGAGCGCGAGCGACAGCCACGCGCGGGCGTGTCCCCGCCAGACGGACTGGTCGTGCGCGCCGGGGTAGACCCGGAAGACGTGGGGCACCCCGGCCGCGCGGAGCTCTCGGTCGAGCTGCTCGTTCTCCGCGCGGAAGCGCTTGTCGCCGGCACCGACGTAGAAGGCGAAGAAGGTCGGCCGCTTCCGTTCGTCCGCTCGCAGGGTCGATACCTGTGCGTGGGCGCTCTGGGCGGGCGTGTGGGGGATGACGGCTGTGCCTGCCGGGTTCGTGGGCCGGAAATACCCGCTCCAGGACTCGATCACCGAGAAGTCGTCGAGGTGGTGGAGCGCGAGCAGCACGGCGCCGTAGCCGCCTGCGGAGAGGCCGACCAACGCGCGGCCGCGGCGGTCGCGGATCGTGCGGTAGCGGGCGTCGACGTAGCGCGGCAGCTCCTGCGCGATGGCCGTCTCCCAGTTCCGGCCTGTGCCCCAGTCGAGGTACTCGGGGTCGCTGTCGCCCTCGCGTGCTCCACGCGGCGCGATCACGATCGCGGCCCGCCCGAGAGCGTCGAGGGCCCCGGTGATGAACGCGATCCCCCGGTAGGCGTAGGGCGACGCGGGCAGGCCGTGCAGGAAGTAGATCACCGGATAGCGGCTCCTGGAGCTCGCGTATCCCGGGGGCAGGTAGACCGTGAACGGCAGCGTTCCGCCCAACGCGCGCGAGTGGAACGCGCCCTCGGTCGTCTGGCCGTGGACGCCGGCGGCGAGGGCGAGCGCGGCGAGCACGGCTGCCATCACCCTGACGTGATAGCGGCAGGACGCAGCCTGCCCGCGCGGCGTAACCGGATCTTCTCGGAGCCTTAACGCGGCACAACCCGGGGTTAACGGCGGCTGCCTATAACCGATCTCGAGGAAGCGATGGCGGGCCCAAGCCAAGAGACCGTCCACCCCGGCGTTCCCTCCGCCCGAGCGGTTGTCGTCGCCGCACTGGTCGCGCTCTTCGTCGCCGTCGGCGCCGTCGGTATCTACCGGTACGCGCGCGGCTTCTGGCTCTACCGCGGTTTTCCCGCTCCGAGCGATCCGGCCTTCGTCTCGTCGAAAGGCATCGCCGAGCGGCTCTACGTGTCGAGCGCCGCGCTCGGCGGCCGCCCGCAGCCCGTCGACGTCTACCTGCCGCCGGGGTACTTCCGCTCTCCGCACCGGCGCTACCCGGTCTTCTACCTCCTGCACGGTTTCCCCGGCCGGCCCGGAGCGTTCCTCGAGACGGTGCGCATGGGCGTGGTCGAGGACATCCTCGTCGCGCGTCGGCGGATCCGGCCGGTGATCCTGGTGATGCCTTTCGGCTCGACGGGAACGTTCACCGACAAGGAGTGGGTCGACGGCGTGCGCCCGCACGAGGGGTGGGGAACGTTCGTCTCCCGGGACCTCGTCCGCGCCGTCGACACCCGGTACCGGACGATTCCGACCGGCGCGGCCCGGGCGATCGGCGGCCTGTCCGAAGGCGGCTACGGGGCGATCGACATCGCCCTTCACCACCCGCGCGAGTTCCGGGTGGTGGAGAGCTGGTCCGGCTACGAGCAGGCCGATCCGATCCGCTCGATCTTCGGGCACAGCCGGGCGCGGCTCGCGGCAAACAGCCCGCTGTTGCAGATCGCTCGCGCCGCGCCGGCCCTGCGGGCGGCCGGCACGCGTTTCTGGTTCTACTCCGGCTCGGACGACCGTCTGCTCGGGCAGAACCGGCAATTCGCCGCCGACCTGCGGCGTCTGGGCATCCCGCATCGCTTCCTGATCCGCCGTGGCGGACACAACTGGGCTCTGTGGCGCGGCAATGCCGCCGTTGCGCTCATGGCGGCCGCGAGGCACCTGGCATGAGGGCGGTCGTACGCGCAGGGAGCCTCGCTGCCGCGCTGCTGGCGTGCCTCGCCGTGGCGATAGCCGCCTCCGGTTGGCTCTATCTGCTCCGGTCCGACGGAGACTTCCGGCCGCGGGTCGGCGACGCGCTCCCGCTCGACGAGTTGGCGCGGCACGACTCCACGTCGCTCGCGCTGTTCGTCGCCGTCTGGCTCGCGGCCGGACTCCTGCTCGGCCTGATCGCGCGGTCGGTCGGCACCGAACGCTTCACGGCGGCGGCGCTGCTCGCACTTGGCGTCGGGCTCTGGGCGTACCTGGCGGTCGGAGTCGCGCTGCTCACGGTCCGCCAGATCCAGGCTCACGCCGCCTTCGCTGCTGCTGCCTCGCTCCGCGCCGTCTACCTGCCCGCTGTGCTGGCGGGACTCGGAGGCGCCCTGCTCGGTCGTCCGCGCCGCACCGCGAGCCCGCGCGCTCCACTCCTGCTCGCCGTCGCTGTGGCCGTCACGGGCCTGGTCGGCGTGATCGACGCGGTGCTGCCCGAACGGCCCGACACGCTGCTGCAGACGCTGGCGCCAGAGCGGGTCCACCCGCTGGCGAGCGGGCTCGTCGCCCCGCTCGGTCTCGCGCTCGTGCTGGTCGCCCGCGGCCTGTCGCGGCGAAAGCGGCGCGCGCATCGGCTCGCGGTCGGGCTGCTGCTCGGGCTGGCAGGCCTGCACGTCCTGCACGGGTTCGACGGCGGGGCGGCGTTCGCGGCATTCGTAGCGATTGCGCTCGTCGCGCGTCGGCAGGACTTCGCGGCGCCCGGTGACCCCACGACCAGACCCCGCCTGGTCGCCCGTACCGCGCTGGTAATGGCCGCGATCTTCGCCTACGCAGCCGCTGCGCTCTGGATCAACCGGATCTCGGCCGACCAGCCGTACACCCTCGGGTTCGTCGCCCGGGAGACCGGCCGCTCGCTCGCCGGGCTCTCGCTCGGGGGGTCGGCACACGTCGGCGACGCGTTCGGCGAGTGGTTCCCGGTGTCGGTCTTCATCCTCGGCCTGGCCGCAGCCGGGTGGCTGCTCAGCTCCTGGCTCGCGCCGTGGCGATACGGTCAGCGCGAGCAGGAGCGCGAGCGTGCGACGGCACGTTCGCTGGTCGCCGCGTGGGGTGCCGACACCCTCGCCCCTTTCGTGCTGCGTGCCGACAAGTCGTACTTCTTCAGCGAGGATGGGGGCGTCGTCCTCGCCTACCGGGTCGTCGGCGGGGTGGCGGTGGTCTCGGGCGATCCGATCGGCCCCCGGACGGAGATCCACCGGCTCGTCGTGCAGTTCATCGAGTTCGCGAGGGAGCGCGACTGGCGCATCGTCATCCTCGGAGCCTGCGAGCGCTGCCTCGAGGCCTACCGCGCTGCCGGGCTGCATGCGCTGTACCACGGCGACGAGGCGGTCCTCGAGGTCGCGTCGTTCTCGCTGGACGGCCGCCCGATCCGCAAGGTGCGGCAGTCGGTCAACCGGCTCGCAGCGGCCGGATACACGGCGGAAGCGCTTCACCCGCGCGAGATCGGACCTGAGCTGCGGGGGCGACTGGAGTCGATCGCCAGGGAATGGCGAGGCTCGGCTCCATCGCGCGGCTTCGCGATGGCTCTCGACGCATTGTTCCGCCTCGAGGATGAGGACGCCCTGTTCGTGATCGGCCGAGGGCCTGACCGCGAGCCCGAGGGGTTCCTGCACTTCGCGCTCTCGCCGGCCGGGTCGGCGCTCTCGCTCTCGTCCATGCCGCGCCTCCGTACGACGCCGAACGGGTTCAACGAGTGGCTAGTGGTCGAGACGGTCGACTGGGCGCGAGCTCACGGCTACCAACGCGTGTCGCTCAACTTCGCCCCGTTCGCAGCCCTGCTCACGCCTCAGGCGGAGCTTTCCCGCCTCCAGCGTGTAGAGCGCCGTGCGCTGCTGGCGCTCAAGGGGCGCTTCCAGCTCGACAACCTGCTCGTCTTCAACCGCAAGTTCTTCCCGAGCTGGGAACGCCGCTTCCTCGTCTACGAGCGGCGACGCGACCTGCCGCGGGTCGGCCTCGCCGCCCTTGCGGCCGAGGCGTACCTGCCCTTCAGCGGTCGCGATCGAAGGTGACCGGGTCGCTCGGGGCGGGCCTCGCGCTGGCACTCGGGTCCGCCGCTGCCCTCAACTGGGGTTTCTTCACCCAGCACGGCGCCGCATTCGGCCTCCCGCCGCTGTCCGTGCGCAGCCCAGTCCGCTCGCTCCGGCTGCTCTTCTCGAATCTCTGGTGGCTCGCCGGCTTCGCGGCCGGTCTCGTGGGCTGGGCTCTGTACGTCTCGGCGCTTGCACTCGCGCCGCTCTCCCTCGTCCAGGCCGCCTCGGCCGGTGGGATCGGGCTGCTCGCTTTCCTTGTTCGGAAGGCCACCGCAGTCCCGTTCGACCGCCGCGAACAGGCAGGGGTCGCAGCGGCGATCGCCGGGCTGGTGCTGCTCGGGGTCTCCCTCGCCGGTCATGCTCGTGACGGCCACCGCGCCGCCCCGGGTGTCGTGATCATCTGGATCGCCGTTTCGCTGGCTGCGGCCGGGCTTGCGTCGGCACGTCTCCGGGGCGGCGCCGGATTCGGGCTCGCCGCGGGCGTCCTCTACGCGGCGGGTGACGTGGCGACCAAGGCCGCTGTTGGAGGCGGGGCCGCGGCCGCGTTCGTGGTTGCCGTGCTTGCCTGCCACGGACTCGCCTTCGTGGCGCTCCAGCTCGGCTTCCAGCGCGGCGGCGCGCTCGCGACCGCCGGCGTCTCGACACTGCTGACGAACGCTCTGCCGATCGTCGCCGGAATGCTCGTGTTCCACGAGGGCCTGCCGGCGGGGATGCTCGGGGCGCTGCGGATGCTCGCGTTTGCGGGCGTCGTCGTCGGCGCGGCCCTCCTGTGTTCGGCCGCCGAGGCCGCCGAGCAGGTGGACACCCGGCACTCGTCGCCAGCGTCGCTCGGCTTGCGTGCACTGGACCGGGCTCGTACCATTGACTGACTAGTCAATCGAGTCAGGGAGCGAGCCAAGAGATGTCGATCGCCGAACGCTCAGCCACCGAAGCCGGTGTTGCGCCGGGTGTGTCCTTCTCGCTGACCGACGAGCAGCGCGCGCTGCGCGAGCTGGCGCACGACTTCGCGGAGAAGGAGATCCGCCCCAGGGCGGCCGACTACGACGTGCAGATGACTCATCCCGCCGACGTGGTCGAGAAGGCCCATGCCGTCGGCCTGATGAACCTGCACGTGCCCACCGAGTACGGTGGCCCGCAGCTGAGCCTCTTCGACGGCGTGCTGGTCGCCGAGGAGCTGAACTGGGGCTGCTCGGGCATCGGCACGTCGCTCGGCTGCAACGGTCTGGGCGCCGGACCGGTGATCACGGCCGGCACGGACGAGCAGAAACGGGCCTGGCTCCCGCTACTGCTCGAGGAGCCGATCCTCTGCTCCTTCGGGCTTAGCGAGCCGGACGCCGGCTCCGACGTCGCCCGGATCAAGACGACGGCGACGCGCCGCGGCGATGAGTACGTCCTCAACGGCTCGAAGACCTTCATCACGAATGCGGGCTACTCCGCTTGGACGGTCGTGTTCGCCAAGACCGATCCCGGCGCCGGCCACCGCGGGATGTCGGCGTTCGTCGTGCCGATGGACACGCCGGGTGTGACGATCGAGCAGCACCTCGACAAGATGGGCCAGCGCTCGACGGACACGTCCGCGTTCGCCATGCACGACGCGGTGATCCCGGCGGCGAACCGGCTCGGGGGCGAGGGCGACGGCTTCAAGATCGCGATGCAGACGCTCGACTCGACCCGGCCGGGCACGGCAATCGGCGCCGTCGGCGTCGCGCGTGCCGCCTTCGAGCATGCGTGCGACTACTCGAAGGAGCGCGTTACGTTCGATCAGCCGATCGCCATGCACCAGGGCGTCAACTTCCTGATCGCCGACATGGCGACCAAGATCGAGGCCGCTCGGCTCCTGACCTGGCAGGCGGCCTGGATGCTGGACAACGGGTGGGGACGCAAGGCGACCCTCTACTCGTCGATGGCGAAGCGCTTCGCGGCCGACACGGCGATGGAGGTGACCACCGACGCCGTCCAGATCTTCGGCGGTTACGGCTACATGAAGGAGTACCCGGTCGAGAAGCTGATGCGGGACGCGAAGCTGTACCAGATCTACGAGGGCACCTCGCAGATCCAGCGGCTCGTCATCGCCCGGGACGTCTTGCTGCCTCGCGATTAGGCTTCGCTGCCGTGACGCTCGAGATCGACCTCAGCGGCCGCGTCGCGCTCGTCACCGGTGGATCCCGCGGTCTCGGCCGCGCGGACGCGCTGACGCTGGCCCGTGCGGGCGCCGACGTCGTCATCGCCGACATCCAGGTCGAGTCGCAGACGACCGACGAGGAGGCGGAGCGCTACGGGCCGCTCGCCCAGGTCGCCCGGGCGCAGGGGCTCGTCTACACGGAGGCGACTGCCGAGGAGATCCAGGCCATGGGACGGCGGGCGGCGGCGGTCAAATGCGACGTCACCGACCGCGAGCAGGTGGCCGCGACCGTCGCACGCACGGTCGACGAGTTCGGTTCCGTCGACATCCTCGTCAACAACGCGGGCACGCTCGACCACGTGGCCCAGCTCGGCGACCAGAGCTCCGAGCTCTGGGAGCGCGATCTGCGGGTCAACCTGACCGGCGCGTTCAACTGCTCCCAGGCGGTGTGGCCGCACATGAAGGAGCGCGCGTGGGGCCGGATAGTGAACATGGCATCTGTCGCGGGCACGCTGGGCGGTTTCGGGCAGGCGAGCTACTCCACGACGAAGGCGGGGCTGCTGGGGCTGACGAAATCGCTCGCGCTCGAAGGGGCGCGCCACGGGATCAACGTCAACGCGATCGTCCCCGGGATCATCGGCACCGAGGTGTTCTCGTTGGGAAACCCCGACATGAACGAGCGGATGATCAAGCGCACGGCGCTGCGGCGGGTCGGCGAGCCGCAGGACATCGCGAACGCGATCGCATTTCTCTGCTCCGACCTGGCGTCGTACATCACCGGGGTCGGCCTCAACGTCTCCGGCGGGATCGAACTCTTCACGTTTTGAGCGTCGGCGTGGGCAGCGGGATCTCCTTCACGCCTGCGCCGGAGCAGAGGGACCTTCGGGAGCTCGCGCACGAGTTCGCCGCGAATGAGCTCCGGCCGATCGCGGCCGAGTGGGACCAGCGCAACGACTTTCCGCCTGACCTGCTCGCCACGGCGGCGCGACTTGGCCTGACCTCGTGCTCGATTCCGCGCGAGCACGGCGGTGCCGGAGTCGACGCGGTCACCGGCGCGCTGGTGGCCGAGGAGCTCTCGTGGGGCTGTGCAGGCCTGGCCGCGACGATCAACGCCACGCTCTTCCCGGTACGCCCACTCGTCCGCTTCGGAACGGAGGAGCAGCAGGCGCGGTACCTGCCCTGGCTTGCCTCCGAGAACGGATGCCTCGCGGCCATCGCCTTCACCGAGCCGCATGCCGGCTCGGATGTCAACGCTCTGCGCACCGCCGCGCGCCGCGAGGGCGACTCATGGGTGCTGAACGGCGAGAAGTGCTACGTCACGAACGGCGGGATCGCCGAGCTGACGATTGTCTTCGCGCGCTCGGAGGCCGGAATCTCGGCCTACCTGCTCGAGGCCGGCGATCCAGGCGTCAGCGCGGGACGGAAGGAGCGAAAGCTCGGCCTTCGCGCCTCGTACACGGGCTCGATCGTTCTCGAGGACGCGCGGATCCCGCTCGACCGCCTGCTGGGCGACGAGGGCGAGGGGTTCGCGGTGGCGATGGATTTCTTCCAGCACTCGCGTCCCCTGGTTGCCGCCGGCGCGGTCGGAGTTGCCCGCGCCGCGTTCGAGTACGCCGCCGACTATGCCCGCGAGCGGGAGGCGTTCGGCAAGCCGATCCTGGCGAGGCAAGGCATCTCGTTCAAGCTCGCCGACATGGCGATGGAGATCGAGGCCGCGCGTCTGTTGGTCTGGCGGGCCTGCGCTGCGCTCGACGCGGGCGAGGACGCGGGCCTGCTCGGCTCGTACGCGAAGGCGTTTGCAGCCGACACGGCGATGCGGGTCACGACGGATGCCGTCCAGGTGCTCGGCGGCGCCGGGATCATGCTCGACCACCCGGTGGAGAAGTGGCTGCGCGACGCGAAGGTCTTCCAGATCGTCGAGGGGACGTCCGAGATCCAACGGCACGTGATCGCCGGCTACCTTAGGCGCGGCGATGTCTGACCGCGTCGTCACGCTCGAACGGTTCCCCCACGAGCAGATCGCCGTCCTCACGCTCGAACGGCCACCGCTGAATGCGATCGACAGACAGATGGTCGGCGAGCTCGCGGAGGCGACCGCCGAGCTGACCGCGGATGCCGAGACCCGCGCCGTAGTGGTGCAAAGCGCACTCGACGGCGTCTTTATGGCCGGTGCCGACATCCACGAGTTCGAGCGCATCGCCGACGAGGGGATCGACCGCGCCCTGATTGCGCAGGAGGTCTTCAGCCGCTTCGCCGAGGTGCCGCAGCCGACGATCGCTGCGATCAACGGCCACGCGCTCGGCGGGGGCCTCGAGCTCGCCCTCGCCTGCGACTTCCGCTTCGCGGCGAGGGCCGAGGGGGCGCTGATCGGCCTGCCGGAGGTCCGGCTCGGCCTCTTGCCGGGCGCCGGTGGGACGCAGCGCCTGACGTGGCTGGTCGGGCCGGCGCGGGCGACCGAGCTGATCATGAAGGGGATCCAGCTCTCGCCCGAGCAGGCCGCGGCCGACGGGATCGTGCACTTCCTCGTGGAGCCGGAGGAGCTCGAGCAGAAGGCTCGCGACTACGCCGTGCGGCTGGCGCGGCAGGCACCGATCGCACTGCGCGGGATCAAGCGTGCGATTCGCGCCGCCCAGTCGCCCGACGGCCTGGCGGTCGAAGGCGATGCCTTCCGCGAGGTGCTCGCCTCGGCCGACGCGCAGACGGGTGTCCGCGCGTTCCTCGAAGGCGAGCGGCCGACCTTTTCGGGGGAGTAAGAGCGGCCTGTCGCATGGGTACACTTCTGGCCTTGCGTCTCGAGGCGGGAGTCACTCATTCGCCGTACTACGTCCGGCGCAGGCGCCAAGCGCGCGTTCGCCGCATCAAGCGGCTGTCGCTGGCTGCCGTCGTCGCCCTGGTCGCCGCCGTCGTCGCGGTCGCGATCGTGTACGCGGGCTCCTCCACGACACTCGCCCAGGGCGTCCATATCGACGGCGTCGACGTCGGCGGCATGTCGTCTGCGCAGGCCACGAAGACACTCCAGCAGCGTGCCCGCGCCACGCTCGCCGAGCCGGTTCGGTTCGTCGCCGGGGGCCACACCTTCAAGATCTCCGCTGCGAACCTCGGGCTGAGCCCCGACTGGACCTCGGCGGTCGCGGCCGCGCGCGAAAAGGGCGACGGCTTCGGGCCCCTGCGCGGTTTCAAGAGGATGAAGCTTCGTCTCTTCGGCGGTGACGTCGTCGCGAGCGCTTCGTACCGGCCGGCGGCGCTGAAGGCAGAACTGGCCCGGATCGCAACGGCCGTTGACCGACCCCACCGCGAGGCCGCCATCGCCCGGCACGGCCTGAAGCTGGCGGTCGTCCCGGCAACCTCCGGCCGCGTGCTCGACCGCAAGGACGCCGGCGCCGTGATCGTCGCCGCGCTAGCGTCTCTTTCCCGGGGCGGGCCGGTGACGCTCCCCATGCAGGCCGACCAGCCGCGTGTCACGGGTGCGAACCTCGCCGCCGCGCTCGCCCAGGCTCGGACGGCTGTCTCGGCTCCGGTGGTGCTGACGCTCGGAGAGACCCGATACCGGATCCCCCGGTGGCGGATCGCCACGCTGCTCAAGCTGCCGAAGAACGGCGCGACCAGGCTCCGAATCGGCGGACCGGCCGCGGACGCATTCTTCAAGGCCAAGCAAGAGGTGGTCGACACGCCGGCGCACGACGCGCAGTTCATCGTCACCACCAGCGGCATCCGCGTGCAGCCGTCGAAGAACGCGCAGGTGCTGGACGTGCCGAAGACCGTGGACGCGCTCCTCGCGGCGGCGGTCAGGCCCGCGAACCGCACAGCGCCGATCTCGGTTGCCACGCAGGCACCGGAGCGCACGACCCAGGACGCGCTGGCGATGGGCATCAACGGGCTCTATTCGAGCTACACGACCTACTACGGCGGCGTCCCGAACCGGATCCACAACGTCCAGCTGGTCGCGCACCTGATCGACAACACGCTGATCGCGCCCGGCAAGGAATTCTCGTTCAACGCCACGACCGGCGAACGGAACGAGGCGAAGGGTTTCCTCGATGCGCCGGTGATCATCAACGGCGAGCTGCAGAGTGGGCTCGGCGGCGGCGTCTGCCAAGTCTCGACCACGGTCTTCAACGCCGCCTACGAGGGCGGGCTGTCGATCACGGCGCGGACGAACCACGCCCTGTACATCAGCCACTACCCGCAGGGCCGCGACGCCACCGTCAACTACCCCGACACCGACCTCAAGTTCGTGAACGACACCGGCCACTGGCTGCTGCTGCGCACGTTCGTCAGCTCGAGCTCGCTGACAGTGAACTTCTACGGGACGCCGCAGCACCGCAAGGTGGTGAGCGAGACGGCCCCGCTCGTCACCACCGGACCCGTCCCGGAGGTGGTGACGAAGGATCCGACCCTGCTGGTCGGCGAGAGGGTGGTCGACGAGCAGGGCTCGCCGCCGCTGTCGACCAGCGTCAACCGCAAGGTCTACGACCAGAAGGGCAAGCTGCTCTACAACAACACCTGGTATTCGAGCTACGTCGGCGAGAAGTCGATGATCCGCGTCGGGACGAAGCCGAAGCCCAAGGCGAAGCCCAAGCCGAAGGTCGACGAGACGACGCCGGTGGTGCCGAGCGACTACCTGCCGAGCGACCTCGCCCCGGTCTCGACCGCCCCCGCGGACACGACCGGCACGACCACGACGCCGGCCGGCACGACCACGACGCCCTAGCTCTCCGCCGCGGCGACGGCCTCGGCGAGCCAGGCAGGGAACCGCGTGGGCCGCAGCGTGTCGCGGTCGACCACGGCGTGCTGCGTCCAGCCGTCCGCGACCACCTCGTCGCCGCGGGTCAGCACGTACTCGTACCGGAAGCGGGCGCCGCGGACGTCGACCACGCGGGCGTTGACGGCCAGGTGGTCGTCGAAGAAGACCGGCTTCAGGTAGCGGACGTGTGACTCGACCGTCAGCGCCTCGTAGCCCTCCTCCTGGATAGTCCGGTAGCCGTCCCGGAACCGGGCCAGGTAGGCGATGCGGGCGACCTCGTACCAGACGAGGTAGGAGGCGTTGTGGGCGATCCCCTGCGCGTCGGTCTCGGCGAAGCGCACGGTGATGTCGGTCGAGAAGTTGAACCCGTCCATGGGCAAGTAACACAGTGTTACAAGCTCAATGCGCGGCATGGCCCAGGAGGACCTAGGCCCCGGCGGCTTTCGCGTAGAACTCCGGCATGTCCACTGAGCGCCTTGCTCGGCTCGTCGTCGAGTCACAGCCCTGCGTCGTCCTCACCGGCGCGGGCGTCTCGACCGAGAGCGGCATCCCCGACTTCCGCTCCCGGACGGGCATCTGGCGCCGCTACGACCCGATGGACTACGCGACCATCGACGCGTTCCGGCGCGACCCCGAAAGGGTCTGGGACTTCTACGGCAAGCGGCTCGACGTGCTTGCCCAGGCGAGGCCGAATCCGGCCCATGTCGCTCTCGCCGAACTGGAGCGCCGCGGGCTCGTGGAGGCGTTGATCACTCAGAATGTCGACCGCCTCCACCAGGCGGCCGGCTCGCGACGCGTGATCGAGGTTCACGGATCGATCCGGTCCGCGAGCTGCCTCCGATGCGGTCGGCGTGAAGACTTCGATCGCGTCGTCGAGTTGCTTCCGGCCCCGGCCTGCGCAGACTGCGGTGCAGTGCTCAAGCCGGACGTTGTCATGTTCGGCGAGCTGCTGCCGGCCGGGACGATGGAGGAGGCGTCCGAGCTCGTGGCCGACGCGCGCCTGCTCCTCGTGGTCGGCTCTTCGCTCGAGGTCTATCCGGTCGCGGGCCTCCCGGAGGACGCGTTGCACGCCGGGGCCCGGCTCGCGATCGTCAACCTGGGGCCGACGCCCTATGACCGCCGGGCCGATCTGAAGATCGACGCCTCGGCGGCCGAGACACTCGCCGCGACCGTCGCGGAGCTCGACTCCTCGTCCCCTGCCGCGCTTTGAGACAATGCGCACCCATGAGGAGAGCCGCCGCTGTCCTGCTCTGCGGATCGGCCCTGGCGGTGGTCGCGACCACCGCTGCGCCGGCTGCGCTCGGCGCCGGACAGTGCCGCGCAGGCCAGCTCCGCACGGTTGGAACGCCGACCACCGCCTTCGCCGCCGTCGCGAAGGGGCGGACGGCGACCTATCGGCGGCCCGGAGCCGCGCTCCTCATGACGTTCCCGCGGCTCAACGGGCTCGGCTACCCGACCACGTTCTCGATCGTCGGTGCGGTCGTCAACGCTCGCTGTGAGGCGTCCTGGTACCGCGTGAAACTGCCGATGCGCCCCAACGGCGTCGTCGGCTACGTGCGGCCCGGGAATGTCGCCGTCGAGAAGGTGACGACGAGTATCTCGGTCGACCTGTCGCGGCGGGAACTCCTCCTCTTCCACGGGGGCAGGCTCGTGTTGAAGACTCGGGTCGGTGTCGGCTCCCCGAAGACGCCGACGCCGATCGGGCGCTACTACGTGAACCAGCGGATCACGGTCGCCGATGTGAACGGGCCGTTCGGGCCCGCAGTCCTCGGCGTCTCCGCCTTCTCGAACTTCCTCACCGACTGGGCGGAGGGCGGCCCGATCGCCATCCACGGGACGAACGAGCCCTGGTCGATCGGGCGGGCCGCCTCCCACGGCTGCGTCCGCGTTCCCAACACGACACTCGAGCGGCTGTTCGCGCTCACGCCGGCTGGGACGCCGGTGGTCATCCATCCCTGACGCTATTCTCCCAGCGATGGCTCAGCAGAAGCAGAAGCAACAGCAGCAGGAGAAGGACGTCCTCCAGCGGCTTGCGGACAGCGGCGAGGAAGCGCTCCAGAAATTCATCGGCGACCTTCCCGGCGGGAGCAAGGTGGTGGGGGCGGCGAACTCGCTTTTCGCCCGGGTGGACGAGCTGACCAAGCGCATGCGGAGCCTCGACCCGCTCGAACGGCGGGTCTCCGAGCTCGAGCGGCGCCTGGACGCCCTCGACAAGCCCAAGCCGGCGGCGAAGCGTTCGACGACCGCGAGCAAGCGGAAGCCGGCGGCCTCGCGCGCCGGCAAGTCCACTCCGAGCTAGCCCGGCACCCGCAGGCGCAGCGCTTGCGCCACCACCTCGAAGCGCACCGGGGTCGTTCCCGGCTGCTCGCCGTCGAGCTGGATCGGCAGCCCCTCGTCCGACTCGACCGAAACCGTCGCACCGCGCAGGAGCTCCGCCTTCGGGTGCGGGAGATGGGTGCCCCGGTAGATCTTCGGCAACGTCCGGACCAAGTCGGCCTTCGTCACGTCGCCGATCACCAGGACGTCGAACAGCCCGTCGTCGGGGCTCGCCTCCGGGCACATCTTCATCCCACCGGCCAGGAAGCGGCCGTTGGCCACGATCACCTCGTGCATCCGGCCGGAGCGCCGCTCGGCGTCGACCTGCACGCGCACCTCCGTGTTGCGCCACCGCGCGAACACCGCCACCGTCGACCATAGGTACGACGCCTTCCCGCCGAACGCCTTCGACGACTCGTTCGTCCGCTTGGCGACCGCGCCGCTCATGCCGACGCCGGCGACGTTCACGAACCAGGCCTCTCCGGGCTCGCCTGACCAGGCGCGGAACGCGACGTGTCCGGCGTCGATCTCCCGCGTGACTCCGTGCAGGGCCACTCGAACGGCGTCGTCGAGCTCGGTCGGGATCCCGTATGTGCGCACGAAGTCGACCCCGGTGCCGCGTGGCACGACGGCCAGCTCGCAGGCGGTTCCCACGAGCCCCGAGGCGACCTCGTTGACGGTCCCGTCCCCGCCCACAGCGACCACGAGGCTTGCGCCGCCCTCGGCCGCCTGCCGCGCGAGCCCACGCAGGTGCCCAGGGTGTTCCGAGAACAGGACGTCGCCGGCGAGTCCCAGTGTCTCCGCCCGGTGGGCCACCTCCGGCCAACGGCGGCCCGTCGCCCCGTTCGCCGAGGCCGGGTTGACGAGGAAGACGGTGTGGTGCCGGTGTGACTGCGTTCCGTCGGCCTCTCGGGTCACGACGCTTTCGCCGCCGAAGCCGCGTCAGTCGGTGACCGTGACCAGCGCGAGCTCGGTCATCTGGTCGACGGCGGCCCGCAGGTCCTCATCGGTGATGCGCTTGAACTCACCCTCGACGACGACATCGCTGACGGTGAGCAGGCAGCCAGCCTGGATCTTCTTCAGCGCGCCGAGCGTGAACAGCATCGCCGCCTCCATCTCGACCGCGAGGATGCCGCGGTCCGACCAGCGCTGGTACTGCCCGCCGTCGGGGTTGTAGAAGACGTCGCTCGAGACCACGCCGCCGACACGTACCGCCTTGCCGAGCTCCTTCGCATGGTGGACGGCACCGTGGACCAGCTCCCAGTCCGCAGTGGGCGCGTGGGGCTCACCGCCGATCAGGTTCGTCGGCGTCCGGTCGGCGGGCGTCGCCGAGATCGCCACGATCAGGTCGCCCATTGCCATGTCGGGCTGGAGACCGCCGCAGGTGCCGACCCGGAGGATCTTCTTCACGCCCAGCTGGACGAGCTCCTCGATCACGATCCCGGCGGAGGGGCAGCCCATCCCGCTCGACTGCACCGAGACGCGCTTCCCCTGGAAGGTGCCTGTGTAGCCGAGCATCCCGCGCTCGTGGTTCACTTCGACCGGCTCGTCGAAGAAGGTCTCGGCGATGTACTTCGCGCGCAGCGGATCGCCGGGGAGCAGGCACCCATCGGCGTAGTCCCCCGGGTCTCCTCGCAGGTGGATCGGCATCGCCGCGCAAGCCTACCCGGACGCAGGATGTATAGGCTGCTCGATCTTGCACACGGTCGCGCTCTCCCCGGCCGCGTTGCGGACACAATCCAAGAGACGTGAGCAGGACGTTCGAGCCTTCGTTGCGCCAGACCCTCGCCTTCTGCGCGGAGGACCCGGTCGAGCGTGTTTTCCTCGAGGACGTCGCCCGCCGCGGGCTCGGCCGGTTCGTCGCGATGGGCGAGAACGGCTCGCTGACCGCGCTCTGCCACGTCGGGGTGAACGTTGTCCCGTCGGGCGTCGGGTGCGCGGCATTCGGACGCGTCGCCGCGTCCGGGCGTGCGCGGATGCTGATCGGCGAGGAGCGTGCCGTGGACGAGCTCTGGGCGGTGGCGCGCCGGTACATGCCGGCGCCGCGCGAGGACCGGCCCGGCCAGCCCGTGTACCTGATCGACCGCCCGCCCGCCGCCGGCGACACCGGGCTCCGCGAGGCGACGCTCGCCGACCTCGAGTTGCTCGTGCCTGCGTGCGCTGCCGCGCACCGCGAGGAGATCGGCATCGATCCGCTCGACCGCGACCCGGACGGCTTCCGCTGGCGAACCCAGGCCCAGATCGCAGAGGGGCGATCGTGGATCTGGCTGGAGCAGGGCACGATCCTGTTCAAGGCGGAGGCATCGGCGTGGACGCCGGAGGCGGTTCAGCTGCAGCAGGTCTGGGTTGATCCCTCCGCACGCGGCCGCGGCAACGCGCAACGCGGCATGCGCGATCTCTGCCGCCGCCTGCTCGAGCACGTGCCGAGGGTCTGCCTGTTCGTCCGACCCGAGAACGCTCCCGCGATCCGCGTCTACGAGGCGATCGGTATGCGTCGCACCATCTCGTACCGGAGCCTCATCTTCTGAAGCGGTTGCTCGTCCTCCTGGGATTGCTTTGGCTGCTCCGCTGGGCGTCGGTGGAGGCGGCATCGCACTGGGTCAGGGTTCGCGGACGGCGCTAGAGTCGCGGCGTGCGGATCTGCGGGGCTGTCGTCTCGGTGCTTCTCGTCGTTCTGGTAGGGAATGCGTCAGGCGCGCAACAGGCGTCTCCGCGGGGCGCCAAGGAGCATCTCGCCTCGGCGCGGCAGCTCGGCGAGCGCGCGCTCGGGCAGGTGCTCCGTCCGAGCCTTCCGACCGCGCGCTCACTGCTGCGGGCGTTGCACGCCGAACTGGCCGCCGCGCTGGACACGCTCGGGGCCGCCGAGCTGTCGCCGACCACGACGGCCGCGATTCGCTCCAGGATCGTGGCGGCTGTTCGGGCCGAACGGCGGGCTCTTGCCGAGCTCGTCTCAGGCAGCGCAAGCGCTCCGGCGGCCGCGGCAGCCGTTCGGGGAGCGCTCGCGGCCGAGGTGAAGGCCGCGGCGCTGCTCGCCAACGCGCCGGGACGCCCGGTCCTGAGCGGCGTGGCTATCCCGTCCTCCGTCTTCGGGGCCTTCACGCTCATCCTGGGGCCCGATGGCCGATCTGTCTGGCTGAGCGGGACCGACGCCAGCCAGGTGCTCCGCTACCGATCGCTGGCGCCAGGCACCAAACCGACGGTCTTCTCGTTCGATGAGGGAAGCGGCCCACGCGGACTGGCGTTCGGAAGAGACGGTGCGCTCTACGTGGCCGAGACGGGTACGGACCGTGGGGGCAACAAGATCGCCCGCATCCGGCCGAATGGCAAGATCCGCGAGTTCCCGTTGCCGACCGGTGCCGGCGCACCGTGGGGGATCGCCGTCGGAGCCGACCGAAGGATCTGGTTCAGCGAGGAGTCCTCCGGCAAGGTAGGGCGGCTCGATCCCCGAACCGGTCGCATCGTCGAATACCCCCTGCCGACGCCGCACAGCCAGCCTCAGGGGATCGTGCTGGGCCCGGACGGCGCCATCTGGGGCGTCGAGGCAGGTGCCAACAAGGTATTTCGCATCACGACGGCCGGTCGAGTGCGCGAGTATCCGGTTCCGACTGCCAACAGCGTCCCAGTTGCCATCACCGCCGGCCGGAACGGCAATCTCTGGGTTTCGGAGCTCGAGGGCGGGAAGCTCCTGCGGATCTCGAGAGAGGGGCGGATGCGCGAATTTCCGCTCCCGCGCGGCGCTCGGCCGTATGGCCTGGTCTCGGCCCCCGACGGCAACGTCTGGTTCGCCGACCGCGGGCGCAGCCGGATCGGGCTGATTACACCCGCCGGGCGGGTGTTCGAGTACACGCTCTCGACGCCGAATGCCCAGCCGACCGCGATCGTGCCCCTCGCCCACGGATCGTTCGCGTTTACGGAGTTCGTCGGGAACCGGGTCGGCACACTCCGCTTTCGGCAGCGCTGAGTCGAGGCCGGTGACTCGCGCAGGATCTTCGCCGCCCAGGCCGACATGGCCGGGCCTTCGTTTCCTGGTGCGAGGAGCTTGGGGAGAGCACGACCGGGAAACCGGCCGCTTTGCACGTGCTCTACCAGCCGTGAATACGTGAGAGCTCGATGCGCAGCGGCACCGAGAAATCGGCGGCGAAGCTCTCCGGCGTCCAGCCGAGTGCCTCGATCCTGACGGCGTACTTGGTCACGTAGTCAGGTACCTGGTCGGCCGGCGGATCGTCTGAGACCCGCACCTGCCCCCAGCAGATGACGATGTCGGCGTCGACCCCGTCGCTGTCGAGGTTGAGGCTCACCCGAGGGTTCGCGGCGATGTTGGCGAGCTTGCGCTTATCGGGACGGCTGTAGAGGAGGATCGACCGGTCGCCGTCCCACAGGAACCAGACCGGGATCGGACGAGGCCCGCCGTCCGGTGTCACCGTCGTCAGCCAGCCGATGATCTCCTCGCGCAGCCGTCGCGTCGCATGGCGGCCGAACTCGGTGGTCTCGTCGAGCACGCTGCGAGCCTATCGAGGCACAATTGCCGGGTGGAGCTCCTGGAGCGCATCGAGGAGCACATCCGCCGCCTTGAGCTGATCGAGCCGGGCGGCGAGGTGACCTGCCTGGTCTCCGGCGGGCCCGACTCGACCTGCCTCTGGCACGCGCTCGGCGCGCTCGGCTATCGCCTCTCCGCGGTGCATGTGAACCACGGCCTGCGCGGCGCCGAGTCCGACGGCGACGCCGCATTCTGCCGCGAGAAGTTCCGCGCCGAGGTGATCGACGCGCCGGCCGGCCGCACCGAAGCCGAGCTCCGCGAACTGCGGTACGCGCTGACCGTCGGCCGAGGGCTTCGTGCCACGGGGCACACGGCCTCTGACCAGGTCGAGACGGTGCTGTACCGAGTCGCGGCCAGCGGCTCGATCCGCGGGATCAAGTCGCGCCGCGAGGACGGCATCGTCCGCCCGCTGCTCGCCGTTTGGCGCGAGGAGACCGAGGCGTACTGCGCTGCGAACGGCCTCGTCACCCGGACGGACTCCTCCAACCCGGACACTCTGCGCGGCCTCATTCGCAACGAAATCGTCCCGCTGCTCCGCCGCCTGCACCCGGCCGCCGAGGAGAACATCCGCCGGCTCGCCGACGAGCGTCCCCGGCTTCCGCGAGGCATGGAGGAGACGCTGCTCGAGTTGCTCGCGACTCGTGACGGCACAAAGTCCCGTGATCTCGGGAGAGGCATCCGAGTCGTGCGCGAATACGATTGCGTCTCGCTCGACGACGGTCCCGTACGGTGGGGCCCTTGGACGATCGAGGCAAGTGAGCCCGGCTTGACGGTGAGGGCTCGCCGCGCCGGCGACCGTGTCAACGGTCGCCGGAAGTTGCAGGACGTGTTCGTCGACGCCAAGGTGCCGAGGGCGCAGCGCGACGCCTGGCCCGTGGTTGCGAACGGCGAAGAAGAGGTTGTCGCCGTGCCCGGGATCGTGGAGGATGCACGGGTGCGGGTGGCGCGCACGTGATGAAGACGGAGCTGGACCGGGCGGTCGGGGAGATCCTGATCGACTCCGACGGCCTGCGGGCGCGCATCGCCGAGCTCGGTGAGGAGATCTCGGCGCACTACGCGGGACAGGACCTGCTGCTGATCGGCGTCCTCAAGGGCGCCGTCTTCTTCATGGCTGACCTCATGCGCCATCTGACCGTGCCGTGTGAGGTCGACTTTATGGCGATCTCGAGCTACGGCGCGCAGACCGACTCATCCGGCGTCGTGAGGATCCTCAAGGATCTCGACATCAACATCGAGGGTCGCAACGTCCTCGTCGTCGAGGACATCATCGACTCGGGGCTGACGCTCTCGTACCTGATGCGGAACCTGGAGTCCCGGGAGCCCGCCTCGCTCGAGGTCTGCGCGCTCCTGACCAAGCCGGCCCGCCGCGAGATCGACGTGCCGGTTCGCTGGATTGGCTTCGAAATTCCGAACCGCTTCGTGATCGGCTACGGACTGGACTTTGCGGAGCGCTACCGGAACCTGCCTTACGTCGGGGTGCTCAGCGACGATCTGATGCCCGAGGGGGCCTGAGAAGAGGACCGGGGGCAGGCGGGCCGAAGAATCCTCCCTGCTACCCTGGGCGTAGGAACCTACAGTGAACCGCTTCTTTCGCAGCGCGCTCTTTCCTCTGATCGTCATCGTTCTGCTCGTCTACCTTGCGAGCCAGACGCTCATCCATACGTCGAAGCCGACGGAGAAGCAGACCTACTCGCAGCTGATCCAGCTCGTCCAGAACGACCCCGGCTCGATCAAGGAGGTCGTCTTCAACCCGAGCAAGCTCCAGATCGTCGCCACGCTGAACGATCAGGACGCGAAGAAGATCAAGGTCAACTACCCGAGCGACCAGTCCCAGATCCAGTTCCAGCGGCTGCTCGAGCAGAAAAAGGTGACCTTCGACTCGAAGGGGACGGGGTCGTCGCCGTGGTGGTCGATCCTGACGTCGCTCCTGCCGTTCGTGATCCTGCTCGGCTTCTGGCTGTTCATCATGAACTCGATGCAGGGCGGCGGCTCGAAGGTGATGTCCTTCGGGAAGAGCCGCGCCAAGCGGATGGCGCCCGACTCGCCGAAGATCGGGTTCAAGGACGTGGCCGGCGTCGACGAGGCCGTCGAGGAGCTCCAGGAGATCAAGGAGTTCCTGGAGAACCCGAAGAAGTTCCAGGCGCTCGGGGCGCGCATCCCGAAAGGCGTGCTGCTGTACGGGCCGCCCGGCACCGGCAAGACGCTGCTTGCCCGCGCGGTTGCCGGCGAGGCGGGCGTGCCGTTCTTCTCGATCTCGGGCTCCGACTTCGTCGAGATGTTCGTCGGCGTCGGTGCCTCCCGCGTTCGTGACCTGTTCGAGCAGGCCAAGCAGGCGGCGCCGTGCATCGTCTTCATGGACGAGATCGACGCCGTCGGCCGTCATCGCGGCGCCGGTCTGGGCGGCGGCCACGACGAGCGCGAGCAGACGCTGAACCAGCTTCTCGTCGAGATGGACGGGTTCGAGCTGAAGGACAACATCATCCTCATCGCCGCCACCAACCGGCCCGACATCCTCGACCCTGCGCTGCTGCGCCCGGGCCGCTTCGACCGCCAGATCGTGGTCGACCGGCCCGACCGTAACGGCCGCCGCAAGATCCTCGAGGTGCACGCGAAGGGCAAGCCGCTGGCGTCCGAGGTCGACCTCGACACGCTCGCCGCCGGCACGCCCGGTTTCACCGGCGCCGACCTCGCGAACCTCGTCAACGAGGCCGCGCTGCTGGCCGCCCGCCGGGGGAAGAAGGTCGTACAGCAGGAGGAGCTGGAGGAGGGGATCATGCGCGTGATCGCCGGCCCCGAGAAACGCACGCGGTTGTTCTCGGAGGAGGAACGGAAGATCACCGCCTACCACGAGATGGGCCATGCCCTCGTCGGCCATCACCTCGAGCACACCGACGAGGTGCACAAGATCTCGATCATCAGCCGCGGCCAGGCCCTCGGCTACACGATCTCGCTCCCGCGCGAGGACAGGTACCTGACCACCAAGTCGGCTCTGATGGACCGGTTGGCGATGACGCTCGGCGGACGCGCCGCGGAGGAACTCGTCTTCCACGAGGTGACCACGGGCGCCGCCAACGACCTCGAACAGGTCACGTCGACGGCGAAGCAGATGATCATGCGCTTCGGGATGAGCGAGAAGCTCGGGCCGCGCGTTCTCGGCCGCAACCACGACATGCCGTTCCTCGGCCGGGAGATGGGCGCAGAGCCGGACTACTCCGAGGAGATCGCCCGCGAGATCGACGACGAGATCCGCCGGGTGATCGAGGAGGCGCACTCGACGGCCCACCGCGTCCTGCAGGAGCACATGGACGAACTCCACAAGCTCTCTGCGATCCTGATCGAGCGCGAGACAATCGACAAGGATCAGTTCGAACGCCTGCTCGCCGGTGAGGACGAAGCGGCGGTCTTCCCCGAGGAGCCGCCCGCAGTCGAGCCGGAGCCGGCGCCGGAGCGTGAGAAGCGCCCGAAGCCGCAGCCGAAGCCGTTCCCGCTCCCGGGCGCGCTCTCACAGCCGCCGCCGCCCGAAGGCGCGAAGCCCTAGCACGCATCCGCCGCGTCTGAGACGCTCCTCTTTCCAGGGTCGAGAGGGGAGGCAGGCGTGAGCAGGTACGGAGCACGGGAGGTCGCGGGCGCCGGCGCGGTGCTTGCAATCGTCGGCGTCTTCCTCGACGCAATCCGGTCGACCAGCTACTGGGATCTCGACGGGACGATCGCCTGGACGGGGCTCGTGCTCGCCGGGCTCGCCCTGCTGCTCGTCGTCGTCGGATACGCCGGCGTCGGCCTGGACGGGTGGCTGTTCGCGGTCGGGGCCGTTCTGACCGGCTACTGGGCCTGGTTCCCAGCGCTGTCCGCATTCGACGACTGGGACGAGACCCGCGCCGGCATGTGGCTGTGCCTGGCCGGGGCCGTGCTGATCGCCGTCGGCGCCGCCGCTTCGCTGTTCCTGGCGGGGCTGGTCATGACGACGCCGGGCGGCATGGCCCTGCCGACGCTCGTCTCGGGCGTCGGGATCGCGCTCGTCTTCCCGGCCATCTTCCTCGACGCCGAGCAGGGCGTGAGCTACTGGGACGGCAATGGGTTGGGGATCCTGATGCTTGCGCTCGCCGGCCTGTGCGCGCTTGCCTGGGCGGCGACGATCGCCGGAGCCCGGACGCGGGGCCTCGACGCCGCGCTGACGCTCGTTTTGCTCGGACTCGTCGCCTTCGAGCCGGTCGACGTAGCGTTCGGCAATCTCAGCGACTTGCAGGCGGGCGCCTGGCTCGCGCTGGCGGGTGGAATCCTCGCTGCGGGCGGGACCTGGTCGGCGCGTGGCGTGGACACACAGCGCACCGCGCCCACGCGCGCCTGACGGGGTGTGGGCGGCTTCTCCGGCCGCCCACACGCAAGCCCCTGGTCGCTAGGAGGTCGCGCCCTTGCTCTCCCAGAACCGGTTGAGCGCTCCCTGCACCTTCACGACCCAGATGATGAAGCCGATCAGCGGCAGGAGCATCCAGAACCCGGTCACGCCGCTGACGGGCTGGTGCTGGCCCTCGCGGGAGTAGAGCTTCCCGACCTCCGACGGTGCGACGAACCACATGACGATGCCGATCAACAGCCCGATCACGAGCCATAGCACCCCGCCGAGCCCGTCGCCCGAGTATCTCTTGGTTTCCTCGCCAGTCTTGTAGAGCCAGTAGAGGAAGTAGATACCGAGCGTGATGATGCTGATGATGATCACGAAGGCAATGCCGCGCGGCTTGCCGACGGGGCCGGCTGCAGCCGCGGGCGGCGGCGGTGTAGTCGCTGCTGCCTCACTCATGAAGACTCCTTCCGATCCGGATGACAGCGCATCAGACCACGCTGTCGACGGTCGGTCAATGCCTTCGCCGGCTCAGGCGGCCGGATCCTTCCGCGTCGCGAACCAGGTAGCGGCCATGTCCTCGTCGCCGTGGCCTAGCTCGATCGCGCGCCTCATCCGCTCGAGCGTCTGCGGAGCGAGCCCCAGGTCGACGCCGGCCGACTCGGCCATCTCGACTGCCAGTCCCACATCCTTCGCTGCCAGCTTCAGGGCGAAGGCAGCCGAGAAGTCCCCGGTGACGATCTTCTCGCCCTTCAACTGGGCGTAGGGGGAGTCCATCGGGCGGCCCTTGATCGCGTCAAGGAACGAGCGCTGGTCGAGGCCGAGCGCCTCCGCCAAAGCCATGGTCTCGCCGAGGTTCTCGACGAGATTGAGGATCCAGAGATTGATCGTCAGCTTGAGCTTCGTCCCGGCGCCGGGTTCGTCCGCGAGCCACATCACCCGGTTGGAGATCGCCTCGAGTATCTCCTCAGGACGATCGGCGCCCGCCGCCAGGACGAGCAACTCGCCGGCCTCGGCCGCCGGACGGGAGCCGAGCACGGGCGCATCCAGGAACCGCTGGTGCCGCGCAGCGAAGCGATCCGTGTCGGCGACGCCGACCGTCGAAGACTGGATCCAGAGCACGTTCGGCTCGAGCGGGGGAACCACGGCGTCGACCGTCGGCCCGTCCGCCAGCATGGTCAGCACGACCTCGGCGCCGTGGACCGCCTCTGCCGGAGTGTCGGCGACGGTCGCGCCGAGACCATCGGCCTTCTCGTGCGTTCGGTTCCACGCGGTGACGTCGTGTCCGGCGGCGGCGAGGTTGCGGGCCATCGGCCCACCCATGATCCCCGTCCCGAGCACAGCGACACGCATGTCGGGAAACTATCGCGCGTGAGGCCGATCGAGGATCGCTTTCCGCGCCCGTCCGTCATGGGCGTCCTCAACGTCACGCCGGACTCGTTCTCCGACGGCGGCGTCAACTTCCGCGCGGAGGACGCGATCGCCACGGCTCGCCGCATGCTCGACGACGGCGCGGCGATCGTCGACGTCGGCGGCGAGTCGACGCGGCCCGGCTCCGAGGGCGTCTCCGTCGAGGAGGAGCTGCGTCGGGTCGTGTCGGTGCTGGAAGGGCTCGTCGGCCTTCCCGTCTCGATCGACACGGCCAAGGCAGAAGTCGCCCGGCGGGCGCTCGAGCTCGGCGCGGAGCTGATCAACGACGTCACCGCCCTGCGCGGTGATCCCCACCTGGCCGGCGTCGTCGCAGACGCCGGCGCGTACCTCTGTCTGATGCACATGCGCGGCGCGCCGCGCACCATGCAGGACGACCCGCGCTACGACGACGTCGCGGCGACGGTGGCGGCCTTCCTCGAGGAGCGGCTCGCGTTCGCGGTCGAACAGGGCATCGCAGAGGAGCGAATCTGCCTCGATCCGGGCATCGGCTTCGGCAAGACCGTCGAGCACAACGTCGAGCTCGTCCGTCGGCTCGACGTGCTGCTCGCGCTCGGCCGGCCGGTGGTGATCGGCTTCTCGCGCAAGCGCTCGCTGGGGAGGATGCTCGGCGACCCGGAGGCGACCACGGGATCGGTATTCGCGAGCCTCGGCGCGGCCGTTGCCGCGTTCGAGCGCGGCGCGACGATCCTGCGAGTGCACGACGTCCGTGAAACGGTCGAGGCGCTCACGATCGCGGCGGCGCTGCTGTGATCGTCGAGCTGCACGGGCTGGAGGTCTTCGGCCGACACGGTGTCCTCGAGGAGGAGAGGCTCGACGGCCAGACCTTCGTCTACGACGTCGAGTTCGAGGTCGAGGAGCCAGGCTCCGACCGGATCGACGATGCGGTCGACTACCGGCTCGTCGCGGCGTGTGTGCAGGAGGTGTCGGACTCGCGCTCGTTCGAGCTGATCGAGTCGCTGGCTGTGGCCGTGGCCGACGCCCTCGTCGAGCAGCTTGCGGTGTCGCACGTGCGCGTCCGTGTCAGGAAGCCGCGGCCTGCCGGGATCGCCGCCGAGTGGTCGTCAGCCACCGCCGAGCGTGCGAAGCGCTAAGCGGCATTCCGCTCCCAAACCAGCCGCAGCCCCTGCAGCGTCAGTTCTAAGTCGACGGCCGTGATCGTTTCCGAGTGGGGCGCGATCAGCTCCGCGAGCCCGCCGGTGGCCACGACGGGCGCATCGGCAGCGTCGAGCTCGGCCCGGATCCTCGCGACGATCGCGTCGACCTGGCCGGCAAACCCGTAGACGAGGCCCGACTGGAGGGCGGCAGTCGTCGTCTGGCTGATCACGCGCTCCGGCTCCTCGAAGGGAACCTTCGGCAGCCGGGCCGCGCGAGCGAAGAGCGCGTCCATCGAGACCTCGATTCCCGGTGCGAGCACGCCCCCGGCGAACTCACCGGCAGCCGAGACGACGTCGAAGTTCGTCGAGGTGCCGAAGTCGACGACTACGGCCGGCGCACCGTGGCGCTCTCGCGCTGCTACCGCGTTGGCGATCCGATCGGCGCCCACCTCGCGAGGATCGTCGTAACGGATCGCCATCCCGGTCGGCACCCCTGGCCCGAGCACCAGCAGGGGGACCTGCGCCCAGCGCTCGGCGAACGTCTCGTACTCGTGTACCAACTGAGGCACCGACGAGCAGAGCACGATGCCGTCGAGCGACGCGAGGTCGAGGAAGGCGCGGAGCATGACAGCCAGCTCGTCGCCGGTGTGGGAGCGGTCGGTGCCGACCCGGAACTGCTCCGAGAGGCTGTCGCCTTCGAACAGGCCGAAGACGGTCTGGGTGTTGCCGACGTCGACCGCGAGCAGCACGCCGCGAGCCTAGCGCGCGCCGCCGCCGCGATCAGCTGTCGTCGTCGGCGCCGAGCGTCTCGCCGATGCGCTCTGCCAGCGCCTCGGCCGTCAGCGGGGGACCTTCACCCTCGCCGCGCAGCTCCTCGACGGTGACGTCGCCGGAGGTGAAGATCCGCGTACGAGGGATGATCCGGCTCGGCCGATTCTTGTCCCAGACCCAGACGTCCTCCATCTCCACCTCGAACAGCGGGTAGGCAGGCTGGATCCGCGGCTGCAGCTCGACCTTGTTGCAGAGGTAGGTCGTGTCCGGCGTGAGCACGCAGTAGCGGAACAGCGGGAAGACCGCCGCATACTCCTTCTTCAGCTGCAGCTCGAGATCCGCCTCGAACTCGTCGAGCTCGTCGAGGTGCGACATCAGCCGGATTGTAGCCCGGCGACGAGGTCCGCCAGCGGCCCGCGGCCAGGGACGTCCAGGCCGGGATCGAGCTCCGCCAGCGGCTCGAGGGCGAACAGGCGCTCGTGCAGGCGCGGATGGGGCACTTCGAGGCCCGGCTCGTCGATTCGCTCCTCGCCGTACAGAAGCAGGTCGAGGTCGATCGTCCTCGGGCCGAAGCGGGGACCCTCGCGGGTGCGACCCAGTCGTTGTTCGATTCCGAGTAGCCGGTCGAGCAGCTCGCGGGCCGAAAGCGTCGTCTCGACCGCCGCGGCAGCGTTCAGGAAGCGCGGCTGGTCGACCATCCCGACCGGCGCGGTGTCGCGGAGCGGCGAGACCTCGACCACCCGTATCGCGGGCTCGGCCGCGAGCCGTTCCAGGGCGGCGCGCAGCATCGCTTCCCGGTCGCCCAGGTTCGCACCCAGGCCGATGTACGCGAGGGTCATCCGCCGCCGTAGATGGAAACGGGCAGCTCGAGCAGGCGGTCTTCGACCGGTGGCTGCTCTGCCTCGAGGCTCTCGAGCACGTCTGCCGCCCCCGGCGCGGCGGCGAGTAGTCGCTCGACCACCGCATCGGTCGAGTCGAGCAGCACCAGTTCCTGCTTGAACGGGCGCGGGAAGCGGCCCCGGCCGAGGTACCACCCGTAGAACTTCTTCAGGAAGCCCGAGGCGCGTCGCTCACCCATCTCGCGGACTGTCTCGCGGATGAACAGGATCAGCTCGGCTGCGACCTCCTCGCGTGTTGGCTCCGGCCCGTTGCCGTCGACGATCTCGCGGAGCACCCACGGGTTGCCCTGGGCGCCGCGCCCGATCATGACCGCAGCTGCACCCGTGGTGGCGAGCACCGCCTGGGCTCTGGCACGCGACGTGACGTCACCGCAGGCGATCACCGGAACGTCGACCAGTTCGACGAGCTCTGCTGTCAGGGAGTGGTCGGCCGTCCCCGTGTACATCTGCTTCGCGGATCGCGGGTGCAACGTGAGCGTGGCCGCACCCGCCTCGACCAGCCGGGGACCGACGTCGAGGCAGGCGCGCGAGCCGTCCTCCAGCCCTCGCCGCATCTTCACGGAGACGGGCACCTCCACGGCGTCCGCCACGGCGGCAACGATCCGCTCCGCCCGGTCCGCGTCATCGAGCAGCGTCGCCCCGGCGCCGGTCTTCGTCACCTTCCGTACCGGGCAGCCGAAGTTGATGTCGACGATGTCCGCTCCGGCCTCGACGACCATCTGCGCCGCCTCGGCCATCAGCGGCGGGTCAGAGCCGAAGATCTGGACCGCGAGGGGGTGCTCGTCCGACGCGATCCTCAGATAGCCGAGCGTCCGCTCGTTGCCGTGGTGGAGGCCGGCGCAGCTGACCATCTCCGAACAGACCAGCCCCGCGCCGAACCGGCGGCCCTGCCGGCGGAACGCCTGCACGCTGACGCCGGCCATCGGAGCGAGCACGACGCGCGACGTCACCTCGACCGGCCCGATCCACCAGGAAGACCGCAGATCGATGCCCACAACGAGCGGAAATCGTAGCCGCAGACACCCTTGCGCAGGGACGCCCGCTGCCGGTACCATTCCGGCCCGCGACGGCGCCGTGTGCGCCGCGTGTTTCTTTCGAGGAGGGCGTACGTTGGCCAAGGAAGTCATCCTCACCAAAGAGGGTTACGAGAAGCTGAAGCAGGAGATCGACTACCTCTCGACCGAGAAGCGTCGTGAGGTGGCGGAGCGGATCCGGGTCGCGCGCGAGTTCGGCGACATCGCCGAGAACTCGGAGTACGACGACGCGAAGAACGAGCAGGCTCTCGTCGAGCATCGGATCGCGACGCTCGAGGAGCGGCTGCTGTCCGCGCGCGTGATCGAGAAGAAGGACATCGCGAAGGACGTCGTTTCGGTCGGCTCCCACGTGAAGCTGCGCGACATGGGCGCGAACAAGACGTTCGAGTACCGCATCGTCGGCTCCGCGGAGGCGAACCCGGCCGAGCAGAAGCTCTCCAACGAGTCGCCGGTCGGCAAGGCGATCATGGGGAAGAAGAAGGGCGAGGTCGTCGAGGTGGCGGCCCCGCGC
>JBKPRA010000081.1:0-8660 GCA_046734335.1 Actinomycetota bacterium | reverse complement strand
CTCACCGTCGTAGGCACAGACGGGGCCTTCACCGTCGACGACACCTACTTCGACCCATACAAGAGCGGCTAGAGCCGCATGCCGCCAAGCGCGTTTCGCTACCTGTGGCGGAAGGAAAGCTTCCATGCGGCGGGTGCTCCTGGGAAGAGAGGTGTGGCTGTTTCTGGGGATGCGGCCGACAGGGGCGCCCGCCTCAACATCAGCGATAGCAGGAGCGGGCGGGCACGTCCGGTCGCAGATGGACCGCGTGGCGGGGAGAGAGAGTTGCCACGCCGCCCGAGAGATGCCCGCCCTGGTCTGAGATACGGCCCGAGAGCCATGGCTCCTTTTCCAGCGAGAAGCGGTTGCGCCCGTCCGCAACAGCCCGGCAGAAGCTCTAGTTCGTCCGGCCGGCGAGAATTCGACCCCTCAGCCCGCGCCTAATTCCCCCGTGGGCCGCGAGACCCATTGACCTGCGGCTGGATCCACGGACAGTGAGAAGTGCGGGGCGGAAGGACGTCAGCGCTGAGGGGAGAGCACGCTGACTCCCAGGGGTCAAACCCGACTTCCGCCCCGTCGATGCTGCTGACCTGTCTCAATCGTCACGTTTCTTCCACAATGGAGGTGGAAGAACGTTGCGGACGCGAAGAACGACACCGCCCCCGCTCTCGCCGGCGACAGCGATCAGAATGTCTCTTGAAGCCCGCCGTCCGGGTAGTGGGAGCCATCGATCTTGGAGCGGACGTAGACCAACTGCAGCGGGCCATTCGAGCACGAAACTGATCCTCAGGGGTGACGCGGTAGGCGACGATGCTGCCGTTCTACATCGACCTCTTGCTCGGTGACCCACGCCTCTTTGACGTTCCGCAGAGTCTCGCCGCTCTTCTCGATTCGCGGGGCGCGTCAGCCAGCTTCGTCCGCTGCTGGGGCCGGACGTTGGGCGTTCAGATTCGGCGTTTCGGCAGGAAGGTCTGGATCCACGGCGTCGGCTTCCTTCAGCTTCTCCTCTGCGGCGAGCCGTTCACGCTCGGCCGCGGCCTGTTCCTGACTCGCGGTCGCCTCGCGCCCGGCCGCCGACCTCAGTTTCTCTTCTGCTTCCTGCCGTAAGCGTTCGGCCTCTTCGCGCTTGGCAGCCCTCCGGCGACTCGGGGTGCCGACTACGACGAACAGCAACAGAAGGGCCGCCAGTACGCCCGCAATCACTGCCACCCAGACCCACAGACTCATAAGGACTTAGTTCCCAACGGGCGGAGACGAAAAACGCTAGCGAAGAGACTGTTCCCGGGTCATCGGTTGAGCCTCAACGGGAGGTCGAACGAATCGACGAGCCTTTGTGCTGATCAGTCGCGCAGAACTCCGCGCAGTTTCTCAGCCTTCGGTGCCGGGAATTTCTGTGGCGATGGCCGACCGGATCACCGACCCTTGGGGGGCGCGCACTCCCTACCCGCAGGGCGGGGACTGGCCGATTCGGGTCGATGAGCACTCAGACGGCCCGGTCGACCGCTGGGTGCAATCGGCCTGTGTGTTGTGTTCGCATGGTTGCGCGCTTGACATCGGCGTCCGCGATGGCCGGATCGTGGGTGTGCGCGGCCGGGCTGTCGATCGCGTTAATCATGGCCGTCTCGGGCCGAAGGGCCTGTACGGCTGGCAGGCGAACAACTCGTCTGACCGCTTGCTCCGACCGCTCGTACGCCGGGACGGCGAATTGCGCGAAGCGAGCTGGGAGGAGGCGATGGATCTCGTCGTCGAACGAACGCGTGGGCTGCTGGGGATAAGGGGTTCTGGCGCACTCGGCTTTTACACAAGCGGGCAACTGTTTCTCGAGGACTACTACACCCTCGCATTGATCGCGCGCGGCGGGCTCGGGACGAACCACCTCGACGGCAACACACGCCTGTGCACCGCGACCGCCGGTCAGTCGCTGAAGGAGACGTTCGGCTGCGACGGCCAGCCGTCGGGTATCCACGACATCGAGTATTGCGACACGATTCTCCATGTTGGGATCAACACCGCCGAGACGCAGACCGTTCTCTGGATGCACGAGCTCGACCGGCTTCGCGGTCCCAATCCGCCCCGGTCGGTCGTGGTCGACCCCCGCGAGACCGAGTCGGCACGTGAGGCGCAAGTACATCTCGCGATCGTGCCGGGCACCAACCTGGCCGTTCTGAACGGACTGGCCCAGCAACTGATCGCAAACGATCGACTCGACCTCGCATTCCTCGAAAATCACACGATTGGCTTCGATGCGCTTGAGCGCACTGTCTCCGCCTACACGCCGGAACGCGTGGCCGATATCTGCGGCGTTTCCGCTAACGACGTACGCCGGGCCGGCGAGATCATCGGTGAGGCCGAGCACCTGCTGACGTTCGTACTTCAAGGCGTCTACCAGTCGCACCAGGCCACCGCCTCGGCCTGCGCGGCCAACAATCTCAACCTGTTGCGCGGGATGATCGGAAAGCCCGGAGCCGGCATCCTCCAGATGAACGGTCAGCCGACAGCCCAGAACACCCGCGAGACCGGCTGCAACGGCGACCTTCCCGGCTTCCGCAACTGGCAGAACGAGGCACACGTCGCGCAACTCGCTCGGTTGTGGAACGTCGACCCATTGCAGATTCCGCACTGGGGCCCGCCGACCCACGCAATGGAAATCTTCCGCTACGCCGAGCAGGGCTCGATCCAACTCCTCTGGGTCGCAGGCACCAACCCTGCCGTCTCACTCCCCGACTTGCGGCGGGTCCGATCGATCCTCTCGCGGGAGGAACTCTTCCTCGTCGTCTCAGACGCGTTTCTCACCGAGACGGCTCAGCTCGCCGATGTCGTTCTTCCCGTCGCGATCTGGGGCGAAAAGACCGGGACATTCACGAACACCGACCGCACCGTGCATCTATCCGAACGGGCTGTCGAACCCCCAGGCGAGGCGCGATCGGACATGGAGATCTTCCTCGACTTCGCGCGTCGACTCGACCTGCGCGACAAGGACGGGGAGCCGCTGGTGAAGTGGTCTACACCGGACGAGTGCTTCGAGGCCTGGAAGGAGTGCACGCGGGGGAGACCGTGCGACTACACCGGACTCACATACGAAAAGCTCCGTGGCAGTAGCGGAGTCCAGTGGCCGTGCAATGACGAGATGCCCGACGGGACAGAACGGCTCTACGAGAGCCTGAGCTTTCCGACCTTCCCAGAGATCTGTGAGGACTACGGGCACGATCTCCAGACTGGTGCGGCCTTCTCGGAGGCCGACTTCAAGGCGCTGAACCCGCAAGGGCGAGCGATACTGAAGACGACCAAGTGGACGCTGCCGCACGAGTGGGCTGGGAACGAGTACCCGTTCGACCTGGCGACTGGCAGGACCATCTACCACTTCCACACGCGAACGAAGACGGGCCGCGCCCCCGAGTTGCAAGCCGCGGCACCGGATGCCTGGGTCGAGTTATCTGCCCAGGACGCAGAGCGGCTCGGCGTCGCCGAGGGCGACATGCTACGTGTCTCTTCCCTGCGAGGCTCGGTCGAGGCGCCGGCCCGCATCAGCCATATCCGTCCGGGGCTCGTCTTCATTCCATTCCATTACGGCTACTGGGACGTAGCCGACCACGCCGGACACGACGGGCGGCCGCGCGCGGCAAACGAGTTGACGCTGACGATCTGGGATCCGGTCTCCAAACAACCGCAGCTCAAGACCGCTGCGGTCAAAGTCGAGAGAGTCGGATGAGGATCGGACCACTGCTCGCGCACCTCCACGAGCTCGAGGACTCGTTAGCGGCAGAACTGCGAATAGCGGCGGAACGTCACCGGGACGACCACGACGTTTACCACCAATGCCACACCTTCGCGCTCGCCGCCGATAAGCGTCTCGAGAAGCTCCAGCCGCTTGAGCAACGCTACGGCGGACAGGCCGAATGGACCACTGCGACCCGAGCCGGCAGCGAAGACCTGCTCCAAGATCTACGCACGCTCTACCTACGCGCCGTCGAAGACGCGATCACCTGGACGATGGCCGCACAGGCAGCCAAAGCCGCCCGCGATAAGGACTTGCTAGCGCTGGCAACTGAATGTGCAGCGGAACTCGATGTCGAAGCGAAGTGGTTCACCACCAGGATCAAGACCGGCGCCCCACAAGCATTGGTGGTTGCATGAGCGAGATTCTTCCCCGAGAGCCGCACGCGACGACCAGTCGATCTACCACGCGGTGTATTGAAGTTGTCGGCAACGGCAGCGGCGTGCAGACCGAGCGGACGTCTGCTCTTTCTGCCGCGCGGGGCGTAGGCGGCGAAGAAGCGTCACAGGTGATTCCGATAGGGAGCGGTCGGCAATGTCCACGAGCTTCGCAGGGTGTTGATCTCAGCTGGTGAAAGACGCTCTTCTTGTAATCGACGTCGTCAGCTCGTTCCATCACGAGGATGGCGGCTCGCTGCTTGCCTCGTTTAGATCTCGACTCGCATGTATGACCCAAGCGATTGCGGCCGCGCGGGACGCAGATCTCCCCGTGATCTACGTTAACGACGCGCAGGACGATTGGCGGGGCGATGCCCCTAGTTTCGTCAGGCAGGCGATCGCCGTTGGCAAGGGCAGTGACGTCGTGGAAGCGCTCGCGCCTCGCGTCGATGAACGCTTCGTGTTCAAACCCCGCTATTCGGCATTCGACCACACCCCGCTCGAGCTGATTCTCGCGACCGATCAGGTCGAACGGGTCTTGCTTGCCGGAGCAGCGACAGAAGGCTGCGTTGTCCAGTCGGCGATCGACGCCCGCGAGCTCGACTTAAAGGCGACGATCCTGAGGCCGGCATGTGCTACGGCCGACGAAGACCTCGAACGGATTGCGCTCGCGTACGCCGCCGAAGTGGGCGGCGTTCGCATTGCCACCAGTCTCAACGAGGCGATCGCGCAGACCACCGAAGATGGCGCCACTCAGCCACCACGCCCTCGTCAGTGAGGTTAGAAGCCACCCTCTCACGCCGAAGTCGTTTCTTTTGACGTGAATTAGGCTCGGAGGCGAGACACGGTGCTGGGTATCACAGGCCTAGCCACACGCGCCGACGCGCGTGAGCAACTCGCGCACGCGGAAAGGGCCGGTCGTCGCCGCATCGAGCGGCGGCGTCTCGGCGCCGCTGCCGTCGCTCATTCCCTCGAGCAATTCCCGTAAGGCCTCGTCGGCGCCGAACTCCGATGTCCAGCCGAGCTCCTTCCGCGCCCGTGTCACATTCATTAGGGGGACGGACAGCCCCATGTCGAGCCAGCCGGGCGGAGTCGGCTGGAGGCGCAGGTGCCAGCTGGTCGACGCGAGCGCCCGCGCTACCGGCGCTGACAGTGGCAGCACTCTTGCGCCTAGTGTCTTTGCCATGGTCGGCGGGTCGAGTACCGGTTCGGCCGCGATGTTGAACGGGCCGTGGACGCCCTTGATCAAGGCAAGCCGGTATGCCCTTCCAACATCGCGCGAGTGAACCGCCTGAAAGCGCAGGTTGGGGATGCCAGGCACTAACGGGATCCGGCCGGGCCTTACGAGTGGGCTCGGCAGGAACGGCCCCGCGAACAGCCGCCGGATGCCGGTCGCTGCCTCGCTCTTGAAGATCAGGCCAGGACGGAGCCGGACGACCCGCCGGTCAGGATGCTCCTTCTCGAAACGGTCGAGCCGGCGCTCTACCTCCGCCTTATGACGGGCGTAGAAGCTGGTCGGTGTCCCCTGTGTCGGCCACGACTCGTCCACGAACCGGTCCTTCGGTCCCGGCGAGTACGCCCCAACCGAGGATGCATAGACTAGGGAGGGCACGTTCGCATCCGCCACGGCCCGGAAGAGCCGCTCGCTGCCGAACACGTTAGTTCCATGCAGCTTGGCGAGGTTCCGCGAAGGCTGAATCGCCCAGGCCAGATGGACGACGGCGTCCGCGCCGCGGAAGAGCGGCACGAGGTCGTCCGCAATGATGTCGGCCGTAGTCCACTCGGTCTTGGCGAGTTCCAGCCTCGGCAGACGGCGGGCGACGCCGACCACCGATTCCACCGCCGGCTCGTCGGCGAGCTCGTGGAGCAGGCTGGTGCCGGCATTGCCCGTTGCGCCGACGACGACCACACGCACTACGGCTGGAGGACGATCTTGATCGCCCCGTCCTCCTTTTCCTTGAAGATCTCATAGCCGTGCGGCGCCTGCTCAAGCGGGAGCCGGTGTGTGCACAGGTCCTCGACGCCGAGCGGGTCGCTCTCGTCGAGGACGAGCGGCATCAGGTCGTCGGTCCAGCGCCTGACGTGTGCCTGGCCCATCGCCAGCTTCACGCCCTTGTCGAAGAGCTGCAGCATGTTGATCGGGTCGGCTGTGCCACCGTAGACGCCGATGATCGAGATCGTCCCGCCGCGACAGACCGTCTCGATGCTCTGCTGGAGCGCCTGTAAGCGGTCGACGCCAGCATGCTCCATCACGGCCTGCGCCGCGCGGTCCGGAAGCATCCCGACGAGGCGCTGGCTGAAGTTGACTACGGGGTTGCCGTGCGCCTCCATGCCGACGGCGTCGATCACCGAGTCGGTACCGCGGCCGTCGGTTAGCTCGCGGATCGACTGGGCGACGTCGTCGTGCTCGTCGAGATCGAGCACCTCAACGGCGTGTCGTCGTGCCATCTCCAGCCGCTCGGGAACCAGGTCGACGGCGATGACACGGGCGCCGCGGTGCGCGGCGACCCGAGACGACATCTGCCCGATCGGGCCGAGCCCGAAAACGGTGACGCTGCCGCCGTCCGGGATATCGGCGTACTCGACCGCCTGCCACGCGGTGGGCAGCACGTCGGAGAGGAAGAGGAAACGCTCGTCCGGCGGCCCCTCGGGCACCTTGATCGGCCCGAAGTGGGCCATGGGCACCCGGAGATACTCCGCCTGGCCGCCCGGCACCTGGCCGTACAGCTTGGTGTAGCCGAAGAGCGAGGCGCCTGTGCCGTGCTGGTGATTCTGCGTCGTCTCGCACTGGCCGAACCGCTGCCGCTCGCACATCCAGCAGGTCCCGCAGGAGATGTTGAACGGCACGACCACCCGGTCGCCCGGGCTAAGGTGAGCCGCCGCTTCGGATCCAACCTCCTCGACGATTCCCATCGGCTCGTGGCCGAGGATGTCGCCCTCTTCGATGTAGGGGCCCATTACATCCAGCAGATGCAAATCGGAGCCACAGATCGCGGTCGAGGTGATCCGGACGACCGCGTCTGTGGGCTGTTCGATCTCCGGATCCGCAACCTCATCGACCCGGACGTCGCCGGTTCCGTGCCAGGCGACTGCCTTCATGACCGGGCCTTCGCCCTTGCCTTGGGCTTCGGCTTGCTGCGGCGTTTGTTGCCGTTCGCGACCTTCCCGGTCGGCTCGTCAGGCAGGCCCGCCTGTTTGCGGAGCTTGCGGGCAATCTCCTGGATCTCCTCGGGAGCGTAGTCGGGTGCGAACACTGCCGGCTGGGCCGGAAGGTCGTTCGCCGGGACGCCCTCCGGCGGCTCGTCGATGACGACCAGTTCCTCCCCGGTCTCCGGGCTCGGCCCGTTGAACACTGCCGCGAGCTCCAGGTAGTCGCTCGGCGAGTACCGGTACAGCCGCAGATGATCGCCGCGCTTGATGTGCGGCTTGCACTCGGGGATCTTGTCGGTCGCGATCCGCGGCGTCGGGAACAGCTTCGAGAGATCGGCCCCGGTCAGGTGCTCGACCGCGCGGGCGTAAGCGATCTGGTGGACGCCGCCGCGGACGAGTAGGTAGCCCGTCAGCGCACGGGCGGCAGGATGCTCGACCATCTCGTAGACCTTGAGCTTGTTGTTACGCGCGCCGGTCTCGAGGAAGAAGTTGTGCGTCAAATCCTCCACCAGGTCGCCGGACGAGAAGACGTAGTCGCCGTTCCAGGGCCGACCCTGGGAGTTCTGTGGGAGCGCTCCCTCGCCACCGGCAATGAAGTGATGCGGGTTGCCGACGCCCTTGAGGCCCGCCAGCGGCGCGCCGGGCGAGCCACCATTCTTCCTCCCGTTCGTCTCCGCCGTTGCGCCGGTGAGCATCGTGTTGATCGCGGCCGCGACCAACTCGATGTGGCCGAACTCCTCGGCCGCGATATTCGAGAGCAGCTCATAGAACGGCCGCGCACCCTGCCGCTCGCGGAAGTTGAACGACTGAAAGGTGTAGTTCATCAGCGTGGACATCTCGCCGAACCGGCCGCCCATCAACTCCTGCACGGCGGCGGCGCCACCAGGGTCAGGATCAGACGGCGGCGGCAGTTCGGTGAGCAGTCGGTCGACGCGCAAGAACACGGAAAACCTCCTCGGACAGGTGCAGTGGGACAGACCGGGTTCCCGCCGAGGACGCTGCGAAACCCCTCACCTCCGACGTATCCAAGAGGCCGACCGATCGACAAGAGAGCCACGGCTACCCTCGTCCGCGATTCAGAAGTAATCGCGAGGCGACCCGGCCGACGAGACAATGTGACAAGGCCTACCGACGGGCGGGCGCCCAACATCCTGGAAGGAGCCGTGGGTCGGGACGCCGTCCGCCGCTCGCTCCGATCTTGGCCGAAAGTTCCGATCTGCCTCAACACGGAACCTGATGGAAAGGCTGGCGATTCGGAGGTGGGCCGTTGGGTATGCGGGCACTCGATGAGACTCCGACGTTTGCTGATGCACCTGGGCGGAAGCCTTTGGTTCGTTCCGGTCCTGTGTGTCATCGCCGGTGCCGCGATCTCCTTCGGA
>JBKPRA010000080.1:0-46115 GCA_046734335.1 Actinomycetota bacterium | reverse complement strand
GCGCTGAACATCGAGAAGGCGTAGAGGCTTCCCTTCGGACCGCTGAGGACAGCCCACCCGGTCCAAACCGGGGTCAGACCCCAACGGAGTGTCACAAGACTGCGCCGATACGCGCGCGCTCAGGGCTGCTCGTCGACGCTGTCTCTACCGTCGATCTGGTGCCCCGCCCGCTCCGCATCCAGGCGCCCGACACGCTTTACCACGTAACCGGGAACGCAACCGACCGATGGCGTCTCTTTGTCGACGACACCGATCGCGCCCGGTTCGTCTCGCTCTTCGCCGGCGTCATCCAGAAATACGAGTGGACCTGCCTCGCCTTCGCTCTCATGGGTACGCACGATCACCTGATGTTCCGAACGAAGCACGCCAACATCGCAGTCGGCATGCAGGAGTTGAACGGCCGCTATGCAGCTGATTTCAACCGACGCCACGGCCGCCCGGGTCACCTTTTCCGTTCGCGCTACGGGGCGGTCGTAGTGGAGAAGCCCGGCCATCTCCTTTGGTGCCTTCGGTACATCGCCAGAAACCCGGTGGAGGCCGGCTTATGTTCGTCGCCGGCGGACTGGCGTTGGTCGAGCTACCCCGGTCTGGTCGAGGCGGGTGTACGGTGGTCGCTCGTTGCCGAACAGGAAGTTCTCGGGCTTTTTGGCCGCGAGCGGGAGTCCGCCGTAGCGCGGTTCAGGGACTTCGTCGAGTAGGCGGAGGCATCGTGTCGACCCTGCGGCGTCACGTCGTTGGGGTCAGACCCCACGAGATTGGAACGTTTCATCCACAGGCGGGCTCAAACTGCAGGCACGATCCGACGCACCTGCGCGGGAAGGCGGAACACGACGTCCTCCGCGGCCGGCTGCGACTCGCCGACGATCTCGACGTCGCGCGCGCGGAACCAGTCGCACACCCGCCGGACGAGGTGCTCGGGCGCGGAGGCGCCGGCGGTCAACCCGGCGCTTCGCGCACCCTCGAGCCAGCGCTCGTCGATCGAGCTTTCGTCGTCGATTAGGTGGGCTGCGACGCCCGCGGCCCGCGCCGTCTCGACGAGACGGTTCGAATTCGAGCTGTTCCTCGAGCCGATCACGAGCACGACGTCGACCATCGCAGCAAGCTCCTTCACGGCCCGCTGGCGGTTCGTGGTCGCGTAGCAGATGTCGCCCTCGTCCGGCCCGGCGATGTCCGGGAAACGCCGCCTCAAGACGGCAACGATCGAAGCGGTTTCGTCGACAGACAGCGTCGTCTGCGTGGCGTAGGCGACTCGGCCGGGATCCGGCACAGAGACGCGCTCGGCGTCGTGCACGGTCTCGACCACCGTGATGCGCTCCGGCGCCTCCCCGCGGGTGCCGACCACTTCCTGGTGATCCGCGTGCCCGACGAGCACGATCGAGTAGCCCGCCGCCGCGTATCGGCGCACTGCCGCATGCACCCGGGTGACGAGCGGACAGACAGCGTCGATCGTCCGCAACCGGCGGACGGCTGCCCGATCATGCACGGCAGGAGCGACGCCATGCGCCGAGAGCACGACGAGCGATCCCGGCGGCGGGTCCTCCTCGCTCTCGACGAAGACGGCGCCGCGGCGCTCGAGGTCGCGGACGACGTGCGTGTTATGAACGATCTGGCGGCGGACGTAGACGGGCGCCCCGTGCAACTCCAGCGCTCGCTCGACGGTCTCGACAGCCCGTTCGACGCCAGCGCAATACCCGCGAGGCGAGGCAAGAAGCAGCCGCGCAACCACCGTGCCCGATGGTAGCTCCGGGCGCCGCGACACCGGGTGTCCGTCGCAACCGCCGAACAGGATACGGAACCCGGGACAGACCTAAGGTCGGTCCCCCTCCGTGTGCGTCATTAAACGGAAAAGCCCGCTGCTCGGGGGGGTCGGCGCAGCGGGCCCTTCCAGTGCTCACCGCGGGGGTATCGACCTGAAGGCCGACCGCAGTTCGCATCGCCCAGTACTGCCAGGGTATTCGCGCTCGGCGCGCCTGCCAATAGGCCGTTCGGCCTATCTTTCGGACGGCGAGGCTCAGCGGGCGGTCTGGGCGAGCACGATCCCGCACAGTACGACCACGCCGCCGACCAGCGTCGTGCCGTTGAGCGTCTCACCGAGCCATGCCCACGCGACCAGGCTGGCGACGACCGGCTCCACCATCGCCAGGATGCCCGCCCGCGTGGCGGTGATGTGACGCATCGACCCGACGATCAAGAAGAACGGGACGATCGTCCCGAGTACGATCATCCAGGTCATCAGCACCCAGATCGGCACGTGCAGGTCGGAGAGGTTGCCGAGCAGCGACACCGACTTGCCGGGCACGTCGAACGGGAAGCTCCACCACGGCTGCGCGATTGCCCAGAACAGGGCGGCGAAGAAGAACCCGAA
Organism: Actinomycetota bacterium; assembly: GCA_046734335.1. GTDB lineage: Bacteria > Actinomycetota > Thermoleophilia > Gaiellales > Gaiellaceae > DATBLE01. The sequence goes on along the minus strand of JBKPRA010000080.1, from coordinate 43,750 downwards.
GCAGAGCAGCGAGATCGGATCGCGACGGCCGACGGCCCGCTCGGCCAACAGCATGTACCCGGCGAACGTCACCGCGGAGCAGAGCGAGAAGAGCACACCGAGCCCGTCGAGCGACACCCCGTGCCACAGATCGACCACGAGCGTCAGGCCGGCAAGCGCGAGGGCCAGCGCGATCCAGAGCCGCCCGCGCACGTGCTCCTTCAGCACGAAGAAGGCGAACAGCGCAACGATCAGCGGACCGAGGTACTGGATCAGCAGCGATACGCCGATCTCCAACCGGTGGATCGCCAGAAAGTAGAAGAGCTGCACGAGCGCGACTCCGAAGACGCCGAAGGCAGCCAGGTAGAGCAGCTCGCGGCGATTCGTCCGCAAGGCTTCCGGACGGGTGGCGAGGATGATCACGAAGAGCCCGATCAGCGCCCCCGTGCTACGCACCTCGGTCAATCGCAGCGACGAGAGTCCGGACTCGAGGATCACCTTCGACACGGTTCCGTTGATCGCAAACAGTGTTCCCGCGCCGAGCGCCATGGCGTATCCGATCGCCGGCTGCCGCTCGCGTGTGACGCTTTCGGCCGGGATGTAGGCGACGTCCGTCACGGAGTCGGCACGTTATCCGCCTACACTGGGGCCAGCGGGACGTAGCTCAGTCTGGTCAGAGCGCTCGGTTTGGGGCCGAGAGGCCGCCCGTTCGAATCGGGCCGTCCCGATGTGGGTCTCGCAGCACTCTTCGTCGTGGCCGCGCTCGCGCCCGGCTACCACGCGCGCGTCCAACCCGTCCCACCCGCGATGCGCGCGCAGATGATCGGTGTCTCCTGGCGGTCCGGCTGCCCCGTCGGCATCTCGGACCTCCGCTTGATCACGCTCACCTACCGAGGCTTCGAGGGGCGCGACCACACCGGGCGGCTGATCGCGAACCGCGACGCAGCAGCGGCGCTTGTCGCCGTGTTCCGCCGGCTGTACGCCGCGCGCTTTCCGATCCGGCGCATGGACCCGGTCGACCGCTACGGCGGCGACGACTACCGCTCGATCGAAGCGGACAACACGTCGTCCTTCAACTGCCGCAACGCGACAGGCTCCACGCGCTGGTCGAACCACGCGTACGGCCGAGCAGTCGACGTCAATCCGATCGAGAACCCGTACGTCAGCGGTGGTACGACCTCGCACCTGGCCAGCCGCCTGTACCTCGACCGGTCGCGGCGCGGCCGTGGGACGGCGTACGACGGTGGTGCCCTCGTCGAGGCGTTCCGCTCGGTCGGCTGGGGCTGGGGCGGAAGCTGGAGCGGGTCGATCCGGGACTACCAGCACTTCTCGGTCAACGGCCGATAGAGTCGCGCCCGTGCTGAAGGGAGCGCTTGCCGCCTCGGTCACGCCGCTGACAAAGGGCGGTACGGCCGTCGACGAGAACGGCTTCGGGCCAGTCGCGGACTTCCTCGCCACCGGTGGGATGGACGGCCTGCTCGCACTCGGCACGAACGGCGAGGGGATTCTGCTCTCGGTTGCTGAACGGAAGCGCGCGGCCGAGCTCTTCCTCGAGGCCGCCGCAGGCCGTCTACAGGTCGCCGTCCACGCCGGCGCCCAGTCGACCGCCGACACCGCCGCACTGGCCGCTCACGCCGCCGAGATCGGTGCCGACGCAGTCGCTGTGATCGCGCCGCCGTACTTCGCGCTCGACGAGGTGTCGCAGCTCGAACACTTCGCCGCCGCCGCAGCCGCGTGCGCGCCGCTGCCGTTCTACGTGTACGAGTTCGCGATCACGAGCGGCTACGCGGTTCCGCCGGCGGTGGTCGGGCGGCTGCGCGAGCGTGCGGGGAACCTCACCGGGATGAAGGTCTCGGATCGCACCTGGGAGCAGCTGGAGGGGTACCTGATCGAGGGGCTCGACGTCTTCGTCGGGTTCGAAGGGCTGATCATGCCGGCGATGGCCGCCGGCGCCGTCGGAGCGGTGTCGGCGCTGGCCTCTGCGTTTCCCGAGCTCGTCGCGGCCGCCGTTCGCGGCGAGGACGTCGATCCCGGCTCGCTGCGGGCGGAGATCGACCGCTTTCCCCGTCACGCGGCGCTCAAGCACGTGCTGACCCGGCGCGGAGTGGCGATCGGGGAGGGCGTGCGGGCGCCGCTCAGGGGGCTCGCCGACGACGAGCGCGCGTCGCTCGACGCGCTGGTCGACCGCACGCTCCAGGCCGCCTGAGGAGCTGAATGCTGCGCAGCGCGATTCTCGCCGCCGCGGACAGCCCGCGGCTTCGCCGCTTCGTGGACCGCTACGGGATGCAACTCGGCGCGTCGAGGTTCGTCGGAGGGGAGACGCTCGACGAGGTGGTCCTCACCCTGCGCGGCCTGAACGAGCAAGGACTGAGGACGAACACGACACTGCTGGGGGAGAACGTCACGGACCGGACCGAGGCCGAGCAGGTCGCCGCCACGTACCACGAGGTGCTGCGGCGGGTTGCGGCGGAGAAGCTCCAGACGAACGTCTCGGTGAAGCCGACGCACCTGGGGGCCGCGCTCGACGAGCAGCTCGGGTACGCAAGCATCGAGAGGCTGGTGGTGGAGGCCGGGCGCCTCGGCAATTTCATCCGCATCGACATGGAGGACTCGTCGCTCGTCGACCCGACCCTGCGGATCTACCGCCGACTGCGCGAGGCGGGATACGAGAACGTCGGCACCGTTCTTCAGGCGTACCTGTACCGCACGCCGGAGGATCTCGAGTCGCTGCTCCCGTTGCAGCCGAACCTCCGCATTGTCAAGGGCGCGTACAAGGAGTCGGAGTCGATCGCCTACCCGAAGAAGGCGGACGTCGACGCCGCCTACGATCGGCTCGTCGCACGAAGCCTGGAGGCAGCCTCATTCACCGCCGTGGCCACGCACGACGAGCGGCGGATCGAGCAGGCGCTCGCGCTCGGCGCCGGGCCCGACCGCATGGAGCTCCAGATGCTCTACGGCGTCCGGTCGCAGCTCCAGCTCGACCTCGTCCACCGGGGCCACCGCGTCCTGGTCGCGACGCCCTACGGGCCCGACTGGTACCCGTATCTGATGCGGCGGCTCGCCGAGCGGCCGGCCAATCTCCTCTTCTTCGCGCGGAGCGCGCTCGACGGCTGAGCGCGACCGTCTCGGACCAGAGATTCGCCGAGCCGGGTGTCGCTTTCGTCCACCGACCCGACCGACCTTCCGCTTGCGCGTACCGGCTGCTCGGCTCGGCTTCGACCTACTCGCGCCCCGTGCTCGGCGCATCGGCACTGTAGGACGGAAGAGCTCGCGGACGCAAGGGGGTCGGAGGGCGAACTTCTCGCAAATTGCGGTGTGCTCCTTCGGGACCCGGCGTCGGCGGCGCGTGCGACAATCGCCGGGTGCGCCCCCGGCACCTTCTCCTCTTGCTGGTCCCGGTCGTCGCGATCCTCGCCGGCTGCGGCGGAACGACGACCTATTCTGCGGAGAAGAGCCGCGCGTGCCTGCTCGCGAAGGGCCGCGTGGTTACCGGGCCTCCCGCCTCCGACCTGGTGGCCTCGGCCGCGGAGGGCGGTTCGTTCACCGTTCCGTTCGGCAGGAACTTCGCGACCGTCTCCTTCGGCACCGACCGCGACGGTGCCGAGCGGATCGTGCGTGCCTACCAGCGGTTCCGCGGCAAGAACATCGGCCTGCTCGACGTCCTCAGCGCCAAGGGAAATGCCGTGATGCTCTGGGCGGGCCATCCCGACGACGCCGCCAGGAGCCTCATCGAGGGCTGCCTCGTCTGACCGTCGGGGCGCGGTACCTGTCGGCGCTGGTTTCCTCCTCGAAGAACCGCAGTAGGTAGAAGGCGAACGTGGCGAAGAGGATGATCGCTTGCTCGGAGGCCATCGTCACGCCGCCGATCTGCTGGTCGACGAGGGGCGAGAGCCCCCACAGGCGGGGGACGTCGAGGTAGTAGCCGTAGACGGCATGGGGGAGCAGGGCGAGGAGCAGGCCGAGCGGGCTGCCGAGCACGAACGCCGCGAACAGGTAGACGGCTTTGGCCCCGCTCGAGCGCCGGCCGTGGATCACAGGCCACCAGAGCAGACAGCCGGCGAAGAAGTACGTCGCGTGCTCGAGGTGCAGGATCGTCCACTGATGGCGGAGCGCTGCGTCGTACGCCGCCGGAAGGTGCCACGCGTAGTAGACGGCGAGCCAGATCGGCAGCGCGACGAGCGGGTGCGTCAACGTCCCTGCGCCGGGGACCCGCTCGAGCTCCCGGGCCATGCGCGGGGTCAGGCCGATCACGATCAGCAGCGGGCCCCACTCGGCGAGCACGACGTTCTGGAGCAGGTGCATGACGAGCAGGTAGTGGAGGGCGAGCGTGTCGAGCGGTGTGATCTGGACGGCGAGCATCAGCGCGCAGCCGGCACCGAAGCAGACGACTCGCCACCGCGGGGCGGGGAGGCGAGTCAGCGCGATCGCGTAGGCGGCGGCCATGCCCGGGATGACGACGAGCGCGTCCGCGTCCCAGGACCAGCGATACGGATCCACCGGCGGTACGCTAGTCGGGCGCGCCCGTGGTGTAGCGGTAACACGAGAGCCTTCCAAGCTCTAATCACCGGTTCGACCCCGGTCGGGCGCTCTCGGGGGCCTGCTTTCAGTTCGATTCTCTAGCGTAGGGCGCCGTGCACGTTCCTCCTCGCGTTCGTGGCGGCCTGGTCGCCCGCTGGGTCGCACTCCTCGTCGGCCTCTTCCTGTTCGCGCTCGCCATCGTCTGCCAGCTCGAGTCGGGCCTCGGGCTCTCGCCCTGGGACGTGCTCCATCAGGGCATCGCCGAGCACACGCCGCTCTCGTTCGGGGCGGCGAACGTCGTGGTCGGCGTCGTCGTGATGGCGTTCGCCTGGGCGCTCGGCTCGACGATCGGGTTCGCCACGGTTGCGAACTCCCTGCTGGTCGGAGCGTTCGTCCAGGCGTTGACCGCGATCGACGCGGTCGACGGGCTGGCCGACGACCCCCTCGGCGTCAGAATCGTGCTGCTCGTGGTCGCGATGCCGATCTACGGGATCGCGTCGGCGCTGTACCTCGGCGCCTGGATGGGCGCAGGCCCGCGTGACTCGCTGATGGTCGTCGTCGGAGCCCGCACGCACCACCGGCTCGGAGTCGTGCGCGCCTGCATCGAGTTGCTTGCGCTTGCCGTCGGGTTCCTCCTCGGTGGGACGGTCGGCATCGGCACTGTCGTGTTCGCCCTGTCGATCGGACCGGCGCTCGAGGCGGGATTCTGGCTGCTGCGGCGCTCACCGGTCGGCGAACCGCCTCCGCTGCTTACTCCGGAGCCGGCTCCACTCGCTGGATCGTGAACCTCCTCGACCGAATCGGGGCGTGGGGGAGGACACTCGCCGCACAGGTCTCCTTCCCCCTCTCTCCCCAACTCCGCCCGCCCCACATGCCTACGCAGCTCCCTCACGAGAGTGGTTGTCAGTGCGTGACCCTCTCTGCGGAGCCGGTGTTCGGGTTCCCTGCTCGTCGCTTCGGAAACCCCGAGCACCCGCTCTGCCGTCGCCACCAGCGACCTCTCGGCGTCCGGCTGTTGCGAGATACTCGGGCGCGGGCGGGTGGCTGCTGTGCCGTCAGGCGACCTCTCCCCAGCCTGGGCGGGCGACTCGATCCGGGCACCCGCCCTCCGTTCTCTCGTCCTGGCCCGGCGGGCCATGGCAGAGAACCCTCCGAAACCGTTGGCAAGCGGCGCTCTCGCTTCCTCTCGACGATCTGAAATTCCGCTCAGCGGGAAGGCGCGAGCGCCTGAAAACTAGACCGAGCTGTCGGTCAGCTCCACTCGCTGGATGGTGACCTCCTCGCGGGGACGGTCGGCCGAGTCGGTCTCGAGCATCGAGATCGCGTCGACCACGTCCATCCCCGACGTGACCCGGCCGAAGACGGTGTGCTTCCCGTCGAGCCAGGGGCACGCGTCGGCGGTGACGATGAAGAACTGGCTGCCATTGGTGTTCGGGCCTGCATTCGCCATCGCGAGCGCGCCGCGTTCGACGCGGTGCTGGTTGGGCTCGTCCTCGAACTGGTAGCCGGGGCCGCCCGAGCCCGTGCCGGTGGGGTCGCCGCCCTGGATCATGAAGTCGGGGATGACGCGGTGGAAGACGACGCCGTCGTAGAACCCCTTCCCGGCCAGGCTCTCGAAGTTCTCTACGGTCTTCGGCGCGTCCGTGGGGTAGAGCTCGACCCCGATCGGGCCGTGGTTGGTGTGGAGCGTTGCGTTGGCCATGCCAGGAGCATAGAGATCGGATTGGTGACGGTGATTCATCCTGTCCCCGACGCCGCATCCGCTGTCCGGCCGTGCGGCGATTCTTCTCCGATGGGCCAGGAGCGGGTGGTGCGCTTCAGCGTGCGGACCGTACTTGCCGTGATCGCACTGGTGATCGCGGCCTGGGCGCTGCTGACAATCGTGTCCGCGACGCGGCAGGTGATCACGTGGGTCCTGGTTGCGCTGTTCCTCGCGATGGCGCTCAACCCCGCGGTCGACTGGTTCATGCAGCACGGGATCAAGCGACGTGGCCAGGCGGCCGGGCTCACGTACGTGCTCGCCTTGCTCGCGATCGCTGCGATCGGCTACGCCTTCATCCCGACGCTCGTCAACCAGGTGAACGACTTCGTCCAGGCCGTTCCCGGCTACGTCGACGACCTGACCAAGGGTCGCGGCCGCCTCGGCTTCCTCGAGACGAAGTACCAAATCGTCGAGAAGATCCGCGAGCAGGTGAAGGAGGGAGGAGCCTCGAGGGTGCTTGGGCTCACCGGGGCAGCGATCTCGATCACGAAGAGCGTGGTCTCGCTGGTCGTCGCCACGATCACGATCGCCTTCCTGACGTTCTTCATGCTCCTCGAGGGCCCGGCGTGGATGGACCGGATCTTCGGCCTCATCCCGGAGGAGTCTCGGCCGCGCTGGCGGAAGGTCGGCTACGACGTTTACCGGACCGTCGGCGGGTATGTGACCGGGAATCTGGTGATCAGCCTGATCGCTGGCACGCTCACCACGGTGGTGCTGCTCGCGGTCGGTGTGCCGTTCGCGGTCGCCCTCGGCGTGATCGTGGCCGTCCTGGACCTGATCCCGCTGGCCGGCGCGACGATCGCCGGCGTGATCATCGGTACGGTCGCGTTCCTGCATTCGGTCACGGCTGGCATCGTGGTCGTCGTCTTTTTCGTCGTCTACCAGCAACTGGAGAACCACTTCCTCCAGCCGGTGGTCTACTCGCGGACGGTGAAGCTCTCGCCGCTGGTGGTGCTGGTCGCCGTCCTCGTGGGCGCCAAGCTTGCCGGGATCCTCGGCGCGCTCGGAGCAATCCCGGTCGCCGGTGCGATCCAGGTGCTCCTGATCGACTGGCATCAGAACCGGCGCGCCCGGGCAGCTCCCGTGCCCGACACACTGCCTCGGGAACCGCCCCCCGTCTGAGGCTCAAGTCACAGGCCGCGGCGGCCGATAAGAAACCATGGCGCGCGCCGCGCTCGTCCTGGTCGTCCTGCTCACCGTCTGCGCGTCTGCGTCCGCGCGCGTCTCCGACCAGCCCACCGGAACCCGCAAATCGGCTCGTGTGGCAGGAGTCGGCGCGCTCTCCGACCTCGAGCAACAGGTCGTCTCAGCGGTCAACCAGCAGCGCATTCGGCGCGGTCTCGTGCCGCTCCGCGTCAACCGGCAGCTCGCGATCGCCGCGCGTGGGCATTCATTATCGATGGCCGAGCACGGGTACTTCGCCCACGAGTCCTTCGACGGGTCGGCGTTCTGGGTGAGGATCAAGGCGGTATATCCGGCCCTCCGCGGGCGGTGGTGGGCCGCCGGCGAGAACCTTGCCTGGGCGTCGCCCGAGCTGAGCGCCGCCGAAACCGTCGACATGTGGCTGAAGAGCCCCCAGCACCGTCAGAACCTGCTCGCTCCACGCTGGCGCGAGGTCGGGATCGGCGGCGTGCGCGCACTCGCCGCCGCCGGCGTCTACGAGGGCCTCGACGTCACGATCGTCACTGCCGACTTCGGCGTCAGATAGCGGCGGCGACCGGCGCTACCCTCTGCTTGCGCGCCTGTAGCTCAGGGGACAGAGCGGCGGCCTTCTAAGCCGCGGGTCGGGGGTTCGAATCCTCCCAGGCGCATGAGTGCTCGGCTCGGGAACGCGGCTAGACTGTCGTCTCCGCGGTGGCCGTAGCTCAATTGGTAGAGCCCCGGGTTGTGGTCCCGGTGGTTGTGGGTTCGAGTCCCATCGGTCACCCCTCGGTTCCCCACAATGGCCCCGTAGCTCAGCGGACAGAGCGGCAGCCTTCGAAGCTGCGTGCGGAGGTTCGACTCCTCCCGGGGCCGTCACTCCCGCGCTAGCCGCGGCGGATGGCGGCAACCACGAGCTCACTCCTACTCCTTCTAGCCGGGGAGGACGGAGCCGCGGGCGAGGAGGGAGAGCTGCTCCATGCTGATCGGATGCACGAGGGCATCGGCGTGGCGGTGCGCCAATCGCCAGTCGGACTCCTCGCGACGGAACACCAGTGTTACTCGCAACGACCAATCCTGGTCGGGCAGGCCGGCAACGGAGCCGTGCTGTCGCTCCACCCCGACCAACACCGCCAGGTCGCCCGAGACATATGACTGCTCGAGCTCGAAGTCGCCCTCCCCATCGCCGGCGAAGAAGCTTTCCAGGGCTTCGATGCTCGCGTCGGACGAGTCGAATCCGTGCCTCGTCTCCCCGCCGGTCGGGGGCATGAGCGTGTAGTCCTGCGCGCTGGGTACGAGCGCGAGATAGCGGCGCACGTCCCCCTGAATCAGTGCTCCGGTCGCATCTCGGACTGTCGCGACCAGCTCCGCGAGGTCCTGATCGGTGATTCCGGGATCGGTCATTGGCCTCCAGGTCGCTCACCAGAGTGGATAGACGCCCGCGTCGTCGTCATCCGGCGCGAGAAGCGCTCTGAGGGCGCCATCCGTCAGCACGTGAGTGTAGAGGCCCCGTCTCACCCGTAACCGCCAAAGATGTTTTGCTAGTGTCGGAGCGTGCGCCGGCTCGCCGTGGCTCTCGCCGCAGTTCTGCTCGGAGCGCTCGCACCGCCGGCGTTCGCGACGACGAAACCCACGCTGCCGCGGACCGACCGAGCCGCGATCAACCGGACGCTGGACGTCTTCGTGCCGGCAGCGATCGGCCGGCATGACTCCATGCGCGCCTGGCCCCTGGCCACGAGGACGATGCGCCTCGGGAGCGACAAGGACGAGTGGAGGAACGGTTTCCTCCCAGTGACCCCGTTTCCCGTGATCGGCACCAGCTTCCACGGTTGGACGATCGACACAGCGTCTCGGGATCACGCCGACATCGTGCTGCTCGTCCACCTGAAGAAGGGCGCGCCGCTGGGCGCCGTCTCTTTCGACATCGCCATGCGGAAGCTCCGCGGCCGGTGGCTGGTCGACTCGGCCGTCCCTGCCGCGACGTTCTCGGCCGCGGGATCGGACTCACAAATCCTCGCCCAGCCGGATTTCGCCCCTCAGGCCGGACACGCCTTCTCCAGGTCGGGACGGATCTCGGCCAAGTGGGTGCTGATCATTCCCGGGATCCTCTTCGGCCTGATCGTTCTCACCCCGTTCGTCGTGATCTACGGTCACAGGATCAAGGAAGGCCGGCCCAGGCGGGAACGCGCGGAATCCGATCGGGAGCGCGTGTTTAGAAATCTTCCCGAACGGCCAAACTAGAAAGCAACGAAGGGGTGGCGCACCTCAACCTCCCTCTCCCGGGAACAACCGGTACTCAGTCACTGGGGGAATCGACGAGTGCCGGGCGTCCAGCGTCACCCCTTTGCTCTTCGCCGAGTAGTCGTCGTCGGGCGCGACGCGCTGAACTGGGTGGCTGACCGATAGCGGGGCCGAGCCGCAGCCGCCCGGTCGGCTGGGGGGCGGCGGTCTGCAGAGGGTGGCCAATTGTCGGGCCGGTCTATTCTGGTTCTCACGCGGGCGTGGCGAAACTGGCAACCGCGCCAGGCTTAGGACCTGGTGAGCCTCTGGCTCTTGGGGGTTCGAGTCCCTCCGCCCGCATCGAGGAGGCCGGCACCGCGTCGGCAGCCCCTAGGTCGGTGGCTACGATGCGCGCGTGCCCGCCCGCGTCGAGGAGTTGCCCGAGAACAAGGTTCGCCTGAGCGTCGACGTGCCCGCGCACGACGTGCAGCACGCGGTCGAGCACGCGGCCTCCGATCTCTCCGGCTCCGTGAAGATCCCCGGCTTCCGCAAGGGGAAGGTGCCGATGCCGGTCCTGGTCTCACGGATCGGCAAGGAGCGACTCTACTCCGAGGCGGTCGAGAGTCACATCGAAGGGTGGTACCGGAACGCGCTCGTCGGGACGCGCATCCGCCCCGTGGCCCGACCCGAGTACGACTACGAGCTGCCGCAGACCTCCGACGAGGACTTCAGCTTCACTGCCACCGTCGACGTCCAGCCCAGAGTCGAGATCGCCGACTGGAAGGGCCTCCAGGTCGGGCACGCGGAGGTGGACGTTCCGCCGGAGCTGGTCGACCAGCAGATCGAGGCGCTCCGCTTCGCGATCGCCGAGCTTGCGCCCGCCGACCGGCCGGCCCAGGCGGGTGACACGGTGGTCGTCGACCTCGTCCAGGCGGGCGGCGAGGCGCAGCGCGACTACGTCGTCGAGGTCGGCGCCGGCCGGGTCCTCGAGGAGATCGAAGAAGGGATCCTCGGGATGTCGGCCGGCGAGGCCAGGCAGGTCGAATACGAGCTCGCAGAGGGCCAGAAAGGCACCGTCGAGATTGCACTCAAGGACGTGAAGGAGAAGATCCTGCCGCCGGTCGACGACGAGCTCGCCAGAGCCGGGAGCGAGTTCGACACGCTGGCCGAGCTGCGGGCCGACGTCGAGCAGCGCATCCGCGAACAGATCGCGGAGGAGGTGGAAACGCAGTTCCGTGCGGCTGCGGCCGACGCGCTCGTCGACGCTTCGAAGATCGACCCCTCCACGACGCTCGTCGAGGCGCGCACCCGCGAGCTCCTGGCCGGGCTCGTCCAGAGCCTCGAGCGCCGGGGGATCTCGGCTGAGACGTACCTGGCTGTGTCCAGTCAAACGCCGCAGCAGCTCGAGGAGCGCCTGCGCGCCGAGGCGACGCGCTCGGTCGCGCGCGAGCTCGCGCTGGAGGCGGTGGCCGACAAGGCCGGTCTCCAGGTCACCGACGACGAGTTGCGCGAGTTCGTCCGCGAGAACGCGGAGACCGACGGAGATGAGGCCGACGAGGTCGTCGAGCAGCTGTTCGCGAGCGGACGTCACGAGCTACTGCGTGAGGATTTGCGGATGCGGAAGGCCCTTGATCTCGTCGTCGCCGAGGTCGAGCGGATCCCGATCGAGCTCGCCCAGGCCCGAGAGAAGCTGTGGACGCCCGAAAAAGGAGCGGCCGCTCCCGAGACGAAGCTGTGGACCCCCGGAAGCAAGGAGCCTGCCTGATGAGCCCGTTGATCCCGATGGTGATCGAGCAGACGTCGCGCGGCGAGCGTGCGTTCGACATCTACTCGCGCCTGCTGAACGAACGCATCATCTTTCTCGGCACGCCGATCGACGACCAGATCGCCAACCTGATCGTCGCCCAGTTGCTGCACCTCGAGTCCGAGGATCCCGACAAGGACATCTCGATCTACATCAACTCACCGGGCGGGTCGGTCTACTCGGGGCTGGCGATCTACGACACGATGCAGTTCATCAAGCCGGACGTTCAGACGATCTGCGTCGGGATTGCGATGAGCATGGGCGCGCTCCTGCTCGCGGGCGGCACGAAGGGAAAGCGGATGGCGCTGCCGAATGCCAAGATCCTGATTCACCAGGTCTGGGGCGGGTTCCAGGGGCAGGCGACCGACATCGAGATCCATGCCCGGGAGACGATCGCCCTGAAACGCAAGATGGAAGAGATCATGTCCAAGCACACCGACCAGCCGCTCGAGAAGGTCTCGAAGGACATGGAGCGCGATTACTTCATGAGCTCCGAGGAGGCGAAGGAGTACGGGCTCATCGACCAGGTGATCGAGCACCGCTGAGTCGAGGGCTAGGCGAGAAGGGGAAATCGAGGTACAACGAAGACATGGCCCGGGCGTCCGAAGGAAACGAACAGCTCCTCTGCAGCTTCTGCGGCAAGAGCCAGCGGCAGGTCAAGAAGCTGATCGCCGGTCCGGGCGTCTACATCTGCGACGAGTGCATCGACCTCTGCAACGAGATCATCGACGAGGAGCTCACCGCTCCCGCGCACCTCGACCTCGACAACCTCCCCCGGCCGACCGAGATCCACACGCTGCTGAACGAGTACGTGGTCAGCCAGGAGACGGCGAAGCGCACGCTCGCAGTCGCCGTCTACAACCACTACAAGCGCGTGCAGATGGGCTCGGCCGACGACGACGTCGAGCTGCAGAAGTCGAACATCCTCCTGCTCGGTCCCACCGGCTGCGGCAAGACCTACCTCGCTCAGACGCTCGCCCGGATCCTCAACGTCCCCTTCGCGATCGCGGACGCGACCGCGCTGACCGAGGCCGGCTACGTCGGCGAGGACGTCGAGAACATCCTGCTCAAGCTGATCCAGGCGGCCGACTTCGACATCAAGAAGGCCGAGACCGGGATCATCTACATCGACGAGGTCGACAAGATCGCGCGCAAGGCGGACAACCCCTCGATCACGCGCGACGTGTCCGGCGAGGGCGTCCAGCAGGCGCTGCTGAAGATTCTCGAGGGGACGGTCGCGTCGGTGCCGCCGCAGGGCGGGCGCAAGCACCCGCACCAGGAGTTCCTCTCGATCGACACCACGAACATCCTGTTCATCTGCGGCGGGGCGTTCGCCGGCCTGGAGAAGATCATCGCCAAGCGGATCGGCAAGAACGCCGTCGGCTTCGGCGCCGAGATCCACTCGAAGCACTCGCAGGAAGGCTCCGAGCTGCTCGCCCAGGTGATGCCCGAGGATCTGCTCTCGTACGGGCTGATCCCTGAGTTCATCGGCCGCCTGCCTGTCGTCTCGGCCGTGCACCAGCTGCTCCGCGACGACCTGGTCAAGATACTCGAGGAGCCGAAGAACGCGCTCGTCAAGCAGTACCAGCGCTTCTTCAACTACGACTCGATCGAGCTGGTCTTCACCGACGACGCCCTCTGGGAGATCGCTGACAAGGCGCTCGAGCGCGAGACCGGCGCGCGCGGCCTGCGCTCGATCATCGAGAACGCGCTGCTCGACGTGATGTTCGAGCTGCCCTCGCGCAAGGACGTCTCCAAGTGCGTGATCACCAAGGAGACGATCCACAAAGGCCTTAAGCCGACGCTCGTCACCAGCGCCGGCGCCGTCGACGACGAGCTTCCCGAAGAGCTCGCGGCCGGCGAAAGTGCGTAGGGGAACCCATGGTTCCCCTACGAGACCCCTCCTTAGCCCGCTCGCGGCGCTCGCATCGCTTGTTGTCCCTGCGGCCGTAGCGGCCGGCCCGCACAGGTCGGACGCGGCGGCGATGGATTAGGCTGCGGCTAGTGAACCCCGGCGACACCTACGGCCCCAGCGAGTGGCTCGAGCTCACCCAGGAGCGGATCGACCAGTTCGCCGAGGCGACCGGCGACGACCAGTGGATCCACGTCGATCCGGAAAAGGCCGCGAAAGGCCCGTTCGGGACGACGATCGCGCACGGGTTCCTGACGCTTTCGCTGCTGGTCAAGTTCCAGTACGAGACGCGGCCGGAGCGCGGCGAGTTCCGGATGGGGATCAACTACGGTGTGAACAAGGTCCGCTTTCCGGCGCCGGTGCCGGTCGGCAGCCGCATCCGCGGGCACTTCGAGATCCTCGAGGTGGCCGAGGTCGAAGGCGGCGTCCAGATCGTGACCAAGGGGACGGTCGAGCTCGAGGGCGGCGAGAAGCCGGTCTGCGTCGCCGAGATGGTCTCCCGGCAGTACCGCTAGCAGGCGACAGCCGGACTAGGCGGAGCGAAGTTCGCCGGCCTGGCGGTCCTGCACCTGATCCAGGATCGTCTCCAGCATGCGGCCCGAGGCGAGCACGTGCTCGCGCGCGAGGAGCCGGGCCCCCGAGGCACTGCGGGCGCCGATCGCCTCGCGGATCGCGCGGTGCTGGGCGTCGTTCTGCTCGTACAGGTGGTCGATGTCGAGACCGGCGGCCCAGACGACGTGCGAGAAGAAGCTCCGCCGGGCGCTCTTCGCCAGCCGCTCGACGAACGGCGCGTCCGCGGCCGCGTAGATCACGTCGTGGAAGGCGTGGTTGGCCGACACCCAGCTCGCCACGAGCGCGCCGTCCTGCGTGCCCTCACGCGATCGACGCCGCAACTCGAGGGTCAGCTTCGCGAAGCGCTTCTCGGCCTCGTCCAGCGCGGTGAGGCCCTCTGCTCCGATGCGTGGAGTGGCGAGCTCGGTCGCCAGGCTTTCCAGCTCGGCCCGGACGAGGAACGCCTCGCGCAGTTCCTCCCGCGAGAGCGTGCGGACGCGGACGCCGCGGTTCGGCACGAACGAGACGAGCCCGAGCGCGGCCAGCCGCCGCAGCGCCTCGCGGACCGGCGTGCGCGAGACCCGGTACTGCTCGGAGAGCTGCTCCTGGCGCAGAACCGTCCCCGGCTCGATCTCGCCGGAGACGATCGCCTCCTCCAGCGCGAGCGCCAGATCGTCGGCCTTCGTGCCGACCGGTGCCATGCCGCCAGTCTAGGTCGATCAGCCGGCGGGCGGTGCGACCGCGTACGTGCAGTCGTCGATCCGCACCGGGACGAACGGCAACCGCCGATCGCCGATCCAGCTCTCGATCGCGTGGGCGAGCCGCTCCTCGTCGCAGTCCTCGACCTGCACGGCGAGGTGCTCCTGATCGTCGACGAGTTCGGCGGTCAGGCCTTGCTCGGCCAGCGCGGCGACCAGTTCGGGGCCGTCGCTGTCCCTGGTCAGTTCAACGGTCGACATCGCGTGCTCCTCTCAGTGGGTGGCGGCGAACTGTGCTTCCTCGGTCGAGCCGGTCAGGGCGAGCGTCGAGCTCTCGCCGTCGGAGACGGCCTCGACGACCTTGTCGAAGTAGCCGGCGCCGACCTCACGCTGGTGCCGGGTCGCGGTGTAACCGTGCTCCTCGAGCGCGAACTCGAGCTCCTGGAGCGCGACGTAGGCCGGCATACCGTGGTCGGCGTAGCCGCGGGCGAGTTCGAACATGCTCGCGTTCAGCGAGTGGAAGCCGGCGAGGGTAACGAACTGGTAGCGGTAGCCGAGCTCGGCGAGCGTCTCCCTGAATGACGCGATCTCCGCGTCCTCGAGGTGCTTGCGCCAGTTGAACGACGGTGAGCAGTTGTAGGCGAACAGCTTTCCGGGGAACCGTTCGTGCACCGCCTGGGCGAACTCGCGCGCCTCTCCAAGATCCGGCGTCGAGGTCTCGAACCAGATCAGGTCTGCGAAGGGGGCGTAGGCGAGCGCGCGGGCGATCGCCGACTCGAGCCCGGCGCGGATGCGGAAGAAGCCCTCGGGCGTGCGCTCGCCGGTGACGAACTCGGCGTCGGCCTCGTCGATATCACTGGTCAGGAGCGAGGCCGAGAGTGCGTCCGTCCGGGCGACCAGCACGGTCGGCACGGCGCAGACGTCGGCCGCGAGCCTGGCCGCGGATAGTGTGCGCACGAACTGGCCGGTAGGCACCAGCACCTTGCCGCCGAGGTGCCCGCACTTCTTCTCGGAGGCGAGCTGATCCTCGAAGTGCACGCCGGCGGCGCCCGCCTCGATCATCGCTTTCATCAGCTCAAAGGCGTTCAGCGGCCCGCCGAACCCGGCCTCCGCGTCGGCAACGATCGGCGCGAGCCAGTGCGTCCCGTTCCGGCCCTCCGCATGGTCGATCTGGTCGGCCCGCAGCAGGGCGTTGTTCAGCCGGCGGACGAGCGCGGGGACTGAATTCGCGGGATAGAGGCTCTGGTCGGGATACGTGTGCCCGGACAGGTTGGCGTCGGCTGCCACCTGCCAGCCGGACACATAGATCGACTTGAGGCCTGCCCTGACCATCTGCACGGCCTGCCCGCCCGTCATCGCGCCGAGCGCCGGGACGCACGGCTCGGAGTGGAGGAGCCGCCACAGACGCTCCGCGCCGAGTCGCGCGAGCGTGTGCTCGACCTGGACGGAGCCGCGCAGCCGGTCGACGTCCTCGGCCGTGTACGTCCGCTCGATTCCGGCCCACCGGTCGGGGCCATGCCCGTTGCGCATGCGGCTCCTCTCTAGTCGTTGTCGTGGTCGCGCTCGCAGAACTCCGGGCACGTGCACTCCGCCAGGGCGGCGGTCGGTACGGCGCCCTGTCCGGGATACGAAAGCGATCGATTTCGGATCCTAGAAAAGCGAAAATAGCGTCTCACTCGGTGATATCTGCTCATATTGGATCCCATTATTCACATTTTCGGATCCAAGTAAACCCCGAAGACCGGACGACAACGCTCCGTAGAATGGCTCCATGGAGCCGCTCTACCAGCCGGAAGGCGCGGAGGAACGCTGGCAGCGGACGTGGGAGGAGGAGGGCCTGTACGAGGCCGACCCGGATCCGAGCCGCGAGAGCTTCGCGATCGCGCACCCGCCGCCGAACGTGACCGGCGACCTGCACCTGGGCCATGCGCTCCAGCTCTCGCTCGCGGACACCATCGTCCGCACGCGCCGGATGCAGGGCTTCAACGTGCTGTTTCAGCCGGGCTACGACCACGCCGGCATCTCGACACAGAACGCGGTCGAGAAGCATCTGGCCGCGCAGGGGAAGTCACGCCAGGACCTCGGTCGCGAGGCGTTCGTCGAGCTCGTCTGGAGCTGGCTGCACGAGTACGGCGGCAAGATCATGTTCCAGTTCCGGCGGATCGGCGCCTCTCTCGATTACCGCCGCGAGCGGTTCACGATGGATGACGCGTACGTGCGCGCGGTGATGCGGTTCTTCGTCCACCTCTGGGAGAAGGGCTGGATCTACCGCGCGAACCGGATCGTCAACTGGTGCCCGTTCCATCTGACCTCGCTCTCCGACCTCGAGCTGGCGCACGAGGACGTCGACGACGCGCTCACGTATGTCCGCTACCCGCTCGCGGACGGTGACGGCCACATCACGATCGCGACCGCCCGGCCGGCGACCATCCCGGCGGACGTCGCCGTCGCCGTGCATCCGGACGACGAGCGGTACCGCGACCTGATCGGGCGCGAGGTGGTCGTGCCGTGGGTCGAGCGGCGCGTGCCGGTGATCGCCGACGAGCGCGTCGAGCTCGACTTCGGCACGGGGGCACTGAAGGTGACGCCTGGCCACGACGCCAAGGACTGGGAGATCGGCCGCGACCACGATCTGCCCGAGCTGACGGTGATCGCGCCCGACGGCCGGATGAACGCCGACTCCGGCGGGCTCCAGGGAATGACCCAGGGGGAGGCCGAGGAGCGGATCCTGGCCTGGCTGCGCGAGCGCGACCAGCTCGAGCAGCGGGAGTCGTACCGGCATACGGTCGCGCTCTGCGACCGCTGCAAGACGCGGATCGAGCCGCTGGTGTCGCCGCAATGGTGGTGCTCGATGGAGGGGCTGAAGGAGCCGGCGCTGGCGGCGCTGCGCGAGGGCCGCGTCCGCTTCCACCCCGAGTCGCAGCACCGCTTTGCGGTCTCGTCGCTCGAGGAGGCGCCCGACTGGAACATCTCCCGGCAGATCTGGTGGGGGCACCAGCTGCCCCTCTGGCAGTGTCCGGACGGCCACTGGACCTGCGCCGAGGACGAGCCGTCTGCCTGTACCGACTGCGGCTCGGGACAGCTGGCCCGCAGCGAGGACGTGCTCGACACCTGGTTCTCTTCGGCGCTCTGGCCGTTCGCGACACTCGGCTGGCCCGACGACACCGAGGACCTGCGTGCCTTCTACCCCGGCGATCTGAACACGACCGCGCGCGACATCATCCGCCTCTGGGAGAACCGGATGATCTTCGCCGGCCTCGAGCTGATGGGCGACGTCCCCTTCTCGAACGTCGTCATCCACTCTCTCGTGCACGCACCGACCGGGGGTCGGATGTCGAAGAGCCTCGGCACGGGGATGAACCCGCTCGCGCTGATCGACCGGTACGGGGCGGACGCCACCCGCTACGGGCTGATGAAGATGGCCTCGTCCCAGGACGTGACCTTCTCGGAGGGCGCCATCGAGGAGGGCCGGAAGCTCGCGCAGAAGCTCTGGTCCGCGAGTCGCCTGCTCCTGTCTGCCGGAGGCGACGAGGTGGAGGAGCGCCCTGCGTCGCTCGAGGAGCGGTGGATCCTCTCCCGCCTCTCGCAATCCCAGCAGCGGCTCGAGGGGTACCTGGCCGAGTTCGACTTCTCACACCTCGTCGACGAGCTCTACCACCTGACGTTCGACGACTTCTGCGACTGGTACGCCGAAGCGATCAAGCCGCGTCTGTACGGCGGTGACGCCGACGCGCGGGCGACGGCGCTCGCGGCGCTCGAGCGGCTGCTGAGGCTGCTCCACCCGGCGATGCCGCACGTGACCGAGGAGATCTGGACGAGCCTGCCCGGCCGCACGTCGCGCCTGATCGTCGCTCCGTGGCCGGAAGCCGGCGACGAGTCGGCGGCGGGGGCGCTCGACGCGGTGCAGTCGGCGGCGGTGACGTTCAGGCGCAGCGGCGTGGTCGTCCCGCTCGAGGGCGACGAGAAGCGGATCTTCGAGATCGTGGTGAAGCCCGAGCGCCAGAAGGCGAACGGCAACGTCGACGCCGAGCGCGAGCGACTGCGTGGTGAGATCGCGCGGGCCGAGAAGATGCTCGCCAACGAGCGGTTCGTTGAGAACGCGCCGGCCGAGGTCGTCGACGCGGAGCGGGAGAAGCTCGCGCGCTACCGACGCGAGCTCGATGCAATTTCCAGCGACTGACTGGGTCGCGGGCCTGTCGCCGTGGCCTGAGGAGTTCGGGCTCGACCGCATGCACGCGCTGCTCGCCGAGCTCGGCGACCCGCAGCTCGAGTTCCCGTCGGTGCACGTGGTCGGCACGAACGGCAAGTCGACGACGACACGTCTTACGGCCGAACTGCTCCACGGCGCAGGTTTGCGCGTGGGCGCGTACACCTCGCCACACGTCTCGGGCTGGCACGAGCGGCTCGACACCGACGCGGCAGGCTTCGAGCGGGCGGTCGCGCGCATACGGCCCGCGGCCGAACGGGCGGCAGCCACCCAGTTCGAGGCGCTGACCGCAGCTGCTCTGGCCGAGTTCGCCGCGGCCGGGGTCGAAGTAGCGGTGGTCGAGGCAGGACTCGGGGGCAGGCTCGACGCGACGAACGTGCTCCGCGCTCCGGTTGTCGTGCTCACCAACGTCGGCCTCGACCACATCGAGCAGCTCGGCGAGACACGGGAGGAGATCGCCGCCGAGAAGCTCGCCGTCGTCGGGCCGGGCGCCGCGGTCGTCCTCTGTGAGCCCGAGTGGCAGGCGCTGGCGCGCTCCTCCGGCGCGGAGACGATCGTCCTCACCGGTCGTAGCAACCTCGCCCTCGCGGTCGCAGCTGCGGAGACCTTTCTCGGGCGTCCTGTCGATGCTTCGGTCGCAGGCGAGGTCACGCTGCCCGGTCGGCTCGAGCGGCGAGAGGTGACTCCCCTCGAAATCCGGGACGGCGCCCACAACCTCGACGGCGTCGGCTGGCTGCTGCCGCGCGTTCCCGACCGGCGCTACGTCGTCGTCGCGTCCATCCTCGGCGACAAGGACGTGGAGGGGATGCTGGCGGCGCTCTCGGCGCTGGGCGATACGCTGGTCGCGACCGCGTCGAGCAACCCGCGCGCGCTTTCCGCGGCCGAACTTGCAAGGCTTGCCAGCCGATGGTTCACGAGAACGGAGCAGGAGCCAGATCCCGCCGCCGCGCTCGACGTGGCGCGCGCGATCGCCGGGCCACGCGGCGCGGTCCTGGTCACGGGATCGCTGTACCTGCTGGCAGACCTCGCCGGGCGCGGCGAAGGCGTACCATCCAACACGGGACGCGACTCAGCGTCTTCGTCTTCGCCGCCATCGTGATCGCGGCGTTTGCAGGACTTGCGTTCGCGGTGGGGTACGTCGTCGGGAAGCTCTTGCTCTGACCATGAACTTCGTCCTCTTCGCCGACAACCCGACCACCACCACGTCCGACAACGGCGTATTCGACGGCGTCAACGACTTCTTCCACTCCGACACGTGGTCGGTGATCTGGAAGCTGGGAGTGCTCTTCGTCATCGTCTTCTGGCTGGCGAGCGCGTACTGGGTGCACAAGGACGCGCGCCGGCGGATCGACGACCCATGGCTGGTGGCGATGGCGACGCTGCTCGGCCTCGTGCCACCGTTCATCGGCCCGCTCGTCTACCTTTTCTTCCGCCCGCCGGAGTACCTCGAGGACGTCCGTGAACGCGAGCTCGGCCTGCGCGCGATGGAGGAGCAGCTCGGAGACCGGGTCTCCCACTGCCCGGTGTGCCGCGCCGCGGTCGAGCCGGAGTTCCTCGTCTGTCCGGTCTGCACGACGAAGCTGAAGCAGGCGTGCGTCAGCTGCAAAGCGCCGCTCGAGCCGCTCTGGCAGGTCTGTCCCTTCTGCGAGACGCCGATCGTCCGGCGCGCCTCGGTGTACGAGGAGTCGCTCGCTCCGGACACCCTCCAGGAGCCGCTTCGCCTTCCGCGCGGCAGCGTCGCCCCCGAGCACGACCCGGCCGAGAACCTGACCGGCGATCAGTAGACTCGCCCGCGATGCCGGTCGAGCGCACCCTCGTCCTGATCAAGCCGGACGCCGTCGCGCGCGGCCTCGCCGGAGAGATCCTCCGGCGCTTCGAGGCGCGCGGCCTCGCGATGCGGGCGGGCAGGCTGTTGACAGTCGATCGGAAGCTGGCCGAAGATCACTACGCGGAGCACGCCGAGAAGCCCTTCTTCGGAGAGCTCGTCGACTTCATCATCTCCGCGCCGACGCTGGCGCTCGTGCTCGAGGGCGAGGGGGCGATCGCGGTCGTCCGCTCGACGATGGGCTCGACGAACCCCGCCGATTCCGCGCCGGGCACGATCCGCGGCGACCTGGCGCTCTCCATGCCGGACAACCTCGTGCACGGCTCCGACTCCCCCGAGTCGGCCGTCCGCGAGGTCGCGCTGTGGTTCGGCGACGATGACGTCGCCTGACGCCACGCACAACCGCGCGAACTGGGATCGCCGGAGCGACGAGTATCAGGAGCGCAACGCTGCGTTCATCGGCCGGAAGGACGAGCCGCGCTGGGGCATGTGGCAGCTGCCGGACTCGGAGCTCGGGATCCTCGGCGACGTCGCCGGCAAGGACGTGCTCGAGCTCGGCTGCGGTGCGGCGCAGTGGTCGATTCTGCTGGCGGGACGTGGAGCCAGCTGCGTCGGGCTGGACAACTCCGCGCGGCAGCTGGAACACGCACGCCGCCTGATGGCCGCGGCCGGCGTCGAGTTTCCCCTCGTCCACGCGAGCGCCGACGAGGTGCCGCTCTCGGACTCGAGCTTCGACGTGGTCTTCTGCGACCACGGCGCGATGACGTTTGCGGACCCGTACCGCACCGTCCCGGAGGTTTCGCGGCTGCTGCGGCCGGACGGGCTGCTCGCGTTCTCGCACTCGACCCCGCTGGCCATGTGCTGCTTCGACGACGAGGCCGAGACCATGCAACGGCGGCTCCTGAGGCCGTACTTCGGTATGCACCGCTTCGACGAGCTGCCGGACGAGCCGGTCGAGTTCAACCTGCCGTACGGCGAGTGGATCCGCCTGTTCCGCGAGCACGACTTCCGGGTGGAGGCGCTCGTCGAGGTGCGCCCGCCCGAGGGCGCGGAGACGACATACCGCACAGCGGCCGAGACGGAGTGGGCGCGCTCCTGGCCGATGGAGGAGATCTGGCGATGCCGGAAGACGGGCTGACCGAGCACGCACTCCGGAACCAGGCTGCCTGGTCGACCTGGGCCGAGGAGTACGTCCCCGGCGCCGAGCGCAACTGGGCGAGGGACGAGATCGCGTGGGGGATCCTCAAGGTCCCCGAGAGGGAAGTACAGATGCTCGGCGAGGTCGCCGGCAAGGACGTGGTCGAGCTCGGGTGCGGGACCGCATACGTCTCGGCATGGCTCGCGCGCCGCGGCGCGCGGGTGACGGGTGTGGACCTGACCGAGGAGCAGCTCACCACCGCCCGCCGGATGCAGGCCGAGCACGGGCTCGAGTTCCCGCTTGTCCGTGCGAGCGCCGAGGCCGTGCCGCTGCCAGACGCCTCGTTCGACCTCGCGGTGTCCGAGTACGGCGCGTCGATCTGGTGCGACCCCGACCTCTGGATCGCCGAGGCCTCGCGGCTGTTGCGTCCGGGAGGCGAGCTCGCCTTCCTCGTCAACGGCACGTTCCTGATGCTCACCTCACCCGACATCGATCCGGCCCAGCCCGCCGGCACCGAACTTCTTCGACCCTACTTCGGGATGCAGCGGTTCGAGTGGGTGGACGACCCTTCGGTGGACTTCCACCTCGGCTACGGCGACTGGATCCGCGTGCTCACCTCGCACGGCTTTGAGGTGGAGAAGTTGGTCGAGCTGCGCAACCCGGGTCACGACAGCGGGCGGTACGACATGTTCACCGCGGAGTGGGCCGAGCAATGGCCGGCCGAGGAGATGTGGAAGGCCCGAAAGCTCGCGTGAGCGCGCCGCCCGCGCCGCCCCTCCTCCTCGCCTCCACCTCGCCTCAGCGACGCGCGATCCTCGAGCAGCTCGGGGTGCCCTTCAAGGTCGTCACGCCGAGGTATGAGGAGCACGACCCGCCCGACGCCGATCCGGTCGAGCTGGTGCGCGCCCATGCGCAGGGAAAGGCTCGATCGGTCGCGGACGAGGCCGGCGACCGGCCGGTGCTCGGGGTGGACACGACCGTCGTCCGCGGCGGCCGCATCTACGGCAAGGCATCCGGTCCGGAGGAGGCGGCGGAGATGCTCGAGGCCCTTGGAGGGGAGACGCACGCGGTGGTCTCGGGCCTCTGCCTGCTCACTCCCGCGTGGGAGGAGTTGCACACCGAGACGACACGCGTGACGTTTCGCGCTCTGACCGCCCGCGACATCGCCGCCTACGTGGCGGCGGGGGAGTGGGAGGGACGCGCGGGCGCTTATGCCATCCAGGGCCTCGGCGCCACGCTGGTCGAGCGAGTCGAGGGCGACTACCTGAACGTCGTCGGCTTGCCAGGAGCCCTCGTCGTCCGTCTGTTGGCAACGCGCTTCGCGGGCGCCTACGGGTTCGGTTAGGTTCTGACCCGAAGGGGTCTGACCCTGCGACAGGGCCGGATAGACTGACCCACCCGTGGGTCTCTTCGATCACCTGACCGGTTTCGGCGGCCGCGACATGGCCGTCGACCTCGGAACCGCGAACACGCTCGTCTACGTCCGCGGCCGCGGCATCGTGCTCTCCGAGCCGTCGGTGGTCGCGATCGACCAGCGCTCGGGCGAGGTGCATGCGGTCGGGGTCGAGGCCAAGCGAATGCTCGGTCGGACGCCCGGGACGATCACTGCGATCCGACCCCTGAAGGACGGCGTCATCGCCGACTTCGACGTGACCGAGCAGATGCTCCGCCACTTCATTCAGAAGGTGCACCAGAACCGCTTCGCCCACCCGCGCGTCGTTGTCTGCGTTCCCTCCGGCGTCACCGGGGTCGAGCGGCGGGCGGTCGAGGAGGCAACCCTCTCCGCTGGAGCGCGCCAGGCCTACCTGATCGAGGAGCCGATGGCAGCTGCGATCGGTGCCGGCCTTCCGATCGCAGAGCCGACCGGGAACATGATCGTCGACGTCGGCGGCGGCACCACCGAGGTCGCCGTGATCTCACTCGGCGGGATCGTCGTCTCCCAGAGCCTGCGTGTCGGCGGAGACGAGATGGACGAAGCGGTGATCAACTACGTCAAGCGGGAGTACAAGCTGCTGATCGGCCAGCAGACCGCGGAGGAGATCAAGCTCGAGGTCGGCTCGGCGTGGGGGATGCAGGAGGAGGTGCAGGCCGAGGTCCGGGGCCGCGACCTCGTCAGCGGCCTGCCGAAGACGATCATCCTCTCGTCCGAGGAGGTCCGGCACGCGCTCGAGGATCCGGTGAATCAGATCGTCGACGCGATCAAACAGACGCTCGACAAGACGCCGCCCGAGCTCTCGGCCGACATCATGGACCGCGGCATCGTCCTCGCCGGCGGCGGCGCTCTCCTGCACGGGCTCGACGAACGTCTCCGCCACGAGACCCATATGCCGATGCACCTTGCGGAGTCGCCGCTCACCTGCGTCGCGGTCGGCTCTGGCCGGAGCCTCGAGGAGTTCGAGGTCATCCACCGCAGCCAGCGAAAGGGCCGCGGCCGGGCGACGAACAGTAACCACCGCTAGCGACCGGAACAACCGGCCGCCGCCTCGCCTACACTAAGCCGTTCGGTGCCTCGCGGAAGGTCATCTGCGCGCGTGGCCGCGATCGGATCGTCAGCCCAGCGTTCCACGTCCACGCCATCGGCCCGCGCCAATGCGGTCGTGCGCCGGCGACTCGTCGTCGGGATCCTCAGCGTCCTCTCGCTGGCTCTTGTCACCGTCTACTTCCGCGAATCCGACGGTGGCTTCCTGCACGGGCTCCAGTCGACCGGCGCCAGCATCCTGAGGCCGTTCGAGGTCGCGGCCGACCGTGTCGCCAGCCCGTTCGAGGACGCAGCGAGCTGGTTCGGCGGCCTCCTGCATGCCAAGTCCGACAACAAGAAGCTGCGCAAGGAGGTCGAGCAGCTGCGGGCTCAGTCGATCGTCAACCTGGCGGCTCTACGCGAGAACGCGCAGCTCAAGCAGCAGCTCAAGTACCTGGAGAGCCCGCGCTACCCGGAGGACTACCGGCCCGTCGTCGCCCGCGTGATCGCCCGCGCGCCGAGCCAGTTCGCCCAGCAGATCGTCGTCTCCGCCGGCAAGAACCAGGGGGTCGCCAAACACGATGCAGTGGTCACCGCCGAGGGCCTCGTGGGCGAGGTGACGAAGGTCGCATCGAACGTGGCGCAGGTGACTCTGCTCACCGACGACTCGAGCGCAGTTTCGGTCCTCGACATCAAGACGAACGCGTCCGGGATCGCACAGCAGGGGATCTCGGACTCGCTGACCGTCGACCAGGTGACGAAGGACCAGGTGGTCAATCGCGGCGACGTCCTCGTCACCGCCGGGTGGCGCTCCGGCGACCTTTCGTCGCTGTATCCGCGCGGGGTCCAGGTATGCCAAGTCACGCAGGTCGGTCAGTCCGACACCGATCTCTACAAGCAGATCCAGTGCAACCCGTTCGTCCGGTTCTCGACGCTCGAGGCCGTGATCGTCCTCGTCCGGAAGGCGGAGACCAAGTGATCGACTGGCTGAAGGGGGCGGCGTTCGTGTTCGTCGCCGCGATCCTCCAGGTGTCGGTCTTCTCGGACGTGAGGATCCTGCACGGGACGCCCGATCTGCTGTTGGTGGCGATCATCTGTGTGGCGCTCCTACGCGGCCCGATCGTGGGCGCGGGAATCGGCTTCTGGGGCGGCCTCCTCGTCGACACCGCCAACCTCGGCACGCTGGGCGTCACCTCGCTGCTGCTGACCGTCGCCGGCTACTGGATCGGCCGCTACGGCGAGACCAACGGACGCGACCGCTCGCACGCTCCCTTCGTGTCCGTCGTCGTGATCACCTTTCTGTACGCGCTCGGCTCGCTGGCCTTCCACTACGTGCTGGGGGACCCGGCACCGGCGCGCGAGGTGCTCTGGAGCACTCTCTTCCAGGCGATGGCGCTCAACCTGATCCTCGCGTGGCCGATGTACGGGCTCGCGAGGATCCTGCTGCCCGCGCCGGCGCGGCGCGAACGGGTGGTGCACGCGGTTGGCTAGCACGACCGGCAAGCGGGCCGACCGCTTCCTCCCGCCCGACCCGCGGGTCGAAGAGCCCTACCTGTTCACACCCCGCATGGCACTGCGGGTGGCCATCCTCGGTGCGATCGCGCTGGCGGTCTTCGCCGTGCTGTTGCTGCGGCTGTGGTCGCTGCAGGTTCTCTCCGGCTCGAAGTACGAGACGGCCGCGCGCAACAACCAGCTGCGCACGTTCCCGATCGAGGCCCAGCGTGGCCCGGTCCTCGACCGGAACGGGCGCACGCTGGTCGCCAACGCCGCATCGACCGCGGTCGACGTCGTCCCGATCGACCTGCCGAAGCAGGGTCGCTACGCGGAGATGAAGCGGCTCTCCATGGTCCTCAACGTGCCCCTGCCGAAGCTGCTCGCGCGCCTGGAGCAGGGCATGAAGAACCCGTTGACCCCGGTGACGATGCAGGTCGCCGTCCATCCCGACCAGGTCGCCTACCTCGCGGAGCGGAACCGCGAGTTCCCCGGGGTCCAGATCACGCCGACCTACCTGCGCAAGTACAACACCGAGGCGCTGCTCGCACACGTCCTCGGCTACGTCGGAGAGGTCTCGCCGGGCCAGCTCGCCTTTTTCAAGAAGCACTACAAGACCTGTCAGACCACCAGGGCGAAGGAGGCGAACGTCCCCTGCCCCGGCGACCGCGTCGGCCAGGCCGGTGTTGAGCAAAGCTACGACAAGTACCTCCGCGGCCGCTCCGGCGAAAAGCTCCAGCGGGTCGACTCGCTGGGCGGCAAGGTCGGCAACCCGGTCGTCACCCGTGCGCCCTCGGCCGGCTTCCCGATCCGCCTGACGATCGACATCGGGCTCCAGCGTGCGGCTGAGAAGGCGCTCAAGTACGGGATCAACCTCGCGCACGCCGATGGCAAGTGGCTCGCCGACGGCGGGGCGATCGTGGCGATGAACCCGTCGAACGGCGAGATCCTGGCGATGGCCTCCTCGCCGACGTACAAGCCGAGCATTTTCGTCGGCCGGACGAGCCAGAAGAAGCTCGCGCCGCTGCTCGACCCGAAGACGGCGAAGGCCGACAACTACCCCGGGCTGAACCGCGTCACCGAGGGTCTCTATCCGCCGGGCTCGACCTTCAAGCCCGTGACTGCGCTGGCGGCGATGCAGGAGCGGCTGATCTCACCGTTCCAGACGATCCCCTGCACGCCGACCTACTCCGTGACGGACGCCAGCGGGAAGGTCACTCAGGTCTTCAAGAACTGGGACCCGTACGTGAACCAGCCGATGACGCTGCCCGAGGCGATCGGCGCGTCGTGCGACACCTACTTCTACAACCTCGGCTACGCGTTCTACGCGCTGCCGCCCGACCGCGGCCACCCGCTCCAGGGCTGGGCCAGCCGCTTCGGGTTCGGAGGGCCGACCGGGATCGACGTCGGGCCCGAGCAGTCCGGGCTCCTGCCGACGCCCGAGTGGCGCCAGGCCACCTATACGGCGAAGACCGACCCCGGCCACTGGCAGATCGACCGGCTCTGGAAGCCCGGCGACTCGATCCAGCTCGCGATCGGGCAGAAGGACCTGCTGGTCACGCCTCTCCAGATGGTGCGCTTCTACTCCCTGATCGCGAACGGCGGCAAGCTCGTCACGCCGCACGTGCTCTACGCGGTCGACGAGCCCGGCAGCGGCCGTCATTACCTCAACCCGCCGGCGCCGAAGCCGAGCAACGTCGACCCGGCCGCGCTCGCCGTCGTGCGCGACGGCCTCTATCGGGCGACGCACGCTTCCTACGGCACCGCGACTTCAGTGTTCGGCAACTTCCCGATCTCGATCGCAGGGAAGACGGGCACCGCCGAAAAGGTCGTGCAGCCGTCCGGCTATGCGCAGCCGCTGCTGCAGGACCAGTCCTGGTGGTGTGGCTACGGGCCGGCGGACGCGACCGAGAGGCCCAAGATCGCCGTCTGCGCCGTGATCGAGAACGGCGGCCACGGCGGCACGGCGGCCGCGCCGGCAGCGCTGAAGGTCTTCGAGCACTACTTCCACACGCAGCCGACCGGCGGCCTCGGGCCGATCCACTCGGATTAACCATGGCCGACCTCGTCTACACCCCGACCGAGCGGGCGCGCGCCAGAGCGCGGCGCCGCGAGCTCACCCAGGAGGCGTCGCTCCTCGCGAGGCTCGACTGGCTGATGCTCGGCGCGGTCCTCGCGATCGTCGCCTTCGGAGTCTGGAGCATTGCGGGCATCACGCGCCACGACGTGGCCGGCAGCCCCGACTACTACGTGTACCGCCAGCTCGTCTTCGTCGCGATCGGCCTGGTGGGCCTCGTCGTCATGATCCTGATCGACCCGGAGGTGTACCACCGCTTCGAGAGGCAGATCTACGTGGGGACGCTGTCCCTGTTCGCGTTCGTGTTCCTCGCCGGGACGGTCGCCCGCGGGTCGAAGCGCTGGGTCGACCTCGGCTTCTTCCGGTTCCAGCCGTCCGAGTTCGGGAAGCTGCTGGTCGTCCTCGCGCTCGCGGGCTTCCTCGCCGACCGGTTCCGCCGCATGGGCGGGTGGCGGACGTCCCTGACCGCGGTGGCGCTGGCCCTGCCGCCGATGCTGCTCGTCTTCGTCCAGCCGGATATCGGCTCTGCGCTCGTCTACGCTGCGGCGCTCGTCGGCGTGTTGTTGATCGCCGGCGTGCGCTGGCTCCACCTGGCGGTCTTCGCCGTTGTCGCAGTGGTGCTCGCGCTCAGCGTCCTCTGGTGGCTGCCGTCGGCCGGTATGCCGGTGTTGAAGGGCTACCAGACGAGCCGACTGACCGGCTTCTTCCATCCCGATCAGGACCCGCGCGGCTCGACGTACAACGTGACGCAGTCGATCACGGCGGTGGGCTCGGGCGGCCCCACGGGCCGCGGAGTCGTCGGCGCCACGCAGACCAGCCTCGACTTCCTCCCCGAGCACGCGACGGACTTCGTCTTCGCCTCGCTGGCCGAGCAGCGAGGGTTCTTCGGCGCGGGGTTCCTGCTGATGCTCTACCTGCTCGTCGTCTGGCGCGGGCTGAAGGCGGTGGCGTCTGCGAGGGATCCGTACTCGGCAATCGTCGCCGGGGGGATCGTGTTCGCCTTGCTGTTCCAGATCTTCGTCAACGTCGGAATGACGATCGGGATCGCCCCGGTCACCGGGATCCCGTTGCCCTTGGTCAGCGTTGGAGGCTCGTCGATGATCGCGAACCTGCTGGCGATCGGCGTCCTCCAGGCGATCTACGTCCGTGGCCGCGGACGCACCCGGATCGCCCGCTGGTGAGAAAAAAGCCGTCGTCGGCGGCTTCGGTGGCAGGGCTCGTCCAGGGCCTTCGCTCCTCCGCGCGGGATGCCAAGCCTCTCGTCGTAGCCGGGCCCGACGCGCTGGCCTCACTCCTGGTCGAGGAGCTGACGCGAGGCGGTGTTGCCGCGGCGGTGCGCGCGCAGGGGTCGGTCGACGGCGCAGCCGCGCTCGTGCTCGTGCTCGCCGGCGCTCCGACCGACGACGACGAGCGCCTGCTCCACGACGCGACACGGGCGCGGGTGCCGGTGGTGGCGGTCGTCCCGGCGGCAGCCACCACGCCGAAGCACGTTCCCTACGTCCTCGACGAGAACCTGGTTCACTTCCGGGGCGGCGCGGGTTTCCCAGTCGACGAGATCGCAAAGCGGCTCGCACGGGCCCTCGGCGAGGAGGCGACGCCCCTGGCCGCCCGCCTTCCCGTGCTGCGCGAGGCGGTGTGCGCGGAGCTGATCCGGAAGTTCTCGCGGCAGAACGGCTTCCTGGGGGTGGTGGTCTTCGTTCCCGGTGCCGACCTGCCAGTCCTGACCGCCAACCAGATCCGGCTCGTGCTCCGAATCGCCGATGCCCACGGCTTCGAGATCGACCGCGAGCGGCTGCCCGAGGTGCTCGCGGTGGTCGCCTCTGGCTTCGGCTTCCGTGCGCTCGCCAGGAAAGCGATCGCGTACGTCCCGTTCGTCGGCTGGGTGGTGAAGGGTGCTGTTGCCTACACGGCCACGCGCGCCCTTGGTGAGGCCGCCGTACGCCACTTCGAACGGCGGGCACCGGTGACCAGGGTGGCGGGCGAACGCATGCGCTTTCCCGGTTGATCGCCGCTCCGTCCGACCGGCTCCCTAGCATCGCGGCCGTTAGCGACCGGAGGGAGCCCCAGATGGTCGACAAGCGCGAGGCGGAGGAGCTGCTCATGATCGAGGAGGCCGATGCCTGGTTCGAGTACCTCGAGGCGACGCGCAATCAGTCGGAGACGCGCTACCGCGAGGTCGAGCCGTGGGCGTGGGCGCGTCTGAACCAGCGGCTCCGCGCGATCCGCACGCGTAGAGCCAAGCTCCGGCCCGCTGCTGCGTAGTCGAACCGGCGTCGGGGGCCTGCCGGGACGCCTGATACCCTGACGAGCGAGGCAACCATGCCGAGCTCTTACGACATCAACCAGCTGCGCACCGACGCCCGCTCGAGCGGGTGGTCGCCGTTGCGCGCACACGAGAAGGAGATTTCACTTGCCCCTGCCCTGGTTTCGCAGGAAGCAGCGTCAGTCCTCGGCGACGATCGCGACGCCGTTCACCGAGTTGGCGCCCGAGGAGCTGCCGCTCGAGAAGGAAGCATCCGCACCTAGCACCCCAACCGTGACGGCCGAGCCCGAATCGGGCGATCAGGCCGCCAAGTCCAACCGCCGTCGTGGCAGTCGCGGCGGCAGGAACCGCCGCAAGCCCGCCGACAAGACGGCGGCAGCGACCGCGGAGACCCCGCAGCAGGTTCCCGCGAAGGCCGAGAAGAGCCCGAGGGACGGGAAGTCTACGGCCGACCGGCGGCGAAGCTCGCCGAGCCGCCGCCGCCAGGTGTCGCGCCGCGCGCCGCTCCCGGCCGCGAAGCGCGAGTTGCTGGTCTCGGTCGACGTCACCGAGAAGCGGGTGGCCGTGCTGGAGGACGGCCGCGTGGCCGAGGTCTACCTCGAGCGGCCGGAGCGCCGGTCGATCGCCGGGAACATCTACAAGGGCGTCGTCGACAACGTCCTGCCCGGGATGGAGGCCGCGTTCGTCGAGATCGGCCTGGAGAAGAACGGCTTCCTGTTCGTTGACGAGATCGTCGGCCCCGAGCTGGAGGGCCGCCGGCCGCGCGGCCGGCGCATCACCGATCTGATCAGCCGCGGCGAGCAGGTGCTCGTCCAGGCGGTGAAGGATCCCATGAAGACAAAGGGGGCGCGGCTGACGACCGAGATCTCGCTTCCCGGCCGCTTCGTCGTCTTCGTGCCGCACGGCGAGGGTCTCGGCGTCTCCCGTCGGCTCGAGGAGGACGAGCGCAACAGGCTGCGCGACATCGTCAAGGAGATCGCTCCCAAGCAGGGGGGCGTGATCGTCCGCACGGCGGCCGAGGCCGCCTCGGCAGAGGACGTCCGACTCGACCTCGAGTTTCTGATGAAGCTCTGGAAACAGATCCAGGCGCGCGCCGACGAGTCGAAGCCGCCCACCCTCGTCTTCGAGGAGGCCGAACTGCCGCTGCGCGTCACCCGCGACCTCTTCACCGGCGACTTCGAGCGCGCTCTCGTCGATGACGACCTCACCCTGAAGCGCATCCAGGGCTACCTGAAGAAGACCTCGCCGCACATGGCCGAGCGGGTCTCGCGCTACCGGGACAAGGTGTCGCTGTTCGAGTCGTTCGGCGTCGAGGCAGAGATCCGCTCGACGCTCTCCAGGCGCGTCGACTTGCCCTCCGGCGGCTACCTGATTTTCGATTACGCCGAGGCGTTCACGGTCATCGACGTCAACACCGGCCGGTTTGTCGGCTCGCGCTCGAAGTCGTCGGGCGCGCGGCTCGAGGACACCGTCACGAAGAACAACCTCGAAGCCGTGAAGGAGGTCGTCCGCCAGCTGCGCCTGCGCGACATCGGCGGGATCATCGTCATCGACTTCATCGACATGGCGAATCCGAAGAATCGGGAGGCCGTCGAGCAAGCGCTCCAACAGGAGCTCGAGCGCGACCGGACCAAGACGTACGTCGTCGAGATCTCCCCGCTCGGTCTCGTGGAGATGACGCGCCAGAACGTCACGGACGGCCCGCGCGAGATCCTCACCCGGAAGTGCCCGACCTGCGCCGGTGAAGGGGTGGTCGTCTCCGAGGCGACAGCCGTCGTCGACGCTGAGCGGAGGCTGCGCGCGCTGGTCGCGTCGAAGCCCCGAACGAGGGCGTTCAAGGTGGAGCTGAACGCCCACGTCGCGGAGCTGCTGATCGGCCCCGGCGCCGCCCGCCTCCGCGAGATCGAGGCCTCGACGAGGCGACGCCTCTTCCTGGTCGGGATGAACGGCGTCCTGCACGACCACTTCGCGGTGCTCGAGGAAGGCACGATCGAGAAACTGGCACCTGTCGACTCGCCGGTCGCCGAAGGGCAGACGGTCGAGCTGAAGCTCGTCGAGGTGGGCCGCCACGACTCCGGCGCTGCGGTCGGGACAGTCGACGGTATCTCCGTCGCCGTCGGAGGGGCGGCCAGGCTCGTCGGCAAGAAGGTGTCCGCGCACGTCGAGCGCGTGCTGGATGGAGTTGCCTACGCGACCCTCGCAGGCGTCGAGACCCAGGCGGCCGCGGCCGCCCCGATCACGGCCGAGGCCCAGGCGGAGAAACCGACCCGCGCTTCCCGGGCGAGGAAGCTGGAAGCGCCGTCGGTCGAGCCCGACGTCGAGGCAGAGTCCGAGCCCGAGGCGGTGGCCGACGAGCCGGAAGAGCACGCGGAGGACGACGTCGCCGCCGAGACCGCTCCGAAGAAGAAGACGCGGCGCGGGTCGCGCGGTGGACGAAACCGGCGGAAGAAGCCCGCCGCCGGGACGGATGGTGCGGAGTCGGTCGAGGGAAGCGACGAGGCGGACGCAGCTCGGGAGCCGGAGTCGTCGACCGATCCGGCTCCAACGGACCAGAGCGCGCCCAAGAAGAAGACCCGGCGCGGCTCGCGCGGCGGACGGGGGCGGAAGAAGCCGACCATGGTCACGGCGGAGACGGAGACGAACGGGCAACCGGAGACGCCGCCCGCGGAGGTGCCGATGCCGACCATCCACGTTCCGAGCTCCGAGGCCGCGGACGAAAACATCACCGCCAACGGCGACGAGCCGGCCGTTTCGAAGAAGAAGACGCGGCGTGGATCGCGGGGAGGACGGCGGCGTCGCAAGCCCACAGCGGCCGCGTCCGGCGGGGTCAGCGGGACGGGTGGCGAGCCGCCCGCCCCCGAAGCCGGCTCAGACCAGGCCTAGGACGTCCGAGAGCGCCGCGATGCGCGGCCCTGGCCAGCCGATCGTCCCTTCGTGCTCCCACTCGTCGTGCGGGACGCGGATGAGGACCGCGGTCATGCCGACCGCCTCGGCGCCCTGCAGCTCGCGATAGGCGCCGTCGCCGACGAAGAGGCAGCCGTCCGGCGTCACGCCAAGAAGCTGCGCCATCCGCTCGAAGAGGCGAGGGTCGGGCTTCATCATCCCCTCGTCCGCGGAGAAGAGCACCGCGTCGAACAGCGGGGCGAAAACGCTCTCCGCCCAGAGCCCGGAGAGTTCGCTGCTCGCGTTCGAGATCATCCCGAGGCGGAGGCCCCGCACGCGGAGTGTCTCGAGCGTCTCGACCGCGTCGGGCCTCGGCACGAGAAGTGCGCGCATCCGCTCGAGGCGCAGGCCGAGCGCCGCGTGGAAGTCCGGGACTCCGAGCTCACTGCAGATCGACTCGAAGCACGACTCGATCGGGCCTGTGTAGCGGGCGATGTCGTTCGCCTCCCAGGCCGTGCGGAAGGCTTCCGGATCTGCACCGATCACCTGTGCAGTTTTCGCCAGGAAGCGTGCGTAGTCGTCCGGGGGCGCGTCGTCGATCAGCGTTCCGTATAGATCGAAGACGACGGCGCGGATCGGCATCTGGCTACAATGCACGTCCGGCGCGACTCCGCGCCGATTCTTATGACGTACGCGATCGTCAAGCTCGGCGGCAAGCAGTACCGCGTCCAAGAGGGCGAGCAGCTCGTCGTGGACCGGCTCGCCGTGGACGAGAGCAAGACCTTCCACCCGGAGGTGCTGCTCGTCGGCGGCGACGGGAAGGCAGAGCTTTCGCCGAAGGGAGTCCAGGTCACCGCGAAGGTCGTCGGCCACGAGCTCGGCGACAAGATCGTGATCGGCAAGCACCGCCGGCGGACGGGCTATCGGCGGCGGAACGGCTTCCGGGCCCGGCTGTCGCGGGTCGAGATCCAAACGATCGGCAAGAAGGCGACGCGAAGCTCGACGGCGAAGGCAGAGGCGACCTCCGAGACGCCGAAAGCCACGGCGAAGCCGAAGCCGGCCGGCACCACCAGGACGAGGACGACGAAACCCAGGACCGCGAACGAGAAGGCGGAGTAGATGGCGCACAAGAAGGGACTCGGCTCGTCGCGGAACGGCCGCGACTCGAACCCAAAGATGCTCGGCGTGAAGATGTTCGCCGGCCAGGACGTGAAGGCGGGGATGATCATCGTCCGCCAGCGCGGAACCCGCTTCCGGCCCGGTACGGGCACGGGCATCGGTCGCGACGACACGATCTTCGCTACTCAGGACGGCACGATCGAGTTCCGGGCGAGCGGCGAGCGCCGCACCGTCTCGGTCGTCGCCGGCGACTGACGCTGAGCCGAGCGCGAGCGCTCCGTCTCGACGCGAGAAGCCGCTTCGGCTGATCGCTGCTCGTACTGTTCGAGGCTGAGATGTTCCACGATCGGGCGCGGATCCAGGTCGAGGCGGGCCGGGGCGGCGACGGCGGGCTGAGCTTCCGCCGGGAGAAGTTCGTCCCGAAGGGCGGCCCGGACGGCGGCGACGGCGGTCGCGGCGGCGACGTCGTGCTCGTCGCCGACGCCGGCTTCCGCGACCTCTCTGCGCTTCGCTCGAAGCGGGTGTTCCGGGCGGCCAGGGGTGAGCCGGGCCGTGGGAGCGGCAAGCACGGCGCCGATGGCTCGGACGTCGAGATCCGGCTACCGGTCGGCACCCAGGTCTTGGAGGACGACGGGTTGATCGCCGACCTGGTCGCACCGGGAGCACGCATCGTCGTCGCCCGCGGCGGCCCGGGCGGAAGGGGCAACCGCGCCTTCGCGACCCCGGCGCGCCAGACCCCGCGCTTCGCGGAGACAGGCCTTCCTGGGGAGGCGGCCGAACTGGAGTTGCGACTGAAGCTGGTCGCCGATGCGGCGCTCGTCGGCCTGCCCAACGCGGGGAAGTCGTCATTGTTGCGCCGGATCTCGAACGCGAAGCCGAAGGTGGCGGATTACCCGTTCACCACGCTCCAGCCCGTGCTGGGCACGGTCGATTCGCCTGACCGCCGGCAGCTGACCGTCGCCGACGTGCCAGGCCTGATCGAGGGAGCGAGCCGGGGAGTCGGCCTCGGCCACGAGTTCCTCGCGCACCTCGAGCGCGCCAAACTGCTCGTCCATGTGATCGACGTCGCAGCCGACGATCCGGCCGAGCAGTTCCGTCAGATCGACTACGAGCTCGCCGAGTACGGTGCCGGGCTGGACGAGCGC
The DNA here is from genome assembly GCA_046734335.1 of Actinomycetota bacterium. GTDB lineage: Bacteria > Actinomycetota > Thermoleophilia > Gaiellales > Gaiellaceae > DATBLE01. Next base: position 8,559 of record JBKPRA010000080.1, on the reverse strand, counting down.
AGACAGGTGGTCGTGCTCAACAAGATCGACCTGCTCGTCGAGCCGCCCGAGCTCGGTGTCGAGGACGAGCGGATCGTCGCTGTCCTCGCGCTCTCTGCTGCCACCGGTACCGGTGTCGAGGAGCTGAAGCGGAAGTTGTTCGAGCTCTGCACTCCGGAGCCCGCGCCGGAGGTGGACCCCGAAGCTCTCGCCGACTTCCTCGTGTACCGTCCGCAGCCGCGCGCGCCGGCCTTCCGGATCCTCCGCACCGACCGTGGCTTCCGCGTTCAGGGCAAGCCTCCGTCCGCCGAGGAGCTCGAGGCCGCTCTGCGGGCAGTTGGCGCCCGCAAGGGCAGCGAGGTCGAGGTGGGCGACGAGACACTGGTCCTCGAATGAGAGCGGATCGTGTGATCGGGCTGTTGGGCGGGGCATTCGACCCGCCGCATCTCGGACATGTCGCGTTGGCGGACGCTGCCGACCGGGAGCTCGGCCTGGAGCGCGTCCTGATCGTCGTCGTCGCGGATCCGGGCCACAAGGACGTCCACGCTGCCGCGGAGACGAGGCTCGAGCTCGCGCGGCTGGCATTCCCGGGCCGCGACGTCGTGCTCGACCACCATGCGCGCACGGTGGACATGCTGCGCGACGGCCCGTGGGAGAACCCCGTATTCCTGATCGGAGCCGATGAGTACCTCGACTTCGCCGGCTGGAAGGAGCCGGAAGCCGTCCTCGAACTGGCCCGAATCGGGGTCGCAACCCGCCCGGGTTTCGGCCTCCCGGCACAGCAGTCCGATCGGGTCCTCTTCTTCGAGATCGAGCCGTTCCCCGTCTCCTCGCGCGACATCCGCGCGCGGGTTGCCCAAGGCGAGTCGATCGAGGGTCTCGTCCCCTCTCCGGTGGCGGCCGCAATCTCCGGACATGGGCTGTACCGCCGCTAGACTGGCCTGGTCACGACACGGAGACCTGACTGACACCACTCGAGCAAGCACGCCGCATCGCCGGGCTCGCCCAGGAGAAGCTGGCCAAGGACGTCGTCATCCTGGACATGACGCCGGTTTGCAGCTACACGGACTACTTCGTCATCTGTACGGGCCAGAGCCCGAGGCAGACGAGGGCGATCTACGACGAGGTGCACAAGGCTCTGAAGGCCGAGTCGCGCACGCTGCCCGCGACCACGGACGTCGGCGAGGCGAAGTGGATCGTCGCCGACTATCTCGACGTGGTGCTGCACGTGTTCACGCCGGAGGCTCGCGCGTACTACGCACTGGAGGACCTGTGGGGCGACGTGCCGTCGGTTTCCGTAGAGGCCGTTTCGGCCTAGTTGTGCGATCGCCGTCCGTTGCTACTCGTCTCGCCGGTCGAGTGAAGGGCTACTCGGAAAAGCCGTACACGGCTGACGAAGTCGATGCATTGGCGGCGTACTGCCCTGATCGTGATCGCTGTTTGCTTCAGGCCGATCGATCGGTTTCCGGAACGCAAACAGATTCTGCTCTGACTCACCGCTTCCCATGACAACCTGTGGGTAGGAATCAACCGGGCGGAGGAGTGTGAATTCGGCGCTACACTGGCTCGGTTCGGGGCCGTAGCTCAGCTGGGAGAGCGCCAGAGTGGCACTCTGGAGGCCGCGGGTTCGAGCCCCGCCGGCTCCACTGAAAGCCGCCCTGCCGGGCGGCTTTTCGCTGCCTAGCGACCCGAGCGGGCCCGGGTACCGCCCCGCCGCGACGAACCGCGCCGCGGCGACCGACGTGTCGTCCGTCGCTTCGACCCCGTCTGAGCCTCGATGCTGGCCCGTAGCGCGGACATCAGGTCCGGCGTCTCCTCCTCGGCCGGCTCGGGCTGCTCGACCTGCACCGTCTCGCCCTTCTGCTTGCGCTTGATCACGTCGAGCAGTCTCTGCGTGTACGTGTCCGAGTACTTCGACGGGTCGAACGAGCCGGTGAAACGGTCGATCAGCGCCGTCGCCATCTCCAGCTCATCCTTGGACACGCGCGCGCGGCTGGGCCTGAGCTCGTCCGTCGGGCGGATCTCGTCGGCGAAGTACATCCGCTCGAGCACGATGACCCCGTCCCGGATCCGTAGGCACCCGAGGTGCTCGCGCTCGCGCATCACGAACGTGCCGACCGCCGCCAGCCCGGCATCCTCCATCGCGCGGACGAGCAGGGTGTAGACCTTTTCGCCTCCGTCCTGGGGGACGAGGTAGTAGCTGCGCTCGAAGTAGATCGGGTCGATCTCGTCCACCTCGACGAAGTCGGAGATGTCGAACGTGTGGTACCCCTCGGTGCGGGCCGCCTCGAAGTCCTCGTCGTCCAGTTCGACGTACTTGCCTTTGGTGACCTCGTACGCCTTGACGATCTCGTCGTCAGGGACTTCCTTGCCCTCCTTCTTGCAGACTTTTTCGTAGCCGATCGGGGACGAGTCCTTGCGGTGCAGGAGGTTGAAGTGGAGCGCGTGCTCGGACACCGCGCCGACCATGCGCACCGGGATCGAGACGAGCCCGAAGGAGATCGTTCCGGACCAGATCGAACGGGGCATCGACAGGGTCTTCCCTGGCCGCAGGTTCGTCTAACCAGGTGGGGCAGCGGCGCCTACACCCGCGCGACGATCGACGCGACCCCGACCGCGCGCCCTCGACGCCTGGCCAAAAGGGCCAATAGCGGCGGCTCGGCCTCCGCGCTAGAACCTCAGTCGGCGCAGTTTCGTCACATTGGCGACACGGACCGGTTGCAGTTCCATGGCTAGGGTTGCCTTCGATGACAACTACGGAAGGGAGGTCACCATGTTTGCAAAACTCTCCGAGGAACTCCTCGACCTCGTCGTGCAGGAGAAGGGCTACCGCCTGGCGCTGTACGCGCAAACGGGCAGCGATGGGAGCTGCAGCAGCGTCGGCTGCTGTTGCTGCTGCTGCTTCAACTAGCGGGCCGCGCACCACGCAACGCAGAAAGGTCGAGCGTTGACGATCGCGGCTACTCCCTACCTGGCGCCGTGGTACCGGATCGCCACGACTGACGAGAAGGTCGTCCTCGAGTACGGGCAGCGGATCATCTGCCTTGCGGGCCGGGCGGGTGCGGTGCTGATGCCGGTCTTGCTGCCGCTCCTCGACGGCACGCGCACGCTCGACGAGATCGTCGAGGTGCTCGGCGAGCCCGCCCGACCCGCAATCGAGGCTGCGCTCGAACGCCTGGCCGAGTATGGCCTTCTGCTCGATGGGCCTCCGCTCTCGGATGACGTGCCGAGGCCGCTCTCCGCCACCGCCGAGCTGCTCGCGTCGCTGCGGACAGGCGGGTTCACCATCGCAGCCGCGGCCGCGTCCCTCTGCTCCCGGTCGGTCGGGCTTGTGGGCAGGGGCCACGGCGCGGCCGAGGTCGCCCGTCTGCTCAGACAGAGTGGTGTCGAGGTCGAGCGTCACGAAGCGATTTCGTCCGGCTTCGACCTGGTCGTCTGCGTGCCGGGTCCAGCCGAGCTGCCGATGCTCGGGGACTGGAACCGGCAGGCACTCGCTGCCGGGCAGCCATGGTTGCAGGTGCTGGCGTTCGACGGCCGATATGCGGCGATCGGCCCCCTCTACCTCCCGGACGAAACCTGTTGTTACGAGTGCTTCCGGTTGCGTCGATCGGCGAATCTCGACGCCGGCGACGAGCTACGTCTGCTCGAGGCGACGCCTTCAGCTTTTCCGGCGCCGCCGGCCATCCACGCTCTGATAGCCGGGATCGCGGCAACTCTCGTGCTCGAGTGGCTCGTGCTCGAGGACCCTCGCGTCCCGTCGGCCTTCTATGCGGTCGAGCTCGTCCCAGCGTTCGGCCTGACCTTGCACTACGTTCACCGAGTGCCGCGCTGCCCGGTCTGCTCGGGGCTGGAGAGCGTCGCGCCGCCGCTCCCGTGGCACAAGGAGAGTGCCGTTGTCGGCGGTTGACCTCGCGCCGGTTCAGCCGACGCCGCCGTCAGAAGCGTTGCGGCGCCTCCGCACCTTCGTCTCGCCGTTCACGGGAGTCGTTCACGGCGTGGACGAGATGCTCGCCGCCCCTGACGAGCATCGCCTGATCAACATGACGTGCAAGATCGCAGACGGCCGCCCGACCGTCGGCGGGCCGGTCGTGGCGTACACCGCGAGCGACCATCCGGTGCGAGAAGCGGCGGAGGCGGCCTCGATCGGCGAGGCCCTCGAACGCTATTCCGCGGCGTTCGTGCCCTCCGGTCGGCTTGTCGTCAGCTCTGCCGACGAACTGCCCGACGCCGTCGACCCCGATCGGTTCGCTCTCTTCCACGAGACGCAGTTCACCCATCGGGCATTCCCATTTCGTCCGTTCCGTCGCGAGTCGGTGGTGAGCTGGGCGCCGGGGTTCGCTCTGCCCGACGGCGAGCGGGCCTACCTGCCCGCACAGCTGGTGTTCCTGGCCTGGGGAGCACGGGCTCCGGCCGAGGACCAGATCACCTATTCGACGAGCAACGGCCTCGCCTGCGCACCGACGCTCGAGGAGGCGCTGCTCGCCGGCCTCTTGGAGCAGATCGAACGCGACGCGGTGATGCTGGCCTGGTACGGCCGGCTATCCCTGCCGCTCCTGGACTGGAGTCACGATCCCGTGCTCGCCGGGCTCGACGCACGCTACTTCGCGCCCACGTGCCTGCGCTACTCGGCGGTCGACCTGAGCGCCTTCTTCGGCATCCCGACCGCGCTCGGAGTCGTGCACGGAGCTCCCGGCGTTCTCGGCGCGCTCGGCGTGGGGGCGGCTTGCGCGCCGACCATCCAGGTCGCTTGGCGGAAGGCACTCGCGGAGGCGTTTGCCGTCCAGCGCTGGGTGCGCGACCGTGCGCTTGAGCGGCCGGACGATGTCGAGCGGCCCGCGACCGAGATTCAGGGCTTCGACGGACACACCATGTTCTACGCGCACCCGGATCGAGCCGCGCGAGCCGCATTCCTCGACGGCTCGTCCGAACACCGGGACACCCGCGACATTCCGCAGCTGGAAGGCGCGAACGTACTGGAGTGGATCGAGGCGGCGTGCGATCGGCTTGCGCGGAGCGGCGTATCTGCGTACGCCGCAGAGGTGACCAGCCCAGACGTCAGCAGTGCCGGCCTCCACGTGGTTCGGGTGATCGCACCCGAGCTCTGCCAGCTCGACGTTGTCGAGCACGGGCGCTTCCTCGGCGGCAACCGCCTGTACGACGCCGCATACGAGGCGGGCCTCGTAGCGCGCCCGCTCGGCCTGGCGGATCTGAACGCCGACCCCCATCCGTTTCCGTGAACGGATCAGCTCAGCGCCAGACCGCCAGCTGGCTGCATTTCGTCTACGGCGGCCCAGCCGACCGGCATGATCTCGCTGAGGCATACCACGAGGCCTCGAAGGTCTCGGCCTCTCAGATCGGTCGTCAGATGGAGGGCGCGCGACGGCTGGCGGCGACCCCCGATCTCCAGCTCAGCTCGATTCGGGCTGCGAAGCGCTATGGGACCGACAGGTTTCCTCTCCCGGCACCGGCGTCGCTCGATCCACGGCTGGGAGATGTGATCACGCGGCGACGATCGAACCGTGAGTTCGGTTCCGAACCGATTCCCGCCGATGTGCTCGCAGCGCTGCTTCACGCCGGTTACGGCGTCACCGGGAAATTCGAGTCCGAGAGAAACCGGCCCGTACTCCGGCTGCGATCCGTCCCGTCGGGCGGAGCGCTCTATCCGCTTGAGCTGTATGTGGCCGCCTCGCGAGTCGCTGAGCTGGAACCTGGCCTGTACCACTTCGATCCGCTGTCAGCGGGCCTCGAGGTTCTTCGCCTCGGAGTAACCGCAGACGAACTGGCGCCCCTGTCCACCTACCCGGAGGTCACCTCGTCCTGCGCGGTTCTGATCCTCATAGCGGCGATCTTCGGCCGCACGCGGTTCAAGTACGGTCTTCGCGGCTATCGTTTCGCGCTGCTCGAAGCCGGCCACGTCGCGCAGAACATCGTTCTCGCGGCGACGGCCCTCGATCTCGCCGCGGTTCCCCTGGGTGCGTTCCACGATCGACGAACAGACGTTTTCCTCGGTCTCGATGGTGTGAACGAGTCGACGCTGTACACGATCGCGCTTGGGCGGAACCCCACATGAGCCATGGCGCGGCACTGTCAGGGGTGACCATCGGCCCGGTCGCCGGCGTAGCGACGTTTCTCTCGCTCACCGGGGGACATATCCCCTTCGCGCTCCCGCGACCGCTCGGGCGGGCGATGCTCGTCCGCTGGCTCGGTCTCGGAGCAGCCGCCGGCCTCGAAGAAGTTGTCTGGCGAGGCATCGTCCTCGGCGGGCTGAGGGCTCTCATCGGGCCGTGGGCGGCGTTGGTCGCGTCGTCGGCGGGGTTTGCGCTCTGGCACTGGCCGTCGCTGCGCGGGCGTTGCGCTGTCCACCTCATCACCGGCGCCGCGTTCGGGGTGGCATTCCTCGTCGGCGGTCTCACGGCCGCGATCGTGGCTCACGCGGTCTACAACGTCCTCGTCGACTGGGCCGTCAGGGCCCAGCGCGCGCGACTTCGGGGGCCATGATCGCGGCGGCCCTCATTGGCGTCACCAAGCGCTTCGGCAGCCTGGTCGCGCTGAACGATGTCGATCTCGAGCTCCGTGGGGGCGAAGTGCTCGCGCTGCTCGGGCCGAACGGCGCGGGCAAGACGACCGCTCTCTCGGTGATTCTCGGCCTCCGCCGTCCCGACCGTGGTCGGGCCGAGCTCCTCGGCACAGCTCCTCGCGATCGCGACGCGCGGGCGGCGATCGGGGTGACGCCCCAGGAAGCGGGCTTTCCGCCGACGCTGCGCGTGCACGAGATCGTCGACCTCGTTCGCGCTCATTTCGCCACGCCGGTCCCGACTGCTGAGCTGCTCGCCCGGTTCGGGCTCGCCCATTGCGGACGTCGACAGGTCGGCGGCCTGTCCGGCGGCGAGCGTCGGGGTCTGTCGGTGGCCCTGGCATTCGTCGGGCGGCCGCTCGTCGTATTCCTCGACGAGCCGACCACGGGACTAGACGTCGAGGCGCGCAGGAGCCTCTGGCAGAAGCTCCACGCATACGCGGCCGCGGGGGGAACGATCCTGCTCACCACCCACTACCTGGAGGAGGCCGAGGCGGTGGCGACCCGGGTGGCGCTGCTGGCGCGCGGTCGCATCGTCGCCGAGGGGTCGCCGAGCCAGCTGGCGAGGGCGCATGGGGGCTCGCTGGAAGAGGCCTTCCTGACCCTGACCGGGAGCGACGCATGAGGCTGACCTTTCTCTACACGAAGGCGATGACCGTCGAGCTCCTCCGCTACCCGGCTTTCAGCGTTCCGACGCTCGCGTTTCCCGGCCTGTTCTTCCTCCTCTTCGTGGTCTCGCGCGACGACAAGAACGCCACAATGCTGCTCGCGTCGTTCGCCGGCTTCGCCTTCCTTGCCGTCGCGTTCTTCCAGTTCGGCGTCGGCATCGCTGCCGAGCGCGAGACGCCATGGGAGCGCTTCCTAAGAACGCTCCCGGTGCGGACCAGCCTGCGCTTTACGGCTCGCCTGCTGTCCGGGACCGTCTTCGGGCTGGCGTCCGCCTCCGTGGTCGTCCTCGTCGGCCTGGCCACCACCGACGCTTACCTGCCGCCCGTCCGTTGGGGGGCGCTCGCCCTGGCGCTCGTGGTCGGCGCGGTTCCTTTCGCTCTCCTGGGAATTGCACTCGGCTATTGGGCCTCGCCTCGTGGTGCCCTGCCGGTGGCGAACATCTTCTATCTCGTTCTCGCCTTCGCCGGCGGGCTGTGGACCACCCCCGCGAACTTGCCCTCGACTGTGGCGGCGGTCTCGCCACTCGTCCCGACGCGGCAGTTCGGGAACGTGCTTTGGGGCGCGACCGAGGGTCGGCTGTGGCGGCCTCGCGACTGGTTGTTGCTCCTCGGATGGAGCGCCGCATTCGCCGCGCTGGCCGCCTGGGGGTACCGACGCGACGAAGGGAGGCGCTATGGCTGAGGCGCGTGAGCTCGGATAAGGGGTACTAGCAGGGGCCGGGCTGCGGCTCTCCGCCGGGGCCGACCTCGTGCTCGACAGCGGCGCCGGCGGCGGTCTGGAGGCAGTACGCGCTCGTGTCTGCGCGCGCGAGGGTGACGCCGGATCCCGGAGGCAGCGTTGCTCCAGCGTAGGTGCCGTTCTCGGCGAACCACGCCTGGAGCGAGGCGACGACCCCTTGGAAGTTCGCCCCTGCCGCAGTCGTCTCGGCGCGCGCCTCTGCGTTCGTCACCGAGGGTGACGTCCGGCCGGCGTCGCGGGTCTGTGCCGCGAAGAGGTAGACGGCGACTGCGAGCGCCGCGATCACCGACACCAGGCCGAACAAGTGGGTCATGCCAGGCCCATCGGCAGGCGGTGGCGATGCATTGAGCGCATTCGAGGCATTCGCGGCGGCGCAGCGACCCCCCGTGCGGCCGATGGCCTAGAATGGCCCGATGACCTGGGAGTTGATCTGGATGCTTGTCATCCTCAAGATCCCGGTCGTCTACCTCTGCCTCGTCGTGTGGTGGGCGATTCGCTCCGAGCCCCGGCCGCCGGAGCGCGCGCTGAAGACCGCTCGAGTCGAGCCCGAGCCCTGTCTCTTATACACATCTGACGCTGCCGACGAAAGTTCTAGTGTG
>JBKPRA010000079.1:0-40355 GCA_046734335.1 Actinomycetota bacterium | reverse complement strand
TCCGGCCGACCAGCTCCGGCAACCGCAAGGCCGGGATGCCGTTCCCGGGCCGCTTCGTGGTCAGCATCTCCGGCTCGAGGACGGCGCCCTCGGGAATCTCCACCTTCGCGACCACGCTCTTCTCGAAGGTCGCCCGCGCGGGATCGAGTGCAGGGTCGCGCTGCTTGAGCCCGTCGCCCATCGCCGCCTCGACCTGGCGGATGCCCTCGACCAGCCGCGCGAACTCCTCGGGCACGAGCGAGGCGTGGTGGTCGGGTCCGTAGAGCCGCTTCGACAGTGTGAAGTGCTTCTCGACCGCGATGGCGCCGAGCGCGACCGCCGCGACCGAGGTGTAGATGTCGGGTGTGTGGTCCGAGAGGCCGTACGGCACGCCGAGCCGCTCGCCCATCGCAGTCATCGCGCGCAGGTTGACGAGCTCGGGCGGGCACGGGTAGTTCGAGGTGCACTGCATGATCAAAAAATCGGAGCCCGACCCGCGGAGGATGGCGGCGGCGCGCTCCACGTCGTCCATTCCCGACATGCCGCTCGAGAGCAGAACGGGCCGGCCGGTGGCAGCGACGGCCTCGATCAGCGGCGGGTTCGTCACTTCGCCCGAGGCGATCTTGTAGGCCGGTACGCCGACCTCCTCGAGCAGCGCGACCGCCTCGACCGAGAAGGGCGACGAGAAGAACACGAGCCCGCGCTCCTCCGCAAACGCATTCACCCGAAGGTGGTCGTCCAGCGAGAGCTCCATGCGCTTCGTGAACTCGTACCGGGGCTCGTCGAAGTGCGGCGGGGTCGGCGTCGAAGGAAGCATCTCCGCCTCGGCGATGTGCGTCTGGAACTTGACTGCATCGGCGCCGGCCTCGGCAGCGGCCTCGATCAGCCGCTCGGCCTGGCGAATCGAGCCGTCGTGGTTGTTGCCGATCTCGGCAATGACGAACGCCCGCGGCCCGAGCTCTCTGCCGGCGATCTGCACGGCGGTCACTGTAGCGGCGGCCGTCTCAGGATCCGCCGCAACGGGCCGCCTCGCTCGAGGCGGTCGAAGCGCTTCTGGAGCTTCCGCAGCTCCTCTCGCGCGATCGCACGGTCGCGCTCGGCCCGTGCGAGGTCGCTGCGGAGCCCCGCCTCGTCCTTCCACGACCGCGCCGACAGGTGAAACGCGTACTCGGCCTGTTCGCGCTCGGTGGCGTAGAAGACGTTCGGCTCGAAGAGGGTGACACCGTCGACCTCGTGCCGGATGCGCTCGAGCAGCAGCGGCCCGGTGCCTTCGCGGTCGACCGGCCCGTAGGTGGTCCGCGGCCGAACCTCTGTCATGGCCTTGGCCAACAGCGGATGCCCGGGCACCGAGCCGATCACGGCGTTCGAGACGCGTCCCGAATCGAGCAGGCCGAGGAAGCACGACGCCCCCTCGACCAGTGGGTCAATCGGCTTCAGGCACTCGAAGTCGGCGTCGAGGTAGACGCCGCCGTGGCGATGCAACAGCTCGAGCCGAAGGATGTCGGCACGCTCGGCAGGCTGGCGAAGCAGGTTCGCAGCCTCCGTCAGCTCCAGATCGCGCGGGAGGTCACGCTCCGACCAGAGCCGGTGCTCCCAGTCGGGGTGGAAGCGATACCAGCTCTCGCGCTCGACCGCGTATGGAAAAGCGCCCTCGCCGAGCCAGATCTGGTGGAAGACCCGCGGGATCACGAGCGCTCACCACGCTCGACCAGGAACTCGGCGAACCTCAGATCCTCGGGCGTGTCGATGTCGAACGAGCGCTCCGGCGGCATCTCGTAGCCGCGCACGTCATCAGCCTCCAGGCCGCGTTCGGCAGCTTCGCGCCGGAAGACGTAGACGGAGCCGTTCCGCACCCACAGCTGCTCGAGCTCGTGGGACGGCGTCAGTCGGTCGTCCTCGAGGTACGGGAGCAGGCGATCTCCCTCGAGCCGCTTCATCTTGAGCGGATGGTGCGCCGCGTCTGCAACCGAGACCGTGACGACCGAATCGGCGCCTGTGCGCTCCAGCAGCGCGACGGCTCCGGCCACGTCCTCCGGGGCGGTGAACGGCGACGTGCACTGGACGATCGCCAGTGCGTCGAAGTCGCCGAGCTCGCCGAGCGCGTGCCAGACAAAGTCCCTTGCACGCGCGGTCTCGCTCGAGACCTCCGGCGGACGCCGCAGCGCGACCGCGTCGAGGCCGTCCGCCTCGGCCAGGATCTCGTCCTCGTCGCTGGAGAGCGCGACCGTCTCGAAGCAGCCCGCGGCGAGCGCCGTCTCCAGCGCCCGGCGCACCAGCGTGCGACCGCCGAGCACGGCCAGGTTCTTGCGTGGTACGCGCGTAGAGCCGCCGCGGGCGGGAACGAGGCCGAGCGTCCTCACGCGACCCGCAGCTCGTCGATCATGGCCGCTGCACCACGGCCGAGCTCGTCCCAGTCGGGCTCGCGAGGCTCCCCAGGCGCGAGCACGAAACCCCAGTGTCCGTCCGCCGACAGGCGCTCGGCGACCGGTTCGAAGCCCGTGAGCCGGAACGCCGCAATCGCGGTGTCGTGCGTCAGGTAGTACGGGTGGTCGATCTTGGCAGCGCCCTCGACCGTGCCATGCTTGACGGTGGCGATCAGGAGGTCGAGCACGTCGACGAATGCATGCCCATCGACTGCCGTCATCCGCCGCATCGCCTCCAGCGTGCCGCGGACATCGAGCAGGTGGTCGATCGTTTGGCAGAGGAGGACGAGGTCCCAGCGCCGTTCGCCCATTCCCGGCACGAGTGCGTCGAAATCCTCGGCGAAGCCCAGGATCGTCTCCATGCCGGCCGCCGCGGCGACCTCGAGCTCGTCGGGCGCCGGGTCGAGCACGGTTACCGCGGAGCCGAAGGCATCGCGCACTGCGCCGGCCACGACCCCGGTCGAGCCGCCGACGTCCATCACCGTGGCGGGCGGCCCGTCGAGCGTCTCCCGCAGCAGCTCGACCAGCTCGGCGGCGTACGCGACCTGGTCGTCCTGGACCGTCTCCGCGTCGATGCGGCGGCCGTGGAAGGCACTGACCAGCGGCCGATAGACGTCCTCGTAGAACGCTCCGTACTCGGCAGCCGTGAGCCGGGGTGAGAGGAAGCCGAGCCCGCAGCGACGGCACAGCCACAGCGGGGCCGGATAGCCGTAGCGGTCGCACCGCGAGAGCTCGACGAGCTCGGTCGAGCCGCAGAGGTTGCACGCGGTGACGGGCTCCGTCTCCCGTGCCCCGTAGTCGTAGCCGACCGCGGCGATCCGCTCGGCCCGGGAAGCGGAATGAGAAACGGGCTGAGGCCTGTCACTCATGCCCGCACCAGTTGCGCGACGAGGGCGTCCCAGCCGCGAGCGGTCGCGGTCTCGACCGCATGCTCCCGGATGGCGTCCAGTACCTCCGGCTCGGTCGGCAGCCGGTCGCAGCGCTCGATGTCGATCAGGTTCTCTCCGTGGACGTACTCCGGCGGAGAGAGCTCGTCGAGGTTCGTGATCACGACCGCGCCGGTCTCCATTGCCGCCGCCACCGACGTGTTGTTCGCGCGGACGCCGCGGTCGAAGAACGCCGCGAAGAAGGTCGACTCCCGCAGCCGGTTGTAGACGGCCACGTCCGAGAGGTTGCCGAGGAAGTACAGGCTCGGGAAGAGCTCGTGCATCTCCTCGAAGACCGCCTGTGCGTCCTCGACCGTGGTCGTCTCGTGGTTCGCCGCCGAGACATAGACGGCGTAGGGCGCCCCCAGCGCGTCGAGCAGGCTTCGCAGCCGCCGGAACATGTCGGTGCGGACCTTGTGCGCCATCCCGAACGAGAAGACGGTGACGGCGGCAGGCTCGAACGGGCGACGGTCGACGATCAGTCCCGGAGCCCAGACCGCCTCGACCCTGTCGCCGAGGCCGCGCAGGCCCTCGTAGATCTCGAGGTTCCCGCAGTGCACACGCCGGGCGCGACCGACCAGCTCGCGCTCGAACTCGAGGCCCGAGAGCTCGTGCAGGAACAGCTCGCCCTCCCAGCGGTCGAGGCGCTCGGCCAGCGCGGCCCGGGTCGCGATGTCGAGCTCGCCGACCTTGAAGGAGAGGAGCGAGCGGTTCCAGCCGGGGCCATCGTCGTCGAGGCCGTAGAGCGGCACTCCAAGGCGTTCGGCGAGCAGCTCGTTGAAGCGCGCGACGCCGGAGCGGAAGCCGCTGCGGTGGTGGGTGACGACGGCCTCGATCGGGGTCATGGACCGACCTGATCGTAGACTCCGCGGCTGTGTCCCTCGTACCCGTGCGGGAGCCGCTGGTGCTGATCTCCCAGGTGCAGCGCTCCGGCGGCACCCTCCTCAGCCAGCTGTTCGACGGGCATCCCGAGGTGCACGCGCACCCCGGGGAGCTGCACATCGGCCCGGGGAAGGCCCACTGGCCGTCACTCGACCCGGACGCGTCACCGGAGGCCTGGTTCGAGGCGCTCTTCGAGCGGATCACGCTCGAGTTCGTCGAGCAGGGCTACTCGAAGGCGACGCCCGGCGCCCGCAGTGCCGGCACCTACGACGTGTTCCCGTTTCGCTTCGACCTCGACCGGCAGCGCGAGATCTTCCTGCAGCGTGCACAGCCGGGCTTTTCGGCACGCGAGATCGTCGACGCGTACATGACCTCGTACTTCAACGCCTGGCTCGACAACGCGAACCTGCGGACCGGCCCGAAGCGGGCAGTCACCGCCTTCGCCGCCCGGCTGGCGATGAACAAGTCCGACCTCGCCGCGTATTTCCGGGACTACCCCGATGGGACGCTGATCACGATCGTCCGCGACCCGCGCAGCTGGTTCGAGTCGAGCCGTCGGTATGAGCAGCGCCATGAAGACGTCGACCGAGCGATGGCAACCTGGAGCCGTTCGACCCGGTCGTCGCTCCGAGCCCGGGAGCGGTACGGGGAGCAGGTCATCGTCGTTTCCTTCGAACAGCTGGTGCTCGAGACCGAGCCGCTCATGCGACGTATCGCGCAGCGGCTCGGATTGGCGTTCTCGGAAGAATTGCTCGTGCCGACGTTCAACGGACGACCGATACGCGCCGACTCGAGCAGGCCGGTCTACGAGTACGGCGTCGTCTCCGATCGTGCTGCGCTGCCAGAGCTCGATGCGTCGACCGAGGCAGCCATCGCCCGGGCGACCGACGAGCTCTACGCCAAGGCCCGAAGCATCCTCCTCGAGCCCTGAGCCCGGTTCCGCGGGATCGGCTCTCGCGCTTCAGAGCTTGACGAGCACGAGTTGCCGGCTCCTCGTGTCCCAGGTCTGGAAGCCACCGCCCGCGAGGTACTCGTCGGCCGCCTGCCGGATGCCGGGGCAGGCGGCGGCACCGTAGTCGTCGAGCAGAAGGATGCCACCGCGGACCAGCCGCGGCCCGAAGTAGCGAAGGCACTCCAATGCCGGCACGTAGAGATCCACGTCGACGTGAACGAGCCGGTACGTCCGCTGCGGTAGGTCAGCCGCGACGGCCGAGAAGTCTCCCTTCCGAACGGTCAGATGCTCGAACGGGCTGAGGTAGTCGACGACGCTCTCGTAGCTCGTCGAGAGAAACTTGCTTCCGTCGGCATGGATCGCGCTGTCGTGTTCCGAGAGCTTCCCCGCCGGGTGTCCTTCGAACGTGTCGATCACGTCCATCGGCACCTCACGACCGAGCCGCCGGAGGAAAGAGGCGGCGATGAAATAGGCCGAACCGCCGCGGTACGCGCCGATCTCCGCGGCGTGCCCGTCGAGGGAGGCCACGTTCGCGACGCATTGCCACAGTGTCCAGAGGCGCTTCTGCGGAAGCATCGTGCGCCCGTGCGACTTCACCACGCTTGCGAGCGCGAGGAAGTCCTCGTCGTCGAAGACGGGGGTCTTGGGCGGACGAGGCTGTTCCAGCGCCATGTCTTCCTCCGACCCGGTAGCGCGGGCCGTCATCCACCGCGCATGATCACAGATGCCCTCAGGAAAGGGCCTGCCGAGCCTGCTCGGACAGGGAATCCTCGCGACCCTCGAAATCGACCTCGAACCGCCGCTTGCCCTTCCACGTGTTCTCGCGCAGGAAGGTGGAGATCATCAAGATGCGCGGCTTGGTGCGGGCGAACCCGCCGCGGTGGAAGCCGGCGGTGTCGCAGAAGATGACCGTTCCGGCCGGGCCGGTCATCGTCATCCGATCCTCGGGGTCGACGGCGGCCTCGAGCTCCTCGCCGGGCGGATAAACGCCCTCGGTGCCCGGCCACAGCTGGCCGTACTTGCCGTCGGCGGCGCTGTCGCGCACGTACTCGAACGGCCCGGCTTCTTCGTCCACGTCGCTGAAGTAGACGAACACCTTCACGATGTGGTCGTCGTCGGGGTCGCGGTGCCAGCGCTGCGACGCGACCCGCTTCGTCGCGTGCGGGTACGGAACCGTGTACCAGTTGTCCACGTACGTCAGCTTCCTCGGCTGGCCCGTGTACCCGTTGACGATGTCGAGCACGCCATCCGACGCTGCGATCCTGAGCCAGGGGCCCGACAGCGAGTAGTGAGGCACAGCTCCGTCCCTGCTGAAGAAGCGTCGGACGATCACTTCTTCCTTGCCCTTCGCCTTCTTCTGCTTGCTCAGGTCCGCCGCCTGCTCTCTGGTCGAGTCGACGAAAGGCGTGATGTCCGCGACGGCGTCCTGCCACAGCTCCGCTCCGAAGAGATCGGTGAACCGGGCGACGGCGATCCCGTCGCGCCGAAACGCCTCGAGAACCTGTTCAGGAGTCGTTGCGACGGCGCTCATATCGGTCGAGGAGAGCGGTGGAGGATTCACGAACCGTGTCGAGGTATACCACCTCGGTCCCCAGCTCTGCGCAGACGGCCAGCTCCTCCGCCGGCAGCCGACCGCGCCAGTCTGCGCCTTTCGCGTAGTACCGGGGCCCGAGTCGCCGGAGTACCGACTCGGTCGTACCGGTGGCGAGGTGTGTGTAGGTGACGAACCGGATCGCGTCGACGATCGCGGCTCGGTGGGCCTGTTCGAGAAGTGGCGGATGCTTGCGTTCGACCCACGTGTCGGGTGAGACGTTGCAGAGCAGAGGCAGCCCGAGATCTGCAGCCGCCGCGAAATAGGCGATGTGTCCCGGGTGCAGGGGATCGAATCCACCGTCGACCATGGTCACCGTGCCGCGGTGGGCCGGCAGTGCGTCGGTCGAAACGATCATTGGTACCTTCCGCCGGTGCGCATTCCCCGCATCTTCCACCAGATCTGGGTGGGCCCGGATCCCCTGCCGGACGAGTTCGGAGCCTACGGGCAGACTTGGCTCGACCACCATCCCGGGTGGGAGCTGAAGCTCTGGACCGATGAGAACTTTCCGTCACGCGAGACCCTCATCCGCCCCGAGGCGGCCGACCTGCTGCGGGCGCCGTGGGAACGCGCCGACATCTTCCGGCTCGAGCTGCTCCTCACCCAGGGCGGCGTGCACGTCGACACCGATTTCGAGTGCAGGCGCTCGATCGAGCCTCTGATCGAGGACGCAGACGTCTTCGTCGGCTTCCGCAAGCCCGGCAAGCTCAACGGCGCGCTGATGGGCTCGGTTGCCGGCCATCCGCTCGTCGAGCGGGCGCTGCACGAGATCCAGGAGCAGAAGGCCTACGGCAAATCGATGGCGACCGGGGACAACCTCAAGGGCACGAGCGGCCCGGAGTTCATCGATGCGATCTTCCTCGGCGAGCCCGGCGTGACCTTGATTCCGCCGGAGCGCTTCTACCCGCGCACCCCCGAGGAGGTCGACGGCGCCTACGCCGTCCACCACAAGGCGCGCGCGTGGAAGGACGAGGAGGGCCTGCGCGCGATGCTCCAGAAGGCCGAGCGACGGCTCGCCAAGGAGCAGCAGGAGACGCGGAAGTGGCGCGAGCGCTACGAGGCGGCGGCCGCGGAGCTCGAGCGGCTACGCGAAGGCGTCCACGGCGGCTAGATCCCCGGCTCGGACGCGACGGTAGTCGGCGGCCGGCAGCGCGCGCCTCAGCACCTCGAGGTGGACCGGGACGGTCTGCTCGACCTCGTAGAAGGTGAGCGCCGGGACGCCCAGGAACGGCCCGAGGTAGGAAAAGCCACCGTAGGTGGCGACAAGGCCTCGCGAGCCGGCGATGATCCTCGTCTGCACCGCCAGGTTGTCCTGCGGCCGGAGCAGGTGCTCGATCGGATGGACTCGTTCGTGCACGTGCATCCACTCCTCGTGATCGTCGACGAGGAGGCCGGTGGAGAGCAGGACGACGTCTACGCGCTCGGCCAGCCGCTCGACCATCGAGCGGAAGAAGGCCCGGTTCTCCTCCGAGGCGGGAAGCACCTCGTTGAAGTACGCCTTCACGGCGACGTAGTCCGCAGGCAGCCCGGCGATCGGCTCGCCGGCGACGTCGAGCAACCGGTACTCGACCCAGGGCCACAGCGACTCGATCGACTCGCCCCTGAACCAGAGGCCGCGCAGGCGCGTGAACATGTAGCCGGGATGCACGACGGTCACGGCGCCGGTGCGCTCACGGGCCAGCTCGACGAGCTCGCGGTCGAAGGGCTCCCAGCGGAGCTGCTTGAGGTCGCCGGCGCGCGAGCGGCGCTCCTCGAGTCGGGGCAGGTACTGCTCAGGTGACAGCAGCTCGAGCGCGTCGACCGCATGCGCCGCAAAGTCCCGGTACCAGAGCGCCGCACCACCACGAGCAAGCACGGTCGCCCGCCCGCGCTCTATCCCGTGCCGGCGAAGCTCGCGCCGCAGGAACGGAATCCAGTACTCGAGCTCGTAGCCGATCTCGCCCACGAACGGGCCGAGCAGGACCGTTCCGCCGCCGCGACCGGCCCTCCTCAGGGCCCGCTCGGTCCTGCGGGCTGCAGTGCGCACGTCGATCTCGCGCGAGGTAGCCGCCAGCAGGTGCCGCAAGGAACGGCTCACCGGACGACCGTACCGGCTTCTTCCTGGGGCCGGTCCGCCTGAGTACACTCCGCAGCCTGCTTCTCCACATTGGCTACCACAAGACCGGTACGAGCTGGCTGCAACGCTTCGTCTTCCCGTCGTCGGATCTCGGTCTCGCGAAGGCATGCGGCGAAGGGAAGCTCAAGCGGGCGGTCGTCGCGCCGCACGATCTCGAGTTCGACGCCCAGGCGTGCCGGGCGGGTTTCGAGCCGAGGATCCGCAAGATCGAGAAGTCAGCTCTCGTGCCGGTCCTCTCGGCCGAGCGGCTCTGCGGGGACATGCTCTACGGGGCCTACGACAGCGCCCGGATCGCGCGACGCCTCGCGGACACGTTTCCGGAGGCCCGCGTGCTCGTCGTCTTCCGCGAGCAGCGCCAGATGATCCTGTCGAGCTACCGGCAGTACGTCTCCACCGGCGGCCTGCTCTCCCTCGATGACTACCTCCAGCCGCCGAGACCGCGGTACCCACATCCGTGGCCGTTCTCGCCGGTGCACTTCGAGTACGACCGGTTGATCGCGCTGTACCGGGAGCTGTTCGACGAGGCGAGAGTGCTCGCACTGCCGTACGAGCTCTTTCGCCGCGACCCGCAGGAGTTCGTGGTGCGAATCACCGCCTTCGTGGGGATCCAGCCGCCACCGGAGGCGGTGGCGGCGCTGCCGTTCACCTTCGTCGAGAACCCCGCCTGGCCCACAACGACGCTAGGCGCCAGGCGGCGGGCCAACATCCTCCTCGGAGGGCGGCTCAACCCCTGGGCGCCACTCGACGCGAAAGCCGGTCTCGGCGGCGTTCTGAGGCGAAGTCTCCGGGCGGTCGGAAGCCGCGCCCCGGACCGCGTGGCGGCGTCTGCGACGCGCAGGCTCTCCATGACGGTCGAGGCGGCCGTTGGAGACCGCTATCGCGAGAGCAACCGCCGCACGGCCGAGCTGACGGGGATCGACCTCGCGACGTTCGGCTACGCACTCGAGGGCTGACCCGCCTGGGCCTCGAGCCGGCTCCGGACCTGGCCGGCGATCCCCTCGGCGTCGAGTCCGTGCGCTGCCAGAACCTCGTCGTTCCCGCCCGACTTGGGAATGCTGGTCACGCCGATCTTGTGCACGCGATTCGGCGCCTCCGCGACGGCGAGCGCGGAGAGCACCGCGTCGCCCTGGCCGCCGGTGACATAGTGGTTGTCGAGCGTGACGAGCTGCGCGTCGCCCGCGACCTCCGCCAGCCAGGCTCCGTCGAGGTCGCGAAGCCACGGGATCGCCACTACCCCCGCCTCGACGTCGAGCAGGTCCGCCGCGTGAACGGCGTTCGCGACCATCACGGGCCCGGCGGCGACGAAGAGGATCTCGCCGGCCGGCCGTAGCACGGTGCCGCGGCCGGGCGAGAGCTCCTCGACCGGCGGCGGGTCGAAGCCGAGCGCCCACGGCACGCTGCACAGCCGGATGTAGACCGAACCCGGCGCACGGTGGACCGCCCACTGGACGATCGCACGGCACTCGCTCTCGCTGAACGGCTCCAGCAGGGCCATCCCCGGCATCGCGCCGAGCGCCGAGATGTCGCGGACCGACTGGTGTGAGTGTCCGGGGCCACCCGGGACGAGGCCCGCGAGCGAGCCGACGTAGATCACCTTCGAGCGCTCCGTCGCGTTGTTGTAGATCTGCTCGTTCGGCCGCGTGGAGAGGAAGCACGCGAACGAGTGGCAGACCGGGATCAACCCTGCGAGC
The DNA here is from genome assembly GCA_046734335.1 of Actinomycetota bacterium. Lineage (GTDB taxonomy): Bacteria > Actinomycetota > Thermoleophilia > Gaiellales > Gaiellaceae > DATBLE01. The sequence continues at coordinate 29,795 of JBKPRA010000079.1, read as the reverse complement.
GCCATCGCGCCGGCCTGCGAGACCATGTCCTGCTCGGCGATGCCGCACTCGAAGAAGCGGTCGGGGAAGCGCTCGCGGAAGGCGACGAGGCCGGTGTCGAGCCGGAGGTCGGCGTCGAGCGCGATCAGCCGCGGCTCCTGCGCTGCGGCCGCGACCAGCGCCTCGCCGTAAGCAGGGACGAGCCGCTGGCGCTCCTTCGGCGCGGAGTGGTGCTCGGGCGGCTCTGCCGGCACGAGGCCCACGGGCTCGGCGCCCAGCCGCTCCAGCCGGGCGTTCAGCCGCGCCAGCACCTCGTCGACGGCCTGCTCGTACTCGTCCTCGGTCGGCGCGCCCGAGTGGTAGCCGTAGAGCGCGGTGTCGCTTTTCGGGAGGTCGTGCGGCTCCATGAACGAGACGCCACCACCCTTGCGCGTGTTCGCGATCACCGCCCGCGGACGCTCCACGTCATCGAGCCCGGCCAGCGTGTCTGCGAAGGCGCGCAGGTCGTGACCGTCGCAGCTCCTCACCACCCAGCCGAACGCGCGGAGCTTCGCCTCCAGATCTCCGAGGTCGCTCACCTCGGAAACCCACGTGTCCGACTGGACGAGGTTGCGGTCGACGATCACGGTGACCTCGGCGAGCCTGCGGTTCGCGGTCGGCTGGAGCGACTCCCAGAACTGGCCCTCCTGGAGCTCCCCGTCGCCGGTGAGGACGTAGACGCGGCCCGAGCGGCCCCGCACGCGGTCGGCAAGGACGAAGCCACGCGCCTTCGAGACGCCCATGCCCAGCGACCCGGTGCTCGTCACCACCTCCGGCGTCGCCGCGACGTCCGGGTGCCCCGGCAGCCCGTCGAGCCGGCGCAGCTGGTGGATCAGGTCGAAGTCGAGCCTCCCGAGCGCGGTCAGCACCGCGTAGAGCCCCGGCACGTCGTGGCCCTTCGACGAGAAGTAGCGGTCCCCGTCGCCCAGCACCTCGAGGTGGAGCCAGGCGACCACGTCGATCGAGCTGAAGGTCGTCCCGGGGTGGCCGGAGCCCGCCCGCTCGATCATGTAGAGCGCATTCAGCCGGCAGACGTCGGCGAAGGCCGCCGCCCGCTCGACGGGGTCTGCATCGAGCCCGGCGACGCGGGCGCAGTCGGCCTGCGCGACGTAGCGCAGCCCGGTCACGGTTTTCTCGCTCGCTTCACCTTGGCTCTCCTGTTCCGCTCCTCGAAAGCGTCGCGGACGAGCTGCGCCTCCTCCAGCGCCCGCTCGACCCGCGCATCCGGCGCTGGCGAGCGTACCGGCTCCGACGCTTCCCGGGCCTCGTTCCAGCGTCTGGTCGCCTCTGCAATCACCGCCGCTTCCTCCTTTGCAGCCGCGTCGACCCTCTCGGCGAGGAGATCGCCGGCGAGGGCGTGCAGCTCCAGGTCGCGCGGGTTCCGCTCGGCGGCGACGGCTCGCAGCTCGTCGGGCACCTCCGCCGACCGATGCGGGTTCGCCCGGGCCGGCTCGTGGGCCGTCGTCGGCCAGCCGAGCGCAAGGTTGAGGACGGCGAGCAGCTCGTCGAAGCGCTCGGTCGTCCCCACGTAAGCGAAGCGCCCGCGCAGGTTCGACCTCGCGCGGTCGAGCGCGTCGGCGGGGAGGTCGTCGTACGGCGAGACCAGTCCGCAGAGCATCCGCGTCTGCAGGTCGTCGAGCAGATAGCCGCGGTCGAACATCTCCTCGAGGCCCACCCCGCGGGCGTCCTCGCCCAGGCCGGGTGGCACCAGTCCGCCGCCACGGCCGAACTCCGCCAGGAAGGAGTACTGCGAGAGCGTGCGCGCGACCGGCTCGCGCAGGATGGTGACGAAGGTCGCGTCGGGCAGGATCTGCTCGGCCAGCCCGAAGCTGACGTGCCCGGCCGCCGCGCGGATCGCCGGCTTCCGCGCGATCGCCTGCAGGCGCGGACCGGCCTCGTCGGGGCGGCTGAGCACGTTGCCGGCTCCCATGAACCCGCCGCCCGAGTAGTGGTAGCGCAGCAGCTGCGCGAGCGTCGTGCCGGCGGTCTTCGGCAGGTGGACGAGCAGCAGGGGATCGCGGGCCACTAGCGCGTCGCGACGGCGACGCGCGGGAGCACGGCCTCGCCGCGCTCGACCGCCCGCTCCGCCAACTCGAGATCGCCCGGATAGTCGACCGAGAACCCCTCCCAGCCGTCGGTGAAAAACGGCACGACGCGGGTCCCGGAGATCGTCGGCAGCGGCGGCTCGAGCACGCGTCTCCAAGCGATCTCCAGGCTCGAGTTCTGGACGTAGACAACCGGAAGCGACTGGTACTGCAGCGAGTGCAGCGGCGTCGAGCCCTCGGGCTGCGGGAGCAGCGGTTCGAGCAGGTCGCCCTCCAGCGTCCACATCTTTCCCGGATGCTGCTTCGCCGGCTCGACGGCGCGGATCGAGTCTGCCCGGTCGCCCAGCTCGAGCAGCCGCCCGAAGGCGTGGCGGATCGTCTCCCCGGTGCGGAACGGACTGGTCGGCCTCAGGATCGAGAACAGCTCCTCCGGGCGGCCGGCCATCACGTGGACGACCCACTCGATGTCGGGCGAGGTGGCCGTCGACAGCTCACCCGGACGGAGTCCGGGAACGGTCGCGCCGTAGCGGTGAGCGACCTCGGCGATCTCCTCCGAATCGGTCGAGACGACCACCTCGTCGAAGATGCCGCTCTCGCGGGCGCCGGCGATCGCGTAGGCGATCAGCGGATGGCCGGCGAGCGGCGCCACGTTCTTCCCCGGCACCCGCTGCGAGCCCGACCGGGCGGGGACGAGGGCAACCGCGCTCGGCACGGGCCGATCGTACCGCGATGCGTGGCCGGGTCCGCCTCGGACGGGAGCGGGACGCCGCGCCTTGACGGTGCCGGGCACTCTCGAGACGCGCCCCGGAAAAGGCCTCGGATGCAGGGACTTTTCGGTGCTGCACACGATTGAGAAACGCGCGCGCGGCGGGCGGCTCGGCTGGCGCGAGGCCTCGAAGGCTACGATCGCCCGCGTGACGCTCTCGACCGTGACCGAGGAGTACGACGCGCTCTGCCGGGCGAGGCTCGAGCACCTCGTCCCCGTCACGCAGCCGCTCGTCCTCGTCTCACAGGTGCCCCGCTCCGGCGGAACCCTGCTCAGCCAGCTGTTCGACGGCCACCCGGAGTGCCACGCCCACCCGCACGAGCTGCGGATCGGCAGCCCGACGAGCCGCCACTGGCCGCCGATCGACCTGGCTCGGCGGGACGAGTGGTTCGAGCTGCTGCACGAGCCCTACGCCTGGAAGCACGCGCGGCGCGGCTACAGGAAACCGGCCGGTGTGCGTCCGGACGGCGGCCGCGACGTCGACGTCTTCCCCTTCCTCTTCCTACCCGGGCTCCAGCAGCGGATCTTCGAACAGCGGCTTGCAGAGGGGCAGCCGGCGAGCCGCCGGGACGTCCTGGACGCGTACTTCACCTCGTACTTCAACGCCTGGGTGGACAACCAGACGCTGTATGCCGAACCGAAGCGCGTGGTCACGGCGTTCGCACCCGATCTGCACGTGAAGCCGCGGAGCCTCGAGGGCTTCTTCGCGGACTACCCGGACGGAATGCTCGTCTCGATCGTCCGAGACCCGCGCGCGTGGTATGCGTCGGCGCGGAACCAGAAGCAGCAGTACTCGACCGTCGAGCGCGCGCTGAAGAAGTGGCGCAGCTCGACGGAGGCGACGCTGTCGGCGCAGACCGAGCGGCCCGACCGCGTAGTCGTGGTCACCTACGAGAGCCTCGTCCGTGACACCGAGGCGACGATGCGGCTCGTCGCGGAGCGCGCCGGCATCTCGATGCGCCCGGAGTTGCTCGTCCCGACCTTCAACGGCCGGCCGATCAGTGCGAACTCGAGCGACCCCGTGGAGGGCTACGGCGTTCGCCCGGAGCGCACCGAGGGCTGGCGCGAGAAGCTGGACGGCGAGACGGTGGCGCAGGTCGAGGAGCTGGCCGCCGGCCTGTACGAGCGAGCTGCGGCGCTTCAGTAGCGCAGGCCGCGGGCGCGGAGTACCGTCCGCAGCGACTGACGGATCACCTTCAGGTCGTGCCGGACCAGCTGCGGACCGGTCAGCGTCCTGCACAGCTCGACGTACTCCAGGTCGAGCTCGGTCGCCTTCGACTTGGCCTTCGAGTCCTTACGCACCTGCGCCGGGCCCGTCCACCCGGCCATCACGTGCAGGCGGTAGTCGAAGCCCTTCGCCACCTGGGCCTCGACCATCGTCACCGGCCACGGCCGCGGCCCGACCAGGCTGATGTCGCCGCGCAGGACGTTGACGATCTGCGGCAGCTCGTCGGCGTAGATCCGCTTGACGATCCGGCCGGCGCCGGTCAGGTTGGCGTGGTCGGCCTCGTAAAGCCGCGCATACGCGTCGTCGTGCGACGCGATCTCGGCGAGCACGTCCTCACGCAGGACGCGGAACTTGAGCACCTCGAACTCGCGGCCGCGAGAGATGCGGCACTCGCGGTAGAGCCACCGGCCACGGTCGCGCGGGGCGAAGACCATGTCCACGGCCAGGACCGCGAGAGCGAGCAGAAGGAGCGGCGAGAGCACGACCAGGAGCAGGGCTGCGACCATTCGGTCGAAGATGCGCTTCGCGAGCGGGTAGGGGACCTCCGCCGCCGGCGCCACGGCGGCAATCGCCTCAGACGGATGCGGGATCGTGCGTGACATAGACGGTCTTCCAGTCGGAGTAGACGTCGAGCGCCTCGGTGCCGGGCTCGCGCCAGCCCGTGCCCGAGTCGCGCTGGCCGCCGAAGGGCACATGCGGCTCGAAGCCGTACGTCGGCCCGTTCACCTGGACGCCGCCGGCCACGATCCGGCGGACGAACTCCTGGCCGCGGTGGATGCTGGCCGTCCAGATCGCTGCGGTCAGCCCGTACGGGCTCGCGTTGGCCACCGCAAGTGCCTCCTCGAAGCCCTCGACGCGATGGAGAGTGGTGATGGGCCCGAACAGCTCGGTGCACGAGATCTCGGCGTCGGCGGCGGCACCCTCGACGATCGTCGGCGCCAGGTAGAAGCCGGGCCGGTCGAGCCGCTCACCGCCCGTGACCACGGTGGCGCCCGCGGCCTTCGCCCGGTCGACCGCAGCGAGCATGTGCTCGAGCTGCCGCTCGTTGATCACCGGACCGAAGTCGTGCTCGTCGTCGGGCCCGACCTTCTGGGCACGCGCCCGCTCGACGAGGAGCTCGCGGAAGCGGTCGTACACTGCGTCGAAGACGATCAGCCGGGAGCCGGCGGCGCAGCGCTGGCCGGCGTTCGAGAATGCGGACAGCGCGGCCGCCTCGGCCGAGCGCACCAGGTTCGCGTCGTCGCAGACGACGAGCGGGTTCTTGCCGCCGAGCTCGAGGCAGACCTTGGCGAGCCGCTCGCCGGCGACTCGCGCGATCAGCCGCCCGACCGCGGTCGAGCCGGTGAACGACACCACGGCGACGCGCGGATCCTCGACCAGCGGCTGTCCCGCCTCCTCGCCAAAGCCGTGGACGACGTTCAGCACGCCGTCCGGCACACCCGCCTCCGCCGCCAGCCGGGCGAAGACGTTGGCCGTCTCCGGCGCGTCCTCGGAGGCCTTCAGCACTGCCGCGTTCCCGCACAAAAGCGCCGGGAAGACCTTCCACGCGACGTTCGCAATCGGCGTGTTCGCAGCGATGATCAGCCCGGCGACGCCGAGCGGCTGCCGGATCGTCATCGCCGTCCGGTTCGGAGTCGCGCTCGGCATCGTCCTGCCATAGAAGCGCCTTCCCTCGCCGGCGATGAAGTAGCCGAGCTCGATTGCGCCGTCGGTCTCGCCCTTCGCGTCCTTGGGCGACTTTCCCGTCTCGGCCGAGACGACAGCAGCCACGCGTTCCCGGTCGCGCTCGAGCAGCTGTGCGACCCGACGGAGGATCCGTCCGCGCTCCTCGACCGGCCTGGCCGCCCAGTCGGGTTGCGCCGCCTCGGCGGCCGCGACCGCCACGGCGACGTCATCCGCCGAGCAGCGCGCGACGAGGGAGATCGGCTCACCGGTCGCCGGCGCGAGCTTCTCGAACGTCCCGCCGCCTGAGGCCCCGCGCTCCTCGCCGCCGATCACATTGCCGACCGTGCGCAGGTCCGCCGTCACCGTCATGCGGTGAATCCTCCATCAACGCGGAGCTCCTGTCCCGTCACGTAGGCAGACGCGTCTGACGCAAGGAAGAGCAGCGCGCCGACCAGGTCGGCCGGCTCGGCCATGCGCCCGAGCGGGACCCGCTCAGAGTACTTGCGCACGAACTCGGCATCCTGGCCTCCGCGGACTCCGCCCGGCGACAGGGCGTTCACGCGCACCCCGTGAGGCCCCCAGAGCCGGGCGAAGTAGCGTGTCAGGTTGACGACCGCCGCCTTCGAGGCACCGTAGGCGGCCGGCTTCGTGAACGACGGCTCGATGTGGTCGTAGAGCGCCGGGATCGGAGCGATCGAGGCGTACAGCGAGCCGATGTTGACGATCGAGCCGCCGCCCGCCTCGCACATCGCGCCGCCGAAGATCTCGGTCGTGTTGAAGAGGCCGGTGACATTCACCTCGAGCGTCCGCGCAAACTCCCCCTCGTCGCCACCGTCTTTGAGGGCATCAGGCGGAGCGTCGATACCGGCGTTGTTGACCAGCACCGCCGGCGCACCCACGTCGGCGACAACCCGCTCCAGTGCCGCGCGGTCTGTGACGTCGGCCTGCACGACTCCTTCGCCTTCGCGCACGTCCAACCCAACCACCCGGGCGCCCGCCGCCGCGAGCGCGGCGGTCCACACGGGCCCCAGATTTCCGAGCGCTCCGGTGACGACGGCGAGGCGGCCAGCGAGCCCGTCAGCGCTCATCGGCCGCGCGCACGGACGCACCCGTCGCCGTCCCCGGGATCAGCTCCTCGAGGTCGTCGAACGAGAAGGCCGCGTCCTCGGCGACGGGATGGCGCAGCGTGCGGCCGATCACCGCGTCGAGCTCGTACGGGGGGAGACCGCCGTCCGCCGGCGACTTCAGCGTGAGATCCTCGCGGGCGAGCGTGTGCCCGGCCGGCAGCGTGCGCGCGGCGACGATCTTCTTGCCCATCTTTGTAATCGGTTCGGCTTCGCTCGGATGCGGGATCTTGTCGCCCGTGCCGAGTGCGAGCCGGGTCCGCTGAAGGTCGCGCACGAGCTTGCGCAGGCCGACCGGCTCGAGCGAGAAGCGGTGGTCGGTGCCCTTCATCGCCCGGTTGAGCGTGAAGTGCTTCTCGACGATCCGGCCGCCGAGCACATAGGCGGCCACCGGCATCGCAATCCCGCTGTCGTGGCCGGAATAGCCGACAACCGTGTCCTCGAAGAGCTCCCGGTACGTCTCGATCACCCGTAGGTCGAGCTCGTCCCAGTTCTCGACTGGGTACCCGGCCGTGCACTGGAGCAGCCCGAGGTGGGGGTTGATCTCCGCGACGCAGTCGTGCGCGCGACGCACGTCGTCGAGCGTGCCGCCCCCGGTCGACAGGATCATCGGCTTGCCGAATTCGGCGACGAACTTGAGCAACGGCGTGTTGGTCAGGTCGCCCGAGGCGATCTTGTACGCCGGCATGTCCAGGTCGGCCAGCATCTCCGCGCTGCCGAAATCGAAGGCGGTCGCGAAGAAGGTGACCCCGATCTGGGCCGCGTACGCCTTCAGCTCCTGGTACTCGGCGCGACCGAATTCGAGCGCCTCGCGGTGCAGGCCGTATGTCGGCCCGTAGCTGTTCTCGTTCTCGTACGGCCGGTTGAAGAGCTCGCGCGTGTACAGGGCGCGGTTGTCGCGCTTCTGCAGCTTCACCGCGTTGGCGCCACAGCGCTGCGCCTCCGCAAACAGCTCCTTGCACTGCTCCAGCGACCCCTGGTGGTTGTGGCCGATCTCGGCGATCACCCAGCAGTCGGTGTCGTCGGCGATCCGGGTGCCGTCGACGATCAGCTCGCGGTTGCTCATCCGCGGAAGGGTAGCGACCCTGTCAGCGGCCCACGTAGATGATCCGCGTGCCCTCGCTCTCCGGCGCGAAGGCGAACTCGCGCAAGTCGGCGAGCGCCCGCCTGACGTCCCCCTGCCGCTCGACCGGGACGTACATGAGCAGGAAGCCGCCGCTCCCCGCGCCGAGCAGCTTGCCGCCGATCGCTCCGGCCACCCGGGCGGCCTCGTACCAGCCGTCGATCTGGGCGTCCGTGACCCCGGGCAGCTCGCGTTTCCGCTGCCAGCCCTCGTTCATCGCCTCGCCCAGGACGTCCAGACCGGCCCCGCCGGACAGGTCGCGGAAGAGCGCGAGTGCGTCGTCGCGCAGGCGTTCCAGCCGCGCCACCGTCTCGGGCTCGCCGGCCACCGCCTTCAGCTGCTCGAGCGGCTCGCCGCTGGAGACGCGTCCTGTGTGGAACATCAGCAGGTTGCGCCCGAGCGCCTGTCGCTGCTCCTCGGCGAGGATGAGCGGCGTCCGGCTGACGGTGCTGCCCGGCCCGAACTCGAGCAGCTGGAGACCGCCGAAAGCGGCTGCGTACTGGTCCTGTTTGCCGATCGGCTTGCCGAGCACGTCGATCTCGATCCGCGCCGCCTCCTCCGCCAGCTCGCCAGGCGACTTGAGGATGCCCTGGTAGGCGAAGAGCGCGTTCAGCAGGCCGACGGTGACGGCGCTGGACGAGCCGAGGCCCGTGCCTTCGGAGGGGACATCGGCGATCGTGACGATCTCGGTCCCCCGGGGGATCCCGGCGGTGCGCAGCGCCTCACGCGCCAGCTCGTGCTCCAGCTCGTCGATCGAGGAAACGATCTCCGTCCGCGAGTAGCTGACCCGGGTGGTCTCCTCGAAGCGCTTGTTGACGGCGACGTAGACGTACTTGTCGATCGTGGTCGAGACGACGGCGCCGCCGTGCTCTGCCGAGAACGAGACGACGTCGCTGCCGCCGCCGACGAAGCTGACCCTGAGCGGTGTCCGCGAGATCAGCACAGGCTGCGAGCCGCGGCCGCGAGGTCGGGCTTTACGAGATCGGCGGCGGTATCGGGCGCTTCCGGCGAGAGCAGCACCGTCGAACACCCCGCGGCGCGGCCCGCAGAGACATCGGACTCCGCGTCGCCGATCATCCAGCTGCCCTCGAGACGGACCCCGAGGTCGCCCGCCGCCCGCACGATCAGTCCCGGCTGCGGCTTGCGGCAGTCGCAGCCCTCGTCGAGGTCGTGTGGGCAGTAGGAGAAGAGGTCGATCTCCGTGTCGGGCGCGAGGTCGCCCTGAATCCGCCGCTCGATCTCCCTGAGTGTCTCGGTCGACACGATTCCGAGTGCGACCCCGCGCTGGTTCGACACGACCGCGACCGTCCAGCCGCCGCGCTTCAACTGGACCACGGCCTCGCGCGCGCCCGGCAGCCACTCGAACTCGTCCACGGAGGTCACGTACTCGTGCTCGGGAGGCCGGGCGTTGAGCACGCCGTCGCGGTCGAGGAAAACGGCGCGACTCGTCCTACTGCTCGACCGGATCACCTTCAAGCCGGTCGCGGAAATAGCCGGTCAGCGCGTGGTTGAGGATCATGTGCACGTCCTCGATCAGGCCGTAGTTGTTCGTCGGTGCGACGATCGCGTGGTCCGCGAGCTCGACCGCCTCGCCGCCGTCGCACCCGAGGAAGGCGATCACGGTGGCCGAGCGCTTGCGGGCATAGCGCATCGCCTCGAGCACGTTCGGCGAGTTCCCGCTGCCGGAGAGGACGATCAGGACATCGCCGGTGCGGATCAGGTTGACCAGCTGCTCCTTGAACACGTGCTCGTAGCCGACGTCGTTGGCCAGCGCCGACATCAGCGCGACGTTGTCCGTCAAGCTCATCACCCGGAAGCGCGGCCGGTTCCCTGACAGCGTGTTCTTGGCGAGGTCGCACGCCATGTGCGACGCGGTCGAGGCGCTGCCGCCGTTGCCGACCAGGAACACCTGCTTGTCGTGCCGGTATGCCGAGTAGAGAGTGGCGCCGATCGCCTCGATCCGCTCCAGCGGTATCTCGTCGAGCAGCGCCTTCAGCTCGCCGAAGTAGGCGGTGAGGCTGTCGGAGACACTGGCGCGGGCAGGCACTGGGCGATCATAGTCCCAGCTCTCGCTCGGCCTCCGCGAGCGCCTCGGGCGAACCGACGTCCTTGACGTAGGCGTGAACGGGAGCGGCGGTGATCGTGGCTCCGGCCGCGAGCGCCGCCGGCCAGACGTCATGGCCGAAATCGGCGAACGGCGGGCGGATGTGATCGAGGATCGCCGGGTCGAGCGCGTGAATGCCGGCGTTGACCAGGCCCTCACCGGCCGCGGGCCCCTTCTCGACGAACGCGGTCACGCGCTGCTCAGCGTCGACCTCGAGCACGCCTTTGCCCTCGAGCTCTGCGCTCGGGTAGCAGGCGAGCGTTGCGATGCCCGACTGCCGCTCGAGCAATTCGCGGAGTCGGAGGTCGGTGATCACGTCCCCGTACAGCAGGACGAACGGCTCGTCGAGGAACGACGCCAGCGGGAGAAGCGCGCCCGCGGTGCCGAGCAACTCCTCCTCGACCGAGACGCGCACCGGCACCGGCGTCTCGCGCCCGAGGTACTCCACCACGGCCTCCGCGTGGTGGTGGAGGTTGACTGCTACCTCGTCCACGCCTTCTCCGGCGAGGTAGTCGAGCTGGTGGTCGAGCAGCGTCCGCCCGCCGAGGGGAGCGAGGATCTTCGGTACGCCGCCGAACGCGCCGCGCATCCGGGTGCCGAGCCCGGCGGCGAGTAGGACGGCCTTCAAGCCGCGGAGTCGGAGACGCGATACCAGGCGAACGTCTGCGCGAGTCCGTCGTCCAGGCCGACCGTCGGTTCCCAGCCGAGCTCGTCGCGGATCCGAGCGGCGTCGAGCGCACTCGCACGCAGCTCGCCCTTGCGCAGCGGCTCGAACCTCCGCTCGGCGGTGACGCCGGCGGCGCGCTCGAGCGAATCGAGCAGCTCGAGCACCGAGCTCCCGGCGCCGGTGCCGACGTTGTACGTCCCGGCCCGTCCCGACTCGCAGGCGAGGAGGAACGCGCGGGCGACGTCACCGACGAACACGTAGTCGCGCGTCTGCGTGCCGTCGCCGTACACGGTCGGCGGCTGCCCGTGGAGCAGACAGTGCGAGAAAATCGCGACCACGCCCGCCTCGCCGTCGAAGCTCTGGCGGGGCCCGTACACGTTGCCGAGCCGGAGCACGACGTTGCCGACGTCGTGCAGGCGGCTCCAGGTGGCGACGTACGCCTCGCCCGCCAGCTTCGAGGCCCCGTACGGGGCGAGCGGCTCGGTCGCAGACGTTTCCGGCGTAGGGATCGGCGCGTCGTCGCCGTAGAGCGCACCGCCCGTGGACGCGAACACCATGGGAGCGCCGGCTGCGGCGGCGGCCGTGCACACGTTCAGCGTCCCGGCGACGTTGATCGCCAGGTCACGGTCTGGCTCCTTCACGGAGACGGTCACGCTCGCCTGCGCCGCCAGGTGGCAGACGAAGGCAGCACCGTCGATCGCGCGGTGGACGCCCGCCGCGTCGGTGATGTCGAGCTCTACCAACCGGCAGCCCTCCGGGACGTTCTCCCGCTTGCCGGACGAGAGGTCGTCCACAACCGTGACCTCGTGGCCGCGGTCGCGGAAGAGCTCCGCGACGTGCGAGCCGACGAAGCCCGCTCCTCCGGTGACGACGACCGTGCTCATCGACGCGCTTCATCGTAGGCGCGGCAGACCTCGTCCGCGTACCGCTTCCAGGTGAACTCGGCCAGGACGCGCCCGCGGGCCGCACCCCCCAGCCGACGGCGGAGCCCGGGGTCGCCCAGCAGCCGCTCGAGCGCGGCACGCAGCGCGGTCACGTCGCCCGGCGGGACGAGCAGGCCCGTCTCGCCGTCCACCACGAGATCGCGAAGGCCTCCGACCGCCGAAGCGACAACCGGCCGCCCGGCGGCCATCGCCTCGAGACAGACAATGCCGAAGCCCTCACGATGCGACGGGCACGCGACGACAGCCGCGCGCTCGTACAGCCGCAGGAGCGCGTCGTGCGGGACCATCCCGAGCGCGCCCGGCACCTCGGCCCGTAGCGGCCCGTCACCGGCGACGACCAGCGGCAGCCCCTGCGTCGCCGCCATCAACTCTCGCACGCCCTTTTCCGGGGAGAGCCTCCCGGCGTAGAGGATGTGCGGCGGGTCGTCGGGCTCGCTCACCTCGGCCGGCACATCGATCCCGTTCGGGATCACGCGCACCTCGCGGGCACCGAGCCGGCGGGCGGCGTCGGCGAGCTCCTGCGAGGCGCAGATCGCCAGCCGCGCCAGCCGGAACACCCGGCGGGCGGCCCACGGAGCGTGCTGCGCCAGCGCGACGTCCGTCCCCCAGAGCTGGACGACGAACGGCCGCCTCGTGACCGCGGCCACGATCCCGCTGGGAAGCCAGTGGGCGTGCACGACGTCCGCGTCCCGGGCCGCGCGCCGCGCCGCCCGGGCGAACGAGAAGAGCAGCGCGGGCACCAAGAGCCAGAGCCAGGGCCGCCGGCGCAGGTTGCCCACAACGCCGTGGCCGTAGGCGATCCCGAAGTGCCGGAACGAGAGAGGCGAGACGACCTCGACCTCGACGCCCGCGGCACGGAGGTGCGCGACGGCATCGGCGACGAAGCGGCCAGCGGCGTCCTCCGACGTGCGGGGATACGATGTCGTGAGCGTTGCGACCTTCACGTGGGTCGCAAGCGTAGTGAACGGCACGGCACAGACGAATGGCGAAAAAGCTCGAAAACCCAGATGGCACCAGGGACGTCGGCGTTCTGATCGCGGACTCCGCCGTACGGGCCAAACATCTCTGGACGCGGTCGTGGCACAAGACCGAGGCCAGCTACTACCCCACCGATCGGCGCACGTTCGATCACGAATACGACGCGCTCATCCGCGATTACATCCTCCCCGGGCACGTTCCGTCCGCGCCTCTGTTGAAGGCCGACGACGTCGTGGTGACTCTCGGCTCGTGTTTCGCGCGGGAGCTCCGGACATTCATGACCGAAGCAGGTCTGGCAGCGACCCGCCTGAGGATTCCCGAGTCCTTGACCAATACCTTCGCGATCCGCGACTTCGTCTCCTGGGTCGTGACCGGAGCCGAGACCGGGCGAGGCTTCCGATACGACCGCTTGGAGACGGGCGAGATCGCGGAGTGGGTGCCACCCGAGGAGCGTGAGACCTTCGCTACAGCGTTCGGCGAGGCGGGGGCGTTCGTATTCGCGATCGGCCTCGCGGAGGTGTGGGAGGACACCGAAACGGGAGGCATCTTCTGGCGCGGCGTCCCGAAGGAGATCTTCGAGGCCAACCGCCACGTATTCCGGATCACGACTGTCGAGGAGAACCGCGAGAACATCCTTGCCACGGTCGACCTTCTGCGAGAGGCCAATCCGACTGCTCCGATCATCGTCTCACTCTCACCGGTGCCGCTCGAGGCGACGTTCCGTGGAATGTCCTGCATGACCGCAGACGCGGTGTCCAAGTCGGTGTTGCGGGTCGCACTCGACCTGGTCATGGCCGAAAAACGACCGAACGTCTGGTACTGGCCCGGCTTCGAGATGATCCGGTGGGTCGGGGCCCACGCCAGTTGGCCCGCGTACGGCTTTCACGATGACCGGGCCCGTCACGTGACCCGCTGGGCGGTTCAGCGCATCATCCAGGCGTTCGGCGAGACGTTCTATACGCCCGACGCCGTCGCGATCATGCGCGAGCAGATGGCCCCGGCGCCGTCGCCGCAGTCGATGACCGGCCGCTGGCACGCGATCCTCGAGCGCCGCCAGAAGCGTCGGACAGCCGAGCGGCGCGCCGCCCGCCGTCAGAGCAAGGCGTAGGCCGACTGCTCGTCCAGGTCGGCCCCGGCGAGGTCGACCTCGAACTTCCGCCGGTGCCGCTGCTGGCCCGCGTCGGAGAGGTACGTGTGGTACGAGAGGATCCGCGGCCGGCTGCGTGCGAAGCCGCCGCGGTGGAAGCCGCTCGTGTCGCAGAAGACGATCGAGCCTGGGCCGCCGGTGAGCGACCGTTGGTCGGACGGATCGACCGCCGCCTCGAGCTCGTCCTGCGGCGGGTAGACCTCCTTGTCCTCCCACGGCCAGAGTGAGCCGTACCGGCCGCCGGCGGCGCTGCCGAGGACGTACTCGAACGGCCCCGCCTCCTCGTCGACCTCGTTGAAGTACGTGAAGACCTTGACGATGTGGTTCTCCCACCCGTCGCGGTGCCAGCGCTGCGAGGCACTGCGGGCGGCCGCGGCGTCGGGCACCGTGTACCAGTTGTCGACGTCGTGGAGCCGCATCGGCTCGCCGCGATAGGCGTTGACGATCCCGAGGAGCTCGGGCGACGCGCCCATGCTGACCCACGGGTTGTCGAGCCCGAACGTCGGTTTGTCCTCACCCTTGCGGACGCGGTACCGGCGCACCAGGAACGCCTTGCCGAAGGCCGCGACGCGGTCGTCGTGGCTCATTGACGGAAGCCGAGCCTCGGTCTCACCCACGAACTCCGCCATGTCCGCTGCCGCGTGCTCCCAGCGCTCGTCGTCGGCGAAGAGCTCGGCGAAGGGCACGACGGCGACCCCGTCCTGCCGGAGCTGCTCGACCACCCGCTCCTGGACGGGGCTCAGCTCAGGCAGGCGCAACGCGGGCGACGGCACGGCTCGATCCTAGTGAAGCCGGCAGGCGCCGCGCCACGACGAGCGGGCAGGCGAGCGCGAACATCGCCAGGACGTAGAAGTAGTAGAAGGTCATGGTCAGGTAGAACGCGTTCGCGACGAGAGTGCCCGCGAGCGCGGCGGTCAGGCCCCACGCGAGCGGCCGCAGCCGCGCCGCGGCCGGGTCGCCGACCGCCGCCAGCGCACGGCCCGTCTCCCGCGCGTCGCTGAGCCGGCGGAACAGGTACCAGAGGTAGGCGGCGAACACGGCCGTCCCCACCAGCCCGGTTTCGACCAGCAGCGCGACATAGAACGAGTGCGGCCCCCAGTTCGTCTTGCCGGTGACCGCCTCGTAGTAGACCGAGAACGTGTTGAAACCGAGCCCGAACAGCGGGTGGCCGGCCAGGACGTTCGGGATGAAGTCGTAGACGCCGAAGTGGGCCGAGGTCGAGCCGCCGCCCGTCTGGAAGCGCGAGCGGATGACGGTCTCGAAGAAGTCGAGCCGCGAGAGGACGACGATCGCAACTACCCCGAGCGCCGCGGCGAGCGGCACCAGCAGGTCGCGCGAGGCGAGCCAGCGCCGGTAGGGGACCGCCAGGATCAGCAGTCCGACGCCGAGGCCGAGCAGGCCGCTCCGCGACAGCGTCGCCAGTTCGACCACGAACAGGAAGCCGAGCACTACCGCAAGCTGGGTGCGCAGCCGGTGGCCGCGCGGGAGCCGGAGATACACGGGCAACAGCACCAGGATCGGGACGATCAGCATGATCCCGAGGTGGTTGGGGTCGCCGGTCAGGGCGTTCGGCCGGTACACGCTCTGCCCCGCGACCGCGCCGTAGATGTTGATCGAGCTCGCCCCTCCGGTCAGCGGCGAGAGCACGGCGGTGTCGAGGTTGCGGCCGCCCTGGGCGGCGACGAGCTGGAGCACGCCGTAGACGGCGTTGACGGCGATCCCCGCGGTGAAGGTGCCGATCGTCTGCCAGTAGAAGCGCTCGGAGCGCCGCGACAGGTAGGCGATCCCGGCGACGAGGAAGAGGATGTGGATCGCCCACTTGAGCATCCCCTTGCCGAACTGCCCCGAGGCGTCGGCCGTGTCGATCGAGTAGTACCCGATTAGGTAGCTGAGCAGGAAGGCGAGCCCGAAGCACGCAACGATCGCCGAGGTCGGCGGCAGGCGCCAGTCGTGCGCGCCGAACCGCTCCACCGTCCAGGCAGCCAGGAAGCCGACGGCCAGGATGTCCGCGAGGCTGACCGTGCCGGCGATGTTCCAGTGCACCTTCTCGAAGGTGACGCAGAAGATCGTGGCCAGGAAGAGGTAGCCCGTGATCCGCATCGCGTCAGGCTGCCGGCGCCCGCCAGACGACCAGCGTGCCGGGGTTCTTGTACTTGTCGCCGAACAGGTCGGGCACGACGGTCTCGATCGTCAGGTCGCCGCCGGCCGCCAGCTCCTGGAGCAGCGGCCAGAGGTTGCGGTTGTACCGCTGGCGGACGGCATAGTCGCGCGAGGCCGGGTCGGACTCGTCGACGATCTGCCAGCCGACGGGCTCGAAGTGCACTCCGGTCACGCTCGTCCCGAGGCCGAACAGGCCGGTGATCGCCTCGCGGGGGAGCTCCGTCACCTGCTCGATGCTGTGCACGGTGAAGACGAGAACGTGCGCGTCCACGCGTGGCAGCGTGTCGTAGCGCGGCAACTCGAAGTCGAACGGCGCGGTGATGAGGTCGAGCTTCGGATCGAGCGCGGCCAGCGTCTCGGTGCAGGCCCTTCCCGACCGGGTCGGCTCGAGCGCGTGGTACGGGACGCGCGGCCCGCCCCAGAGGTGGAGGTTGAGCAGGTTCATCCCACCGCCGCTGCCGAGCTCGACCACCCTTGCCGTTCCGACCGTGCAGGCGTCGAGCAGGATGCGCTGGATCAGGTCGCGCCGCGCCCCGGTCATCGCCGCGCGCGGAAGCGTGACGCGCTGTCCGAGCGCCGTTCCCGCCTGCGGCTCCAGGCTCAGCTCACGCTCTTCGGCCTCGACCCGGCGGACAGCCCTCGAGAGGTCCCGCTCGCCCGACTCGACGACGCCGACGGCGAAGTCCCGCACGGATTCCCACTTGCCCTCGTACCGGTCGATCGTCCTGCGTCTGTCGTCGGAGAGCACGCGGCCTCGCAATCTACCCGAGCGTTTGCAGGAGATCCGCGAGCTCGCCGACCCTCGTCTCGCGCGAGATCCGGCGACGCGACTCCTCGTCGAGCGTCGGGCCCGACAGCGTCCCCGCCTGCCAGCGGGCGTACAGACCCTCGAGCGCCTCGCGGATCGCCGGAGGGTCGTCGGGCGGCGCGACCACGCCCGAGCCGGTCTTGCGGATCAGGTCGGCAGCGGCTCCCTCGGGCGGCACCGAGGCCAGGATCGGGCGCTCGGCGGCGAGGTACTCGAACACCTTTCCCGACAGGACGCCCCGGCCGCGGCCGCCGGCCTCGGGGATCAGCAGGAGGAGAGCCTCGGAGTCGCGCTGGAGCTCGAGCGAGCGGCGCCGGGTCACATACGGGATCAGCTCGAGGCGGTCGCCGAGCTCCAGCCCCTCGGCCCACTCGCGGTCGCCCGGGCGGAAGTCGCCGACGAAACGGGCGATCACGTCGAGGCCGGACTCGGCCAGCGCGGTCAGGAACGGCCGCGGGTCGCGGCGGCCGAAGAAGCTGCCCGCGTGCGTGATCCGGAAGCGCGGCGAGGGGTGGAGCTTGAGGCCGGCGAAGTCGTCGAAATCGGCCCCGTTCGCGATCGTGACCACGCGGCCCTTCGGCTCGAACGCCCGCGCCTCTTCCGCGATCGCGTCCGCGGCGGCGACGATCGCATCGGCGTAGCCTGCGACCAGCCCCGCGACGCCGTGCTCGCCCTGCTCCTTGATCCGGGCGAGCCTCCGCTCGTCGCCACGGCGGTGCGGATGGGCGACGAGCGAGTCCCGGAGGTCGGCGACCCACGGAATGCCCGCAGCGCGCTTGACCGCCGCGCCGACAAAGTGCACCGAGCTGGGCGGCGAGGTGGTGAGGACGACGTCGATGCCCTCACGGCGGACGATCCGGATCGCCGCAGGGACCGCGGTCAGGTTCCAGGTGACGTTCTCGTCGGGGACGAGCAGCCGGCGGCCGAACAGCCTCGCCTGAACGCCGGCCCGCTCGAGGCCTTGCTTGCCGTGCAGCTCCTGCGCAGGCAGCCGTCCGCGCGGCCCGACGTAACGGGCCCGGTGGATCCACGCCTGCGTCGGCGGTTCGAGCTCGTCGTCGCGATGAATCCATTTGGGGTCGTCGGGGGCGAGGACGTGCGTCTCGATCCCCAGGCCGGGCAGGTGCATTGCCGTCTTCAGCGTGCGCTGGACACCGCCGCCGCCGGCCGGCGGGAAGTACATCGAAACGAGCAGGGCTTTCACGAGCGGAGACGGTAGAGGACGAATCTCTTGTCGGCGTAGGCCTGCGGCAGGTCCGGCCGTAGCTTCGAGCGGTCGCGGTCGACGACCAGCCAGTCGGCGCCGTAACGACGCGGGATCGCCAGGTTGCCGGTGCGGAAGAACTCGCGGGCATCGGTGCGCCGCGCGTACGGCCGGTTCGCTTTCGTGTCGGCGACGTGGCCGGGGAGCGCGTTCGCCACATACACAGGCGCGAGCGCGGCGATCGCATAGCTGGTTGCGTCGTCGGAGAAGACCACCGCCTTCTCGGGGACGCGGTCACGTAGCGCAGTGACGAGGCCGGGGGTCAGGCCTCGTTCGGCGGTCGACCGCTCGTCCCAGTGCGTGAACCCGTGCAGCGCGACCGGCAGGATCGCGAGGGCCACGGTCGCGGCAGCGACCGGGCCCATGCGGTCGAGCTCGGTTAGCCGGCGGGGGAGCAGGAGGCCCAGTACGAGCGCGGCCGCTCCGCCGAAGAGAGCGACCCAGGTGGCGAGCGCGGGCCCGCCGTCGTCGAGCGCGTAGCCGAAGTCCCCAGGGTAGGCGAGCTGGAAGGCGATCCCGGCTCCGAGCCCGACCGGAAGCGCGCCGAGCGAGAGCAGCCGTGCGAGCACTGCGGCGCCGCCGGCGACCGCGAATGGAAACGGGACGAAGCCGGCCGCGCGCCGCGCCTGCGAGATCGAGACCGCGTCGGCGAAATGTGTGAACAGCGTCGGCCAGAGCACGATCGCGAGCACGGCGACGAAGCCGCCGATCACGAAGGCGCCCCAGCGGCGTCGCGCGGCGAAAGCGGCCAGAGGCACCGCAAAGAGCGCCAGCACGGCGACGGCACCGGCGCGCCCGACCACCTCGGGCGCGAGGCGGTAGCTCCCGGCCGAGAACACGTCGAGCTGGTTCGCGTAGTGCCGAAGCGCCCGCGTGAGCTCGTCGGCGGTCGGATCGACCGAGACGGTCTCGCGGGCGATCGGACGCAGCCAGAGCGCAACCGCTCCGGCGGGAACGACGACGGCCGCGAGGGCCAGCGCTCCCTCCACGAGCTCCGTCCGGGCCAGCACCAGGCGAGCGAGCACGAACCCGACGAGCGGGATGAGCACGAAGAGCGCGTAGGTCGGATGGACGAGCGCGAGCGCGCCGGACACGACCGCCAGCGTTGCGAGCCCCGGCCACGAGCGGTTGGCCACGTAGGCGAAGAAGAGGGCGATCACCGCCGGGACGAGTAGCTGCCGGCTCGCGGTGGCAGGGAGTGCGAGCGCCGTGTACGACCCGCCGTGCCCGGCGGCCAGTCCGAACATGGCCACCTGCGCGATCAGCACCGCCAGCCCTCCCCAGGCCGAGCGGAAAACCTCCCTGCCCGCCTCCCAGGCGACCAGGAACGCGACCGGGACCAGCAGGCTCGACTCGTGCAGCACCACCTGGCTCGGATCGACGCCGGCCAGTCGCGCCACGAGCGCGAGGAACGAGTGCCAGAGCGGGAACGCGTACCCCGGGTGCAGACCCCCGTCGCGGAACTCGTCGACGGCCCGCAGCGACAGGCTGCCGAAGTCGTCGAGCTTCCTGACGCGGGCGAGGTGGAAGAAGTCGTCCCCGCCGGTGAGGTGGGTCGTGATCGCCCAGAGTGCGATCCCCAGTCCAGCACCTGCAGCCGCGACCAGAAAAGCTTGTACCACAGTGTTCCTTGCACCTGAGCGAACCGGTTGCGCCCGAAATCGAGCTCGTACGACTGTGTTGCTGGGCCCGACGAGCAACCATGCAAGGGCGCCCGCGGTGATGACGCCGAGGAGCGCCAGCGCCAGCGCCAGCGTGGAGTGCACCGCGAAGACCACCGCCATCGCCACGAACAACGCGCCCAGGCTCCATGCCAGCGCAGCCGAGAAGCCGGGCACACGCAGCCCGCGCGCGAGCAGCGCTCCCGGCAGCAAGAGACACGCAGTCGCCGCCGCGAGGCGCACCCACAGTCCCCAGCCGGTGTCCGGCAACGCGCGGGAGATCCCGAGCGCCGGCAGCGCGAGCAGCTCCCACGGGATGCGCCGCATCAGAGTGCGCGGGCAGCGTCGCGGTACATCCGGCCGCGCTCGCCGCGGAAGACCAGGCCGCGGAGCCGCAGCGAGACCGCGAGCAGATCCCGTGCGCGGGCAGCGTCGCGCGGACCGCGGTGCTTACCGAACCAGCGCACGAGCCCGCGGACGTTCTCGACGTACATTTGGCCGCCGTGTGTCGCTCCACCGACGTGGACGGCCTCGGCGTCCGAGGTGAACCACACCGTCCAGCCGGCACGGTGGAAGCGGTAGAGCCAGTCGGTCTCCTCGCTGAACAGGAAAAAGTCCTCGTCGAACATCCCGACCTCGTCGACGGCGGCCCTGCGGACGAGGAAGCACGAGCCCATCACCCATTCGACCGGCCTGGACGAGCCGTGGTCGAAGTCGCCGGCGTAGTAGGCGTTCAACGCGTGCGAGCGAGGCGCGAGCTTGCGCAGGAAGAAGTACTCGGTAGCGAGGCGCCAGAGCGTCGGGAAGCCCCGAACCGAGCGCTGGAGCGTCCCGTCCGGGTTGCGCAGCCGCGGCGCGACCACTGCAGCGTCCTCGTGCGCGTCCGCGAAGGCGACCAGGCGCTCCAGCGCCTCCCCGACCAGCCAGGCGTCGGAGTTGATCAGCAGGTGGTAGCGGGCAGGCACTGCGCGCATGCCCGCGTTCAGCCCCGCGCCGAGGCCGCGGTTCTCCTGCTCGACCACGCGCACGTCCGGGAACCCCTCGCGCACGCGCTCGACCGTGCCGTCGGTCGATCCGTGGTCGACGAGGATCGTCTCGACTCCGGCGAGACTCTCGAGGCACTGCTCGACCCACGGCAGCCCGTTCAGGGTCACCGTCACAGCCGAGAGCTCAGCCACTGCGTTCGAGTCGCGGCTGCTCGCGGGCTCTCGTTCCGCGCAGCGCCTCCCAGCCGAGAATCACGGCGCCGGGCAGCGCGAGTGCGATCGTGACGACGAAGAACAGGAAGCCGGTCGCGAACGCCGCGTCTGCGTCGACACCGAGCTGGCCCAGGAAGCTGACGAAGAACGCCTCGCGCACGGCGAGGCCGTTGATCGTGAACGGGACGAGCATGACCAGGAACAGCAGCGGGCCCATCACGTAGTACGCGCGGGGCGAGAGGTCGACGCCGACCGCCTTTCCCGTCAGCCAGATCGCCAGCACGCGCACCGCCTGGATCCCGAGCGTCAGCACCGTCACGCCCGCGAGCAGCCAGGGGTGGTGACGATAGCCGTGGATGCCCTCGTAGACCGCACGCACGGGACGCTCCAGCCGAAGCTTCCGCAGCACCGGCACGGTCAGCCGCAGCGGCCGCCGCGCGCGCCGCGAGAACAGCACGACCGCGAGCACGAGCGTGGCCACGACGAAGCCGAGCTCGACCCACAGGTAGGCGCCGACGTCGTAGTGCCCGATCGCCAGGACGAAGCCGACCCCCGCCAGCGCCAGGGTTGCCGCCCCGCCGAGTGCGCGCTCGAGCAGCACCGATCCCGCGATGGGTCCGCCGTACCCGGGATGCCTGCGCGACGTCTCGAAAATCCGCATCGCATCGCCGCCGACCGAGGTCGGCAGGACCTGGCCGGCCGTGTAGGCGGTGAAGTACGCCCGCAGCAGCCAGCGCAGCCGGTCGTGGATGCCGCGGCCGTCGAGCAGCTTCTGCCAGCGCCAGGCCATCGGCCAGACGGTGACGACCATGATCGCGATCGCCGCAAAGAAGTACTCGAGCTCGGCGTTGCGAAGAATGTCGATCGTCGCGCCGACGTCGATCTTCCAGAGGATGTAGGCGGTGCAGAGGCCGGTGACGGCGAGCGTCGCGCCGACCCGGACCGAGCGGCGCCTCATGCCGCTGTGAACGAGGCGTGCACGCGCCGCAGCGCCTCGATCGCGTCCTCGATGTCCGCCTCCGAGTGCGCGGGCGAGAGCGGCAGCGACAGGAGCTCGGCACCCGCCTGCTCGGCGACCGGCAGCGGCGGCTGGTCGGGGAAACGCTCGCGGTACGCGATCAGCTGGTGCACCGGCAGGAAGTGGACACTGGTGCCGATGTTCTCCTCTGCGAGCGCCTGCCTGTAGGCATCGCGCGTCTCTCCTGCCTCCGCGCTCACCCGCACCGGATACAGGTGGTGCGCGTGCAGGTCGCGCGAGTCACGGGCGACCGGATCGATCCCGTCCAGTTCGGCGACGGCAGCGTCGTAGAGCTCGACCTGGCGCAGCCTCAGCGCCCGGTGGCGCTCGACCTTGTCGAGCTGGCAGAGGGCGATCGAGGCGAGCACGTCGGAGAGGTTGGCCTTGTAGCCGGGCACGGCGATGTCGTAGAGCGAGCCGTGACCGCGCCGCATGATCGTCAGGGCGCGGATCGACTCGGCCAGCTCGTCGTCGTTCGTCGTCACGATCCCGCCCTCGCCGGCGGCGATCGACTTCGTCGCGTACAGAGAGAAGCACGTGGCGTCGGAGAGACCGCCGACCTTGCGTCCGCGGTACTCGCTCTCCGCGGCGTGCGCGGCGTCCTCGACCACCGGCAGGCCGAGCGCGTGGATCGGTTCCAGGTCGGCCGGCTGCCCGTACAGGTGCACCGGCATGATCGCCTTCGTCCGCGGCGTGACCAGCTCGGCCACCCGTTCGGGGTCGACGTTGAGGTCGGAGTCGCGGACGTCGGCGAACACCGGCGTCGCGCCTGTGTGGACGATCACATTCGCGGTCGCCGGCCACGTGATCGGAGTGGTGATCACCTCGTCGCCGGGACCGATTCCGAGCGCGACCAGCACGAGGTGCATCGCGGCGGTCCCGGACGAGACCGCCAATGCATGCCTTGCTCCGACGTACTCGGCGAAGCGCTGCTCGAGCTCGGCCGCGCGCGGACCGGTGGTCAGCCAACCCGAGCGGACCGCCTCCGCGACCGCGGCGACCTCCTCGTCACCGACTGCCGGCGGCTGGAAGCCGAGGAAGGTCTCGCGCCTAGACGACAGCTTCTGCGGGGACATCGGCAACGACGAAGCGTACGCAGTCCGCCGCGCGGCCAGCGCGCGCGACCGCCTCCTTCCGGCCGGCACCCAGGGCCAGCACCGCGCCCACGCGGTCGGAGCCTCGCCGCAGCGGAACCAGCACCGCGCCGGGCTCGGGGTACACGCGCACCCAGACGACCCCCTCGACCGCCTTCGCCTCGTCGACGCCGTCGACCTCGACCAGCGTGCCCGGCTCGGGCAGCAAGAACCGCGTGCAAGCGCCGCCCGCCTGCTGCACAGGACGGAGCCGTTCGTCGTCGACCGGCTCACCGAGCGCGGCGGACAGCGCGAGCCCGTTCAGATCGACTCCGAGAACCGCCCGGCAGAGCTCGGCGTCGTGCCCGCCGCCGATGCGCGCGGCCAGCTCGACGACGTGCGCGCCGCGCTCGCCGACGACCACCTGCGTGTAGGTCGGCCCGTTCGCGACGCCGACCGCCTCGGCCGCCGCGCGCGCCGCTTCGACTGCCGCGCCGATCTGCTCCGGCGCGAGCGAGCTCGGCCAGACGTGCGCGAGCGCGACACCGAACGCCGGCGGCTCCGCGACGATGCGGTCGGTGACCGTCAGCGGCGCGAACCGCCCTTCGACCGAGAACGCGTTCACGGTCACCTCCCGTCCGGGGACGAGCTCCTCGACCAGCACCACGCTCGACCGCGACTCGCCGAGGGCAAGTGCGAAGGCGGCCTCCAGCAGGCTCTCGTCGCGAACCAGCACAAGCCCCTTCTGGCCCTGACGATCGGGCGCCTTGACAACGCAGGGGTAGCCGAAGTCGGCGGCCGCGGTGGCAGCCTCCTCGAGCGAGGCACAGACGATGTGCCGCGGGTGGGGGACGCCCGCCTCGGCGAAGCGCTCGCGCTGGCGGAGCTTCGAGGTTGCCAGCACGGCCGTGGCCGGGTCGATCGGGTGCGGGATCACCTGCCGCTCGGCGATCCGCGCCGCTACCGCCACCGGCCAGTCGATGCCGGGCGCAATCAACCCGTCGACCCGCTCCGCCGCGGCGAGGCGGTCGATCTGGGGCTCGTCCTCGACCGAGATGATCGCCCGGCGGTCGGCGAAGCGGAATCCGGGGGCAGCCGGATTGCGGTCGACCGCGACGACGAACAGGCCGCGCGAGCGGGCGGCTTCGAGGAGACCGAGCTGCCCCGCGCCCGCGCCTAGGACGAGAAGACGCTTGCGTCCGGCTGCCTGAGTCCCCGCCACCAGCCGTCATTCTCGCGATACCACTCGACGGTGCGCTCGAGGCCGTCCTCGAAGGAGGTCCGTGCGCGCCAGCCGGTCAGCCTCTCGGCCTTCTCCGTCGAGCCGATGTGACGGTCGACCTGCCCGGGCCGCTCGGACACGTGCTCCTTCAGGGAGGCCGGCTTCCCGAGCACCTCGAGCACCGCATCGGCGATCTCCGACACGGAGATGTCCACGCCCGTTGCCACGTTGAGGACCTCGCCGGCGACCAGGTCGACGTCGGCCTCGATGATCGCCTCGATCGCCTCGGCGTCGTCATCGACGTAGAGCCAGTCGCGGCTGGCGTGGCCGTCGCCGTGCACCGTCAGCGGCTCGTCCGAGAGCGCCTGCGTGATGAACCGCGGGATCACCTTCTCCGGATGCTGCCGCGGACCGTAGTTGTTGAACGGCCGCACGATCACGATCGGCAGGTCGTACGTGACGTGGTAGCTGTACGCGAGCCGGTCGGCGCCGGCTTTCGTCGCGGCATATGGGCTGCGCGGGTTCAGCGGGTGCTCCTCGTCCATCGGCGCGTACTCGGCCGTTCCATAGACCTCACTGGACGAGATCAGGATGAAGCGCTCGACCGGCGTCTCGCGAATGGCGTCGAGCAGGATCTGTGTCCCCTCGACGTTCGTGGTCACGAACTCGGACGCGCCTTCCTCGATCGACTTTTCCACGTGCGACTCGGCAGCGGCGTTGATGATCACGTCGACGCCCGCGACGACTTCGCGGACGAGCTCTCCGTCGCGGATGTCGCCATGCACGAACGAGAGCCGCTCGTGCGCCATCACCTCGGCAAGGTTCTCCAGGTTGCCGGCGTAGGTGAGCGCGTCGAGCGAGACGACCTCGTACGGCGTTGCCGCCAGCAGATGGCGGACGAAGGTCGAGGAGATGAACCCCGCGCCGCCGGTGACGAGTACCCGTTTCACAGTTCGCGGTCGATCGTATAGAGCGGCCGTCCCGAGACGTCGCGCTGGATACGCCCCAGGTACTCCCCGACGAGCGCGAGGATGAAGCCCTGGACGCCCAGCACGAACAGGATCGCCACCCCGCCGAACAGCGGGCCCGGGAAGTTCGAGCGGTCGATCCAGTAGAAGACGCCCCAGCAACCCAGGGCGACCGCACCGAGCGTGCAGACGGCGCCGAGGGCGAGGCCGATCCACTGGATCGGCTGGGGCCAGAAGCCGGCGAGGACGCTCAGCGCCGTCCGGACAAGCCTGAGCGGCGAGTAGCGCGACGAGTCGGCGCGGGCGGCGTGCCCGACGTCCACTTCGACCACGCTTGCTCCGGTCGAGAGCACGAGCGCCTTCGTGAACTTCTGCTTGCCGATCGCACCCAGCACGGGCTCGACCGCCTCGCGCCTGTAGGCGTTGAAGGCGCAGCCGAAGTCGGAGATGTCCACCCGCGTGAAGCGCCGCAGCATCCCGTTGATCAGACGCGAGGGCAGGGTGCGACCCCAGGAGTCACGTCGCGCGACCCGGCGGCCGCTGGCGACGTCGAAACCCGACTCGACCGCCTCGATCAGCTTCGGCAGGTCCTCCGGCGGGTTCTGGAGGTCGCTGTCCATGGTGACCACGATCTCCCCGCGCGCCCGGACGAGACCGGCGTGCATGGCCGGGTGCTGCCCGAAGTTGCGCTTCAGGCGGACGCCGCGCACGTGGTCGTCCGCGTCGTGGAACCCCTCGACCAGGTCGAACGACCCGTCCGCCGACCCGTCGTCCACGAAGATCAGCTCGTAGTCGCGGCCGGCGAGCGCAGCTGTCGTCCGGCGATAGAGCTCGTCCAGCGAGCCGGCCTCGTCGAACACGGTGACGACGACCGACACCTCGGGCTTGCTCGAGGCTTCCTCGACTGGAGCGGGCCTTGCCATCGCGCGGCGGACCCTACCGCCGAACGACCGGCACGGACAGAGCCCCGCGGTCCTCGCTCACAGGCGGTCTTGCACGGTCGCGGCGCCGCGGACTATGGCGTTGTCCCGAAGGCGTCTCGTGGGAATCAACGCCAGCCCTCGCAGCTCGCCGGTCCGAGCGCCGGAACCCTTGCGGTTCGCGACCACCAGGTTGTCGCGTATCGACCGCTCCTTTGCCCTCCGCCCGCGGCTCAAGGCCAAGACATCGAAGCCCTCCGCCTCACAGACCGAGTAGATCTCGTCGACCTCCGGCACCCGCACGGGATCGTTCTGGAGACCCGCGCGCAGAATCAGCTGGCGGCGAGTCGCGCGCAGCAACCGTCCGAGCTGCGTCGCTCCGATCGGATCGCCGGCGGGCCACGCCTTCCCCCACGACTCCAGGAGAACCACGTCGAACGAGGACGGTTCGGCGCCGATGTCGCCGACCGCGCTTTCGACGGTCAGGCCGTGCTGCAGCGACGCCAGCTCCGAAGTGCCGGCCGATCGGACGTCGACGACGAGGACGCGGTCGTCGCGCCGGAGATCGGCGACTCGCCGGATCTCCGCGATCCGCTCGCGCGCCCGCGCCTGGCTCTTCGGGAGAGCGCGGAGAGGCGATTCGCCGTCGGGCTCGGAGCCCTCGATCGACGCCGCGCTCCGAACGATCGGATCGTCGGAGAGAAATTCGGTCGGGACAAGGGCAAGCGGAGGCAGATCGCCCGCCCGGGCGTCGGTGCCTCGACGATGGGCGACGATGAGGTTGCCGCGGGTGAACACCTCGCTGTCGTCGCGGGCTCGGCTGAAGCACAAGGCATCGAAGCCCTCCTCGTCGCACAGCGTCAGGATCTCGGCGAGCCGGCGCTCCTTGCTCGGCTCCTTCTGCACCCCGACCCGGATGATCAGTTGGCGCCGAGTCGCCTGCAGGATGCGGCGCAGATGGGCTGCACCGACCGTTCGGCCTCCGCCGAGGGGCTTTCCCCAAACCGCCAGGAAGAGCGCCACGTCGAAAGCGAGTGGCCGGAGTGGGTAGTCGTCGATCGAGCCCACAGCGAAGGCCGCGTTCCTGATCCCGTGCTCGGCTGCGAGCCGCGTGGCTTCGGCTATGCGCTCCGGGGAGACGTCGAAACCCTTCGCCTCGGCAACGACACGCGCCACTTCGAGCGTGATCCGGCCCTCGGCGCAACCGACGTCTAGAACCTGGTCGCTTCGGCGAAGGTCCGCGACCGCGCGGATGTCATCCCAGCGGTTCTGGAACGAGGTCGTGCGCTGCTGGTCGCTCTCCGAGTAGTACAGGACGGGTTGCTCTCTTTCCATGCGCGGATCGTATCCTCGTGAACTTCGCCGCAAGGCTCGCCGAGGCGAGCTTCCGATCGATGCGGGACCGGCGCTTCGGCGACCCTCGGCCGGGGAACATCGGGCGTTCTACGCAGGCTCGAGCCCGGCGTCGACCGCTTCGTGCTCGGCGCGCGTCCGACGTGGGATCAGCAAGGCGGCAACCGCCGCGAGGCCGACCACAACCGCACCGACCCAGATCGCCGGGGTCAGCCCGGCGACGAACGATTCACCGGTGCCGTACCCCCCATAGCGCGCGAAGACCGAGGCGAGCACCGCCACGCCGAAGACACCGCCGAGCTCGCGGATCGCGTTGTTCGCGCCGGACGCCTGGCCCTCTTCCTCCGGCCGCACCGAGGAGAGCACGACATTCGCGACCGGAGCGAAGAACAGCGCCATGCCGATCCCCGAGACCACGAACGGCGCGACCAGCTCCGCATAGGGCGTGGTCGGGGTCGAGACGGCGGCGATCCAGCCGAGCCCGACGGCCTGGAGCGCGAGCCCGGTTGCGATGATGCGCCGTCCGCCGATCCGGTCGGACAGCGCGCCGGCGATCGGTGCGACGAAGATCGGCATCGCCGTCCACGGCAGGATCCGCAGGCCCGAGCCGAACGGCGAGTAGCCCTGCACGGTCTGGAAGAACTGGGCCAGCAGGAAGATCGAGCCGAACATCCCGAAGAACATCAGCAGCGACGCGAGGTTCGTCATCGCGAACGTGCGGTTGCGGAAGAAGCGCATCGGCAGCATCGGCGACGGAGCGCGTAGCTCCCAGAGCACGAAGCCGACGAGGAGGACGGCGCCGCCGGCCAGCGACAGCACGATCTCGGGGCTCGTCCAACCCTGGCCGTTGCCGCGAACGAGGCCCCAGACGATCCCCAGCAGGCCGGCGCTGGCGAGGCCGACTCCCGGAAGGTCGAGCCGGTTGGCAGGCCCGTGCGTCTCGTCGAGGCGACGGAGCGCGAGCGGGATCAGCACGAGGCCGACCGGTACATTGATCCAGAAGATCCACTGCCACGACAGCCCGGAGACGACCGCGCCGCCGACCAGCGGGCCGAGGGCGACCGCGAGACCGCCGATCCCGCCCCAGGCGCCGAGCGCGAGGCCACGCTTCTCCGCGGGCACGGCCGCCGAGAGGATGGTCAGGGTGAGCGGCATCACGATCGCGCCGCCGGCTCCCTGGACAGCCCGGGCAGCGACGAGCACGCCCATCGACGGCGCGAGGGCAGCCGCAGCCGAGGCGACCGTGAAGACGGAGAGCCCGATCGCAAACATCCGCCGACGCCCGAAACGGTCGCCGAGCGCGGCGCCGGTCAGGAGCAGCACGGCGAACGTGAGCGTGTAGGCGTTGACCGTCCACTCGAGACCTTCGATGCTCGCCTGCAGGTCCTTGCGGATCACCGGCAGCGCCGTCGTCACCACCAGGTTGTCGAGCGTGACCATGACGAGCGCGAGCGACGTGACCACGAACGTCCAGACCGTCCGGCTCCTCGGGCTGCCTTCCGTCATCTCTTTCCCCCTCCAGATAGTGATTGCTTACTCACTTCGGCTGCCAAAAAAAAAGGGTCACGGCTTCGCGGCGGCGATCGACGACAGGAGCTTCCGCGCCCAGGGCTCGTCGGCGTCGAGCAGGTCCATCGACGCGACCACGTTGATCAGCATCCCCTTGGCGAAGAAGCGCGACACCGTCTCCGCGTCGGCGCCCGATGCCTGCTCGACGACACGGACCAGCACCCCGAAACCCCGGCGGGCGACCCGGCGGACGTCGGGATCCTCGCAGGCCGCGTAGGTCTGCATCTGGGCGCGCAGGCGGTTCGGGTTCGAGCGGATCAGCTCGCCGTAGGCCTTGCCCATCGCCGCTATCGCCTCGTCGCCGGTCTTGCCCTCAGCCGCCTGCTCGAACGTCTCGCGCGTCTCGGTGAAGCAGCGCTCCACCGAGGCGAGGAACAGCTCCTTCTTCGTCCGGAACAGCCGGAAGAGGTACGGCTGCGAGATGCCGGCGCGGCGGGCGATCTCGTCGGTCGATGCACCGGAGAGGCCGTGCTCGGCGAACACCTCGCGGGCAGCCGTGAGGACGTCTTCGCGGCGCTCCTCGGCGCTCTTGCGGGTCGCTGTCGTGGGATTCACGCCAAGGAAGTTATCACTCACTCACAAGTGCTGTCAAGGCGTCGGCGACCCGGTCGAGCTCCCCCGGGGTGAGCTGCGTGTGAAACGGAAGCGCAAGCGCACGCTCGAAGCACACGTCGGCACCGGGAAAGGCCCCCTGGTCCCGGTAGGCGCCGAGCCGGTGGAGCGCATACGTGCCGATCTGGCACTGGATGCCCTGCCCCCGCAGACCCACCA
>JBKPRA010000078.1:0-11399 GCA_046734335.1 Actinomycetota bacterium | reverse complement strand
GGTCCACCCGGACCGGATGGCCGCGAACGCGCGCGACCTGGGCGGCGACGTGGGCGCGGCGGAGGCGCTCGTCGACCGCGCGCTCGCCCGCTACCGGGAGCAGGAATGACCGTGCTCCACCACCGCTTCGACGGGCCGGAGGACGCGCCCGTTCTCGTCCTCTCGAACTCGATCGGGACGACGCTCGAGCTGTGGGACTGCCAGGTGCCTGAGCTCGCCGGGCTGTTTCGGCTGCTCCGTTACGACCAGCTCGGGCATGGGCGCTCGGAGGTCCGTACAGGCCCCTATACGGTCGAGCTGTTGGGGCGTGAGCTGCTGGCGCTCCTCGACGAGGTGGGGGTGGAGCGGTTCTCGTTCTGCGGGCTTTCGCTCGGTGGGACGGTCGGCATGTGGCTCGGGGCAAACGCGGGCAATCGTCTCGAGCGGCTCGTGCTGGCCGGCACGTCGGCGTACTTCGGGCCGCCTGAGCGCTGGATCCAGCGGGCCGAGACCGTTCGCGCGGAGGGGATGGAGCCGATCGCGGACGCGACGATGGGACGCTGGTTCACGCCGGCGTTCGGGGACGTGGCCGCCTTCCGCGAGATGCTGGTCTCGACGCCGGCCGAGGGTTACGCCGCCTGCTGCGATGCGCTGCGCGACTGGGATTTCCGCGACGAGCTCGGCTCGGTCTCGGCGCCGACGCTCGTGCTGGTCGGCTCGGAGGACCCGGCGTCGCCGCCCGACCAGGCACTGCTGATCGCGGACGGCATCCCGGGGGCGCGTGTCGAGGTGATTCCAGGCGCTGCGCATCTGCTGAACGCCGAGCAGCCGGAGGCAGTCAACCGGCTGGCGCTCGGGCACCTGACCGGAGAGGAGCACACGTGAGAGACGAAGTCTACGAGCGCGGCATGAAGGTGCGGCGGGAGGTGCTCGGAGACGCGCACGTCGACCAGGCTGGTGAGTCGACGACCGGCTTCACCGCCGACTTCCAGGATCTGATCACGAAGTACGCGTGGGGCGAGATCTGGTCGCGGCCGGGCCTCGACCGCAAGACTCGAAGCTGCATCACGCTGGCGGCGCTGGTCGCGCTCGGCCGCGACCACGAATTGCCGCTGCATGTGCGCGCGGCTCGCCGCAACGGGCTGACCGTCGACGAGATCAAGGAGGTGCTCCTCCACACGGCCGTGTACGCCGGTGTCCCCGCGGCGAACTCGGCGTTCGCGATCGCGCAGCGCGTGCTCCACGAGGAAGGGCCAGGCGCGGCGTGAGCCGCACGCAGGTGGGGATCGTCGGCGCGGGGCCGGCCGGGCTGACGCTCGCTCACCTGCTCCACCGCGAAGGGATCGACTCGGTCGTGATCGAGAACCGCAGCCGCGAGTACGTCGAGGCGCGGATCCGTGCGGGTGTGCTCGAGCAGCGGACTGCCGACCTGCTGGTGGAGGCCGGCGTCGGCGGGAGGATGCAGCGCGAGGGAATCGTCCACGACGGGATCGAGCTCCAGTTCGACGGCGAGCGGCACCGGATCGCCTTCGACGAGCTGACCGGCAAGTCGATCGTCATCTACGGGCAGACCGAGGTGGTGAAGGACCTGATCGAGGCGCGGCTCGCGAGCGGCCGGCCGCTGCTGTTCGAGGCGGCCGACGTCTCGGTCTTGGACCTGGAGACCAAGCGTCCCCGGCTCGCGTTCACCCACGAGGGTGCCGGCCAGGAGCTCGAATGCGACCTGATTGCCGGCTGCGACGGCTTCCACGGCGTCTGCCGGGCGAGCATTCCCGACGGCGTGCTCGCCGAGTTCTCGCGCGAGTATCCGTTCGGGTGGCTGGGCATCCTGGCTGCGGTCGCGCCCTCGATCGAGGAGCTCGTCTACTCGGCCCACGAGCGCGGCTTCGCGCTGCTCAGCCTGCGCACGCCGGAACTGTCCCGCTACTACCTCCAGTGCGCGCCGGACGAGGACCTCGCTCTGTGGTCGGACGAGAGGATCTGGGCGGAGCTCCAGCTGCGGGTCGGCCTCGAGGGCTGGACGCTGGAGGAGGGGCCGATCCTCGAGAAGGGCGTCACCGGGATGCGCAGCTACGTGGTCGAGCCGATGCAGTACGGCCGGCTGTTCCTGGCCGGCGACGCGGCGCACATCGTCCCACCGACGGGTGCGAAGGGGCTGAACCTGGCGATCGGCGACGTACGGTTGCTCGCCGAGAGGATCGTCGACTGGTACCGGTCGGGCGACGCCGACGTGCTCGAGCGCTACTCGGCCGAGTGCCTGCGCCGCGTCTGGCGCGCCGAGCACTTCTCCTGGTGGATGACGACGATGCTCCACCTGCACCCGGACGAGGACTCGTTTGGCTACCGGCTACGCCTGTCGCAACTCCGGTACGTGACCGGCTCGGAGGCGGCGTCGACCTCCCTGGCCGAGAACTACGTGGGTTACTGAGGGCTCTCGCCCTGTTCGGCGAGCCAGGCCTTGGCGACCCGCTTCGGCGCGCGGCTCAGCCAGGCCTCTTCGATCAGATCCCGGAGCTCGGCGCGGCGCAGTTGCCTGAGGTTCGGGATCCGGATCAGGACGGCCGGGTAGCCGTTCCAGTGCGGCGTGGTGAAGAAGATCTCGCGGTCGTCGGACAGGGTCATCTCCTTCACGTCGAGGTCCGTCGTCCGGAAGACGAAGACGTCGGTCAGGCGTTCGCCCGTATCCGCGTCGAGCGCGTCCGGTCGCGGTGAGCGGTGCCAGCAGATCACCTTCCCGTTCACGGAGTAGCTGGGACGGCCCTCCTCGTCCTCTCCCCGAACGGTCTGGGGCAACGCGAGGGCGAGCTTCTCGACGTCTCGCAGGGTCGCCACGGGCCGATTTTCGCCGATCCGCAGCGACTCACGCCCGGGCGGCCAGGCGCGTGGCCGTGGCGGCGGCCACGTAGGCGCCCGCGGCGACCAGCACGATCGCGCCGCCGGGGGCGAGGTCGGCGTAGTACGAGATCGTCAGGCCGACGAAGACGGAACCGAGACCGATCGCCAACGAGAGCGCGAACGTCCAGGCAACGCTGCGCGCGAGCCGGCCCGCCGCTGTCACCGGCAGGACCATCAGCGCTGCGATCAGCAGGATCCCGACGATCCGCATCGAGAGCGCGATCGTCACGCCGGCGAGGCCCGCGACCACGACATTCAGCGTGCCCACCGGCAGTCCGGACACCCGCGCGCCCTCCTCGTCGAGCGCGACCGCGACGAGCGCGCGGTAGAGGGCGGCGATGAGGGCGAGACCCGCCCCGCCCATCACGGCGACGAGCAGGAGCCCGCCGCGGGTGACGGTCAGGATCGACCCGAAGAGGAACGAGAACAGGTTCGCGTTCAGCGCGCCTGCGGACGAGACGATCACGACACCGGCCGCGATACCGGTGTAGAAGAGGAGAGCGAGCGCCTGGTCGCCCGCCGTGCGCCTGTTCGCCCGCAGCCACTCGACCGCGATTGCACCCGCCACCGACGCGACCAGGGCGGTCGCCACCGGAGCGACCCCGAGCAGGTACCCGAGCGCGACGCCTGCGAATGCGACGTGGCCGATCCCGTCGCCGATCAGGCTCATCCGGCGCTGGACGAGGAAGAATCCGACGGCCGGGGCGAGGACGCCGACGACAGCGCCGGCGCCGAACGCGAGCCGCATGAACTCGTGGTCAAGCATGGGCGTGGGAGGGGTCGTGCCAGCGCTCGGGAAGCTGCGCCGGGCTGCCGTCGAAGGCTATGCCGCCGCGGACGAGAAGCAATCGTTCGGCCACGTGCTCCACCGCTCCGAACTCGTGTGAGACGTACAGGATCGTCACGTGCAGCTCGCCGTGCAGTCGGGCGAGCAGTGCTGCGAGCGCGTCCTGGGCGTCGGCGTCGACGCCGGTGGTCGGCTCGTCGAGAATCAGGAGCCGAGGCTGGGCGACGATCGCCTTGGCGATGAACGCGCGTTGCTGCTGGCCACCGGAGAGGCTGGTGACCGGCTCGTCGACCTGCTCCGTCAGCCCGACGCGTGCGACTGCCGCGACGACGGCGTCGCGATCCTCGGCGGTGAGCGGCCCGAGCAGGCGCCGTCGCGTGACACGCCCGGCCGAGACGACCTCGCGGACGGTCGCGGGCGCCTCGATCCCGAGCTGGGCCCGTTGCGGGAGGTAGCCGACCAGTCCGCATCGCGACGCCGCCTCCACCGGCCCGCCGAACAGGCGGACCTTGCCGGCCTGCGGCTGGTCGAGACCGACGATCAGCCTCGAGAGCGTCGTCTTGCCACCGCCGTTCGGGCCGGCCACGGCGACGAACTGCCCCTCGGGAATCGCCAGCGAGACATCGGCCAGCACGGGGCGGCGTGGGTCGTAGCCGAACCGTACGGCCGTCAGCTCGACCGCTAACGGCATGCCAGCCCTTTGCGTAGAGCGGCGAGGTTGGACCGCATCACGGAGAAGTAGTCGGCCCCACGGGCGACGGCGCGCGGCGTCAGTCCCTCGAGCGGATCGAGCACAGCGACGGTCGCGCCGGTCTCCCTGGAGACCGTTCTGGCGACGCGCGTCGACGCGAGCGGCTCGGCGAACACGGTCGTCGCGCCGCTGGCCCGGACGCGGCTGATCGCGCGCGCGAGCTCCTGCGGAGCAGGCTCCGCCTCGGGGCTGAGGCCCTCGACGGCGACCTGTTGCAGCCTGTACCGCTGTGCCAGGTAACCGAATGCCGCGTGGCTGGTGACGATCTCGCGGCGCGCGCAGTGCGCAAGTCCCGCCCGGAAGTCCCGGTCGAGGTGGTGCAAGCGGGCGACCAGCCGCGCGGCGGCGGGCTCCGCGTGCAGCGCCTTCCCGATCGAACGGACGAGCAGCGCGTAGCGAAGCGGGTCGAGCCACACGTGCGGATCGTTCGCGTGCCGGTCGATGCCGGGCGTGTCGAGGAGAGACAGCGCCGTGCCGTTCGCGGTTCGGGTGGCCCGCTCCAGCTGCGGCTGGAACCCGTGCCCCATCAGGAGCACGAGACCGGCGTCCTTGACCGCTGCGACGTCGTTGGGCGAGAGCTCGACGTCGTGCGGCTCGGCGCCCACCGGCGTGAGGTTCGTGACGTGGACCTGCGGCCCACCAAGCTGCTCGGCCGCATAGGCGAGGGGATAGAAGGCAGCAACGACGTCGTTCCGGCCCGGGTGTGTCGAGTCGCCGCCCGCCGCGAAGGCGGCAGCGACCGTGCCGACCACGATCGCGCCGACCAGAATGAAAATGATTCTCAATCTCAACGAAGCTATGCTAGACGACATGAGCACGGCGAATCAAGCAGCCGCTTTCCTCACCCGCAACGGGATCAGGAAGACGCCCCAGCGGCTCCAGGTCGTCGAGGAGCTGGCGCGCGAGCGCAACGACGTCACCGCTGGTGAGCTCCACGACCGGCTGCGCCGGAAGGGCGCCGGCATCGGGTTGGCCACCGTGTACCGGACGCTGTCGCTCCTCCATGAGCACGGCGCCGTGGACACGTTGTCGCACCACGCCGGCGAGCTCTGCTACCGGCTGTGCGGCGACGTGCACCACCATCATCTCGTCTGCACCAGCTGCCATCGCGTCGTCGAGCTGCCTGACTGCGATCTCGAGCCGTGGGTGAAACGAAGTGCAAAGCGGCACGGCTTCACCGCAACGGCTCACGAGGTGGAGATCCGGGGAGTCTGCGCGTCGTGCCGCGGCTAGTCTTCCTCCGACCGGGCGGTTAGCTCAGCTGGGAGAGCACCTGCTTTACACGCAGGGGGTCGGCGGTTCGATCCCGTCACCGCCCACTTGAAAAGCCCTGGAAACAGGGCCTTTCTCCTTTCTGGCTTTCGCCACCGGCCTAGCCGACACGCCGGGTTTGGAAAGAATCTGGAAAGCGAGGCGACTAGCTTCTACAGCGAGTGGCCGACGATCAATCGAACATCTGCCGCGTCTGTCGGCGCGAGCACGCGAAGCTGAGCTTCGAGCATGTTCCGCCGAGGGCTGCGTTCAACAACGAGGCAACCACCGTCTACGGGCTGGACGACTGGCTACACAGAGACGAGGACGGCAAGCTTTCAGGCGGGCGGATCGCGCAGCGTGGAGCCGGCGACGAAACCCTGTGCGAGGACTGCAACAACAAGACCGCTTCCTGGTACGGGACCGAGTTGAAGCGTGCCGCGAACTCGGGCGCGCGCATCCTCAGAGAATCGCCTCTTGACGAACTCGACGCATCCTTGGAGTACCGCTGGGCCGAAATCGATTTCCGCCAGTCCGAGACTGGTCCGCACCCGCTGCGCCTAATCAAGCAGATCGTGACCATGCTCCTCGCCACGAGCCCAATCGGCTTTTCGATGGCGAATCCCGACCTGGGGGACTTCGTGCTCGATCGGGAGCGGACTGGGCTTCCCGAACGTTTTCAGTTCTACCTCGGGCTGTTCGCGGGGCCGCACGCGCGCAGCACCGGTTTTGCGGCAGTACTCGACGTGGAGAGGAACCGGGTTGATGGCCTAGTGGAAGTGGCGTTCCCGCCATTGGCATACGTCAT
The DNA here is from genome assembly GCA_046734335.1 of Actinomycetota bacterium. Taxonomy (GTDB): domain Bacteria; phylum Actinomycetota; class Thermoleophilia; order Gaiellales; family Gaiellaceae; genus DATBLE01. The sequence goes on along the minus strand of JBKPRA010000078.1, from coordinate 4,928 downwards.
GACCGTGGATTCGCCCGACGACACCGCCATCCCCACATCGAACATCACCGCCTTCGTCAACATCGGGTACAACCAGCGCGCCGACGTGAACGTCGAGCTTCTGATCGGCTTCGGCCACACACCGTGGCCCGCCGATTACCGCACGACCGCGATGATCGAACGCGACAGGACGCTCAACGAAGGCGAGGCGCGCGGAGACGTTACGTAACGCCCTGGATGCTCGCCTTGTCCCGAGCTACCGGGGCGCAAGGCCCCGACCGGTTCTCTGTGCTACTCCTGCTGCTCAGCGAGCCGAACGATCTTCGCCCGAAACTCCTCCGCCGCCTGCTCCATGGCTTCCAGCCCGAGCGGGTCGCCCTCCTGCGGGCTGAACACCGCCGCCTTGCCCCAGCCCCTGTCGGCCAGGAGCTTGGAGGCTTCGAGTCGGTCGGAGGTCCTCTGCATCGGGTCCTGGGCGATGTCCCACCAGAGCTGCGCCAGCGCCATCCCATCCTCGCCGACCAGTTCGCGGGTGGCACGGGCCAGACCCTGCGGCCTGCCGCCGGGGTTGCCGGAACGGCCGGGCATGAAGCCCTTGCCGGTGATGCACCCGTTCCTCTGCCGTTGTTTTGAACGCCGCTCACGCCCTTCATTTTCGCAGCCGCTTCCTGTTCATTTGACACCTTGCATGGTGCTAGTGATAACTAGCGCAAGCGTGTCAGGCAGCCACCCGTGACGATCTCGGCTCCGCCTAGCCCGCCCCGCCCTGGCAGCGCGGTCAATCATGAGGAACCGATCGAGAAGACGCGTCGGCGGGGACGGCTCCGGCAGATGAGCATCGCGGCGTGTGTGGTCGCCGCGGCCGTGGGAGCCGCCATCTTCTTTGGCATCCACCTACGCGGGGGGATCAACGGCCGCTCTGCACCGTCGCAAGGCGAATCCTCTGGATTGGTTGCGCTCACGCGTGTGGGCGGGGCGGGGGCAAAGGACCACATCGTCCTCGTCGATCCGTCGGGTCGGAGCAGCCCACGAGATCTCGGGCCGGGCTGGGGGCCTTCCTGGTCGCCTGACGGTCGCAGGCTCGTCTTCACCTATGAGGTCGGCAGCGACTCCATGTACGGCGGCGGCGTCGGTGCCGTGCTCGGCCGCGGCCTGGGTGGAGGCCTGGAACGCCTCTTTGTGATGAACGCAGACGGCGGCGAGCGTCACCTCCTCGCCATGCCCTGGCTCCGATCGGCACGGTTTGAAGATTCGGCTCCAGCATGGTCACCGGATGGCAGCCGGATCGCGTTTACTCGCACGATCTGGCCCGTGGGGACGGCCCACACCCAGTGGACCCCCGGTCGGAGTGCCCTGTACGTGCTCGACTTCGCCCACGGCGGGCCGCAACGTGTCTCGATCCCGCTTGACGACCAATCCGGACCTGTCACTTGGTCACCAGACGGGAAGCTGCTCGCCTACACCTCGCCAGCGAGCCGGTCGCCATGCCCCGTCCTTCACGTGACTAACGCCGACGGCACGGGCGACCATGTTCTTGCAGCCGCGGGCCGGTCGCTGGGATCACCCGGCGGCTGCGTCCCGATCTTGACCCCTGCATGGTCCCCCGACGGGCACTGGATCGCGTTTGCACGCCTCCGCCCGATGAAGTCAGCCTCGGCCTTCATCGTCGGCCGCGGCCCCGAGGTCCTCGAAGGTCACCTCGACCTCTACCTGATCTCCCCAGACGGAAAGCGCCTGCACCGCCTGACGCACCAACCAAACCTCATAGGTGTCGCCCCCACCTGGTCACCCGACGGCAAGCGGGTCGCCTTCGAGTCAGGCCGCGTCGGCGATCCTGACCCTCTCCAGGCACTTGTTGACGTCATCGACCGAGACGGCAGCCACCGGCATACGATCCTGCACGGCCGTGGCCACATGTACGGCGCAGCTGCCTGGCAGCCTCGACAGTAGGCCACTGCGACGGGCGAGGGGGCGGCTCCTCCGGCCTGCGCGAGGGCCGCTCAGCTCAACACATCGCCCAGAACGGAATCTCAATAGCGTCGAACAACAGCGGCTGGCGAGCCCCGTATCCAACCGCCACCACTCGGTTAGTCGTGCCGTCAATCGAAAAGTAGACCACTGGACGCCGACCTGAGGGCGTCGTTTTCGGGGAGCCGACCAGGTAGACGTCGCGGTCCTCGTGAACACGGTGCAGCTGCGATCCATAGACGCTGACCACTTTTGATCGGGTGGAACCGATGCCAACTCCACGGGGAGTCACGGCTCCTGCTGTGAACCATGCGTAATCGAGCCGGTCGTCTCCAAGGGTGACCGTGCTGCGGCCGCCCAGAGGGCCTCTGAAAAACGCCACGCCGTGCATGCGTCCAGCGCAAATAGGCATGTAGGTGTAGGCCGTATTGCCTCCCGATATGCGCAGCACCGGCGCATGGGGATTCAGTTTGCTTGCCTGCTTGGAGTCCATATCGATCTTGATCCCACCGATACCCGAGAGCGTGACCGGAGCGGGCAAGGACGATGCACCTTCCCTCGCCTGCCCAGCGGACCCACCAACCACAACTGAACAGGCCGCCAGAGTTACCGCTAGGCCAAAGATCTTGGTCGTCATCCGAACTCCTAACTCGGGTTTCCCGTTTGTGAGAGCGAAATCAGGACCCCGCTCGCCAACAACGCTGCGGCGACCATGCGTCCCACTAGGTGCATGTTCCGTGGAAGATCGTGGAGATGACTGGTAGGTGCCCAATGACCTGGGTCGAAGTGGCGAGCCAGATGCTGTTCGGGGCATCGCTATCGATTGCGACTGGCGCGAACGGGCCTCGCGCACGCCCAGGCGCTGGAGGTGACTTGGGCAAGGGCAGCGGGGCCCACGCTGTCCCGTCCCAGTCGAGAAGATCGTCGCCGAAGAGTGCCCATGCCCCGTTGGGAGACACTGCAACCAAGTCGAGGGGCTCCCCATAGCGCGTCGGGTAGGGGTAGGTCCGCCACTGGTGGCCGTCCCAGTGGGCGGAGGTGCCGTTGGCACTGAGCGTGGTGTCCAACGCCCAGACGTCCGTTGCCGACGCCGCATCGATCAGCGCCCAACTGGTGTTGCCATCTGTGCTTCGCAGCCGAAGGGTTGGCGCGCTCCACGACCCATGCCGCCAGGCTCGAATCGTGACGAGCCCGGCCAGCCACGCATGGCCAGAGTCTGTCCCTGTGATCGCGACTGCCGCCTGCGGCGCGCGCGCGTCCTGCAGACGAGCCCCATTCCAGAAGTAGACCCTCGGCGGGTCTGTGAGAAAGCCGGAAAACCACGGTGACGTACGCGCCGCTAGGGGACGGCCTTCGAGGTCTGGCACGCCGACCGGACGCCAACGAGCCGCTTCAAGCCGGAGGAGTCGCGTCGTGCGGACGGTGCCTACCGCCCACAGGGCGGTCCGCGAACGCCCACTCAGGGAGCTCAAATCCCCTCGCCCCTCCGCCTGCCGAATCCATCGACCAGCCTCGCGGTGCGCCACGAAAGCCGCCGTGGGGGCGTTGCCCGTGAAGCCGACAGCCCACGCTTCCCCCCCAGGCAGGACGCGAACATCCTTAATCCTCCCGTGAAGGGTTCCATCCTTGGTCCACCGCAGCTGGCAAGTGAGATTAGAGGCGCGGACCTGGACAGGGCTGATACGGGCCACCGCGCCGGGCGGAACCAGTACCACCGCAATGAGCGCGATCGCTCCGCTCAGCCGGAGGCAACGGCCGAGCGTCATACCGATGCCGCCTCAGCAACGCTCAGGACCCCGATCGCCAACACAGCTGCGGCAACGAACCGCATAACGCCTCCGAACGATCACCGCACGAGCCTACGCCTGCGATGTAAAGCCTGAATGAGCATGTAACAAAGATTTCAAGAGGGAGGTCGTCGGTATCGCGTCCCGGGTTTCGACCGCGAGGGAACGGCCAGATCAGCGAAGGCGTGGTGCACTTACCGACAGTCGGCGTGACCGCGCTACGATCGCCCCATTCGAGTCGAGCCCGAGATTCCAAAGCACGTTCCGCAGAATCGGGGTCGCGCCGAGTCGAAGCTTCGACGTGACCGCAAGCACTGCCCGGTCTGCCTCGCGCCTCTGGCGAAAAACGCGAAGCGAACTCGGCTCCAACGGGCTTGCGGGTCGTGCCGGGCACATCCGACACGGGAGAAGAGATGCCGCAGGTGCGGTTCGCACGAGCTATGGGAGAGCAAGCAGGGGGCGGCGTGTCAAGCCTGCGGATTGCATGGCCCCAAAGCAGCAGTCATCGCGTAGGTCAGCGTCGCCGCGACCCAGATTCTGAGCAGCCCAGTTGGTGGTATCGCATCCGGCCTTCGGCCGTCAGGTGGCTCTGGCAAGATCAGCGAGGGGAGGGGGTGGCTCTCCGGGCCAGATCCTCACATCGCCCCGCTTGCTCCGACTGTCAGTTTGCGAGCTTACGGTCGAACGCAGCCGAGCGGGTACCAGGTCGTCACGGATTCTTCCCCTGAACTGACGGAAGACGCGGCGCTGGTGACATCGGCCGTCCGTGTGTTGAGCCTGAGCAACATGCCGTCAGACACTATCCATTGACGACCGCCGGCCGGGCAGACGGCCGTACCGTCGCCTCGCCGGTTTCGAAGAGGCGACCGGTTGACTTCTATTTGGCCCGTCGCCCCTTGCGTATGGAACTGCTCAGCACACATGCCGTGGGGTAGCGTCTTGAGTACAACCGAGGGCCGCTCAAAGGGGAGGAGTTGATTTGACCTCGGAGATCTTGATTTCGCAGCTGGTTCGGGACCGCCGCACCAGTACAGGCCTGAGCCAGACTAGCTTGCCGGCAATCTCGATGTAGCTCTCAGCACGATCGAGCGGTGGGAGAAAGGCAGCACGCCGCCCACCGCACGCCAGCGCAAAAAGCTGGCGGGCACGCTCGGCGGCTCGTCCTTCGACTACGAGTGGTCGCAGGCCGACTTT
>JBKPRA010000077.1:0-25794 GCA_046734335.1 Actinomycetota bacterium | reverse complement strand
GTTCCAGCAGGGGGACGGCGCGGAGGATCGCGTTCGGCTGGTCCTCCCGTGAGTACGGGCGGTTCAGGAACGGCGTGTAGAGCGCCGGCCCTCCGTAGACGGTGAGCTTGTAGAACGCCTTTCCCGCCTCCACCCACCCCTTGCGAAAGCTGGTCGCCTCGGCGCACAGGCAAAAGCTGGGACGCGGCGAGTGGTTGAGGAGATATCTCGCCCCGACTTCCTTGCTGAGGTAGCGCTTGCCCTGGAACTCGTCGACCGGTTCCTGGCCGATCTCGCCGGCCACGATGTTCAGGTAGACGCTCCCCGAGAGGTCGACCTTCGCGTCGCGAAGCGCCTTGGTGGCGATCATGAACGCCGCCATCGGCCCCTTGTCGTTCACCACCGGGTTCCCTACGAGGAGGTCGCCCTCCGTCCAGCCCGCGTGGAAGTCTGGCCGGTCCGGGTCTCGCATGATCAGGTGAAAGTCGCGTCCCACCGAGGTGTCCATGTGGGCGTTGAAGGCGAGCGCCGGGCCGGAACCGCGGCCGGGCAGCTCTGCGAAAACGTTGAATCGGTCGTCGAACATGCCCACACGCATCGGGCTGAAGCCCTGCTGGTGCAGCCAGCCGTGGATCGCGTCTCCGACCGGGCCTTCCCCGCCGGGCGGGCTCTCGATGTTGGCGAGGGTCAGCACGAGGTCGACGAGCTCCTGTTCGTCGATCACGGCGAGCACAGCCGCCGCCGACTTCGGGTCGATCGCCACGCTATCCCCGGCGGAAGACTTCGAAGCTGACGATCTCGTTGTCGACGTCGATCAGCGAGAACGCAATCGGGTCACCCCCGGCCGAATAGTGCGTCTCGTTCAAGCGCGTGAACGGCCTTCCGTGCGCAATGCTCAAGCAGTTCCCTTCTTCCTTGTCCTTGGTCACGGCGGTGATCTGGACCACCGCGTGGTCGATCGGCGTTCGACAGTACACGGCGCTGAAACCGAAGAGCGAGGTAGGCAGCGGCTCCGCGAAGGAGTCCGTCGTCAGGGTCTCCTGGGGGACGATGTCGCGCACGGCGATTGCCACATCCTCGGCTGCGTAGTAGCGCGTACTCGTGACGAGGCAATCGCAGTCGGAGCCGAGGTCGAAGACCGCCCTCATTCCCGGGGTCGGCGTCCTTCGCTCCCACGAAACCTCGGAGCGCACGGGGTAGCCCTGCTCCCGGAGCAGCGTGTCAAAGCCGACGAGGCGCTGGAGCGCGAGGGCGGAGGGTCGGATGTGCCCATTGATCGTCGTGCCGACAGCCCGCTTCCGGCTGACGATCCCATGCTGCTGGAGGCTCTGGAGCGCGCTCCGGATCGTCGTCCGACTCACGTTCATCATCTCGGCCAGGGCGTCCTCGGGCGGAAGGCGTTTGTCGAACCGCTTCTCGAGAATCGCCTCGAGCAGAGCCGTACGGACACGCTCGGTGAGTGGCGCGTTGTCTAGTCGATTCAGGGGCGCCGGCGCCGCCGACGAGCCCTCGGTATCCAGGTTACTCGTTATTCGTCATACGATAAGCCACGGAGGCCGAGGATGATCGTCGATTCGCAGTGTCACTGGTTCTCGCCCACGCTTCTCGACGCCCTCCTCGATCTGGACGAATATCCGCGTTGCCGCCGCGACGGCGACGGCTATGCGTTCGAGGTTGCACCAAGCCGCTTCGTGCCCTGGGGGCCTACCTTCACGGACCTCGAGTCACAGCTCGAGATGTTCGCGGCGGCCGGAGTCGACGCGGTCATTTCCAGCTCAGGCTCGTTCGGCGATGTCGACCGGCTCGAGGCTGGGCGGGCCGGGGAGGTCGCGCACGCCCTCAACGCGGAACGCGCAGCTGCTGAGCAGGCGCATCCCGGACGCTTCTACGGTCTGGCAACTCTGCCCTGGCAGGACACCGACGCTGCCCTCGCGGCGCTGGACGACGCCGCTCTCAACCTCGGCCTCCGTGGCGTGCTCGTGCATTCCAACATCAACGGTGCGCCGATCGACTCGAACACGTGCCGGCCCGTCTATGCCCGCATGGCAGAGCTCGGCCTTCCTCTCTTCATCCATCCCACCCGCTCGCTCGCCGAGGCACAGCTGCGTGACTACGGCCTCGAGTACCTCGTCGGCTTCGTGTTCGACACGAGCCTGGCCGCCCTGCGGCTGGTGCTCAGCGGCATCGTCGCGGAGAACCCGGGGCTGGCGGTCGTGCTTCCGCACTGCGGCGGGACGCTCCCCTACCTCGCGGGCCGGATCGACGCTTCGCACGAGAAGCCCTACTCGCTCGGCCGGCGCCTCGACCCGCTCCCGAGCGAGCAATTGCGCAGCTTCTACACCGACACCGTGTCGCAGGACGAAGACACACTCGCCTTCGCAGGCCGGTTCTTCGCCGAAGGCCACGTGCTGTTCGCCAGCGACTACCCGTTCTTCCCGGTCGAGCAGCAACTCGCGTTCGTCCGCGACCGACTGGCGGAGCCCGACCGAGCAGCGGTCCTCGGCGGGAACGCGAAAGAGTTGCTCGGGCTCGCCTGACCGATCGTCAATCGTCGACGGCGAGCCGCGCGTCCCACAGGATCGGCTCGCCGCGCTGGGCGATCTCGACGTCGAGCAGCGTGGCACAGTCCGGGCAGAAGAACTCGCGGCAGACGAAGAGGTCTTTGCCGATGCCGTGCGGATCGACCCACGGACCGGCGTTCTGCACCGGCCCCTCGCGCACGAGCGCGTGCAGCTTGTAGTTCTCGGCAGCCGGCCCCAGGCGATGGCCACACCGGCAATGAATGGCGGCGCGCGCTCCGTTCCCGACGATGCGCAGCGTCTCGTTGATCGCCGTCATCGTTGTTCGGCTCCGGCCAGGACGAGGTTGCCGAGGTCGTCGACCCGCGCCGCGTAGTCGGGCGGCACGAGGGCGCTGGTCAACTCTCCCTCGATCACGGCCGGCCCGCTGACGACGTGTCCCGACCGGAGCTTCTCCCAGCGGTAGATCCCCGCCGATCCTGACCCCGCCAGCTCCCGGAAGACGACGTCGCGCTCGCCGACCCACGCCTCGTGCGCGTCAGCGTCGCCCGGCGTGTCGGACGCGAGCTCCGGCTTCCTCAGGTGACCGATCCCGCGCACCGCGTACGTCCGCGCTTCGATGCCTGCCCGCGAGTGGACGGTGCCGCGCCCGTAGCGCCGCGTGTAACGAGCCTCGAAGTCCGCCATCAGCGTGTCGAGATCGGCAGGTTCGAGCCGCCCCTGCTGAACGGGGACGCGAACCTCGTGCACCTGGCCCCGGTAGCGGAGCTCGATCTCGCGCACGAGCGTTGCGTCCCCGCTGGGAACGCCGTCGGCCTCGAGGTCGGCGGCGACGTCGGCCTCCAGCCGCTCGTAGAGCGCGTTGAGCCGGCCCACGTCGAATGGGGCAATCATCGGGTCGCTCGCCTGGGCGACCGCGACGACGTCTGCGCCGGCGATTCCGAACGCCGAGAACACCGAGGCGTTCGCTGGCACGACGATCGCCTTCACGCCGACGTCTCGCCCATAGGCGACCACGTGCAAAGGGCCGGCGCCGCCGAAGGCGAAGAGCGCAAAGTCGGCCGGGTCGTAGCCGCGGCCGATCGTCTCTCTGCGCACGAGGTCGGCCATCCTCGCATCGAGGATCTCCACGATCCCCAGCGCGGCATCCGCGACCGAAAGCCCGAGCGGCTCGGCGATCTTTTCGGCGATCGCGCGCTCGGCCAGCTCGGGATCGAGCGGCCGGGTTCCCCCCAGGAACGCGTCCGGGTTCACCCGCCCGAGGACCACGTTCGCATCGGTCACCGTCGGCTGCTCGCCGCCGGCCCCGTAGCAGGCAGGCCCGGGGACGGCGCCGGCGCTTTGCGGGCCGACTTTGAGCTGCATGGTCGCGCGCTCGATCCACGCGATGCTCCCACCGCCGGCTCCGATCGAGGCGACGTCCGTGACCGGGAGGACGGTGTGGTACTTGCCGAACACGGGCCGGGCGTTGACGAGCGGCTCTCCGTCGACGACCAGGCCGACGTCGAAGCTCGTCCCGCCCACGTCCGTCGTGATCAGGTTGGGGAAGCCGAGCACCTGGCCGAGCGCCGCGGCGCCGACCACGCCTCCCGCCGGCCCGGACGCCACGAGCCTGATCGCGTGTCCTTTCGCTTTCGCCGTGGACGTGACGCCGCCCGAGGACTGCATGACGAGCAGCGGCCTCCGAAGGCCGTGGCCGGCGAGCCGTTGCTCGAGGGCCGAGATCGAACGGTCCGTCGTCCCGCTCAGGTACGCGTTCAGCATTGTCGTCGCCCCGCGCTCGTACTCCTTGATCACCGGTGCCACGTTGCTCGAGGCGGAGATGTCGAGCTCGGGATGCTCGCTCCGAATCAGCGCCACGACCGCCTGCTCGTGGCCCGGGTTCATGAAGCTCCACAGGAAGGAAATTGCGATCGCCTCGACACCGGCCTCGACCAGTTCGGCCACGGCCTGCCGGGCCTCGTCGAGGTTCAGAGGAACGATCTCCGCGCCCTTGTAGTCCGTACGCTCGGTCACTCCCCGGATGAGGTGGCGCGGGACGATCGGCTCGGCTTTCTCGAGCCGGGCGAGGTTGGTCAGCTCCGCCGTGGTCAGTCCCGCCGCCTTCTGGATGGTGCGGCCGACGATCAGCGCGTCCTCGTGACCTTTGGTCGTGATCAGGCCGACCCGTGAGCCAGTGCGGGTGAGCAGCGCGTTCGTCGCTGCCGTCGTGCCGAGCGCGAACAGGTCGCTCGACGCAACCAGCTCTTCGAGCGTCGACCCGAGCGCGGCGGCCGCACTGGCGACCGAGTCGATCACCCCGGCCGAAAAGTCGCGCGGAGTCGACGGCGCCTTGCCGACCGTGACGCGCCCGTGCTCGTCGAGCACGACGCAGTCCGTGAAGGTACCGCCGCTGTCGACGGCGATCACCGTGCCCTGTCCACGTGTCACGGCTCGGTGACGAGCTCCGAGGCCGGTACCGCCTGGGCGAGCCGCTCTGCCCGGATCGCATCGCGGCAGCGCGCAGTCGCCTCCTCGTCGACACCCGTACTGGCGGTGTCGAGCACCACGCCGTAGCGAGCTTGCGCGTGCTCCACCGTCACGACTCCGGAGACGACGTCGGCGTGTACGCGCTCGGGGTCGCGGTCGAGCGGGTCGCCGTAGCCGGCCCCACCCATGGCGACGCAGCGGTAGACGTCGTCGTGGCTCTGCGACGTGCGCACGATGCTCTCCGGATAGACCTCCATCGTGCCCTCGAGCTCGTCGAGGTCGCCCGGAAGCTCTCCGCGGGCGAAGGCCTCCCAGACGTTGGTGTCGCGCTTGATCGCGAACTGGTTCGTGCACGAGGGATAGCCGCCGGCGATGCCGATCGAGCCGGGCTGGAGCGTTCCGATCGCGTGCATGATCTTGACCGGGATCGCGTCCACGTCGTGGGGCACGTAACACATGCTGAGCGTGGCGCCGCCCCGAAAACGCCCGGCCCCGCCGGTGTCGGGCTGCACCCGACGGTAGAGGTAGAGCACGGGGTAGCTGTACTCGTAGTCCTCGACGTTGGCGATGATCGACGAGGGCGAGTCCAGGAACCCGCCGGCGTCCAGGCCGTCGGCGAACGAGCGGGCACCCGAACCGCCCGCCATCGCGTCCAGGAACGCCGCGCCGAAGAACTCGCCGCGCTGGTCGATCCCGAACACGTCCTCGACGTACAGTCCGCCCATCCAGGTCGCCATGAACTGGTCGCGGTGGACGTCGCTGGCCGCGAGCAGCTTGGCGAGGCACACACTCGAGCTGATCGTCGCCATGAAGCTCCCGGTCGTCGTCGCCTTCGACACGCCGGCGGGCCATGCGGCGTGGACGACGGATCCCTCCCTGGTCACGACCTCGATCGCCCTTTGCAGGCCCGCCGGCGACCACGGCATGTCGAAGCAGAGATAGGGGAGGGTGGCGGCGATCGTCGCTCCGACACACGCCGGCCGCGTGCAGTTGATCACCGCGGGCGCCTGATCGGCGGTCTGGGTGAAGTCGAAGGTCAGCCGGTCTTCGCTCTTCGTCATCGAGACGACGACCGGATAGACCGTGTCGTACTCGATGTAGCCGCGGTGGGTCCAGGTGCCGTCCGGTAGCTCGCGGAGGCGGGCGCGGAAACGAGCCTCGGTCACGTCGGTGACGTCCTCGATCGCAGCGGCGATCGTCTCGCGGCCGTAGCGCTCGGCGAGCTCCTGGACGCGCTCGACCGCTACGTTGCAGCCCGCGATCATCGCCTTCAGGTCGAGGGCCGTCAGGTCGGGCAGACGTGTGCGCCGCAGATAGGCCCGCTCGACGTCGGCCCGCAGCACACCTCCGTCGACGATCTTCATCGGTGGGAAGATCGGCTGCTCGCCCCAGATCGACGTCGCCCCGATCTGCACCTGACCCTCGACCGGACCGCCGAGATCGATCTGATGGACCGTGGACCCGGTCCAGCCGAGCAGCTCGTCGCCGCAAAAGATCGGCGCGACGACCGTGATGTCCATCTGGTGGCAGGCCCCCACGTACGGGTCGTTGCACATGAAGACATCGCCGGGCGCGATGCCGGGAGCCTCCGAGTACTCGCGCTGGATGTCCTTGACCGTGGCGCTCAGCGCGAGCGCATGAATGGAGATGTAGACGCCGATCGCGATGCAGTCGCCCTCGGCGTTCATCAGCCCGACGTTCATGTCGTACGCCTCGTTCGCGACCGGGGAACCCGAGACGAGCCGCATCGTTGCCGCCGCCTCGTCGTTCACGGCGGCGAGCCGGGAGCTGAGGATTTCGAGCGTGACCGGGTCGAGCCGCGTGCTGCCGAGCGAGGCGGTGCCGCTCACGGTGTCGCTTGATTGGCGCGCAACTCGCCCAGCACCTCGTCGACCGTGAGGATGTCGGCGAACTCCTGGATCAGAACGTTGAGCGAGGCCTGGTGCTCGATGTCGCTCAGGGTTGCAGTCGCGTCGCTGAGGACGACCACGCGCAGGTCGATCATCATGCCGTCGCGCGCCGTCGACTCGACACAAATGTTGGTCTTCGTCCCGCAGATGGCGATCGTGTCGCGGCCGATGCTCCGGAGGAGGCGCTCCAGGCTCGATGCGCCGGGAACGAAGCACGAGTAGCGGTTCTTGATCACGATGTAGTCCGAGTCCTGGACGTCCATCTCTGGATAGAACTGCGAGCCGTGGGAGTCGGCCGAGAGGTGTGCGGCCGCCGCCTCACGCCGCTCGGGCCTGACGAAGTGGTCGAAGAAGTGGCGCCAGTCGCCGCCGTTCGTCGGGTGGTGCGACCGGATCCAGATCACCGGCACCCCCAGCTCGCGGCAGCCCCGGGCCACGCGGTTGACGGGTTCGACGATCTCGAGCGCAGCAGGCACCGGGATTGGACCCCCCGGCTCCAGGAACGCGTTCTGCATGTCGATGATGACCAGCGCCGTCTTGGCGGGATCCAGGTCTTTGAAGATCCGCAAGTCGCCCCGGATCTGGAGCAACCGCTCCTTGACGAAATCCGACACTCCGACGCCGTTGTGAGCCATCAGCGAATCATAGGTATGACTATCGGTCCGCGCGGCGCCGCAGCAGCGGGTCCCGAACCGCCGGCGGCGACCAGCCGACGTCGTCCGGATTCACGTTCCTCCCCGCGGGCACGAGCTCGTCGACCCGGTCGAGCACATCGTCCGTGAGCCGGACGTCGGCGGCGGCAAGCTGCTCCTCCAGCTGCTCGTAGGTGCGCGGGCCGATGATCGCGGACGTAACGGCCCGATGCGCGACGACGAAGCCCAGGGCGAGCTGGAGCAAGCTCAAACCGGCCTCCTTCGCCACGACCTCGAGCTGCTCGACCAGGTCGAGCTTCTGCTCCGCGATCGCCTCGTCGCCGAAGTCGAAATACGCGGGGTGACGGGCTGCGCGCGAGTCCGGCGCGGCGGGCTCGCCCCGCCTGTACTTGCCCGCCAGCCAGCCTCCGTTGAGAGGGCTGAAGACGAGCACGCCCAGCCCGTAGCGCTCCGCCGTCGGCAGAGTCGCGGCCTCGGCCTGCCTGGCGAGGATCGAATAGGACAACTGCTCGGTGGCGAAACGCTCCCGCGTTCGCCGCTGGGAGACCCACTGCGCCTCGACAAGCTGCTCGGCCGGAAAGGCGGAGCTGCCGATCGCGCGGACCTTGCCCTGGTGGATCAGGTCGGACAATGCTCCGAGCGTCTCGTCGATGTCGGTGTCGGGATCCGGTCGGTGCGCCTGGTACAGGTCGATGTAGTCGGTTCCCAGCCTGCGCAGGCTGTCCTCGACGGCGGTGATGATCCAGCGGCGCGAGTTCCCCCTGCTGTTCAGGTCGGGGCCCATCTGGTGGTTGAACTTGGTGGCGAGCACCACGTCTGCACGCCTCTTCCCAAGAGCCCGGCCGACGATCTCTTCGCTTCCGCCGAACGCATACTCGTCGGCGGTGTCGATGAAATTGATCCCGGCATCGAGCGCGGAATGCACGATCCGACGACACTCGCTCTCGTCGGTATTGCCCCATTCGCCGAGCATCATCGCTCCGAGGCAGAACTCACTGACGACGATGCCGGTGCGACCGAGCGGGCGATATCTCATCCGATAAGAAGACCCGGCACCGCCCAGATGGGCGGTGCCGGGTGTTGGTCGTTTCCTGCGACGACCTTTAGGTACCGGGCCAGATCAGCTTTTTCCCGCGATAGAGCCCGGCGACGAGCTGCGTGTCCATGACCGACTTGAGCGGGGGAATGACGTTCGAGCTCGTGAGGCCGGCGAGCTTGCCGTACTTCTGAACCTCCTGATACTCGGTCTGCCATTCAGCGAGGGTCTGCACCCCGTGGCCGCCGATCTTGTCGTTCTGCACATACAGCGACTCGTAGTTCCACGTCGCGAGCTGGCGGCCATACGGAAACGCGGCGCCCTGGTTGGCGGAGGCGGCCAGGTGCGAGATGTACCTCACGCACTGGACCTTGTGGGCGAGGCAGTAGTCGAGCGCCTTCAGGTCCGCCCGCATGAAGTCGGCGACGGCCTGGCGATGCTTGTTGTAGAAGGTCCGGTTGAACTGCATCACGCCGTAGGTTCCCTTGATCCCGAAATCGCCCGGCTTGAATTCGTTGAACGGCGTACCTGCAGCCTTCAGCTGGAGCGGCTCGTTGGATGCGAAGCCGACCGCAGCGTCGATTTGGCCGCGGGTGACGACGGTCGGGTCGAAGCTCGTCAGCAGGATCATCTTCACCGACGGGACGTTGACTCCCGCCTTGTCGAGCATCGCTACGGCGGCCGGCGTTACGTTGATGTGATAGCCGAGTGTGCCGCCCTCGAGATCCTTCAACGTCTTGATCTTCGGCTGCGCGTAGATCGCGTGCGGGTCGGTGTTGCCCATGGTCGCCACAGCGATGAGGTTTGCCCCGGCCGCAGCGGCCAGGATGTGGTCGGCCGCGGATCCGATCGCCGTGACCGTGCCTCGGCCCGAAGACACGAGCTGCTCCGCGGTGAACGAGGTGGCGTTGAACGACACCTTCAGGCACATGGCCTTGAAGTAGCCGAGGTGCTCCGCCATGAAGACTTCCATGATCGTCGCCGCCGCGTCGTAGCCGAACGGCGAGATGTAGTTGATCGTGCCTGCGGCCTGGTTGCGTTTGCAGCGCGCAGGGCTGATAGCCGATTTGGCGCCCCTGGCAGTGGAGCCCCCACCGGCCGTGGAGCCTCCAAGAGCCGTCGACCCGAGGACGGCAAAACCTCCGATGATCAGAGCGACGAGCACGACGCGGGTGAGACGCGAAGTGCGCGCGGATCTGCTCCCAACAAGACGCCTAACGGTCACAACTGCTCCCTCCTTCTGGGATTCCCACGGATTTCCCGCTGGCGCGCGGGGCGACTAGGGTACTCCAGCCGACAAACAGATCACAAGGCCTAAGACGGGTCACAAAGCGGGCCGTTAGCTCCAATGCCGGTGGCGCGCGCCGGGGTGATCGTCCGGGAGTCGCGCGCTCTCCCGGCCGAGCAGGCGCTCGCGGAGGGTCTGCTCCTCGTACCCACCGCGGAACGCGCCGCGCTTCTTCAGGATCGGCAGCACGTGCTCGATGAAATCGGTTGTCGAGCCGGGCTGAATGAGCGGCGTGATCAGGAATCCATCGAGGTCAGCCCCCTCGGCGAGCGCACACAACTCGTCGGCGACGTCCTCGGGAGACCCGACGATGGCGTCGGCGCGGACGCCGTGACGATGCCATTCTCCTAGCACCTCGCCGACGGTCTTGCCCTTGAAGCGCTCGACCTGCGTCTGGCTCATCTCGGTGTGCAGCTCCTCCATCGGGGTGTCGGGGTCGTAGGCCGCGAGGTCGAGGCCGGTGAACCAGGCGTAGGACGCGATCGTGATCTCCGGCGTCTGGGATGCGAGAATCTCCTCGTGCTTCCGCTGGGCCGCCTCGCGTGTCGGCGCGATCACGCACGTGACACCGGCGAGCGCCTTCAGCGACTGCGGATCGCGGCCGACCGTCACCGCCTCCTCCCGGATGGCCGTCGTGTGGCCGCGAAGCTCTTCGACGGTCGAACCGGACAGGAACAGACACTCGCCGTGCGTCGCGCCGAAGCGGCGGCCGCGCCCCGAGCTCCCCGCCTGGAAGAGGACCGGCGTTCCCTGGGGCGTCGACGCTGCATTGCCCCACCCGTGCGAGGTGAAGAAGGGGCCGTCGTGGTCGATGCGGTGAACCTTCTCCGGCAGCGCGAAGACGCCCTCTTTGTCGCGCACGAGGGCATCGGGTTCCCAACAGCCCTCCCAGAGCTTGTAGACGACCTCCATGAAGTCGTCGGCCATGTCGTACCGGTCGTCGTGCTTGATCTGAGGAGTGCCGAACGCCAGCGCCGCCGTGTCCGCAGTCCCGCCGGTGACGATGTTCCACCCGAGCCGCCCGGCGGAGATCTGATCGATCGTCGAGAGGCGGCGGGCGAGCGAATAGGGCTGCTCTGCGGTCGTTGCGGCCGTGATCACGAGGCCGAGATTCGTGGTCTGAGGAACCAGCGCCGCGACCATGACTGCCGGGTCGAGCCGTGGGAGCTCGAGGCCCTCGACGGTGCAGATGTCGGGGCGCACGCCGTTGATCTCGGCCCAGCCCCACGCGTCTGCGAGGAAGAGGAAGTCGAGATGTGCTTCCTCACAGATTCCTGCCAGCTCCTTCCAGTGGTCGAGGCGGTCGAAGTGCATCCGCTGGTTCTCGGGATGGCGCCATAGGGCCATCCCGGTGTCGTTTGCCTGGGGGTTGTCGAAGACCCCTACGTGCAGCTCCCTCACGATGTCGCTCCCGTTCTTGCGGCGTTGTCCCAGAAGAGAACCTGCTTGCGGATCACGGCGAGGGCGGTGACCAGTGCGAGGCCGAGCAGGCAGAGAAGCACGATCGACGCCCAGATGACCGCCAGATTCGCCTGCGAGGCTGCCACCTGGATCAGCGCGCCCAGGCCGGCTTGCTGACCTGCCGCGGCAAACTCCGCCACCGTTGCGCCGACGACCGCGAGCGGCAAGGCGATGCGCAAGCCGGCGAACACGAACGGGAGGCTGCTCGGCACACGCAGTCGTCTGAACACCTCCCAGCGGTTTGCGTGGAGGGTGGCGAAGACGGCGAGAACGGCGTCGTCGACGTCGCGTAAGCCGGCCAGCGAGTTCACGAGCATCGGGTAGAAGACGATGATCGCGGTGACGAGATACTTCGGCGTCGTGCCGAAGCCGAAGGCAATCACGAGCGCCGGGGCGATCGCGACGATCGGCGTGACCATGAGCACGATCATCAGCGGCATGAGAGCGCTCTCGAAGATCGGCAGCTCGACCATCAGCACGGCGAGCAGGAAAGCGGCTCCGATGCCGAAGGCGCCGCCGACCGCGACCTCGCGCAGTGTCGTCAGGAAGTTGACCCAATAGAGGTGAGGGTTGTCCCTCAGCGTCCCCCAGATGTCCTCGATCGTCGGAAGGACGAACGGATGCGAGCGGGCGTAGAACTCCCAGACCGCGGCGAGCGCGGCGAAGGCGATCAGCGGAGGCAGCCATATGCCCAGCCGCAGGCGGGGCAGCCCGCCGTTTGACCTGGGTCTTTCGGCGAGGGCGTGGCGACCGCTACCCGCCTGCCCGCCGAGGCCGGATTCGTCCGGCGCAACCGCGTTCTCGCGGACCTCAGACAGGGCTCTCCTCCGTCACCTCTCTGAGGCTCGAGCGGACCTCCGACTCGATCTGGTGAAAGTCCGGATGCTCGTAGACCCCGGCATCGCGCGGCCGCGGCAGCTTGTCCTCGATGACCCGGTGGATCCGGCCGGGGTGCGTACTCATGACGACGATGCGATCCGAGAGCATCACCGCCTCGGGCACGGAATGCGTGACGAAGAGCACGGCCTTGCGATTGGATTGCCAAAAGGTGAGTAGGCCGAAGCGCTGCTGGTCACGGGTGAGTTCGTCGAGAGCCGAGAAGGGCTCGTCCATGAGTAGGACACCTGGATCGAACACGAAGGCCCGCGCGATCGCGACGCGCTGTTGCATGCCGCCGGAGAGTTGAGACGGGTAGCGCTTGAGCGCCTTGCCGAGGCCGAACGAGCGGAGCACCTCCTCCGGATCTCGAAGCGCGCGGTCGGTGTTCGCCTTCCTGTTGAGCTGGATCGGCAGTCGGGCGTTGCCGAGCACGGTCCGCCACGGCAGCAGCGCCGGGGACTGCGGCACGAGCCCGATCAACTTGTCTCGAGTGGCGGCGGTGACGCTTTCGCCGTCGATCGTGACGCGACCCTCGTCGGCCCGCACGAGTCCGGCCACGATCTTCAGGAGCGTGGACTTCCCGCAGCCGCTCGGTCCGATGAGCGAGACGAACTCGCCACGCGCGATCGTGAGGCTGAGTCCGTCGAGAACGAGTGTGCGATCTCCGCCCGAGCCGAACGACTTCGTCACTGCGTCGATGACGACGCCGCTGTGGGCCTTCGTCGTCGCTGCCGGCGGGCCTGGATCGAGTCGCTCGGCGGCGCCGTCTTCATGTAGCATCGCGCGATCGTAATACGAATGTCGAGACGCCGGGGCACACGACGCGGGGGCATTCGGTAGTCCCGTGAAGGTCGAGAATGTGTTCGAGGTGCCCGAGAGCCGAGAGGCCGTTTGGGCACTCCTCAGCGACATTCCGCGTGTCGTTCCCTGTATCCCCGGCGCCACGCTGACTCACGCGGGCGCCAACGAGGAGTGGCAGGCCGAGTTCCCCGTAACGCTCGGACCTGTCGCGATGATCTTCGACGCGACGATCACGCGCGAGATCGCGAACGAGTTCGACGGCGTTGTCCGCCTGGCCGTGAAGGCTCGGGAGAAAAACGGACGTGGAGCGGCCACGGCGGATGTCGAATCGCGCCTCGAGGATGACGGAGGAGCCACGCGGGTGACCGTCTCCACGAACTTGAGGCTGCAGGGGACGGTGGCACGCGTCGGGCGCAGCGAAATCGTCGAGGACGTCTCGCGACAGATGACCGACTCGTTCGCGAGCTGCTTGAAGGCGAAACTGGCCCAGGGCGACGCGGCCTCCGCGACTGCGGCACCGGAGCTGCGCATCAAGCTCAGAACAGTTCTCGCTGGGCTCGCGCGGCAGCTGCGCCGAGCCGGGTAGCGTTCGGCTCTCCGCAGCATGGGGACTCGGAGGATGAACGTCAGGGCCGTCCTGTTCGATGTCGATTTCACCCTTGCGAAGCCGGGGCCTGACCTCGGGCCGGACGGGTACCAACGGATCGGCCGCGAGTACGGGCTGGACGCGGTCCGCTATCCGGAGGCGTGGGCAGCGGCGACCCAGAGCGTGCCGCGGGATCCTGAGCTGCGTCACCACGAGGAGCTCTGGTCCGCATTGTCGGAGCGCATCTTCCGTGGGATGGGCGGGGAGTCGGATCTGGCCCGGGATCTCGCCGCCAAGATGACACGGCTCTGGGAGGACTCGGCCAACTTCGACCTTTACGACGACGCGCTGCCGGTGATGGCCAAGCTGCGTGGATACCACTTGAAGCTCGGCCTGGTGTCGAACACCCACCGCGAGATCGACGACTTCGTGGCGCACCATGGCCTGGACGTCGACTGCGCGCTTACCTCGCGCTCGCACGGCTGGCTCAAGCCGCACGAGTCGATCTTCCGAGCCGCGCTCGGGCTTCTCGGCGTCGAGCCGGCAGAGGCTGCAATGGTCGGCGACTCGGTCGAGGAGGACATCGAAGGAGCGCTCGCGCTGGGCATGCACGCGTTCTTGATCGATCGAGACGGGCGGCACCCGGAGATCGCGGAGGCGCTGCCCGACCTCTGGGCGCTGCCGACTGCGCTCGGGGTGGAGTAGGTCGCGCCGGGGTAAGAGGCCTACTGCGGCCCGGCTTCGAGCCGAGCCAGTTCCTCGCGGATGATCTCCAGCCCCACTGATGCGCGGGCGTAGCCGACGTAGACCGCGAGCAACGCGGCGAGCGCCTCCAGTTCGTCGCGGTTCGACCCATGGTCGATCGCCCAGCGCACGTGCCCGCGCAGCCGCTCTTCGACGCCGCCCTGCGCGATGAGCGCCGTCACCACCACAAGGCTTCGATCGCGCAGGCTGAGACGGTCGTCTGCCCACGCGCCGCCGGCAGCGTTGATCGCCTCCGTTCCGAATTGCTCGCCGTAGCGATCCGTGAACCACTGCGGCACGTCCGTGCGCGCGATGCCGAACTGGCTTGCGTACGCGTCGAGGCCTCGCTCGTAGCGGTCGTCCACGGCCACTCGTGTATCACATAGCATCGGAGCCCCGGCGGAAAGGAGGGAGTCATGCCCGAGGCAGAGACGGACGCAGCGCCCGCCCCCGTGATCGAAAACTCGCCGGTCGAGGTCTCGGACGGTGTCTTCGTCATCCCCGACGGACGCGTCCCTCTTGTGACCAACATCGGGATCGTCCGTGGCTCCAGGGCTGTACTAGTCGTCGATGCCGGTATGGGCCCGCGCAACGGCGAGATCGTGCTTCGGCACGCCGAGGGTCTTGCCCCTGGGCTGCCTGTCTTCCTCACCGTCACGCACTTCCACCCGGAGCACGGCTTCGGCGCGCAGGCCTTCGCGGACGGCGCAACGATCGTCTACAACCGGGAGCAGCTCGACGACCTCCGCTCGAAAGGCGAGGGGTATCTGGAGAGGTTCCGGACCTTCGGCGACGCGATCGCGGAGCAACTCGAGGACGTCGAGCTGGTCGAGCCACACCTCACATACGAGGGGGCGGCGGAGATCCTGCTCGGGGGCTGCACCGCCCAGCTCCGCACGTTCGGTCTCGGGCACACGCGAGGCGACCAGGTCGTCTTCCTCCGCGAACAGCGCGTGCTGTTCACGGGCGATCTCGTCGAGAGCCGCTGTTTCGCAATCTTCCCGTGGTTTCCACCCGACGAGGTCGACGTCGACGGCGACCGCTGGATCGCCGTGCTCGAGCAGCTCGAACGCCTCGAGCCGTCCGTCGTCGTGCCGGGCCATGGCGAGGTCGGCGATGCCGGCCTGATCGTCACCGCCCGCGAATACCTCGAGCAACTTCGTAGCGAGACCCGCCGGCTCGCAGGGGAGGGCGTGTCCGAGGACGAGGTTGCCGCCGAGCTCGACCGCTCCATGCGCGAGCTCCATCCGGACTGGCTGCAGCCCGAGTGGATCGCCTTCGGCGCGCGCCACTTCTACGCGGCGGCCGGCGGCGACAGCATCTAGGGCGGTCTCGATGACGAGTCGTCCAACCCTCGACGTCGCGGTCGTGGGGGGCGGGATCGGTGGGCTGACGGCCGCCGTCGCGCTCGTGCGCAAGGGCATCAAGGTCACGGTCTATGAGCAGGCCCCCCACCTTCTTCCGGTTGGGGCGTCGCTCGCTCTTGGCCCGAACGCCACGCGGCTGCTCGGCGCCCTTGGTCTGATGGATCCTGTCCGCCGAGTCGGAGCCGCCGCGGCCGCGGTCGAGCTCCTCCGCTGGCGCGATGGAACGGTGTTGCTCCATACGGAGCTGGGCGCGCCGGCGGAGGCTCACTTCGGCGCTCCGGCGCTCGACTTCCACCGCGCCGACCTACATCGCGTGCTGATCGACGCGCTGCCAGAAGGAACGATCCGCCTGGGAGCGCAGGTGGCGAGCGTCGAGCAGGACGCGGACGGTGCGGTGCTTGTCGCCGCGGACGGGATTCGTATTCGCGCGGACGCGGTGGTCGCCGCCGATGGGATCAAGTCCCCGATGCGGCAGCAGCTCGTCGGCACGGACGAGCCGGAATTCTCCGGGACAGTGGTGTATCGCGGACTGCTGCCGCGCGAGCGCGCGCTCGACCTGCATCCCGACCGGATCAACCGCTACTGGCTCGGGCCGCATCGTCATGGTGTCGTGTACTGGATCTCGGCCGGCAACACGCTCGCGGTCAATACCGCCGTGCAGCACGCCGAGTGGGCAGAGGAGTCGTGGACTGCCGAGGCCCCGACTGAAGAGCTACTCGCGTACTTCGACGGCTGGGACCCGTTGCTCCTCGAGCGGATTCGGCGATGCTCCACGCTGCTGCGCGGCGCGGTCTTCGTGCGGCAGCCGCTGGACGACTGGGCATTCGGCCGGATTGCGCTGCTCGGCGATGCGGCTCACGCGATGGAGCCGTGGCAGGCGCAGGGTGCGGCGCAAGCGATCGAGGACGCCTATGTTCTCGCCGAATGCCTCGCTGACCCGCAAAGCGAGGTGGACGCCGCGCTGCAGAGGTACGCGACGATCCGTATGACTCGAGCGACGGAGCTCCAGCGCTCGTCGGCGCAGGCGGGCAACGTCTTCTACCTTCCCGATGGTGACGAACAGCGACGACGCGACGAGGAGTACGCCACGCTGCATGAACGTCAGCCCTTCGGGCACCGCCAGAAACTTTGGGAATACGACGTTCGGAACTCGTTGAACTGACGTTGATTCGGCTCGAAGGAGGACGACATGCCCGTGACGGAGGTCGAAGGCCTGACGATCAGCTACGACGACCGTGGGAGCGTCGAGCCCGCGCTGCTCTGCCTGACCGGCTGGTGCTCGAGCAAGGCCCGGTACGACCACCTCGTCCCGCTGCTCGCGGAGAAGCGGCGCACGCTCGCGTTTGATTGGCGCGGCCACGGTGATTCGCAACGCGACGTCGGAGACTTCGGCGAGGAGGAGATGGTCGCCGATGCGCTCGGGGTGATCGAGGCCTCCGGCGTCGAGCAGGTCGTGCCTGTCGCAGCGTCGCACTCCGGCTGGGTAGCGATCGAGCTCCGACGGCGGCTCGGAGCGGAACGTGTGCCCAAGATCGTGCACATGGACTGGATGGTGATCGAGCCTCCGGAGCGCTACATGGCCGGGCTCCACGCGCTGCAGACACCTGAGGGCTGGACGGACGCGCGCGAGATGCTGTTCACGATCTGGCAGGCAGGCGTCGAGGTACCCGAGATCGAAGCCGTGATCGACGTCATGCGCGAGCAGGACGGAGAGATGTGGATGCGGTCCGCCCGCGAGATCACTGCCGCATACGAGCGAGGCGGCAGCCCGCTGCAGACCTACGAACGGATGGAGTCGCCGCCCGGCGGCGTCCTTCACCTCTACGGGCAGCCGCAGGATCCCGCCTTCTACAAGGCCCAAGAGGAGTTCGCTGCGCGGCACCCATGGTTCCGTGTCGAGCGGGTTCCGGCGCAAACGCACTTCTCGATGGTCGAGACCGCGAAGGAGGCCTCAGCCGCAATTGAGGCGTTCGTTGCCGGCACGTAGCCGCTCCTGGAGGCGTCGGAGCCAGGAACGGGGTCGTGGCCGAGTTGCCCGCCCGCTCGGCCTGCCCTCCGAGGGGCAGCCCGCGAGGTCTTGAAAGAGAATCCGACCACGAGTTCAGTCAGGGTCGGTTCAGTAGAGCGCGTGAAGGTGAGGCGTCGTTACGACTCGCGCATGAAGGACACCGGAGGGAGAGGCTCATGCACGCAGTCATCGGACGGGTCACGATCAAACCGGGCCGCGAGGACGAGACTCTCGCGATGGTTCGCGAAAGGGGTGTCGCGATGCTAGGCGGCATGGCTGGCTCGGCGGGCGGATATTGGGCGCGGGCCGTCGAGGGAGAGGTCGTCCAACACTCCTTTTGGCTCTTCGATACTGAGGAGGACGCACGAGCGGCAGAGGTGACCTTCAAGACGCTTCGCGACATGCCGGATGCACCGGCGACGTTCGTGAGTGTCGACGTTTGCGAGGTCATCGGGCAGGCATAGCAAGGCAGTCGGGGACAAAGACACCTCTGTAAGTCGCCGAGATGATCGGCTGAAAGGCTCCGGTCAGGGCTGCGTCGCGATGATTTTCTGAGGCCGACGGAGTCTTCTCTGCTGAATCGACACAGGAGGCGTCTTGAAGCTTCTTCTCACTTCCGCCGGCGTCAAGAACACGAGCATCCAAAACGCGCTCGTTGACCTGCTGGGCAAACCGATCGGCGAGTCCAGCGCCCTCTGCATCCCAACCGCGATGTACGGGCACCCCTGGATCGGCCCCGGCGAGAAGGCGTGGCAGTTCGTCAGTGGACAAGAACCCAGCTGTCCGATGTGCGAGCTGGGCTGGAAGTCCTTGGGAGTGCTGGAGCTGACCGCGCTACCCAGCATCGACGAAGAACGCTGGGTTCCCCTTGTCCAGGAGACCGACGTACTGCTGGCCTCAGGCGGCGATGCCTTGTACCTGTGCCACTGGATGCGGCAGTCCGGGCTGGCAGACCTGCTGCCGTCGCTGGACGAGACGGTGTGGGTGGGGCTGAGCGCCGGGAGCATGGTGATGACCCCCAGGATCGGGGACGACTTCGTCGGCTGGAAGCCGCCCACCGGCGGCGACGTAACGCTCGGAATTGTCGACTTCTCGATCTTCCCTCATGTGGATAACGACGACCTGCCGTGGAACACGATGGCCAACGCGGAACGCTGGGCGGGCGGCTTGTCGGGACCGGCGTACGCGATCGACGACGAGACCGCCATCAAAGTGGTCGACGACACTGTCGAGGTCATTTCCGAGGGCCACTGGAAGCTGATTACCCCTAGACACCAGCTCGAGCGCAGTCGAGGGTAATCGCAACTCTGCAGAGAGAGAACCCTCGCCTGGCGCAGCGTGCAGCAAGTCTCCCGACGACGGCGTCGACCGATGATTTATTCGCGTCTGCCGAGTCTCTCCGAACAGCACTACTCGAAGCGCCCGCGAACGAAGGAGACCAGATGACGAGCGACGCACGCGGAGGCGGCCGCATCCTGGGCAAGGACTGCTACGCCTTTTCGCAATCGACCCCGTCCTTGTCTCGATCGAGACCTCGGTTGTGCGAAGTTGAGAGCCGATCACCCGGGCGACTGAGGCAGTAGCCGCCACTAGGCGCAACCGTCACCGTTACAACAAGAGGTCGCAACGCCCTGGAGCTACTGCCCGGTGCCGAAGTCCTGCTGCTTGATGAGCGCCCAATCGCCCGTCCCATCGGCCGCTTCTGGGTCGACGCGGAAGAACGACACCATCTGCGTCGTCGAGTCGCCGTTGGCGTCGAAGCCTACGGTGCCGATCGCTGTCTCGTAGCGATGGGCGGGATCCACGGCACGCGCACGGACAGCCTCCCTGAGGCCCTCGGCATCCGGGCCGTCCTCGGCAACCGCTTCCAGCGAGGCGATAATCACCTGCGCGCATGCGTAGGCGGCGGCCGCGTAGTCGGAGGGCTCCTCGCCGAATGCGGATCGGTACGCGTCGACGAAGTCCGCTCGCGGCGGTGGGATCGCGGGCAGCCCGGCGTAGCTCCCGGCGGCGGCCGTGTCTGCCTGCTGCAGGTAGGAGCCGCTCACCGAGCCCGAGCCATCGAGAATTCCGTCCCCGCTCACGAGAGGCGTTGAGCCCAGCCCGGCCGCGCGCATCGCCCGTCGCACCACCGCGGCGCCGTCGAACGTATCTCCGGCGAAGACGACGACGTCGGGCGGCTTGTCTCCTCGTAGGGGCTCGAGCGCGGCGTTCGCACCGTTGCGGGTAACGAGCTTGGAGCGCACGACCTGCCCGCCGAGCGCCGTGAACGCGTCGGCGAAGGCGTCAGCGTCGCCCTCCCAGTCCGGTGTTGCGGTGATGACGAGCGCCGACTCGGCGCCGAGCTCATGCGTGGCGAACGATGCCTGCGCTCGTGAGAGGACGGCGTCGTACGGGGAGAGCCTCACGAAGTTGATGCGCTCCGGGTGCGCGGACCGAAGCTCGAGGGCACCAGCCTCCGGTCTTGTCAGGCCACCGTAAGAGGTGGAAGGGCTGCAGTCGAGCAGGCCAGCCCGGTTCGTGACCGGGATCGTGTTCCCTGCCGCCAAAGATGTGAACGGGCCGACGGCTGCAATCGTCCGTGGATCGGCGGCCAACTGCCGAGCGGCAGCGGTCTCCCGATCCAGATCCGGGCCGTTCTCGGGCCCAGCCGTGTCATACGCCCTCACAACCAGCTCTACGCCGGCGAGCCGTCCCGCCTCGTTGGCCTGGCGGACGGCAAGCTGCACGGCATTGCGAATGGCGATGCCCTGCGATCCGCCGGGCCCATTCGTCGGGACGTGCACGCCGATCGTCCACTTCCCCGACGGGAGCCCGGTGGACGGCCGTGACATCAGCCAGCCGAGACCCGCGGCAGCGGCGATCAGGAGCAGCACGCCCCCGACCAGCGCGGCACGTCCTCGTCGCGACAGCCGTCGGCGATGCCTCGAAGGCCACGCTGGCCCCCCGGCGGCCGCCTCTTCGACGGCGAAGAGCGCGATGGGCTCGGCGATGCCCTTCAGCTCGCGGCGGCCTCGCGACTTGAACGTGACCGGGAGGAGGGTCATCGTCAGCGCGCGGACGGTCTCGCTGACAAGCACCTCGCCAGGGCCTGCCTGTGCGCAGATCCGGGCAGCGATGTTGACCGGGGACCCGACGTACCCGCCGTCGGCCTCGATCGTCTCACCTGCATGGACACCGACACCGACGCGGATCTCGTCGTCCGCTGCCTGTGCGTCGGCGACGATCGCTAGGCCGCAACGGACGGCGTTGCTCACGGAGTCGAAGACGACGTAGAAGCTGTCGCCCTCGGTCTTGATCTCCGCGCCACCGAATCGCCCGATCGCCTCCCGGGCAAGCGCGCGGTACCGCGTCAGAAGCTCCGCTGCCGCTGCGGCGCCGTGCCTCTCCACGAAGTCCGTGTAACCCCTGAGATCCGCGAACAGGAAGCCGCGAGTGATCGTGCCTCCGTGCTCGATCGCCATGCCGGCGCATCGTAGAACAGTGCGCACCGGCATCGCTATCGCTCCGAGAGGCGGGGGACGCCGATTCGGGAGCATCCCCTCGACCGCTCCGACCTGGAATGCCATCCCATTTCGATGGGGGTGGAAATGTGGGTCTGACCGCGGTCGCTCCCGTCACCGCACACGATGAGCACGGACGGCGAACCCGCTGTGCCAAGTGCACTTAAGCAGCACTCCGGCCCGACTCAGTGCGTTCTGCTCACCACAAGCTCACCACATATGCCTTGTCTAGCCACTGTCTCAGGCCACTTGAGAGCGCTGGGGCAATTGGGGTCTATGCAAGAACTCTTGAACCAGCCTCCTGGCGGACGACCAGGAGGTCGACTGCCTCCGAATGGCAGACCAGGAGGCTGCCTGGAAGCTGCCCAGGAGGTCGGTCGCCTCGTAGTTGACGCGCGCTCCGAGCACGAACGAATGCCGCCTAACGGGAGGAGAGCACCGACCGGGCTCGTTCCGCCTCGACGTGGAGTGTGAGCCCTTCTACCGAGCGAACGCCAACAAGGTGAGGGAGAACGTCCCTCCGGTGCCGGTGGCGTGCGGCCCGCCGGCACCGCGATTAACCTCTAGCGCACGCGCGACGTTGAACTGGTCTCCGGCTTGGGTCGACGCGTTCGCCCGGTCGACAACCGTGGAGCGCGGCCGTTGCTCGTCGAATAGCCGGGCAGCTCCACTGGCTAGGGGTGGAAGACCGCGCCGGCCGGGTCGTACCGGTAGTGCACCTTGGCGTGGTACTGGATGTCCCATTGGTGCGGGTAGCCACCGGGTGGGAACAGCTGCATCTCCCACGGATGGAAGCCGGCGTTGAAGATCTTGAAAACGCCGCCCGCCACCCCCACGATCACTCCGACGATCAACGCAAGCACGGGCGCCTTGCCCTTCTGCACGTCCATCGATCCCTGGAGAGTTACGCCGTCCCAGATCTCCGCGAACATGAAGTTCGGGAGGAACGGCCAGCTTCGATCGATCGGCCAAACCTCGTAGTCGGGCAGAGAACCGAAGTCGATCCCAGTCGAGACGTCCGGGATCTCGCGAACGTTGATCCAGTTCCACAGACCGGCGCTGAGCGCGTTCGCGCCGAAGAGCCCACCTTCCTCGAAGTACACGCGGTACGTCAGCCGCGAGTCGCACAGAGCGCACGGAAACTGGATCACGAACCGCCAGTTCCGCAACCAGTACGACAGATCGAAGAACGGAAACCTCAGCTGGGCTTGTAAGACACCCTGATAGTGCGGCTCCGACGCCTCCCAGGGGTCGGTCGTCGGAATAGGCATGATCGCACCGGTCGCGCCGCCGCCGGGAGTGACTGACGTTCCCTGGAGGAAGACGGGAACGGGTACCGAGCCCTCGGACGGAGGACAGCCGGGTGGGTAACGAACCACGATGTCACCCCAGTCCACGAGCGGACGGCGAGCGACACGGGCAACGGATCCGCCGTGACCGCCTTTGTCCGCTCGCTCGTCCCTTGCGCGCTCGAGCTCAACGGTTCGTTCGAGGAGCTTTGCACGCCGTGCCTTCAGACCACGGTAAGTGTCACGCTCGTCCCCATCCTCGTCACTGAGCCACTCGCGCAGGCGCCCCCAGTCACCGAGAAGCGCCTCGACGTGCGACATCTCCGACCGCGCTTGGTGCGTCTCGTCGAGGCTCCGGACGAACGGCTCGGGGAAGAACCGTTCGACGTCGTCGTCGGTGTTCATCAGTCCGCCTTGACGAGCCCACGAGGCTCATTGGTCGAGGGCGCGACCTTGTACCGCTTGAAGATCTCGCCGGCTGCCTCAACGTCGAGTTCATTGGGGTTCAGGTCAACACCCTTAACCTCGTCGACGAAGATGCCGTGCTCGGGCACGAGTCCGGCGCTGATTCCCTCGGGCGCGTCAACAGTGATCAGCGCGCGGATCTGCCCCGCTGCGTCGAAGTGAGCGAACGTTCTCATGAGTCCTCCTCAGGCGGAAATCCAACCAACTGCAACGCCGTAACCCGGTATGGGCGTGCCTCCGACATTGTTGATTCGAAAGAGAAGTGTCGGTTTTCCCGGCCCGCTCCGCGGGCGATCCACGCGGACGTTGTCGACCATCAAGACGCCGTGCTCTTCACCGTAGAGCCCACCCACCGACTGCGCCGTGACGGAGACGACATCCCCGTAGTCGAACCCCGTCATCCACCAGTTGCGGCTTGTTCCCGGGTAGAAGTACCCGTTCTCGACGTGACCGAAGAACGCTCTGTGGATGGATGCCATCGTGACCTCCCTTCACTTCGGCGGAGAGCCGGAGGGGGGACCCTCGCCGCGAACGTTCGCGACGCACGCTCCCGCCGTCGGAACTCTCCTCCGACAGGTCATACGCACCGAACGCCTAGCCCGCCGCGGAGTCGAGGAGGCGCCGCAGAAGACCTCAAGCGGCAATAGCGGCGGGTCAAGACGCGCGCCGCATCGTCTCAACTGACGGCGCGAAAGTCAAGGTCGCGTCCTGTAGCGTGATGTACGGCGCCCCTCAGCAGACAAGCTCGAAGATCACGGATAGGCACCATCCGAGGGCCGCCAAGATGGCCCCCGATGGACCCACTCCTGGCCCCTAGTGGTTTTCTGCGGTCTTGACCGCGCCGAACCCCTCTATGCCCTCCGGCTGTTGACCCGGCGGGAAGAGGACGACCTGCTGCCTCCGTCTAGTATCGGGCAAGCAAACCGGAGGTGACATGGCGACGAGCGTCGTGATCGTGGAGGAGCAGCTCGAAGGACTGCGGATGGGTTTCGGTGGGACGCTGCTGCGGGCGGACGACGAGGGCTACGAGGACGCCCGACGGGTCCACAACGGGCTGATCGACAGGCGTCCGGCGCTGATCGCACGATGTCACGGCGCGGCGGACGTCGCCGACGCCGTCCGTTTCGCCCGTGCGGCCGGGCTCGACGTCAGCGTGCGAGGCGGCGGGCACAACGTCGCCGGGCGGGCGGTCGTCGACGACGCGCTGATGATCGACCTGTCGCCCATGCGGGGCATCCACGTCGACCCACAGGCGATGATCGTGAGAGCGCAGGGCGGCGTGCTCTGGCGCGAGCTGAACCGCGAGGCGGCCGCCCACGGGCTCGCGACCACGGGCGGCGCGATCTCCACCACGGGTATCGCTGGGCTCACGCTCGGCGGCGGCCTCGGGTGGCTGATGGCTAAGTACGGGCTGGCCGCCGACAACCTGCTCGGGGTCGAACTGATCACGGCCGACGGCGACATCGTCGAGGTGACCGAGGACTCGGATGCCGACCTCCTCTGGGCGCTGCGGGGCGGTGGCGGCAACTTCGGGATCGCCGCATCGCTGAAGTACCGCCTCCATCCGCTCCAGATGGTGGTCGGGGGGCTCATCGCCCATCCGATCGATGCGGCGGCAGACATGCTCCGCTTCTACCGGGACACCGCACCGGGCTGCTCCGACGATCTCACCGTCTTCGGTGCCCTGGTACACGCGCCGGACGGCTCGGGGATGAAGCTGGCCGCGATGGTCGTGTTCCACACGGGCACGCCGGAGGAGGCCGAGCGCGAACTCGCCCCGTTCAAGGAATGGGGCTCGCCGCTGGTGGTCGAGGTCGGGCCGATGCCCTATCCGGTGATGAACACGATTCTCGACGCCAATTACGAGACCGGCACGCTCAACTACTGGCTGTCCAGCTTCACGAGCGGCATCACGGACGAAGTGATCTCCGTCGCCGTCGAGCGATTCAAGACCGTCCCGTCACCGATGAGCGCGATCCTGTTCGAGCACTTCCACGGCGCGGTCTGCCGCGTGGGCGTTGGGGACACGGCGGTGCCGCATCGCCAGGAGGGCTGGAACCTCCTGCTCCCGTCGGTGTGGGTCGACAGCGCAGACAGCGAGGCCAACATCGCCTGGACCAGGGACACGCATGCCGCCTTCGCCGAACATCTGAGCGCGCGGCGTTGGCTCAACTATCTGGGTGACGACCAGGGCGAGGACGCCGTTCGCGCGGCATACGGGCCCAACTACGAGCGGCTCGTCGAGCTCAAGCGACGCTACGACCCGGAAAACGTCTTCCGCCACAACCACAACATCGCTCCGTAGTCCGGCGTCGCAAGCCCGGCGCCCGGGCCACTTCTTGAAACCTCCGGGAAGGTGGCCAGGAGGTCGCGGTCGTCAGGACTCTGGGGCCGGAGCCGTTCTAGGTTTCCTCCGAGCCCGCGGTTGAACTT
Organism: Actinomycetota bacterium; assembly: GCA_046734335.1. Classification (GTDB taxonomy): domain Bacteria; phylum Actinomycetota; class Thermoleophilia; order Gaiellales; family Gaiellaceae; genus DATBLE01. The sequence continues at coordinate 404 of JBKPRA010000077.1, read as the reverse complement.
CGGCCATGGGAACATGAGTCTGACCTTCTAGGGCAGCCCTACGGCCGATCGGCGACTTAGCCTGCGCTCCATCGACGTGACCGGAGGGGCGATGGAGGAAGCGCAGACGCGGGTGCAGCAAGGCGAGGCCGTCCCGCCGTCGCTTCGAGCGCAGCTACTCGCGACCGAACACTGGCGCCTGCTTGCTTCGCGGAGCACGACGCAGAACGAACTTCTCGTCCGAATCGCGATCTTCTTGACGCTTGTCTCGGCGAGCGTCGTGAGTCTAGCGTTGGTCGGGCAGGCAACGGACTTCGACGGTCGGTTCGAGCTCTTCGCGATTGTCCTCTTTTCAGTTCTCCTCGCCGTGGGCACGCTGACGCTCCTTCGTGTGGCGAACGGCAGCGACGAAGACATGTCATACG
>JBKPRA010000076.1:0-10035 GCA_046734335.1 Actinomycetota bacterium | reverse complement strand
GTGCAGACCCGCCATACCGTCGGCAGCGTCAACCACGGCCCATCGGCGAAAGGAGTGAGGAAGATGAAGGCCGGAATTTCTGCCCTGGTGCTCGCGTTGCTCGTCGTGCTCGCCCTGGCCTCCGACGCAACGGCGAAGAACGGCGTTCACGTCTCCGGCACCTACGCGGTGACGGACGAAGGAAGCACGACCTGCGCACCTGTGGGCACGTCTCCGAATCTGCTTCTGTGCCATGTGACCGGCTTCGTGGCCCAGTACGCCGGAGACATGACGGGGACGTCGACCGTCGACTTCACGGACCTGATCGACTGCAAGACCGGGCACTACAGGGGCCAGGGAATCGAGACGTTCACCGGCACGATCGAAGGAGTGGGCGCCGGGACGTTGACCTGGCACGAGCATTTTCACGGCACCACGAACTGCGAGACGTTCGAGTTGTCGGAGTTCTTCCTGAAGGCCCTCGGCTTCTCGGGCACAGGCGACCTCGCCGGGCTGGACGGGAAGATCGGCTTCACGCTCGACACCTACGACGGCGTGCTGCACTAGCGCGCCCGCACCGCAGGGTCGGACCCTCCGCGGGGTCCGACCCTGCCTGGACCGAACCAGACCAGCGGCTCGCGCGAATCAGCGCCCGTACGACGGCCACGACCAAGGCACGACACCAACCGACCGGCCGTCAGAAAGGAGCCGCAGCGAATGCGCAAGAGTTGGGCATTCATTCTGCTGGCGGTCGTCGGAGCAGTGCTCGCCGCGCTCTTCGTCGCCCGCCTCGGCCCCGGCTCGGGACACGCGTCCAGCCACCGCGAGGCGCCTCTGATCTCGGAGGATCCGACCGCGGACAACACTGATCTGTACGCATTCCGCAGCCCGGACCGGCCGAACACCCTCACGATCGTCGCCAACTGGATTCCCGGCGAGGATCCGGCCGCAGGGCCGAACTACTACACCTTCTCCCAGAACGCCCGGTACAACATCCACATCGACCGGAACGGCGACGGGAAGCCGGACATCACGTACAGCTTCCGCTTCAAGACGCCGACCGGCCCGTACTTCCTGGGCAACACCCAGCAGACGTGGCAGATGTGGCGGAACAACCGTGGCTTCGCCAACGGCAAGACCCCGATCAACAACATCGGCCCGCGCTTCAACGGGTTCGTAGGGGTCAAGGACTACGAGGCCGCTGCGGAGAAGACGATCGTCGACAAGCGCGGCCTGCGGATCTTCGCCGGCCAGCGTGACGACCCGTTCTTCGCCGACGTCGGCGCGATCTTCGATCTGGTCGCGATCCGCAAGGAAGGCACCACGGGCAACATGGGCGGCGGCAAGGACTTCCTGTCCGGCTACAACGTCCACACGATCGCCCTGCAGATCCCGATCGGGCTGATCGACACCGCGAGCCACACGGTCGGCGTCTGGGCTTCGACGGACCGCCAGAACGTGACCGTGAACGGCAAGGTCCGCCCGGGCTGGACGCAGGTGTCCCGCCTCGGCAACCCGCTGATCAACGAGGTCGTCATCCCCACCGGGCTGAAGGACCTCTGGAACCGCACCAAGCCCGCCCAGGATGCGCAGTTCAAGAAGTACTACGAGACGCCCATCCTGGCGGCCGTGCTGAACAAGCTGTACAAGCTCGGCGTCCCGGAGACGGGCCGTGACGATCTCGTCGCTGTGCTCGGCACGGGCATCCCGAAAGTGACCTTCACCGGGAACACCTTCGCGGACGAGCTGCGCATCAACCTCGCGGTCCCGCCCACCCCGGCGGAGAAGGCGAGCCGCATGGGCGTGCTCGGCGGCGACAACGCCGGCTTCCCGAACGGGCGCCGGCTGGCCGACGACATCGTCGACATCGAGGAGCAGGCGGTCGCCGGCTTCCTCAAGGGCAAGAAGGTGCCCCTCGGCGACGGTGTGAACGCGAACGACCTCAGGAACCTCGACCACTTCCCGTACGTCCCGGCTCCGCGCCAGGGCTACGAGAACGCGAAGGCGATCAACTAGGCAGGCGTCGGAGGAGGGCCCGTCCCAGACGGGCCCTCCTCGTCGACCGAACCGCCGTGAAGGCCCAGGCGAACCACGTGCGTATCCAAGGAAAGGGAGGGCAGGCATGACACTCATCACACGTCGGCGGGGAGCAGCTGCAGCCGTTCTCGCTGTCGCCGCCGCGACCGTCCTCGCGACGCTGCTGAGCCGAGCGTCGGCGCCGCAATCCGCGGCAGCAGCGAGCCACCGCGAGGCGCCTCTGATTTCGCTCGATCCGGAAGCGGACATCACCGACTTCTTCATGTTCCGCAGCTACGAGCCGGGCCAGAGCGACAAGGTCGACCTGATCATGGACGTGATCCCGGGCGAGGAGCCGAGCTCGGGGCCGAACTACTTCAACTTCGACCCGAGCGTGCTCTACACGTTCAACGTCGACAACGACCGGGACGGCGTCGCCGACGACATCAGGTTCGAGCTCAGCTTCAAGAACCAGCTGCGCGGCGACACGACCGCCCTGGGGCTACCGCTCGCCTACACGGCGATCCCGCCGATCACGCACCTCGACGGCCCGGGCTCGGAGGGGCTCGGCGTCCGCCAGACGTACACGCTGACGATGGTCAAGAACAAGAAGCGGACGATCCTCGCCGACGGCCTCTTCGCCGTGCCCTCGAACGTCGGCCCGCGGACGATGCCGAACTACCAGCAACTCGTCGACGAGGGTACCTACTCGCTCGACGGCGGCATTCGAATTTTCGCCGGACAGCGCGACGACCCGTTCTACATCGATCTCGGAGCGGTCTTCGACACGCTCAACCTGCGCAGCCCGGCGACGGACATGCTGTCCGGGTTCAACGTCCACACCATCGCCCTCCAGGTGCCGTCCACGCTGCTGACCGGCGACACCGGCACGACCACGGTCGGGGCATACGCCAGCACGAGCCGGCAGAAGATCAGCGTCCAGGGCAAGGACGCGGACAAGGGCAAGTGGGTACAGGTGCAGCGGCTCGCGAACCCGCTCGTCAACGAGGTGGTCATCGGACTGCAGGACAAGGACCGCTGGAACGCGACCGACCCCGAGGACGAGTCCAAGTTCCTGCCGTACTACCTGAAGCCGAGGCTGGCGCTCGCCATGCAGCTCGTCTTCGGCGCGAATACCGGGTGTACGCCCTTCGGCGACGCAACGTGCTCGCCGAGCCCGCCGGCGGCGGCGGCTGACCCGGCGCTCAGCAACTTCAACCGCACCGACCTGGTGAACGTCCTGCTCAAGTACCAGGCGACCGACACGAAGCTCTCCGAGCTCCTGCGGCTGAACCTGAACGTCCCCCCAACGCCACTTGCTTCCCAGCAGCGGCTGACCGTCCTCGCCGGCGACAACGCGGGCTGGCCGAACGGCCGCCGCCCGATCGACGACGTCACCGACGTGGCCGTTCAGGTCGTTGGGGGCCCGAACTACATCGCCAGCGGCGCGGGCGACAACGTCAACGCCAACGACAAGGCGCTGCCGGGCGCGTTCCCGTTCATCGCCTCCCCGTGGGACGGCCGCGGTCGGTTCCACAACAACCCGTGACCCGGTGGAGAAACACCGGGGCACGGGCGGTGGCGGCCGTGGCCGCCACCGCCCTGCTCCTCGGCGGCGTTCTCCGCGAGTCCTCGTCGGCTGCGCCCGCCGCGCTCGCCGGAGCCCAGTCGGCCGAGGACTTCAAGCAAGGCTTCTCCCTGAACGGCAGCACCGCTTCGCTCGTCGCGGACCTCCAGTCGCGGCTGCAGGCGGATCCGAAGGACGAGCACTCGTACGCCCTGCTCGGACTGGCCTACCAGCAGCGCGCCCGGGAGACGGGTGATCCGAGCTGGTACCCGAGGGCCGACGGCGCCTTGCGGCGCGCCATCGCCCTCGATCCGAAGGACTCAATTGCGGTGAGCGGCCTCGGATCGCTGGCCCTCTCGCGTCACCGGTTCCGGACAGCGCTCACGCTGGGCGAGAGAGCCCACGCGCTGAACCCGTATTCGGCCCAACCGCTGGGCGTGATCGGCGACGCGCAGGTGGAGCTCGGCCGGTACAGGGACGCCTTCGCGTCCTTCGACAGAATGAACAAGCTTCGCCCCAGCCTCTCCTCGTATGCCCGCGTCTCCTACGGGCGCGAGTTGATCGGGCACACGTCGGGGGCGATCCGCGCGATGAAGCTCGCGGTCGACGCCGCCACCGGCGGCGCAGAGCCGACAGCGTGGACTCACGTCCAGCTCGGCAAGCTCTACTTCAACCACGGACGCTACGAGGAAGCCGAGCGCGAGTACCGGGTCGCGCTCCAGGTTTTCCCCGGGTACGCGTACGGGCTCGACGCGCTGGCCCAGGTGCTCGGTGCAACCGGGCGCCACCGGCAGGCGATCGCCGCCGAGCGACAGGCCGTGGACGCAATCCCGCTGCCCCAGTACGTGGCGGCGCTCGGCGACCTGTACCGCGTCACCGGCCGGCCGGCCCTCGCCACACGCCAGTACGACCTGATCGGCGCGATCGAGCGCCTGCTGAACGCGAACGGGGTCAAGACCGACCTCGAGATCGCGCTCTTCCAGGTCGACCACGGGATCGCGCTTCGGCATGCGCTCGATCGCGCCCGGCTGGCGCGCGCGGAGCGGCCCTCGATCGACGGTGAGGACGTCCTTGCCTGGGCGCTCGCGCGGAACGGCCGCTGCGCCGATGCGCTGCCGCACTCGCAGGCGGCGCTCCGCCTGGGAACGCAGGACGCGCTCAAGTTCTTCCACCGCGGGATGATCGAGCGCTGCCTCGGCCATGCGACGGCGGCCCGTCACTGGTTCGAGCGGGCGCTCGCCCTGAACCCGCAGTTCTCGCTCCTGTGGACGCCGGTCGCGGAGCGGTACGCGCGATGAAGCGGCTCGCCGTCGTCGCCGTCGTCTTCGCCGCACTCGCGGCGACCGCGAGCGCGGCGGCCCATCCGCTCGGCAACTTCACGATCAACCGGTACAGCCGTATCGAGCCGTCCGGAAACCGCCTGTACGTCCTCTACGTCCTCGACCTGGCCGAGATCCCGACCTTCCAGGCGAAGTCGCAGGTGGCGGCCGAGGGCGAGGCCCGCTACGCGACCGGACTCGCCAGGTCGATCGGGCGGCACCTCGAGCTCACCGTCGACGGCCGGCGCTCGACGCTGTTCACGATCCGCCGGGTGCTCGCCTTCCCGCCGGGCCAGGCGGGGCTGCGTACGACGCGGCTTGAGGTCGTGTTCCGCGGTCCCGAGCTGTCGAGAACGAGCCGGGTCGCCTACCGCGACGCCAATTACCCGGGCCGCATCGGTTGGAAGGAGATCACCGCGCACCCGAGATCGGGCGCACAGCTCCTCTCCTCGAGCGTGCCCGCGAAGTCGGTCAGCTCGGAGCTACTCGCCTACCCGAAGAACCTCCTCCAGAGCCCCCTCGACGTCGTCTCGGCCCGAGTCGGCGTCGAGCCGGGGCCGTCCGCCGGCGCACCGCCCGACCTTCTTCCACGCGCGGTGCTCGAGCAGCGCGCGGGCGTGCGGGCCGTCGCCGACGGGGGATTCGCGAGCCTGATCGCACGTGACAACCTGACGCCCGGTTTCGTCGCCGTCTCGCTGCTGATCGCGATGTTCTGGGGCGCGGCGCACGCCTTCTCGCCCGGGCACGGGAAGTCGATCGTCGCCGCCTACCTCGTCGGCTCCCGCGGGAAGCCCCGCCACGCCGTCTATCTCGGCCTGACCGTGACCGCCACGCACACCATCGGCGTCTTCGCGCTGGGACTCATCACGCTCAGCCTGTCCGCCTTCATCGTCCCCGACCAGCTGTACCCGTGGCTCAATCTCGTCTCGGCGCTCTTGATCGTGAGCGTCGGCGTGAGCGTGCTGCGCTGGCGGGTTCGAGAGTGGCGGACCCGCGGAGCACACGCCCATGACCACGATGGACACGACCACGTTCACCACCACCACGAGCACGACCACGCACTCAGCCACCGTCGGCTCCTCGGGATCGGCGTCTCCGGCGGGATCGTCCCTTGCCCCACCGCGCTGGTCGTCCTCCTCGCGGCCATCTCGCTGCATCGCGTCGGATACGGGCTCGTCCTGATCTTCGCCTTCAGCGCGGGCCTGGCGGTGGCGATGACGTCAATCGGCCTCGTCGCCGTCACCGCGAAGAAGACCTTCTCCCGGGTCGACTTCAACGGCGGCGTGGTCCGTCTCCTGCCCGCGTTCAGCGCGGTCGTCGTCCTCGGCCTCGGTCTGGCGATGACCGCACGCGCCCTCCCGCACGTCGCGTAGTGGTGCACGAGGAGGCAGCCGCGTTCGCTCTCGACGCGCTCGACCACGAGGAGGCGGCGACGTTCGAGCGCCACCTCGAGAGCTGCCCCGGCTGCGCGGCGGGGCTTGAGGAGCTTCGCTTCTCGGCAGCCGCGCTGGCGTTTGCGGTCGAGCTCCCGGCGCCGAACAGATCCCTCCGCCTGCGCGTCCTCGACACCGGCGCGCAGGTGATGCCACGGCCGCGGCGGCGGCGTCCTACGCTCTTGGCGGTGGCGACCGTCGCCGCCGCCTGCGCCGTCGTCGTCGCGGCCGTCCGGCCCCGGGAGCCGGGTGACTCGCAAGCCGGGTTCCGCCACTACGCCGCCACGGGCGCGAACGCCACCCTGCTCGTGGGACGTTCGGGCGAGGCCGTGCTTGCCGCCCGCCGTCTCCCGCCGCTCGCGGCAGGCACCGTCTACGAGCTCTGGATCATCGACGGCGGCCGACCCCGGCCCGCGGGACTGTTCAGCGGCTCGCTCGTTACGCTCACCCGCCCGGTTCCGCGCGGCGCAGTGGTCGCGGTGTCGCTCGAGCCGACAGGCGGATCGCCGCAACCGACGGGACCACTCATCCTCCGGGCCGAGACGACATAGGCTCCATGACGAACGTGACCGACTTCATCCGCGGAGAGACCCAGTCGCAGGCCGGGTCGCGGCGAGAGCTCGGCCATCTCTCGGACGAGGCCGTGCTGGCGCTCGTGTCGCGGGGAGACGAGGCCGCTCTCGGCGAGGTCTACGACCGGTACGGCCGCGTCGCCTACGGGCTTGCGTTGCGGATCGTCAGGGACCGCTCGTTGGCGGAGGACGCCGTGCAGGAAGCGTTCCTCGCCGTCTGGCGCTCGGCCGGCTCGTTCCTGGCCGAGCACGGCAAGCCCAGCACCTGGATCCTGACGCTCGTGCACCGCCGCGCTGTCGACCTCGTGCGGCGCGAGGAGCGCCGGCGAACGGACCCTCTCGACGAGCTCGCGCAGCCCACCGGCGAGGCGACGGACGAGGAGGCGTGGCTGCGCGCGCAACGTCAGGTCGTGCAGGAGGCCCTACGCAAGCTGCCGCCCGACCAGCGCGAGGCGATCGAGCTCGCCTACTACGGCGGCTTCACCCAGTCCGAGCTTGCCGAGCGCCTCGGCCTGCCGCTCGGGACGATCAAGAGTCGAATGTTCGCCGGCCTGCGCCGGCTGCGCGAGCTGCTCGCGGAAGCGGGGCTCGAGCTGGAGGCGCCCTAGCGGCCGAACGCGCGCGAAGCGAACCGGCGTCGCCATCGTCGTTCCTCACTAGCATCCATGCGGTGGAGAGCCTGAAGGGACGGGACTTCCTGCGGGTCGCGGACTGGAGCGGCGAGGAGCTCCTGACCGTGCTCGACCTGGCCGACCGGCTCAAGGACGAGCGGAAGCGGTACGTGGACGAGCCGCTCCTTCCCGCCCGGAGCGTAGGCCTGTTCCTCGAGAAACCCTCCTTGCGGACGCGAGTGTCGTTCGAGCTCGCCGTCGAGCAGCTCGGCGCCCACGCCGTGTACCTCACCGGGCCGGAGATCGGGCTTGGCTCGCGCGAGGCGCCCCGCGACGTCGCCTACGTCCTGTCGCGATACCTCGACGCGATCGTGATCCGGACGTTCGCCCAGGCGGTCGTCGCAGAGATCGCCGAGCACGCCTACATCCCCGTCGTCAACGGGCTGACCGACGACACCCATCCGTGCCAGGCGCTCGCCGACGCGATGACGATCCGCGAGCGGCTGGGCGGATTCGACGGTGTGCGCGTGGCGTGGCTCGGCGACGGCAACAACGTCTGTGCCTCGCTGATGGCCATCTGCGCCAAGCTCGGCATGGAGTTCGTGGCGGCGACGCCGCCCGGCTACGAGCCATCGGCTTTCGCGATCGAGGCCGCACGATCGGCGGGAGGCTCGCCCGCGGTCGTCGAGGACCCACGCGAGGCGGTCGCGGGCGCCGACGTGCTCTGCACGGACGTGTGGACGAGCATGGGACAGGAGGACGAGCGAGAGCGCCGGCAACGCGACCTCGCGGCGCACCGCATCGACGCGGCCGCTCTCGACGCCGCGGCGCCGGATGCGATCGTCCTTCACTGCCTGCCGGCACACATTGGCGAAGAGATCACCGAGGACGTCCTCTACGGCCCCCGCTGTGCCGCCTGGGACCAGGCCGAGAACCGCCTGCATACCGAGAAAGCCCTGCTCGCGCTGATCGTGCCCTGATGGGCCGGTTCGAGGACCACGTCCGCGCCGCGCTGGACTCGCTCCCGCCGGAGCTGGCCCGTGGGCTCGAGAACGTCGCCGTCGTGATCGAGGAGCGAAATCCCGACGAGCCCGACCTGTACGGCCTTTTCGACGAGCCCGAGTACCTGCCCGCGCGGATCTCGATCTATCGGCAGCCGCTGCTCGAGGACTTCGGCGACGACCCGGCCGCGCTCGAGCGCGAGATCCGGATCACCGTCCTCCACGAGCTCGCGCACTACTTCGGCATCGACGAGGACCGCCTCGACGAGCTGGGATACGCGTGAATACGGCCCTCGAGGCGATCGCGATCGCCTCCGCAGTCGTCGGCGCCGCCGTGATCGTCCTCTTCTTCGTGGGCCCGTGGCGTTAAGGAATACGCACCCGGGGTAGGGCGTTTTCGTGGGCATGAGAACTCTTGACGAAATCCGGACCGAGATCGAGCAACTGACCGAAGAGCGCGCCGAGCTCCTGCACAAGCTCGCGCAGGGTCACGATGCCCTGCTGGCAGTCGAGCACAAGGAGATCGAGGAGCGCATCGCAGCGCTCTGGGACGAGCACCGCATGGCGCGCGCCGAGCTCCGCTGGGGCGACCGGGACGTGATCATCAAGCGCGCCCGGGCTGAAGAGCGGCTGGACCGCGCCGCTTGACCGAACGAAGTCCGGCGCCGCCTGCGGCGGCGCCATGACGACTTCGTTCGGCCTGCAGGTCGAGTCGTAGCCAGCCGTCGTGAGCCGCGGCCGCCATCTCGGCCGCGGCAGAGCGGCCGACCTCAGCCGGCGCGTCTACACTGACCCGCGACCAGGGGCGTTAGCTCAGCTGGGAGAGCGCCGGCTTTGCAAGCCGGAGGTCGCCGGTTCGATCCCGGCACGCTCCACCTCGAAAGGCCCTGGATACAGGGCCTTTCTCGTTCAAGAAGCTTCCTTACAGCCGGATGCAGAACCGCTGAATGCGAGATTCGTGCGAGACCGGCCACGAAACTCGACTGATGCCGGTGAAGAGCCGGGTACCGTCGGGGAGCGAATCCCCACAATTTTTTCTCTGGTGCTCCGTGGAGAGCGCGGTTGGCAGCTCGGGAGACGAGGCCCGGCCACGAACATGGGTGGCCGCGTCGCGGAGGATGCCCTCAGACTTCAAGAGCGAAATCGACCACGTGACGTTTGCCCGCCATTGACGCTTGACCTGGTGTCCCTGCTCGACCCCATTTACCGTGGCGTAGAACTCGACACTCTCCGCCGTATCATCAAAGTCTTCGACAACAACGCTCTCGGCGCGCCCAAAGAGAACGTCGAGGAGATAGCGGACAGTCCAACGACCTTCGAAGCGATCGCCGAACTTCGCCGCCTCACCACCTGCTCGCGGACTCAACGGCTCTCGCCCCGGAGGCGCCCCAAGGGATCATTCAACACCCGAACTCTCTGCATCAGGAGAAGATCTAGCACCAGAGTGGTCTTCGTTCGCGCCAGAAGACGGCGTTGGGAGCGATCTTCCCGACCTCGCTCTTCAGGCTCGGCGGCGGGAGCGTGTTCGTGAAGATGG
>JBKPRA010000075.1:0-15134 GCA_046734335.1 Actinomycetota bacterium | reverse complement strand
ATCGTGCGGACGACGCCGTTGGTCGCCGGATCGATCCTGACGAGCCGATCCCCGAGCTCGTCGATGACCCACACTCCTCCTGCTCCGGCCGCGACGGCGGCCGGGGGGAAGCCGAGCGGGATCGTCGCCGTGATGAGGCGCCGCTGCGGGTCGATGCGCCAGAGCCGCTGGTCGGCAGCGTCCCCGACCACCCAGATCGCACCTTCTCCCTGGGCCATGCCAGCGAGGGCCTCACGGAGGTTGCCGGCGCTGAGCGGCCGGGCGTACGGGATCACGACGGTCTCACCGATTCGTACGTCGTTCCCGTCGACATGCAGCGTCTGGACGTTCGGGCAGCCGGCGACCCAGATGCCGTACTCGCCGCCCGTCATGCTGCACACCGGCGGCGACACGTCGACGCCACCAGTCTGCCCGCCGGTCACCGCATCGTACTGTGCGACGTTGCCGGCGAACCGAGCCGGGCCTAGCGCGGCGACGTATGCCTTTCCGTCGTCGATGGTGAGCGCATAGGGACGGCCGAGGGAGGGAAATTGCGCCACCGCGCCGGTTCTGGCGTCGACTCTCGAGAGAGTGCCGTCGCGGTACGAGGCGATCCAGACGCGACCGCTCCCCGTGCCCACCGCCTGGGCTCCGTCGCCGACTGCGAACGAGGACGTCACCCGGTTGGAGGCCGGATCGATCCGGAGCAGCCGTCCCTGGGTCGCCCCGGCCGACGACCCGCTTCCGCGCACGAGGAAGAACGCCGCCAGCGAGGCGGCGATCAGTGCCAGCCCGAGCGCCGCGACGGCGAGCGGCCAGATGTTGCGGCGCCGGACCGTGACTCCGAGCGCGTCGGCAGCCGAGTCGACCAGCTCCGTGCAGCTGCCGTAGCGGGCGGCCGGCTCCTTCGCCAGCGCCCTCGGCAGCACCTCCTCCAGCCCAGGCAGCGTCGGCGGGGCTTCCTCCAGGTGCGCGAACAGCACCGCCGCCTCAGATGAGCGCGGGAAGGGCCGCTTACCCGCCAGGCACTCGTACAGCACGCATGCGAGGGAGTACTGGTCGGTGTGTCCGTCGACCTCCTTGCCCTCGATCTGCTCCGGAGCGACGTACGCCGGAGTCCCGAGCGACAGCCCAGCGTCGAATCCGACCGCCTGGTCGGCCAGCCGCCGCGAAAGGCCGAAATCGGAGAGATAGGCGTGACCCCGCTCGTCGACGAGCACATTCGAGGGCTTGACGTCGCGATGCACGAGCCCGCGCTCATGGGCTGCGTCGAGTGCCGCCGCCACCTGGGAGACCAGCCCCAACGCCGGTCGCGTTTCGAGCTTTCCCTCCCGAGCTAGGAGCGACTTCAGGTCGCCCTCCTCGACCAGGCGCATGACAACGAACAGCTGGCCGTCGACCTCGCCCACGTCGTGGATCGGGACGACGTTCGGATGCTCGAGCGCGGCGGCGATCTCCGACTCCCGCAGGAACCGGTCCCGGAACGCGCGATCCTCGGCCAGCTCGGGCGCGAGCAGCTTCAAGGCGACATCCCGCTTCAGCCGCGGATCATGCGCGCGATAGACGACGCCCATCCCACCCCGGCTGATCAGGGCCTCGAGGCGATAGCCATGGAGCTCGGTTCCGATGCGGGAGTCGACTGCGAACGACACTTGTGTCCCTTCCGGACGACGATAGAGCCCCGTGTCACGAATGACCAGCGCTGTCCAGAGATCAGGCTGAGCCCCGCCGCTGACGGGCCGCTGACAGCCCGCCGACGCCCCGGAAAGGTGACGGCGATTCCGTAGGGTTTTCCCGCTTTCGTCTCCGCCGGCCCGGGCCTAGCCTCGAGGTGATGACGGAGAGAGGGTCGATCGGCGAGTTCGTGGTCGAGTGCTTCTGGCCCGGTGTCGACGCCGAGGCGGTCCGCGCCCTCGACGCGCGGGCCGCCGCAAGCGCCGGCGAGCTGACCGGCACCGGTACGCCCGTGCGCTACCTGGGCTCGCTGCTGATGCGCGAGGACGAGGTCGTTCTGTGCCTCTTCGAGGGAGCCGAGCCGGCCGTTCGGCAGGCCGCCGAGAGGGCCGACGTGCCCTTCGAGCGGATCCTCGAGGCCTCCCGCTCTCCGTGGCCGATCGCCCATACCGCCTGAAGGAGGAACCCGTGCGCTCCCACCGCTTCCACGTCGCTCTCGCCGCCACGCTCGGCGCGCTCGCGCTCGTAGCCGGGGCCGTCCGCGCCGCCACCGCCGCGTCTGCCTGGTCGCGGATCAGCGGCCCCACTCAGGCCGGCAGTCAGCTCGGGCTCGCCCGCACCGCGGACGGCGTGCTGCACGTGATCTGGAACCGTGGCAACTCGTCGACGTCGATCTCCGAGACACGGCTGTCACCGGCGGGGAAGGCGGTCGGCACCTCGACCGTCGCGACCGGCTGGAACGGGAACGGCGGGCTGGCGCTCGTCGTGATGCCCGACAAGTCGCTCCGACTGTTTGCTCCCGGAACGGGCGGCATCAACACCTTCACGGCGCCCGCGACCGGAGGAAGCTGGACCCACCAGAGCGGAGTTGGCTGGGGTGGAGCGATCGCCGAGTCCGCATATGTGATCGGCGCGACGCTGACGAAGGACGGCCAGCCGGTCACCGCCTGGCGGGGCAACGCCGGCGAAGGCGTCCCGCCGGCCTCCATTCCGCTGTCGGGCTACCAGGGCGGAATGGCCGAGTCGTTCCTCGCGACCGATGCGGCCAGCGGCGCGGTCGTCCTCGCCGGCGCCACGAATTCCGGGCAGGGCGGCGTCTACGCCCAGAAGATCCTGCCCAGCCCGGGCCCGCGCGTCGTCCTGCCTCCGCTCGGGAAGGAATGGGGGAACGGGCTCAGCGGCCGCATCGGTGCAGCGGGCGTCTACATCGCCTATGCCGACGGCAAGAACGTGCGTCTCTACCGCTACGGCGGCGGGTCGAAGACAATCGCGTCCGGCTCTTATTGGAGCGCGACGGTCTGCGCAGCGCCGGCGGGGAGGCTGTGGATCGCCTGGGGCGACACGGGCGGCGGCCTCTTCGCCACCCGCTCGAACCACGCGGCGAGCGCGTTCGAACCGGTGCAGAAGCTGAAACTCCCGGGCAGCGAGCTCACATTCGTCCAGTGCGAGGGCTCGGCGGGACCGGTCGACCTGTTCGCGTCGGGGCAGACCAACGGCGGCTTCTTCCACACGCACCTGCTGGCCCAGTTCACCCTCCGCGCCCATGCGTCGAAGGGCAAGGTGACGATCTCGGTCCGCGACGCGGGCGACCCCGTTTCCGGCGTGACCGTCTCCGTCGGCGGGAAGCACCTGCAGACAGACGCTCACGGGCTCGTGTCGCTGACGCTGCGGCCGGGGTCGTACGCGGCGGTCGGGACAGCCACCGGCTATGCGCCCGCAGCTGCCCGGTTCTCGGTCCGATGAGCGGACGCCTCGCTGCTGCCCTCGTCGCGGGCACCGTCGTCGCCCTGCTCCTCACGGGCTCGGGAGCCGGCAGCTCCTCGACCCCGATCACGTCCTGCGGCCAGATTGTCACGACCAACGCCGTCCTCACCCAGGACCTGACCTGCCCCGGCTCGTCGGGGGTGATCGTCGGCGCCGCCGGAATCACGATCGACCTCAAGGGGTTCACGCTCACCGGCGACCGCAGCGCGAGCCACTACGGAGTCCTCGACGGCTCCTACAGCCACGTCAAGGTCGAGAACGGCGCCGTGCGCAACTTCTACGACGGCATCGACGCGGGCAGCAGCACAACCGCGGTCACGGTCTCGAACGTGGTCGTCTCCGGAAGCGTCCTCGCCGGTATCTTCATCTGCTGCGGCTCGACCTCGTCCTCGATCAGCTCGACGACCGCCTCGGGGAACGGCGGCGACGGCATCATCATCGGCGGCGCATCGGCCAAGATCCAGTCGACGAACGCCTCTGGAAACGCCGGGCAGGGCATCAACGTCGGCGGCACCTTCGCCTCGATCAAGTCGGCGACCGCCTCGGGAAACGGCGCCAACGGCATCTACGTCACCGGCAACGGTGCCTCGATCGCCTCATCGGCCGCCACCGGCAACGCGAACTCCGGCGTCATCGTCGTCGGCGACTCGGCCCGGATCAAATCGGAGACCGCCTCGGGGAACGCAGGCATCGGAGTCGCCGTGCAAGGCGACGACGCCTCGATCGCTTCGTCGATTGCCTACGGGAACGGCAACACCGGTATCGGCGTCGACGGCAACTTTGCTGCGATCAAGGGCAATGTCGCGAACGCGAACGGCTTCCCCGGCGGCGCCTCCGACGACACCGGCCCGGGAATCGGGGTCGTCGGGTACACGACCGCCCCGGTCGGGACCAACGTCGCCCACGGCAACGACGACCCGGCCGAGTGCACCCCCGCCCTGCTGTGCTGAGCTAGCAGCCTGTTATCGACTGCCATGGCTCGCACGCCTCTAACCGATCATCCGCCCCGCGAGTCCAGCGCCCGGGCGAGCTGGGCGCGCGAGCGGATGCCGAGCTTGCGGTAGGCCCGGGCGAGGTTCGCCTCGACGGTCTTCCGCGTGAGGAAGACCTGCTGTGCGATCTCCTTGTTCGTCGACCCGGAGGCGGCCAGCCGTGCAATCCGGAGCTCGGTCGCGCTCAGCTCGTCGGGCGCCCGCCGCACGGCGACCCGCGCGAGCTCGCTCTCCGTCTGGCGAGCCCACGGCTCGGTGCCGAGGCGGCGGAAGATCGTCAGTGCCTCCTCGAGAGACGCGCGCGCCTGGCGTTTGTGCTTCAGTCGCCGCTGGACCTGGCCGCGGACGAGCAGTGAGCGCGCCCGCTCGAACGGCATCGGGCAGCGCTCGTGATGGGCGAGCGCTCGCTCCAGCGCTTCGGCGGCAGCCTCCCGCTCTCCCCGACCAGCGAGGAGGAGCCCGCGGCAGCGGGCCGACACGGCCAGGCTCCAGGGGATCTGCGACCGCGCGGCGCGCTCCTCGAAGCGGTTGGTGAGGGACTCCGCACGCTCGAGATCGCCGACCGCGATCGCCGCCTCGACGGCGTCGCCATCGATGCGCCAGATCGCCGGCTCCCGGAAGTCGATGCGGTTGAGCTCGCCGAGCGCCTTGGAGAGGTGGTGATCGGCCGCCGCCCACTCGCCCACCGCCAGCGCAGCGAGACCCACGCAACGGTCCCAGATCATGGCGACGACCGGCTCTGCGGGATCGGCCCGCTCGTAGGCTGCCCGGACGGCGTCGATCCGACCGATGTGGGCGTCGACGTAGGCCCGCCATGGCCCCCCGCCCTCGGACTCCACACCAACCCCCTGCTGCGCGAACGCGTCGGCCATGCGTGCCGCCAGCTCCTCGGCTTCGCCCCACTCGCCCGCCCATGTCTCGACGATCATCCGGTTGAGCAGGATGTTCGCGAGCGACGACTCGTCGCCCTCGTCGCGCGCCGCCTGCTCGGACTGAACGAGGTTCGCCCGGGCGCCGTCGAGATCGTCGACGTACCGGAGCCACTGACCGAGCTTGAAGACGACGCGCTGGTCCGCGGCTGCCGGCGGAGCGGCGCGTTCGAGCTCCAACGCCCGCTCGGCCGCCTCGGCGTCGAACCCCTCGCCCAGGAAGAGGTCTGCCCGCACGCGTGCTCCGAGGGCGGCCGCGACGAGGCCGGGCTCGTCGTCCGGCAGCCTCTCGAGGAGCACGAGGGCCGCGCGCGCCGCGGCGGCCGCCTTGGCCAGATCGACCGTTCCCGCGTACATTGCGATCGCCGCCTGGCAGCGGGCCTGCACGATCGGCTCGCGGGCGTTCCGGAGCGCTTCCTCCACCAGCGCGGTCGCCGCCGACTCGCCCTTGCGCCAGAAGTCGATCTCGCCGAGGACGAGTAGCGCGCGGGCGCGGAGGTCTCCGGGCTCGAGCTCTTCCCTGAGCCGCTCGAGCACGTCGGCAGCGCGCGCGAAGTCGCTGGCCAGGTAGAGGTGCTCGGCGAGATCCAGCCGCAGGGCGTCTGCAGACTCGCTCTCTTCCGGCAACAGCCGGATCGCGAGCTCGGTGAGCTCGGCCGCGCTGTCCGGAGCTCCGCGCAGGCGCGCGCCGCGCGCTGCGTCCTCGACCGCCTCCGCGATCTGCTCGTCGGGCCGATCGCAGCCGAGAGCGAGGTGCCGCGCCCGCTCCTCCGGGTCCCTCACGGCGTCCGCAAGTGCTCGGTGTGTCGCACGCCGGCGCCCGACCGGCGCGGACGAATAGACCGCAGAGGCGAACAGCGGGTGCACGAACTCGACCCGCTCGTCGGCGCGGACCCGAACGAGCCGGGCCTCCTCGGCAGGAACGAGCGCCCGGGCGTCGACCAGGCCCAGGTCGGGATGGGCGAGCGCGGCGGCGCGCAGGAGCGCGTCCTGCGTGCGCCGGGGCAGCAAGCGCGCGCGGGACGTGACCAGCGACTGGAGGCTCTCGGGCACGGGGATCCGGGCGGCGTTCTCGTCCCGTCCAAGGAGCCTCCCGATCTCGAGCGCGTAGAGCGGGTTGCCGCCGGACGCCTGCCCGATCCGGACGAGCGTCGGCCGGGGAAAGGCGTGACCAAGCTGCCTCGACAGGATGCGATGAAGCGAGGCGACCGACAAAGGTCCGAGCTCGAGCCGGATCAGACGACCATCGTGCTCCAACCCGCTCAGCCGTGCCTGGCCGGTCTCCCCGGCGCGGACTGCGACGAACGCGCGAACCGGCTCCCCGAGCAAACGACGGAGTGCGAACTCGACCGCGGCAGCCGACGGCGGGTCGAGCCACTGGAAATCGTCGATCGCGAGCACGACGTCCCGCTCGGCGGCCAGAACCCGGATGACCGAAAGCAGAGCGGTCCCCAACAGCCGCCGATCGGGCGGCCGGGCAGCCTGTGCGCGCAACAGCGCAACCTCCAGCGCCTGGCGCTGCACGGCCGGAATCGCGTCGAGTACGGCGGCCGGCACGCTCGCGAGAAGGTCCGCGAGTCCGGCGAACGAGAGCTTGGCCTCAGACTCGGCCGGACGCGCCTCCAGGACGCTCGCGTCTCGACTGCGCGCGCGGGCCACGCATTCGGCCCAGACGGTGGACTTCCCGATTCCCGGCTCTCCGACGATCGCCACGACGGTCTGCCGGCCGGCGCCCCCGAGGAACGACTCGACGGCGTCGAGCTCGACCTCCCTCCCGACGACGCTCTCCACACCGAAAAGAGTACGACGCGGCCGGACTGGATCGGAGGCCGGCCGCGCCGCCGAGCTACGTCGCCGGCCGGCAGATGCGGATCGCCACCGCCTCTGCCGCCTGATCGGCCGCGTAATACCGGTAGCCGGTCCAGTCGTCTACGCGGGCCGGTTCAGCAGGCTCCGGCGTCGTAGTGCCGGAGCGCCTTGACGGTCGGGCCTGTCAGCCGGGCGAACCGGCCGATGGGCAGCAGCTCCTAGGTCTCACCTTCATGACGTACCCAGCATGCGGTCACCCCCTGCGGTAGAGTCAGAGCCCTCCTCGAGGGTGACGACGAGCCGCTCGATCGCCGCGTCGCGGAGGTCGAGGACCAGCCGGCCGGCACGGAGCTCGGGCTCGGCCGCCCACGAGTACGCCGCCTCGACGCCGTCCGGCCGCTCCTCCGTGGAGAGGATCCTGACTTCGTCGTCGGGCGGCTGCCCGCGATAGGCGTCGACGATCGCCTCCCGCCCTGCAAACGGCTCGGCCGACAGGCCGTCCAACTCCACGCGAGCGTCCTCGGCGAAGCAGTCGCCGAGGGGCTCCCAGTCGCCCGTCCTCACTCCCTGGTTGTGCCGCGCGACGTACTCGTAGAGGAAATCCACCGCCCCGGGCAGACCGAGGTCCTCGCGGACGAGACCGAACAGCACCCCGTCTGCCCACTGCCCATGCCGACGGTATGCCTTGCGCTTGACGCCTTCGCGGACGAACCCGACCCGCTCCGCGTGAGCCACCGCACGCTCGTTGAAGCCGTAGACCTCGAGCTGGAGGCGGTGGAAGCCGAGGTCGAGCAGCAGGTGGCGCGTCAACACCCGGGCGGCCTCCTCGGCCAACCCACGGCCGCGGAAGTCCGGGTGGAGAGCGAGCCCCCCGAGATCGGCGATCCGGCTGCGCTCGCTGAACGTCCCGTACTCCATCACTCCTGCCCGGCTGCCGTCGGCCTCGATCACGAACACCCCGGCAGACGCCGGCTCACGCTGCGAGTGCTCGATCCGCTCGAGCACGTCGGCGCGCTCCCGGCCCCGGTGCACGGAGAGGAACGGCTCGATCTCGGGGTGGGCCAGCAGCCCGGTGACGAAGTCGACGTCGGTGGGCTCGGCCCGGCGGAGCCTGACGTCTCGGCTCACGCTGCCGAGTCTGCTACCGGACGTCGATGCGGCCGCCAGACGCCGGAGCCCAGGGCGACCCCGCCGAGGATCAGGCCGAGGCCGACGAGCATCGACGGTCGCAGGGGCTCGTCGAGGATCAGCGAGCCGTAGAGCAGCGCGAACGCCGGGATGAGGTACGTGACCAGCGAGAGCCGGGCCGCACCATAGAGCCGCAGGATCCTGAACAGGAGGAGCTGCGCTACCGCGGTGCCGAGCACGGCCAGCCCGAGAAGGGACGCCACAGGCTTCCATCCGGGCGTATGGTCGGGCAGCTGGAACAGGGCGAACGGCAGCAGGAGCAATCCGCCGTAGAGCATGGACGCGGTCGCGAGCACGGGCCCGGATGCACGGCCGAGCGCATGTTGGCCGTAGAGCCCACCCGCCGCATACGAGACCGAGGCGAGCACGACGGCGAGCGTCCCCGCCACCGCCCAGCCGCCGCCCTCCGGGTGGATTCCGGCGAGCACCCCGACGCCGAGGAGTCCGATGAGGATGCCGACGAGCTTCATCCCGCTCGCGCGCTGGCTCGGGTTGAACTTGATCGCCAGCACGGCGACGAAGATCGGGACCGACGCCTGCGCGATCGCGGCGACGCCGGAGTCGATGTGCGTCTCGCCCCAGGCGATCAGGGTGAACGGCAGCGCGCCGTTGATCGCGCCGAACACGAGGCCCTCGCGCCAAGCGGTACGAACGCCCTGGAGCGCGTTGCCTGCGCCGGTCGTCGCCGCCAGGAAGGCGAACAGGAGCACACCTGCGATCAGGAGACGCAGGGTCATCAGCACGGTCGGTTCGAAGTCGCGCACCCCGACCTTGATGAAGAGGTACGACGCGCCCCAGATCGCAGCCAGCGTGATCATCAGAGGGCCGTACCGGCGGGTCATCTCTTCACGGTAACGCGGCCGACGCCGTCGGGCTTCCCGGATACGATGGCTCCCTGAGCCAGGTCGCGGAACCTCTCCACCGCACGCTCGGTCTGACGGACGGGGAGCTCGACCGTATCCGCGGGCTGATGGGCCGCGACCCGAACCACTTCGAGCTGGCGGTGTTCTCGCTGCTCTGGTCGGAGCATTGCGGCTACAAGCACTCGGCGCTCCTGTTGAAGCGATTCTCCAGTGAAGGCGAGCGCGTGCTCCAGGGGCCGGGCGAGAACGCGGGCGTGCTCGACCTCGGCGACGGCGAGGCGGTCGCCTTCAAGGTCGAGTCGCACAACCACCCGACCGCGGTCGAGCCCTTCCAGGGCGCCGCCACGGGCGTGGGCGGCATCCTCCGCGACATCGTCGCGATGGGCGCGCGGCCGGTGGCGCTCCTCGACGGGCTGCGCTTCGGCGAGCCGGGCCATGCGTTCGACCGCGCCGTGGCGGGGATCGGGGCATACGGCAATTCCGTCGGCGTCCCGACCGTAGGCGGCGAGGCGTTCTTCCACGAGAGCTACGCAGAGAACTGCCTGGTGAACGCGATGTGCGTCGGCCTGCTGCCCTCCGACCGGGTGACGCGGGCGAAGGCGCAGACACCCGGCCACCTGCTCGTCCTCTACGGCGCCACCACCGGGCGCGACGGGATCGGCGGCGCCAGCGTGCTCGCCAGCCAGGAGCTCGGGGAAGGCGCCGCAGAGAAGCGGCCGTCGGTGCAGATCGGCGACCCGTTCACCGGCAAGAAGCTGATCGAGGTTTCCGTCGAGCTGGTCGAGCAGGGTCTGGTCGAGTCGCTGCAGGACTGCGGTGCCGCCGGTCTCGCCTCTGCGCTGGCCGAGATGGCGCGTGACGGCGCCGGCGTCGACGTCCACCTCGACTGCGTCCCACTGCGCGAGGAGCTCGAGCCCTGGGAGATCATGATCTCCGAGTCGCAGGAGCGGATGGTCGCCGTCCTCCGCGAAGACTTCCTCGGCGCCGCCGAGGAGATCTTCACCCGGTGGGAGCTCGCTCACGCGGTGATCGGCGCGGTCACGGACACCGGGCTCCTCCGCTGCTATCACGACGGCGAGCCGGTCGGCGAGATCCCGGCGCGGTTCCTCACCGACGAGGTGCCGCGCTACGAGGTCGCGCGGGCGCCGCGACCCGCCGAGCCCGACCCGCCGGTGCCGGTCGGCCCGTATGTCGAGAATGCGCTGCTCGAGCTGCTCGCGTCGCCGAACATCCGTTCGCGGGCGTGGATCTACGAGCGCTACGACCACCTCGTCGGCTCGAGAACGGTCCGGCGCCCAGGCCTCGACGCCGCGGTGCTGAGGCTGCGGCCCTCGCTGCGCGGGCTGGCTGTGTCGCTGGACGGCCCCGGGCGAGTAGCGCGGGCGGCGCCACGTGCCGGCGGCGCGCTCGCCGTGCTGGAGGCGGCCCGGAACGTCGCCTGCGCCGGCGGCGAGCCGATCGGACTGACCGACTGCCTCAACTTCGGCAACCCGGAGAAGCCGGAGATCGCGTGGGAGTTGGCCGAGGCAATCGAGGGGATGGCCCGTGCGGCGGAGACGCTCCGGATCCCCGTCGTCTCCGGAAACGTGTCGCTCTACAACGAGACCGAGGGCCGGGCGATCCTGCCGGCGCCGGTGGTCGGCTGCGTCGGGGTCGTCCCCGACGTGAGCGTCGTCCCCGGCCGCTGGCGCGAGGGCGATGTCGTGCTGCTGGCAGGCGCGCCCGACCTGACCCTCGTCTGGTCGGAGTACCAGGCGCTCTACGGCGAGCCGGGCGGAGGCCGGCCCCATCTCGACCTGGCGGCTGAGCGCGCGCTGGTCGAGTTCCTCTGGCGGTCGGCGCCGATTCTGTCCCTCGCGCACGACGTCTCCGCCGGCGGACCGGCGGTCGCGCTCGCAGAGGCGGCGCTCTGGAGCGGCGTCGGCGCGGAGGCCGACCTCCCGGACGAGCTGCCGGCCTGGTTCGGCGAGGGCGGCGGCCAGGCGGTGATCGCCTGCGCGCGCAGAGACGTGAGCCGGCTCGAGGGCGTCCCGCTCCGGGAACTGGGCGTCGTCGGCGGTGACCACCTGCTCGATGTTCCGATGACGGAGCTGGAAAGGGCCTGGCGCGGCTGATGTGCGGCGTGCTCGGTGTCTGCGCACCCGACCGCGACGTCGCGCGGCTCGCCCACTTCGGCCTGCACGCGCTCCAGCATCGCGGCCAGGAGTCGGCCGGCATCGCCGTTTCCGACCGCGGCCGGTTGACCGTGCTCCGCGAGATGGGCCTGGTCACGCAGGTGTTCAGCGAGCAGAAGCTCAGTGGCCTGCGCGGCCAGCTCGCGATCGGGCACACCCGCTACTCGACCACCGGCTCGGCACAGTGGTCGAACGCACAGCCGATCGTCCAGCACGGCCGTGCGCGCACCGTCGCTCTCGGGCACAACGGCAACCTCGTCAACGCCGGCGAGTTACGCGACGAACTGGCCGCCGACGGTGTGCGCCTCGGTTCGAGCTCCGACACGGAGCTGATCGCCGCACTCGTTGCCAACGACCCGGCGCCTCTCCCGGAGGCGGTCGCCAACGCCATGGGCAGGCTCGAGGGCGCCTACTCGGTGACGGCGCTCTCGGAAGGCCGGCTCATCGCCTTCCGCGACCCGCACGGCTTCCGCCCGCTCGTCCTCGGTCGAATAGCCGACGGATGGGTGGTCGCTTCCGAGACCTGCGCGCTCGACCTGGTCGGCGCCGAGCCCGAGCGGGAGGTCGGCCATGGTGAGCTGGTGGTCGTCGACAATGACGGCATCGAGTCGATCCAGGCCGTGCCGGCAGCGGAGGGCGCGCTGTGCATCTTCGAGTTCTTCTACCTCGCCCGTCCGGATACCCGGCTCGAGGGCGTCGAGGTGCACGCCGCGCGGGTGCGGATGGGGGAGCGGCTGGCCGAGGAGGCGCCGGTCGATGCCGACCTCGTCCTGCCGATCCCCGACTCGGGCACGCCGGCGGCGATCGGCTTCGCCCGGGCGACCGGGATTCCCTTCAGCGAGGGGCTGATCAAGAACCGCTACGTCGGCCGCACGTTCATCCAGCCCGACCAGGAGCTGCGCCAGCAGGGCATCCGCCTCAAGTTCAACCCGCTGGCCGAGGTGGCCGGCAAGCGCGTGGTGGTCGTCGACGACTCGATCGTCCGCGGCAACACGACTCGACAGATCGTCGCGATGCTGTTCGATGCCGGAGCGAGCGAGGTGCACGTGCGGATCTCGTCGCCGCCGGTGATCGGGCCGTGCTTCTACGGCATCGACCTAGCCGACGAGAGCGAGCTGATTGCCGCCTCGCGCTCTGTCGAAGAGGTGCGCACGTCGATCGGCGCGACCTCGCTCGCCTACATCTCGCTCGCAGGCCTGCAGTGGGCTACCGAGCGGCCGGCGTCGTCGCTGTGCCGCGCGTGCCTAACGGGGGAGTACCCGACGCGGATCCCCGAGGGCCGGCGGCTGGCGAAGCTGCGGTTCGAGCCGGCGCGCGCCTGACGCCGCTCAGGCGGCATGACCCGGGACGTGCACGATCTCGAGCTTGATCCCGTCCGGGTCGTAGAAGAAGACCGCGTAGTAGCCCGGGATGTACGAGTACTCCTCCGGGCCGCTTTCGACCGGCACGCCCCGAACACGCAGCCAGTCGGCGCGCTCGTCGACCTCAAAACGCGACGGCGCCTCGAAGGCGACGTGGTGGACGCCGACCCGGTACCGGTCGAACGGGCCGTCGGTGTCGGCCTGCGCCTCGCGAAGCCCGAGCGAGCTTCCTGGGCCCGAGATGTACCAGATCGTCTCGCCGCGCTCTCCCTCGACCTCGCCGACCCGGTGCCAGCCCAGCGGCTCGAGGAGCTCGCGGTAGAACGGCAGGCTGCGAAGAATCGAACTGACGACGAGGTCGACGTGGTGAAAGCCCGTGGAGCGCAAGTGCCTGACGCAACATGATCAGTGGCGAGGCGGATAGATCGCTCAGAGGAGCGGGCCGGTGGGGGAACCAGGGGATCCCCCACGCTCGGATACCTCCCGGCCGAAGCGCACCGCCCGGGTTGCCGCGCGGCGGTCGACTCCCTCGTCGATCAGCTGCTGGCGCTCCTCGCTCTCGCGTGCCCAGCGCAGGAAGAGCCAGGCCAGCGCGCCGAGCGTGACGAGCGAGCCCTCGAGCATCATCACACCGCCCGCGATCCCCTGGTCGGCGTGCGCAGAGATGCCCCAGCGGTCGACGGGATGCTCGTACGCGGAATAGAAGACGCCGCCCGACCAGACGAAGATGTTGCCGAGGATCGTCTCGACCACGCGGACCGAGGCGATGTAACCGAGCTTCATCCCGGTGCCGAACCACGCCGGTCCCGGCAGCACCTCGACGACCGGCGCCCACATCAGTGCGCCGCAGGCGAAGAAGAGGAGGTGCTGAACAGCGTGGATCCCCGAGTGGTGGAGCGCCGCCTGGTAGGCCCCGGGCAAATGCCAGAGGAGCAGGTTCGCCGCCCAGATCGGGAAGGCGACGTAGGGCAACGTCAGGAAGCGCAGCCGCATCACCGCCGGCAGCGCGAGCACCGGCCTGAGCAGCGGGCCGGTCAGCCCGGCGACGAAGCAGAGCGGCGCCAGGTCGCCCAGCAGGATGTGCTGGATCATGTGGACGAAGAAGAACTGCTGCTCGCCGAGGGCGTGGATCGGCGACGCGACGGCGAGGAAGGCGAGGATCAGGCCGAGGCCGAAGACGAGGCGGCGCCAGAGCTCGACCGGCGCGCCGCGGCTCGCGAGTGTCGCGGCCCGGCGGTAGTAGAGGAAGCCGGAGGCCGCGATCAGCAGGAACGCCGCGGGATCGAACGTCCAGCTGGTCAGGGGCGACGGGCCCACGGGGTCAGTGTAGGCTGCCCGCCCTCGGCGCTTCGGACGGGCCTTGCCCGTTCGAAGCTGCGGAAGAGTGCCTCAGGCCTTGCGCCCGACGAAGATCGCCCATCCGAGTAGCGACCGTTGCGAGCGGAGGTATTCGGCGCGGCGCTGCTCGTGCAGTGCTCGGAGCTCCTCGTCGGGATGCTCGGCCAGCCACTCCTCCATGGCCCGCCAATGCAGGCCCTCGTAGCGGTCCCAGTCGTCCTCGGAGGCTGCGACGAGCCCCGTCAGCGCGAAGCCTTCCGCCTCGAGGCGCGCAGCTGTCTCGGGCAGCGGGACGTAACCCTCGGGATCGACGCCGTCCGGCAGCGGCCACCGGCGCCAGAACGGCTCGCCGATCGCGACGAAGCCGCCGGGTCGAACCGCCGGCCTGAGCGCAGCCGCCGCGTCGGCGATCGATCCCCAGACGAAGGCGGCGCCGAGGCAGAGAGCGGCGTCCAGCGTGCCGGGCTCGAGCTCGATCGTCGCCGCGTCCCCGGTCCGGATCTCCACCAGCCGGTTCAGGCCCGCCGCGACCACGCGCTCGCGCGCGACGTCGGCGAATTCCGGCCGGATCTCGACGCCGGTGATCCGACACCCGTAGGCGGCAGCGAGGATGGCTGCCGGGCCGCCCCTCCCGCAGGCGACGTCGAGAACGCGGCTCTCGGCGGTCAGCCGTAGATAGCTGCCGAGTAGCAGGATCTTCTCGGCGCTCGTCGGGTTCTGGATCTCGTGATCACGCTCCGCGATCTCGTACGGCCAGGCCATGTCCGAAGCCTAGGCTTAGACTCGAACCGGTGGGCAACGAGCCGACCTACGAGGCGGCAGGCGTCTCGCTGGCGACCGCAGGCGCGGTGGTCGAGAGGCTGCGGGCGGCAGTCGAGTCGACCGGCACCGAGGGGTTCGGCACCTTTGCCGGCCTGTATCCGCTCGACGAGCGGCGGCTGCTCGCGGCCTCGATGGACTCGATCGGGACGAAGCCGATGGTCGCGCGGCCGCGCGGCCTGCTCCGCAACTGCGGTGCCGACATGGCCGCGCACTGCATCAACGACGTGGCGACGACCGGAGC
>JBKPRA010000074.1:0-23695 GCA_046734335.1 Actinomycetota bacterium | reverse complement strand
AGAGATGGACGAGCCCGTGCACCTCGTTCGCGCGCACGAGCTGTCCGACCCGCTCCTCGAAGGCGCGGATCCGCCACATCTCACGCAGGGGAAACGGCTCGTTTCCCCCGCGGGCCCCCTTCCGAGCTCCGCCACCGGCTTCGCCGGCGGCGTTCACGATTGCTTAGGCCTCAGGCGGCTTGGTGCCGCGCCCGCCAGGTCGGTCGCGGCGGCGGAAACCCCTTGCTCGGCTGCGGGAGAACTCATCCAGCTACCTGGTGCCGTGCGACTACGCAGGAACCGGCGATTCGAGCACCGCGGCGACGATCCTGGCGGCGTCGGGCAGGAGGTACTGCTCCATCGGCTCCGAGTACGGGATCGTCGCGTCCAGTGCGCAGACCAGCTGCACCGGCGCCTTCAATGACGAGAAGCCCTCCGAGGCCGCCTCCGCCGCGATCACCGCCGCCGCCGAGCCGTGCCGCGTCGACTGGTCGACGACGACGAGTCGTCCTGTCTTCTCGACCGACGTGAGGATCGTCGCGGTGTCGAGCGGTGCGAGTGTCCTCGGGTCGATCACCTCCGCGGACACGCCCTCCCCGGCCAGTTGCTCCGCCGCCTCCAGTGCCTGCCCGAGCATGTAGCCGAGCGCGACGATCGTCACGTCGCCGCCCTCGCGGACGACGTTCGCCTGGCCGAGCGTGACGACGTGCTCGCCCTCGGGCACGTCGCCGTGCTCGAGCGTGAGCAGGTAGTGGTGGAAGAAGACGACCGGGTTGTCGTCGCGGATCGACGCGGTCATCAGGCCCTTGGCGTCGGCCGGAGTCGCGGGCAGCGCGACCTTCAGGCCGGGCACGCCCATGAACATTCCGTAGATCGTGCCGGTGTGCTGGCCGGCCCAGCCGGCGGTGAACCCGTAGCCCGCCTTGAGCACGACCGGCACCCTCACCTGGCCCTTGGTCATGTAGTGGAACCGGTTGGCCTCGTTCACGACCTGGTCCATGGCGACGAGCATGAACTCGGCCATGTAGAGCTCGACCACGGGCCGGTAGCCGGCCATCGCGGCGCCGACCGCCATCCCGATCTCGGCCGTCTCGGAGATCGGCGTCACCCGGACGCGGTCGGAGCCGAACGCCTTCAGGTACGGGTCGTCGTCGGTCGTGGCGATGTTCTGGCCGAAGTAGAGGACGCTCTCGTCGCGCTCCATCTCCTGGTGAATCGCCTCGCCGATCGCGGCGATATAGGGAAGCTCGCGTGCCATCAGTCGGCTCCTCTCAGGCGTAGACGTACTCGACGGCTTCCTCGGCCGCCGGGAATGGGCTGGCGAGTGCGAAGTCGACTGCCTCCTGCATCTCCGTCCGCGCGCGCTCGGCGATCTCGTCGGCCTCCTCCGCGCTGAGCGCCCCGTCCTCGACGAGCCGCCCGCGGAAGCGCGGCACCGGGTCGCCCCGCTTGGCAGCCTCGTACTCCTCGGTGTTGCCGAAGACGGCGACCGCCTCGTGCTCGGGGTAGTGGAGCGGCACGCCGGGCGGCGCGATCAGGTTGCCGTGGGCGCTCAGCCGGTAGACGAGCGACTCGACCAGGGTCGGCCCCGCTCCGGAGCGTGCGCGCTCGACCGCCGCCCCGACCGTCTCGTGCACTGCCAGCGGATCGCCGCCGTCGACGGTCTCGCCGGGCATCGAGAACGCCTTCGCCTTCACTGCCAGCGGCTCGCCGGCGGCGGCGTTCGCGTCCTCCTGCTCGACGCGGGTGACCACGTTGTAGTTGTTGTTCTCCATCACGAAGACGACCGGCAGCTTCCAGAGCGACGCGATGTTCAGCGACTCGTAGAAGGCGCCCTGCTTCGAGGCGCCGTCGCCGAAGAAGCTGAGCACGACCTGGCCCTTGCCGCGGATCTGGGCGGCGTAGGCCGCGCCGGCGGCGTGCGGGATCCCCTGGCCGACGATCCCCGAGGTGCCGAGGAAGCCGCGGCCGACGTCGGTCAGGTGCATCGAGCCGCCGTAGCCGCCGCAGAGCCCGTCCTTGCGGCCGTAGATCTCGGCCATGATCGCCTTGGGGTCGGTGCCGAGCGCGATCGGGTAGCCGTGGCAGCGGTACGTGGTCAGGAGCTGGTCGTCCTCGCGCAGCGTCGCGAGCGAGCCGACGATCGAGGCCTCGGCCCCGTCGGCGAGGTGCGTGTGGCCGCGGATCACGCCGGGGTGCTCTTCGAACGTTCCCTTCACGCGTTCCTCGAACTCGCGGATCCGCAACATCTGCGTGTACATCCAGACCAGCCGGTCGTTGTCGAGCTCGGGCACGAACCGCTCCTTTCGTGGGCTGCCTCGAATGTAACCGCGGCGCCCTGCACCGACAAGCGGATAGCGGCCGGAAGTGTGCGCGGATGGTCAACTCGGATACGGCCACAGTGCGCACACTGTCAAGAGTGCGCAAATTGCGCGCGGGAAGATCGGCGTTCACTGATGAAGGAGGGAGGAACGCAATGAGGTCTGCAGCCGGAACTCCTCTGCGACGGCTGGCCATCGTCTTCGGCGCTGTCGCCGTCGCGCTTGCGATCACCGTCCCGATCGGGCTCAGCTCGGGCTCGGCCGTCGGGCCGGTCAAGAACTACAACGTCTACGTCGGCGGTAAGGGCAAGGCCAACGCGAGGCTTTCGCCGATCGTCGTCGGTGCGATCAACACGCAGGGCGGACAGGTCCTCGTCGGCCCCGGCTGGACGCAGGGTGTACGCACCGCGATCCAGTACGTGAACAGATACCTCGGCGGCGTCCAGGGACATCCGCTCGTCGCCAGTTTCTGCTTCACCACCTCGGCTGAGGAAGAAGGCACGAAGTGCGGCCAGCGCTTCGCGAACGACAAGCGGATCAAGGTCGTCGAGTTCGGCGCGGTCGCCGTCGGCAACCAGTCGTTCTACGCCGCCCTCGGCAACAACAAGCCCACGGTCGGCGGCGTCGAGCTGTTGCCCGTCGACGCGCAGCGCAAGAATGGCTTCGCGCTGTTCGGGACGAACGACTCGGTGCTCGGCCCCTGGGGCACGTTCGGCAAGAACGTCCTCAAGGCGAAGACCGCCGCGGTCGTGTACATGAACGTTCCGGGCATCAGCTACGGGGCGCAGGTCGAGAAGGCCAGCCTCGAGTCGGCAGGGATCAAGACGACGATGGTCGGATTCGACGCGAACGCGACCGACCTCACGGGCCCGCTGACCGCCGCGCAGGCACAGAACGCGGACATGATCGTCCCGCAGACCCCGGCGAACGGATGTGTCGCCGTCGCCAAGGCACTGGCGCAGCTCGGGAAGAGCAATACGCCGGTGGTCTCGAACCCGCTCTGCCTCACCCCCGAGGTGGCACAGGGGCTGGGCGGAGACCTGGCCAAGTGGGATTACGGCATCGCCTCGTCGCTCGGGTTCGACGTCTCCGACCCGGCCGTGCCGCCGTTCCTCAAGGGCCTCAAGGCCGTCGGCCAGCCGAAGCTGGCCGCCGACGCGTGGGTGATCGTCGCCTGGGGTCAGATCCTGACGACCGTGAAGCTGATGAACCAGATCGGCGTCAACAAGCTGACGTCGGCGAACTTCACCAGGGCGATCCGGGCGTTCAAAGGCCCGCAGGCACTCGGCGCACCGAGCCTGCACTGCGGCAAGTACCCGGCCGAGCCGGCCGCCTGCAATGACCAGACGCAGTTCTTCCAGTACCAGGGAGCCGGCAAGTTCAAGCGGCTCACCACGTTCCTCCGGCCGCCGCCGACCTTCAAGCTCGGAGGCTGAATCGACGTCCCTCCCTCCTGAAGGCGGGGCCGCCTCGGCGGCCCCGCCTTTCGGTCCCACGCGTTAAGACTCAGAAATGGACTGGCAGCAGATCGTCCTCTTCGCGATTCTCGGCCTCGGCGCCGGGTCGCTGATCGCGGGGATCGCGATCGGCATAGTGCTGTTCTACCGCGGCTCGGGGATCATCAACCTCTCGACCGGGGCCGTCGCGATGCTCGCCGGCTACTGCTACTGGTCGCTGAGGACGGGGACCGCGCCATGGTCGACCCCGCCGGAATTCGGCCAGGCCAACAGCGGTTACCTGTCGACCGGGCCGGCGCTGGTCGTGACGGCGGTCTTCCTTCTGGTCCTCGGGCTGGTTGTGGAATACGGGATTTTCCGGCCGCTGCGGACGGCGACACCGCTGGCGAAGCTCGCCGCTTCGCTCGGCCTGCTGCTCGTCTCCCAGGCGTTCGTCTCGCTGGCGTTCGGCATCGGCACGAAGCCGCAGCCACCCGTCCTGCCGAACAGAACGGTGACTGTATTCGACTCGAACGTCCCGATCGACCGGTTCATCCTGCCCGGCATCGTCCTCGCCGCGACGGTCGTGCTCTGGCTCGCCTACCGCTTCACGCGGTTCGGGCTCGCCACACGCGCCGCCTCGGAGAACGAGGTCGGCGCGATGCTGCTCGGGCTCTCGCCGAACCAACTCGCCCTCGCGAACACGCTGCTCGCGACGTTCTTCGCAGGCGGGCTCGGCGTGCTCGCGGCCTCGATCGTCCAGCTCGATCCGCAGGCGCTCCCGCTCCAGGTCGTGCCCGCCCTCACCGCGGCGCTCTTCGCGCGGTTCACCTCGTTCTGGATCGCCTGCCTGGTCGGCCTCGCGATCGGCTCGCTCCAGAGCATCCTCTACTACCTCCAGACCCAGAGCTGGTTCCCGACCGATCACGGCATCGCGATGCCCGGCGTGTACCAGTTGCTCGTCTTCGGCCTGATGGTGATCGCGATGTTCGTGCGGGGCACGAGCCTGCCGAGTCGCGGTGAGCTGGTCGAGGGGCGGCTGCCGCTGGCGCCCCGCGTCAAGCGGCTCTGGCAGCCTGCGCTGCTTGGAACGGCGGCTGCCGTCGTAGCGCTGATCGTCTTCCCGTATGACTTCAGGCAGGCGCTGATCACGTCGCTGCTGGCGACGATCATGTGCCTCTCGGCCGTCGTGATCACCGGCTTCGTCGGCCAGATCTCCGTCGTCCAGCTCGCGCTGGCAGGCATCAGTGGCTTCATCCTGTCTCACCTCGCCACCGACCACGGCGTCGGCTTCCCCTGGGTGATGCTGATCGGAGCTTTCGGGGCGACCGTGCTCGGTGTCCTCATCGGCTTCTCCGCCCTGCGCGTGCGCGGCGTGGCGCTGGCGGTGATCACGCTCGCCGCCGCAGTGGCGATCGAGCAGTTCGTCTTCCTCAACTCGACATGGGGCGGCGGCTCGTCGAGCTCGCCGGTGCCCGAGCCCAAGCTCGGGATCGACCTCGGCCCGTACGGCCCTTTCCGCGGGATCGACGACAAGGTGCCGAGCCCGGTGTTCGGGTTCTTCGTCCTCGGGTGCGTGGTGCTGCTCGGGATGTACGTCGCGAATCTGCGGCGCTCGACGCTGGGCCAGCGGATGCTCGCGGTCCGCTCGAACGAGCGCGCGGCGGCCGCGGCGGGAATCAACGTCCGCAACGTCAAGCTGGCCGCGTTCGGTATCAGCTCCTTCATTGCGGGCATCAGCGGCGCGCTGTACGGCTACAACTTCAGCTCGGTCACCGTCAACCGGTTCTCGGCTCTGACCGCCTTGAGCCTGATCGCTCTCGCCTACGTCGGGGGCGTGACGATGGTCTCCGGTGCGATCGTGGCCGGCCTGATCTCCGTCGAGGCGCTGTTCCCGTACGCGCTCGAGAAATGGCTCGACATCTCCGGCAACTGGGCGCTCCTGTTCGCCGGCATGGCGCTGATCGTGACGCTGATCCAGAACCCCGACGGCATCGCCGGCGCGACCTACCGAAAGCACCAGCTCCGTCTGAAGCGACGCCAGGCCGCCAACGTCCGTCCCGAGACGGTCGCGGTCGGCCGGGAGGGCGCGTCGTGAACCGGATCCTGACCACGCACGTCGGCAGTCTCATCAGGCCGAAGCCGTTGCGGAACCTGCTGGCGGCGAAGGAGCGCGGCGAGCAGGTCGACGAGACCGTCCTCGAGCAGGCGACGACCGAAGCGGTCGGGGACGTCGTCCGCCGCCAGGCCGAGGCGGGCATCGATGTCATCGACGACGGCGAGATGGGCAAGCTCACCTGGATCACGTACCTGTACGACCGTGTGAGCGGCCTCGAGCCGCGGATGGTGCCGACCGAGGGCCAGACCATCCTGCCGCCCAGCCGCGACCGGCAGGCGTTCCCGGAGTTCTACGCCGAACACGACGCCGCATTCGCGGTGGAGATGGCCGACGCCCTCCAGCTGGAGCTCACCGAGGGCGATGCCCAGGTGAAGCTGTGGTTCTGCACGGGGCCGCTCGAGTACGACACGGCCAGGCTCGAGCAGGACATCGCCCGCTTCAAGGCGGCCCTGGACGGTGTCGAGGCGGCCGATGCGTTCCTGCCGGTGGTCGCGCCGGCGAGCGTCTACTGGCTGCGGAACGAGTACTACGCGAGCGAAGAGGAGTTCGTCTTCGCGGTGGCCGACGCGCTGCACGTCGAGTACACGGCGATCGTGGACTCCGGATTGATGCTCCAGGTCGACGACGCCGTGCTGATGCACGAGTACGACTCGATCCTCTCGCAGGGTGGCTCGGTCGAGGACTACCGGCGCTGGGCTGAGCTTCGCGTCGAGGCGCTCGTCCACGCCCTGCGAGGGCTGCCGGAGGATCGCATCCGCTACCACGTCTGCTTCGGCAGCTGGCACGGGCCGCACGCGTACGACCCGCCGCTCGCCGACCTGATCGACCTCGTCCTGAAGGTTCCGGCCCGCTACTACCTGATTGAGCAGGGCAACCCGCGCCACGAGCACGAGTGGCGGATCTGGGAGGACGTGAAACTGCCCGAAGGCAAGGTGCTCGTCCCGGGCGTCGTCACCCACCACACCACGGTGGTCGAGCACCCCGAGGTCGTCGCACAGCGACTCGTCCGGCTGGCCGGGGTCGTCGGGCGCGAGAGCGTGATGGGCGGCACGGACTGCGGCTTCGCACAGGGCGCCTTCATCCAGCGAGTCCACCCGACGATCCAGTGGGCCAAGCTCGAGGCGCTCGCCGAGGGCGCGCGGCTGGCGACGGAGCAGCTCTGGCCGTGAGCGACCGGATCCTGACCACGCACGTCGGCGCGCTGCAGCGGCCGCCCGCGGCGGAGGCGGCGCTGCTGGGCGAGGCCCCGGAGAGCGAACTGACGGCCGCGGTCGCCGAGGTCGTCCGGCGGCAAGTCGGGGCCGGGATCGACATCGTCAACGACGGCGAGTACGGCAAGTCGATCTGGCAGTGGTACGTGACCGAGCGCCTCGACGGGATCGAGCGCAAGGAGCGTGAGGGGCCCGCGCCTCTGCGTGGCCGCGACCACCTCGAATTCCCCGACTTCTACGCCTACGCGCTGGAGACGCCGGACGTCCTCTTCCACGGGAGTGACCGTGCCTTCTGGCAGGCGATCGCGACGCTGCCGGTGTGCGTCGGGCCGATCTCGTACAAGCCGGGCCCAGTCGAGCGCGACATCGCGAACCTGAAGGCCGCGCTGGAGGGGGTCGAGGTGGCCGGCACGTTCATGCCGGCAGTCGCACCTGCGAGCGCCGAGGTCGACATGGGCAACGAGCACTACGAGACACAGGAGGAGCTCCTCTGGGCGCTCGCCGACGCGCTCCGCGAGGAGTACCGCGCGATCGTCGACGCGGGATTCCTGCTCCAGGTCGACGACGCCTGGATCCCGGCGCTGTGGGACCACGATCCGAGCCTGGATCTCGAGACCTACCGCGGCTACTGCCGGACGCGCGTCGAGGCGCTGAACCACGCGCTGGAGGGCCTGCCGGTCGACCGCGTCCGCTACCACCTCTGCTGGGGCAGCTGGCACGGGCCTCACGCCACCGACATCCCGCTCGAAGAGATCGTCGACCTCATGCTCTCCGTGAACGCGGGCACCTACCTGGTCGAGGCGGCCAATGTCCGCCACGAGCACGAGTACCACCTCTGGGAGACCAGGCAGCTGCCGGAGGGCAAGAAGCTCGCGCCGGGCGTGGTCACTCATTCGACCAACCTGATCGAGCATCCCGAGCTCGTTGCCGAGCGGATCGTCCGGTTCGCCGACCGGGTCGGCCGCGAGAACGTGATCGCGAGCACCGACTGCGGAATGGGCTCGCGCATCCATCCGGAGCTCGGCTGGGCCAAGCTCGCGACGCTTGCCGAGGGCGCGAAGCTCGCAACGGAGCGGCTCTGGTGACCGACATGGGTTGCTCTCGTGAACGCGGCGAGAGAAGATCGCTGCGACAATGGCCTTGGCTCGGGCCCGCTGCGCATGCTGCTGATCGACACGGCGACGGTTGCCGCTCAGGACCGTCTGGCCTTCTGGTCGGACTCGTCGTTCGACGCCTATCTGCCGGTGCAGGTGCGGAGCCCGGTAGGCGCGCAGTTCGGCGCGCGCATGTGGGGCTACGAGCTCGGTCCGCTGAGTCTGTTCAAGATCGCCGCTGCGCCGAACACGATGATGCGCAGCCAACGGGCGATCTCCGCGTGCGACCCGGAGTGCCTGCATCTCTCGGTCGTCCTGCGAGGGCAGATCAACGCCGCGCAGGAGGGCAGGACCGGGGTTGCCCGGATGGGCGACCTGATCAGCTACGAGACCTCCCATCCGGTGGTCTTCCGGGCGGATCGGCCGTACGAGTCGCTGGTGGTCCGGGTGCCGCGGAGCCTGCTCGGCCGGGAGGAGGCGCAGATCAGCAAGCTGACCGCCGTCGGGATCCCGGGCGGCGAGGGTTTGGCGCGGGCTGCAGTCGCCTTCCTGCTGGGACTGGCGGGCGGCCTGGAGGACGGGACGATCAGGCCGACGGACGCACCGGACTCGATCGAGTGCGTGATCGACCTCGTGCGTGCTCTCTACGCCGGCCCGGCCCGGGCCGAGGAGACGACGAGGCTTCGGACCCGCGCCGAGATCCTGCTGGACATTCAGGCGTTCATCGAGACGCACCTGGGCGACCCAGAGCTCGATCCGGACAGGATCGCGCGCGCGAGCTTTATCTCGACCAGGTACCTGCACAAGCTGTTCGAGTCAGAGGGCACGAGCGTCTGCCGCTGGATCCGGGAGAGCCGGCTCGAGCGCTGCCGGCGCGATCTGCTCGACCCGTCCCTCGACGACGAGACGATTCTGACGATTGCCAGCCGCTGGGGTCTGCCCGGCCCGCAGCACTTCAGCCGGCTGTTCCGCTCGGCGTACGGATGCTCGCCGAGCGACCTCAGGCGCGAGCGGCGAATCGCCGTTTACTGACCATCGGAGCGGGGCGATGACCCCGGTCCTGAAGGCGACGGGGATCTCGGTCCGGTTCGGCGGCGTACGGGCCGTCGTCGACGTCGACCTCGAGGTGGGCGAGGGGCAGCTGGTCGGGCTGATCGGTCCGAACGGCGCGGGCAAGACGACGTTCATCGACGCGATCAGCGGTTTCGTCCGCTGTGACGGACGGGTCGAGCTCGACGGAGAGGATCTGACGGGGGCGCCGCCGCACGTCCGGGCGCAGCGCGGCCTTGCCCGAACGTGGCAGTCGGTCGAGCTGTTCGACGACCTCTCGGTCGGCGAGAACCTGCTCGTCGCGTCGCATCGCACCTCGGCCTGGACGACGATCCGCGAGACGGTGTCGGCTCCCGACCCGCATTCGGCCGAGATCACGCCCGCGCTCGTGTTGCTCGGAATCGAGAACACCGTGCAGCAGATGCCGAGCGAGCTGTCGCAGGGACAGCGCAAGCTGGTCGGGCTCGCCCGGGCGCTCGCGCCACAGCCGCGGGTCCTCTGCCTCGACGAGCCCGCCGCCGGCCTGGACACCCGTGAGAGCGAGGAGCTCGGCGCACGGCTTCGCGGCTTGGCCGACGACGGGCAGGCGATGCTTCTCGTCGACCACGACATGGGTCTCGTTCTGGGGATCTGTGACGAGGTGGTCGTGCTGGAGTTCGGCGAGGTGATCGCCCGCGGCGTCCCGGACGTCGTCCGCAACGATCCGCAGGTGATCAAGGCCTATCTCGGAGGCGCCGCTCCGACGCTGGCGGCGGGCGAGGATGCTCGTGGCTGACGCGATGCTGACGGTCGAAACGCTGACCGCGGGCTACGACGAAGCCGCGGTGATCCGCGATGTCGACATCACCGTCCGCTCTGGTGAAGTAGTCGCGCTGCTCGGTGCCAACGGCGCGGGCAAGACCACCACGCTTCGCGTCGTGTCCGGCCTCGTGCGCCCGATGGCGGGCCGTGTCCTGTTCGGCGGCGACGACCTCGCGCGCACGTCACCGAGCGCCAGGGCCCGGCTCGGCATCGCTCACGTCCCCGAGGGTCGCGGCCTGTTCTTCGGCATGACGGTCGCCGAGCACTTCCGCGTCGGGCCGCGCGGAGAGCCGATCGACGACGCCCTCGCCTACGAGTACTTCCCGAAGCTGGCGGAGCTGAAGGGGCGGCGCGTCGGTCTTCTCTCGGGCGGCGAGCAGCAGATGCTCGCAGTCGCCCGCGCGCTCGCGCGGCGTCCGAAGGTGCTGCTGCTGGACGAGCTCAGCCTGGGACTGGCGCCGGTGATCGTCGAGCGGCTGCTGCCGGTGGTGCGGGCTTTCGCCGACGAACGCGGTTGCGCCGTCCTGCTCGTCGAGCAGCACGTGCACCTGGCGCTCGAGGTTGCCGACCGCGGGTACGTCCTGTCGCACGGCCAGATCGTGCTCCACAACGACGCGCAGCACCTTCGCGTCAACCGGCAGCTGTTGATCGCGAGCTACCTCGGAGAGCACACGCAGGGCGCCGTGAACGGAGATCCGGCGCCCGTGACCGAAAGAGAGGAACACGATGGCTGATCGGAGCCTGGAAGACCTGCTCGGCACCGTCGAGAGCCCGGTCGAGCTGCTGCGCAACTCGCAGGCCGGCCCGAACGTCTACCCGGGGGTTCCGGCCGAGTACACGAACTGGCGCGACGAGCAGATCGCGTGGCAGACGACCTGCGTGCTCTTCAACCAGTCGTACCACATGGCCGATCTGGCCGTGTCCGGCCCGGACGCGGCGTCGCTTCTCTCCCGGTTGGCCGTCAACAGCTTCGACGGCTTCACCGTCGACAAGGCCAAGCACTTCGTGCCCTGCTCGCCGGAGGGCTACGTGATCGGCGACGTGATCCTCTTCCATCTCGCCGAGGAGGAGTTCAATCTCGTCGGCCGTGCCCCCGCGCTGAACTGGATCACCTATCACGCCGAGACCGGCGGCTACGACGTGGAGGTCGAGCTCGACCAGCGCTGGGCATTGCGCACCGACGGTCGCCGCCGCTCGTACCGGTTCCAGGTCCAGGGGCCGAACGCGATGCAGGTGATCGAGAAAGTGCTGGGTGGGCCTGCGCCCGATCTGAAGTTCTTCAACATGACGGCGATCACGATCACCGGGCGGCCGGTGCGCGCCCTCCGCCACGGGATGGTCGGCCAGCCCGGCTGGGAGCTGTTCGGCCCGTGGGAGGACGAGGCGCCGGTGCACGAGGCGCTGCTGGAGGCGGGGGAGGAGTTCGGGCTCCGGGAGGTCGGTGGGCGGGCCTACTCCTCGAACACGCTCGAGTCCGGGTGGATCCCGTCGCCGCTTCCGGCCGTGTACTCGGGCGAGAGCCTGCGCGAGTACCGCGAGTGGCTGCCGGCCGCCGGGTACGAAGGCTCGGCGTCGATCGGCGGGAGCTTCTACTCGGATTCGATCGTCGATTACTACCTCACCCCCTGGGATCTCGGCTACGGCGGCTACGTCAGGTTCGACCACGACTTCATCGGCCGCGAGGCGCTGGAGGCGATCTCCGACCACGAGCACCGGCAGAAGGTGACGCTGGCCCTCGACGACGAGGACGTGACGAGCACGATCGGGACGATGTTCGGGCCGGAGGCGGAGCGCGCGAAGTTCATGGACTGGCCGTCGGCCGTGTACTGCATGCACCCGTTCGACCGTGTCACGGTCGACGGCGAGACGGCCGGCCTCTCGACGTGGATCGGCTATAGCGCCAACGAGGGCAAGATGCTCACCCTGGCCGTTGTGGAGCCCGAGTACGCCGAGCCCGGAACCGAGGTCACGCTCGTGTGGGGTGAGGAGAACGGCGGCTCGTCCAAGCCGACCGTCGAGCCGCATGTACAGACGGAGATCCGCGCGACCGTGAGCCCGGTGCCGTACACGGCGGTCGTGCGGGAGCACTACCGGGTGGGCAAGGCCTAGACGAACTGGGCCGCACTGGTCTCGTATGCCCGGTCGAAGATCTGTTCGATCGGAAGCTGTCGCAACTTCGCGGACAGAACCTCGACGCCCCACGGGCCGTCGTATCCGGCGTCGCGCACGGCGGCGACGTACTCGCGGATCGGGAACTCGCCCTCGCCCGGCAGGGCGCGGTGGTTGACGGTCTCGTCGACCGGGTCGGGCATGTTCTCCCACTGGCCGTCGCTGAGCTCGACCCAGCCGAGGTACTGCGCGGGGATCCGCCGTAGGTCGTCCAGCTCGATTCCGAGCTTCGCCATGTGCCAGGTGTCGATCGCGATGGCGGCGTTGGCGCTGCCGGCGCCTTCGACGACGGCGAGTGCGGTATCGACGTCACGTACGTTGGGATCCGGCGGCATGAACTCGTAGACCATTCTGGCTCCGTGGCGCTCCGCGGCTTCGGCACAGAGCTCCGCGTAGCGCTCGGTCAGCACCGACAGGTCGCACGGACGGCTGAAGATGTTGGCGACCTTGATGTGATGTGGCTCCAGCACGGCGGCCGCCTCGAAGAGGAGCTCGCGCGTCGCGTCGGCTGCGCGCCGGTTCTCGTCGGAGGGGTCGAGGAACCAGTCGAGCAGGCACTCGAGCTCGAGATGTTCGAGCCCATGATCGTCGAGCAGTGTCTTCAGCTCGTCGAGCGTTCTCGTCTCGAGGATGTGCTCGAGGTCGGCGTGCCAGAGCCCGATCCCCTTGAACCCCGCGCGCTCGGCCTGCGCGCAGCGGTCGGCGATGTCGAAGAGGCTCCACTCGCGGCCGCCGTGCACCTCCACGGGCCCCGAGGTCGTCCAGTACAGCGCCACCAGGTCGTTGTCGGCCACGGCAGAGAGACCCTAACCGGTGGACAGTCGAGGGACCAGATGGGATGCTTGGCGGGCTCGTGCCTGACTACGTGATCGTCGGAGGCGGATCCGCCGGGTGCGTGCTCGCGGGCCGGTTGAGCGAGGACCCGGACGCGACCGTGCTGATGCTCGAGGCCGGGCCTCCTGACCTCGCATACGAGATCCACGTCCCGTTCGCCTTCCCCGCGCTGTTCAAGTCGGCCCACGACTGGGATCTGCTCGGCGAGAAGGAGCCCGGGCTCGGCGGCAGGCGGCTCTACCTGCCGCGCGGGAAGATGATCGGCGGCTGCGGCTCGATCAACGCGATGATCTACCTGCGCGGCAACCGGCTCGACTTCGACACGTGGGCGGCCGACGGCGCCACCG
Organism: Actinomycetota bacterium; assembly: GCA_046734335.1. GTDB lineage: Bacteria > Actinomycetota > Thermoleophilia > Gaiellales > Gaiellaceae > DATBLE01. The sequence continues at coordinate 10,334 of JBKPRA010000074.1, read as the reverse complement.
GCTGGTCGTACGACGAGGTGCTTCCGTACTTCAAGCGCTCCGAGGACAACGAGCGCGGCGAGGACGAGTTCCACGGCGTCGGGGGGCCGCTGGCCGTTTCGGAGAGCCGCTCGATGGAGCCGCTGGTCGACGCGATGCTCGATGCGGCTGTTCAGGCGGGCTACGAGCGGATCCCCGACCTGAACGTTGACCGTCCCGAAGGCGTCTCCCGGTTCCAGGTCACCCAGCGGAACGGCAAGCGCTGCTCGACCGCGGACGGCTTCCTGCACCCGGTTGCGGACCGGCCCAACCTCCAGGTGCGGACCAGCGTGTTCGTGCAGAGGATCGTCTTGGACGGCAACCGGGCGGTCGGTGTCGAGGTCGTCCAGGACGGCAAGGTCGAGACGATCCGCGCGGAGCGCGAAGTCATCCTGAGCGCGGGCACGTACCAGTCGCCGGTCCTGCTCATGCTCTCGGGAATCGGTCCGGAGGATGATCTCTCGCCGCTCGGGCTGCAGGTGCGGGAGAACCTGCCGGTCGGCCGGAACCTCCAGGACCACCTGATGGTCAACGTCAACTACGTCACCGAGCAGCCGGGGCTGTTCGGCATTCTCACTCCTGAGAACTTCGAGCTGCTCGAGAAGGAGGGCCGGGGTCCGCTGAGCTCGAACATCCCGGAGGCAGGCGGCTTCTTCCGGACGCGCGACGACCTGCCTGCGCCGGACCTCGAGTTTCACTTCGCGCCGTCGATCTTCTACGACGAAGGGCTGAATGCCCCGACCGATCCGGGGGTCGCCTTCGGCCCGGTGCTAATCAAGCCGAACGCGCGCGGCTGGGTGAAGCTCCGCACGCCGATGCCGGACTCGAAGCCGCTCGTGCTGAAGAACTTCTTCACGGACGAGGACGACCGCCGCAGCGTGATCGCCGGCGTCCGCATCGCCCTCGAGATTGCCTCGCAGCCGGCCCTGAAGGCTGTTACGACGAGGTCGTACAGCGTGCCCGACTCGGACTCCGACGAAGACATCGTCGCCTGGATCGAGCGCAACGCTCAGCCCGTCTACCACCCGACCTCGACCTGCGCGATCGGCTCCGTCGTCGATCCGGAGCTACGGGTCTACGGCGTCGACGCTCTGCGCGTATGCGACGCGTCGGTGATGCCGACAGTCACGCGCGGGAACACGCACGCCGCGACCGTGATGATCGCCGAGAAGGGCGCCGACCTGATCGCGGGCAAGGCGCCGCTCGCCGCCGCCCAGCCGGTCGCCGCCGAGTCGTTCTAGGACGGGACGCGTCGGTCGCTCTGGCGGCCGACGACCACCCAGAGGGCCTCGACCGGCTCGTCGCCGATCGCCCAGAGACGGTGCGGCGACGTGGCGTCGAACGTGATCGAGTAGCCCGGATCGAGGCGATACTCGTCGAAGCCGACCTTGACCCCGAGCCGTCCGCTGATCACGAAGGCGTACTCGCGGCCGCCGTGCGTGACCAGTGAGTCCTCCGGACAGGACTCGCTGCCGACGTCGTACGTGACGCGCAGGAACTCGACGCTCGGGTCGCGCTCCGGCGTGAGCCGCTCCCAGACGACTCCCGACTCGAGGTTGATCACCGCGCGCTGGTCCGGCGTGACCACCGGTGTCGAATCCCCGCCGTGGTTCCGGTCGTCGCGGCGAACGGTCTCCTCGTCGAACAGGTCGCCCATGTTCAGGCCGAGCTCGCGGGCGAGCGCCCAGAGCGTGCTCACGCTCGGATTGACCTTGTCCCGCTCGATCTGCGAAATCAGGCTCGCCGAGACCCCGATCCGGCGGGCGATCTCACGCAGGCTCATCCCCAGTCGCTCGCGCTGCTCGCGGAGCCGTGGCCCGATGAGCGACGGTGCGAGCGGCTCCACCGGAGCAGCGTCGGTGTGAGGCGTGGCCATGGCTACGACGAGCCTAGGGACTCCCAGTCCCGCTCGAACCGGTACGAGTGGCGGTCGGGCGGGCCGGGCGCCGAGGTCTCGAGCCACTTCACCATGCCGCCCTTCGTCTCGTAGAACGCGTGGATGCAGCCCACGGCGGTCCAGAAGACGTCGCCGGGATACAGCGTGTACCGCGTGCCGTCGGCGACGACGTCGACCTCGCCCTCGAGCATGTAGTACGACTCCTCGAACGGATGGTCGTGCGGGAGCGCCTGGGCTCCGGGCTGGTAGCCGACCATGAACATCGTGTGCAGCTGCGCATCGAGGCGCTTGTCGACGAGCATCTTCACGGTGATCCCGCTGTAGAGGAGGGCCGCGGTCGCCATGCTCGCCGACACCTTCGGCTCCGCAGATCGCATTCCCTCGGTCAGCCGGGCGACATCCATGTCGTCGTCGGCGAGCAGGAAGAGGTGGCGGTTACGCGGGTCGCGCAGGTCGAGCTCGGCCGGAGGGTCGGCCGGTGCAGCGCCGAGGAAGAACGTGTCCGGCGGCTGCTCGGGCGGGCGCGGGCGCGGCGACGCCATCTCGATCCAGCGCGCGCGGTCATCGCTGCGCCAGGCGTGGGGCAGACCGACGGGCAGCGCGCCGCAGGCGTTCGGGCGCAGCCGGACGCCGCGGCCGTCAAGGTAGAGCACGGGCTCGCCTTCGAGGACGAAGAAGCTCGACTCGAACGAGTGGACGTGCGTGTCGACGTGCCCATCCTCGAGCTCGACCAGGACCAGGCCCGTGTGGGCCGAGCCGGTGGCATCGCCCACCAGGACGGCCCGGGTGAGCCCCCGGCTGTGATCCGGCAGCGCCTGCTCGAGCTCGATCTCGTCCTTACGGCGCAGCAGGTGGCTCGCGCGGGCAGTGGCCGACGCAGCGCTCATTGCAGCAGCCAGCCCCCGTCGACTTCGAGGTTGACCCCGTTCACGCCGCCGTTCTCGAGCAGGAAGATGGACGCGTCCACGATCTCGTCGGTGGTGACGAGCCGGCCGATCGGCGTGCGCGCCCGCACGGGGTCGAGCACCGAGTCCGGCTTGTCGGCCCAGGCCGGGGTATCGCCGACGATCCCGGGGTGGATGGCGTTCACGCGCGTGGGCGCGAGTTGCACTGCAAGTGTCCGCACGAGGCCTTCGATGCCGCCGTTCACGGTCGTGATCGTCGTCGAGCCGGGATAGGGGCGCCGCAGCGCCTGGCCGCCGAACAGCAGGATGGCGGCGTCATCGGTGAGGCGGTCGCCGAGCACGTGCACGACTTCCGTGTACCCGACCAGCTTGAGCGTGACGAGCCGGATCGCGCGCGCGATGTCGTAGTCGGCGACGGTGCTCTCGTCGCGCTCGATCGCGGCCAGGACGAGACGCGCGACCGGGCCCACCGTCTCGAGCGCCGAGGCGAGTGTCTCGGGCTCGGCAAGATCGAGCACGCAGGTGTCGACATCGCCCGCGATCGCCCCTGCTGCCTCGACGCAGCGATCGTCGCTGCGGCTCGTGATCACGACCTTCCGGCCGCGGCCCGCATAGGCCTCGGCCAGACGCAGCCCGATGCCCGAGCTACCTCCGACGACAAGGACGGCTCCGTCTGCCACGGCGGCCAACGATAGACCCGTCGTGCAGTGACAGTCAACTATCGGTGAAGCCGCGAAGGGCACAACTTGCCGGTTGTTGTGCAGTAATGGTAAAAACCACCGGTCTAGTACAGCCTGGCTGAATCAGGCGCAGCCCCGAACGAAAGGAGCCCCGTGTCCGACCGAGTCCTGCTCAGAGGCGGTCATGTCCTGACGATGGACCCGGATGCGGGCGACATCTTCAACTGCGACGTCCTCGTCGAGGGGGAGAAGATCGCCGCTGTCGGCTGCGACCTCGAGGTCGGCGACGCCGAGGTGGTCGACGCCGCCGGCTCGATCGTCATTCCCGGCTTCATCGACTCGCACCGGCACACCTGGGAGACGGTCATCCGCGGAGTCGCGCCCGACGTCAGCCTCGCCGGCTACTTCGAGGTCGTCCTGGCTGCGTTCGCGCCGGCGTACCGGCCCGAGGACGTCTATGCAGGCAACTACCTCGGAGCGCTGGAAGCGATCGACGCAGGCGTCACCACGCTGCTCGACTGGTCGCACATCAACAACACGCCGGACCACTCAGACGAGGCCGTCCGCGGCCTACAGCAGGCGCGGCTCAGGGCCGTGTACTGCTACGGCAACCCCAATACGTCGCTCGCCGACTGGTGGTACGAGAGCGAGCTGAATGCGCCCGAGGACATCCGGCGGATCCGGGAGCAGTACTTCTCGAGCGACGACCAGCTGATCACGCTCGCGATGGGAACGCGCGGCCCTGGGTTCTGCAAACCCGAGGTGGTGGAGCACGACTGGAAGCTCGCGCGGGACGTGGGCGCCCCGATCAGCGTCCACGTCGGAATGGGGCCGGTCGCGGGCCGGTTCTCGATGGTGAAGCAGCTGGGCGAGATGGGATTGCTCGGGCCCGACACCACGTACATCCACTGCAACTACCTGTCCGACGAGGAGTTCCGGCTGATCGCCGACTCGGGCGGGAAGATCTCGATCGCCCCGACCGTGGAGATGTACATGGGCCACGGGACGCCGCCGACGGCGAAGGCGCTCGCCCACGGGCTGCGCCCGAGCCTGAGTATCGACGTTGTCACCACCGTCCCGGGTGACATGTTCACCCAGATGCGGTTCCTCTTCGCATCCGACCGTCTGCTCGCTCACGAGGCCGCCTTCGAGGCCGGCAACGTCGAGGAGCCGGCGTTCCTCAGCTCGCGCGAGGTGCTCGAGTTCGCGACCATCGAAGGCGCGCGCGTCTGCGGGATCGAGGACCGGACGGGCTCGCTCACGCCCGGCAAGCAGGCCGACCTGGTGGTGATCAGCTGCGACCAGTCGAACACGTATCCCGTGATCGACCCGGTCTCGACCGTCGTCCACCAGGCCGACACCCGCAACGTCGACACGGTCATGGTCGGCGGCCGCTTCCTGAAGCGGGACGGCGAGCTGTTCGGCGCCGACCTCGCCGGCGCCCGCGACCGCGCCGAGGCGTCGCTCGACCATCTGCTGTCGGCGACGCAGATCCAGCCGAATTGGGTCCAGAGCGCAGGCCTCGAGCCTGTGCATGGACACTGAACGAGGGTCCGCCGGCTACCGCCGCTGTGCGGCGTACGCGGCGAACGCGTCGATCGCGGTCGGGTCGATCAGCGCGTCCTTGCTGGCGACCTCTGCGACCGGAGTGCCCGTGAGGATCTTCTTCACCGGGAGCTCGAGCTTCTTGCCGGTCATGGTCCGCGGGATCGCCGGCACCGCGACGATGTCGTCCGGCTTGTGTCGCGGCGAGAGCCCCGAGCGCAATGCGTTCGAGATCCCGGCCTTCAGCTCGTCGTCGAGCTCGGTCCCTTCGCGCAGCACGACGAAGAGCAGGAGCTCGTCGGTCACCTCCAGGTGGAGGACCAGAGCGTCGAGCACCTCGTCGAACTCCTCGACCACGCCGTAGAGCTCGCTCGTGCCCAGCCGGACGCCGCCGCGGTTCAGGGTGGCGTCGGACCGGCCGGTGATGATCGAGGTGCCCCGCTCGGTGAACATGATCCAGTCGCCGTGCCGCCACACGCCGGGGTAGAAATCGAAGTAGGCGGCGCGGTAGCGGGCGCCGTCGTCGTCGTTCCAGAAGCGAACCGGCATCGACGGCATGGGCTGCCGGATGACCAGCTCGCCCAGCTCGCCGACGACCTCCTGGCCGTCGGGGTCGAAGGCGGCGACGTCGACACCGAGGCACTTGCCCGCCATCTCGCCGGCGTAGACCGGCAGGAGCGGGTAGCCCTGGACGATGCCGGTGCAGACGTCGGTGCCGCCGCTGCCGACGTTCAGCATCATCTCCGGCCCGGCCTGCTCGTAGATCCACTCGTACGAGTCCGCGGGGAGCGGGGAGCCGGCGGCGCAGACCATCTTCAGCGTCGAGAGGTCGAAGTCGCGGCCGGGCTCGAGGCCCTCCTTGCGGCAGGCCATCGTGAACGCCGGGCTGAGCCCGAACATCGTCGAGCGCGTCTCCTCGATCATCCGCCACTGCTGGGCGAGGTCGGGATAGCCGGGGTTCCCGTCGAGCATCACGATCGACGCCCGCAGCAGGAGCGCCGAGACGAGGGCATTCCACATCATCCAGGCGGTGGTCGTGAACCACATCAGCCGGTCGCCGGGGCGCAGGTCCCACGAGAGGCCGTGGTTCTTCAGATGCTCGAGCAGGATGCCGCCGTGTCCGTGCACGATCGCCTTCGGCAACCCGGTCGTGCCCGACGAGAAGAGCACGTAGAGCGGGTGGTCGAAGGGCACCGGGTCGAACTCGAGCGGCCCTGCTTCGGCCACGAGCTCGGCCCACGCGACCGTGCCGGGGAGGTCGTTGCCTCCGTACTGGACGTGGACGACGCTGCGCAGGGACGGCAGGCCCGCCCGTACCTCGGCCACCTGCTCGCGCCGGTCGATCCGCGCCTCTCCCCAGGTGTAGCCGTCGACGGCCAGTAGCACCTTCGGCTCCAGCTGGCCTAGCCGGTCGAGCACGCTGCGGGGCCCGAACTCGGGCGGACAGGTCGCCCAGACCGCTCCGAGGCTGGCGGCGGCGAGGAACGCGACCAGCGTCTCGGGGATGTTCGGCAGGTAGGCGACGACGCGGTCACCGGAGCCGACGCCGAGCCGCTGCAACCCGGCGCGGGCGCGTGCTACCTCGTCTCGCAGGTCGCCGAAGGTCAGGTCGAACGGATCGCGTGACTGCGAGCGGGCGAGCACCGCGACCGCACCGAGGTCGTCGTCGCGCCCGAGCATGTGCGCAGCGAAGTTCAGCCGTGCGCCGGGAAACCACTTGGCGCCGGGCATCGTCCGCGAGCCGAGCACCCGCTCGAACGGCGTGTCCGCCCGGACCTCGAAGAAGTCCCAGATCGACGCCCAGAAGCCTTCGAGGTCGGAAACCGACCACTGCCAGAGGTCGTGGTAGTCCTGGCCGCTACGGCCCAGCGAGGCCGTGTACCGGGCGAGGAGCGAGTTCTCGCGGGCGTCCTCGGTCGGCGTCCAGACGACCTGCCCGACCGAGAAGGGCCGCTCCGCCGAGACGCTCATCCGGCGGCCGGCGGGTAGACGGCGTCGGGCTGCTGGTCGCGGCCTGGGGCGCCGTCGAAGATCTCGGTGACGACTCCGAGGTCGCGGTCGGTCGAGAGGTACGAGAACGTCACTCCGTTGTAGGTGCCGCCGAGCAGCACCTGGTGCCCGCGGTCGCCGAGATCGGCGAGCGTCCTCTCGTAGTCCGCCACGGCCACGCCGACGTGGTGGACGCCGGGCCCGTGCTCGGCGAGGAACCGGGCGTAGACGCTGTCGTCGTCCTGTGGCTCGACCAGTTCCCACTGCACCTCGCCGAGGTTGGCGAGTGCGAGCCGCCACGACCGCTCCACCGGCTGTCCGTCCTCGTGCATCCCTTCGACGTTGCCGGGATCGAACTCGTAGATGTGCCACGGGCCGATGCCGTATTCCTCGACGTAGGTGCGCATAGCCGCGTCCAGATCCGGCACTACGACCGAGACCTGGAGCGTTCCCGTGAAGACCGGCTCCCGCACGCATCAATCCTACGGCGGCGTTCCTTGCGGCGCGGCCGATGGCGTGATTCGATCACGCGGTGGCGGTCGCCCCAGCCGATGTCCTCTCGAAGCTCTTCGACGTCAGCGGGTCGCGCGTCGTCGTGACCGGCGCTGCCGCGGGCCTCGGGTTCGCGATGGCGGAGGTGCTCGCCGAGTGCGGCGCCCGCGTGACGCTTGCCGACATCGACGAGGAGCGGCTCGAGGCGTCGACTGCGCGGCTCCACGAGCGCGGTTGCGACGCTCGCGGCGTGGTCACCGACGTGCGCGACGAAGAGGCCGTCGACGCCCTGGTCGACGGTGTGGTCGCGGAGCAGGGCGGGGTGGACGTCGTCTTCGCCAACGCCGGCCTCGCGTCCGTACCCGGTTTCCGGGTGGACGGCGGGCAGACGCTCGCCACGCTCGAGCGCTCCGACTGGGACGCCGTGCTGGACGTGAACCTGAACGGCGTGATCCACACGATGCGGAGTGCGGCCCGGGCCATGACGCAGCAGAGCTCCGGACGAATCGTGATCACGGCGTCGAACGCCGGCCTCAGGGTCGAGCCGCTGGTCTGCTACGGCTACGCGGCGACCAAGGCCGCGGTCATCCACGTCGTCCGCCAGGCTGCCCTCGAGCTGGCGCCGCACGGCGTGCTGGTCAACGCCATCTGCCCGGGCCCGTTCTACGGGACGCTGATCGGCGGGGGCGTCACCGAGAACCCGAGCGACGAGATGAAGGAGATGTGGAAGACGCTGATCCCGCTCGGGCGGATGGCGCACCCGGACGAGCTGAAGGGGCTGGTCGTGCTGCTCGCCTCCCCGGCGTCGAGCTTCATGACCGGGGCGGCGTTCGTGATCGACGGCGGGTCGCTCGTCCAGGCCTAGGAGGCGGCCGCTGCGCGACGATCGACCGCCGGCTCGGCAGTGATCCCCGAGGGCGAGACGGAGAAGCGTTGCGGATCGTCCTCGTAGCCGAAGTCGCACGTGAGCGGGCGCTCCCGCTTCCACCGTCTGAAGTCGAGGTAGAGCACCTCCCCCGGCACCTCGTCCGGGAACTCGAACAGGTTGTGCGCCGGCCGTCCCCACCACGCCTTGTCTGTACTGTCGAAGACGGCGCCGCGCTCCCAGTACAACCCCTCGACCGATTCGAGCAGGCCGCGCGGCTGCATCCACTTCGGCCAGTAGACCCTCAGCGCATCTTTGGCGGCGCGCTTCTTGATGAAGCGCGACCATCCCATTTCGTCATACCTGCGGTTCTCCCGTTCCCGGACCACCGCCTGGAACCTGCGGTCGGCGAGAAAGAGGCTGTTGACCTCGCTGCTGTTCCGGTACAGCGTGCAGACACCGGCGATTCGCCGCCTGCGCGCGGAGACGACGTCGTGGCTCCCCAGGATCTGGTCGGTGGCGAGAAACTTCCGGATGTTGCCCCACACGAGGTCGACGTCGCAATGGCCCCAGAAGTCGACCCCGTCGAGATAGTCCTCGAAGATCAGGCCAAATCCCGGCTTGTAGTCGCAGAGCTTGTACGGCAGCTCCAAGGCGACGTTCATACCGGTCTTGCGCTCGACCAGATGCTCGAACTCTCGAAGCGAGCCGCGGACGAACTCGACGTTGGCGGGAACGGTGCTCGGGAACTCGCAGTCGGTGTAGAAGATCCAGCGGATCGACGGGTTGTACTTGCAGGACTGAAGGTAGGCAGGAAACCACGGTGGCCAGCTGCCGACGTACGGGACGACGAAGGCGATCGACGGCCCGGTCGCGTCGGGGGCGCTCATCGGGCGAGGGTAGCTACGGAATCAACACAGCGCGGCCGGTGACTTCGCCCTCGCGTAGCTTGTCGAGGACGTCGTTCACCGCCTCCAGCGGATGACTCTCTGTTCGCAGCGTCACGTCGCCCTTCGCATGGAGCTGGAGCAGCTCCCAGAGGTCGATCCAGCTACCGACGAGGTTGCCGGCGATCGTGCTCTCGCCGACCACCATCGCCACCGAGGGGACGGTGATCATCCCGCCGTAGCCCACCGTCGAGTAGAGCCCCCGTCGGGCGAGAGCGTCGAGGCTCGCCGCGTGCGTGGAGTCCGTGGCGACGAAGTCCATGATCACGTCGGCGCCGGCGCCGTTCGTCGCCTCGCGTAGGTCCGCCGTGTCGCGGAGCACCTCGTCGGCGCCGAGCTCGCGCGCCAGTTCCTGTCGCCGGGCGTCGGTGTCGATCGCGATCACCGAGCCCCCGCCCAGCACCTTCAGGAGCTGGAGCGCGATGTGTCCGACACCGCCGACGCCGATCACCGCGGAGGTCGTCCCGGGGCTCAAGCGTGGAAGGAGCCGCTTCACCGCGTGGTAGGCGGTGATGCCGGCGTCCGAGTGGGGCGCGACGGCCGCGGGCTCGACGCCGTCCGGCAGCGGGATCAGCGAGCGCTCGTCGACGAGGACGTAGTCGGCGAAGCCGCCGTCCCTGGTCAGCCCGAAGAACTGATGCCGCTCGCAGTGCATGTCGAGGGCCCGGCGGCAGTTGACGCACAGGCCGCAGCTGTAGGCCGGGTAGACGAGTACGGCGTCGCCGGGCTTCGCCGTGGTCACGTCGCTTCCGACCGCATGCACCCAGCCCGCGTTCTCGTGCCCGAGCACGACCGGCGGCTTCAAGCCCGCCGGCTCCATCAACCCCTCCTGTGCGTGCAGGTCTGTGGCGCACACTCCCGCGCCGCCGACCTTGACGACGACGTCACGCGGAGCAACCGGCTCCGGCTCGGGCGCCTCGATCAGCTCGAGCGGGCGGTGGTACTCCTGGAGCTGCGCGGCTCTCACTGCTTCACCAGATGATCGGCGAGGCGCAT
>JBKPRA010000073.1:0-10843 GCA_046734335.1 Actinomycetota bacterium | reverse complement strand
CTTCAAGGCCGTTCCGCAGGACCTGAAGGAAGGTGCGTACGGGCTGGGGCTGACCCGCTGGGAGATGGTTCGGGGCGTCCTGATCCCGTACACGCGCGGGGGCCTGGTGGCGGCAGTCGTCCTGGGCATGGGACGCGCCGTCGGTGAGGCGATCGCCGTGACGCAGGTGATCGGCGGCTTCCTCGGCCGCCCGACCAACCTCTTCCAGCCCGGCGACACGCTCGCGAGTCGGATCGCCGCTCAGTACCAGGGGGCCGTGTCGAACCTGCACATCTCCTCGATCGTGTACCTGGCGCTGATTCTGCTCATCTTCTCGCTGATCGTGAACGTCAGCGCCCAGTTCATCGTCAATCGCTTCGAGTTCCAGAAGGCCGGCCGGTAGTGGCTGCACGGAGTGGACTGGCGGCAGGCGGCCGCGTCCGGCGCCGTAAGCGGGTCAATCGTGTAGTCGAAGCAACATGGCTGGCCGCCTCGATCCTCGCGATCGCCGTCCTCGCGACGGTCACGCTCTCGGTCCTCGTCAAGGCCATTCCCGGTCTCGATCTCGACCTCTTCACGAAGACCCCCGCGACCTTTGGCGAGAGCGGCGGCGGAATCGCCCATGCGTTCGTGGGAAGCATCGTGCTCGTCTCCATCGCCGCGGCGATCTCGGTTCCGGTCGGCGTGCTGATCGCGATCTACGTCAACGAGTTCGCCAATCACCGGGTCGCCCGCTGGCTGAAGCTGATGCTCGACATCCTGAACGGCCTGCCGTCGATCATCATCGGGATCTTCCTCTTCGTCCTGCTCGTCGTCGGACGCGGCCAAAACGCCTTCCTCGGCGCGGTGGCCCTGTCGATCATCATGGTCCCGATCGTCTCCAGGACGACGATGGAGGTGCTCGCCCTCGTTCCCAACGCGCTCCGGGAGGGCAGCTTCGCCCTCGGGATGAGCAAGTGGCGCACGATCGTCGGGGTCGTCCTGCCGACGACTTTGAGTGGGATCCTGACCGGTGCGACCCTTGCCGTCGCGCGAGCGGCCGGTGAGACCGCGCCGTTGCTGTTCACGACGTCGCTCTACGGCAACGCCGTTTCGTGGGATCCGAACCACGCGCTGGCGTCGCTCCCGGTCACGATCTACATCTACTCCGAGGCGCCCGACAAGCATCTGAACGACCAGGCCTGGGCGGCGGCGTTCTGCCTGATCGCCTTCGTGCTCGTCGCCAGCCTGCTGTCGCGCGCTCTCCTGGCCCGCAGCGCGCGCAAACTCCAGCGCTGAATCGGCCTTCACATCCTTTTCACCAGAGCTTCACCGGCCGGGTTCCCACACCCTTGCGGACGCAGGCGAGACTGGCCGCGTCGGACTACCGAAGGAGAAAGGGAGGAATGAAAACCAAGGTCTTGTCAATTGCCGCGCTTGCCGTGACTGCGGCCCTTGTGGCGACGGCGGCGGCGCTCGCCGGCGGCTCGGCCAGGAGCGACGACGCGCTCAGCGGAGCGGGCGCGACGTTCCCGTTCCCGCTGATCTCGCAGTGGCAAAAGGACTACGAGTCGAAGACCGGCGTCAAGATCAACTACAACCCGATCGGGTCGGGTGGCGGCATCGCCGCGATCACCGCCCGCACGGTCGACTTCGGCGCGAGCGACGCGCCGCTGACCCCTGACCAGTTCACGGCCTGCAAGGGCTGCGTGCAGATCCCGTGGGTGCTTTCGGCGACGTCCGTGATCTACAACCTGCCGGGCGTCCCGAACAACCTGAAGCTGACCGGGCCGATCATCGCGAACATCTACCTCGGGAACATCACCCAGTGGGACGCTGATGCGATCAAGAAGATCAACCCCGGCGTCAACTTGCCCAGCACGAAGATCACCCCGGTGTGGCGCTCGGACGGCTCCGGGACGACGTACAACTTCACCGATTACCTGTCGGCCGTCAGCCCGCAGGCAAAGTCGAAGATCGGCAACTCGACGCAGGTCAACTGGCCGGTCGGCGTCGGCGGCCGCGGCTCGTCGGGGCTCGCGGGTGTCGTCAAGAACACCACGGGCGGGATCGGCTACGTCGACATCGCGTACGCCCTGGCGAACAAGATCCAGTTCGCACGGGTGCTGAATCGCGCCGGCAAGTACGTCACGCCCGGTCTGCGCGGGATCGCCGCCGCAGGGAAGCAGGTGACGAAGGTGCCGCCGAGCAACGAGATGCACATCGTCAATCCGACGAAGGGCGACCCGCTCGCGTACCCGATCTGCACGTTCTCGTACGTGATTCTGCCGATCAACTCGTCGAAGTCGGCGGCGCTGCGCCGGTTCGTCTTCTACGCGCTGACGCAGGGCCAGAAGCTCGGGCCAAAGCTGCTCTTCGTCCCGATCCCGAAGCCCGTCCTCGTGGCCTCGGAGAAGACGCTGAAGAAGGTCCAGGCCGCGACCTAGCACCTTCCGCTCCGGTGCTGGTGCTGCGGGCGCCCCCAGATGGGGCGCCCGCAGGCGTTTCCGGGCTCGACGTGTAGCGGCGACGCTGTCAGGCCTCGAGATGGCCGAGCCGCTCGCGATACTCCTCGTGGCTGATCTCCCCGCGCGCGTAACGCTGGGCGAGGATCTCCCTCGCATCAGGCCCACGGCCCCCGTAGCGACCCCATGGCCCGCGACGACCGCGCCAGAAGAACAGGCGGAAGAGCAGGAAGAAGGTGAGAAACCAGAACAACGGCACGAGAGGCCAGAGCCAGAACCACCCGTGGTCGTGCCAGTCGGAGCTCGATGCGAACAACGCGAAGATCATCAGTGCCTTTCGTAGGTTGCTTCAAAAACGTTAGCATACGAATAGTATGACCACGAATACTGTGCGAGCCGGTGTGGCTTCTACCATGTCTCCCATGCGACCCGACGGACCGCCGCTGGGGCTGCTCCTGGCGACTGCGTCCAAGGCGGTCGGCCGCGCGTTCAACGCCGCGCTGGCCGAGAGCGGCGGCTCGATTCCGATCTGGCTGATCCTGAACGCGCTCAAGAAGGAGTCCCGGCGGACCCAGCTCGACCTCGCCCGCGCCGTGGGCATCGAGGGGCCGACGCTGACCCGTCATCTCGACGGGATGGAGCGGGCCGGGCTCGTCCGTCGGCAACGCGCAGCGCTCGACCGGCGCGCGGTCCAGGTCGAGTTGACCCGCGCGGGCCACGCGCTGCACGGTCGTCTCCTGAAGGCCGTGATCGCCTTCAACCGGCGGTTGCACGCGGGTCTCGGCGACGAGGAGGCCGAGACGCTGCGCGGCCTCCTCCGCCGGCTCCAGGAAAACGTGGCAGAGCGAGCCTAGGAGAGGTCAGGCGGCAGGAATCAGCTCGTCGACCGAGAGCTCGAGGCGGCGGAGCACCGCGCTCTCGACGGCATCGAGCCACCAGTTGTCCTCGACGACGCGCAGGACGCGTACGAGAGCGGCTCGTTCTTCCGCTGTCAGGAGGAGGACGAAGCCGCTCTCCGCACGCTGGGACTCCACGTTTCCAGTGTGCGGCGGACGCCGTGGTCGATGGGTGCGGGGACGGTGAACGGCGGGGGAAGGTTCGGTTGAGGCGAGACGGCTAGAAGATCGCCTGGACCGGCCAATAGAGGGCCGCTGCGACGAGCGCCGCCGCCGGGATGGTCAGGAACCAGGCGACGACGATGTTGCCGGCGATCCCCCAGCGCACGGCGCGGAAGCGACGCGTCGACCCGGAGCCGAGCACTGCGCCGGAGATCACGTGCGTGGTCGAGAGCGGGTAGCCGAGCCTGGTGGCGACGTCGATCACGGCGCCGGCCGTCGCCTGGGAGGCGAACCCCGCGGGTGGCTCCATCTTGTACAGTCGCTGGCCGATCGTCCGCATGATCCGCCAGCCGCCGGCGTAGGTGCCGGCGGCGATCGCGACACCGGCGGTGATCTTGACCCACGTGGGGATGTAGAAGCTGTCGATCGAGCCGTTCGCGAGCAGCGCCAGCGCGATCACTCCCATCGTCTTCTGCGCGTCGTTCGCACCGTGCGTGTACGCGACGAACGTGCCGGAGAACAGCTGTCCGATCCGGAAGGTCCGGTTCGCAGGCGAGGACGGCATCCGCTGGAAGACCCAGAAGATCGCGATCAGCAGGACGAAAGCGGCCGCGAAGGCGATCGTCGGTGCGATGAACGCCGGGATGATCACCTTGTGGGCCAGGTTGTGCCACTGGACGCCGTCCACCCCGGACTGGGCAATGGCGGCGCCGACCAGGCCGCCGATCAGCGCGTGCGACGAGCTCGACGGCAGCCCGAGCCACCACGTCGCCAGATTCCAGGCGATTGCGCCGAGGAGCGCGGCGAGGACCGTCTTCGTGGTCACGAGCTGGGTGTCCAGCACACCGCTCCCGATCGTCGTCGCGACGGCGGTGGTCACGAAGGCGCCGACGAGGTTGGCGACCGAGGCGATCGCGACCGCCAGCCTCGGCGGCAGTGCCCGCGTCGAGATCGAGGTCGCGACGGCGTTCGCCGTGTCGTGGAAGCCGTTGGTGAAGTCGAAGCCGAGGGCGACGACCACCACGACGACGAGGAGGACGTCCCCTTCCATCGCGTCCCGCTACCGGTTCTTGACCACGATCGCCTCGAGCACGTCGGCCGCGTTCTCGCAGGCGTCCACGGCCTCCTCGAGCCCCTCGTAGATGTCCTTCCAGCGGATGACCATCAGCGGGTCGGCGCCTGATCGGAAGAGCGCCCCGACGCCGTCGCGGAACAGGCGGTCGCCCTCGTCCTCGAGTTCGCGGAGCTCGATCAGCTGGCGGCTCGAGTCCTTGAACCCCTCGAGCCGTTGGACGGCCTCGTCGAGGAGGATCGTCTGGCGTAGGACGATGTCGGCAAGTGCGCGTGCGTCGGGGGGCACCTCCGAGACACCCCACGAGCCGAGGTGGTCGGCGGATTCGTCGACGAAGTCGCAGACGTCGTCGATGGCCGCGGCGAGCCGGTAGATGTCGTCGCGGTCGAACGGCGTGACGAACGTCTTGTTGATCTGGTCGACGATCTCGTGCGTGAGGTCGTCGCCCGTGTGCTCGAGCTCCTTGATGCGGCCGATCAGCTCGGCTCCGTCCTGGGGGAAGCGCTCGAACAGCTCCAGCCCGAGCCGGGCGACGTCCACGGCGTTCGAGGACGCGCGTGTGAACAGCTCGAAGAACTCCTTGCGCTCGGGCGTGAAGCGGATCCGCACGGCCCGGTGTCTATCAGAGCCCGGCCGGGAACGAGCACGTCACGGTGAGGCCGCCCCCGGGGGTCGCGGTGGCTTCGACGGACCCGTCGGCCGCGGCGACGACGTGCTTGACGATCGCGAGCCCGAGACCCGTGCCGCGGCTCGACCGGGCGTGGTCTGCGCGGTAGAAGCGTTCGAACAGGCGCGCCAGGTCCTCCTCGGGGACCCCGGAGCCGTCGTCCGAGACGACGAGGTGCCGGCCGTCGGCGTCCTCGGCGCACGAGACCGTGCAGGTCACGCCGGTACCTGCGTAGCGGATCGAATTCTCGACCAGGTTCCCGACCACGACCTGCAGCATCCGGGCGCGCAGCGGGAGGTCGAACGAGGCGGTGCACACGACCCGTAGCTCGACGCCGCCGGCGGCGGCCCGGTCGGCGGCCTCCGAGACGACCTGGTCGATCACCGGCAGCGCTCTGATCGAGCCGAGCGCGACCACGGCCCGCCCGCTCTCCAGCTCGCTGAGGAAAAGCACGTCGTCGATCAGCTCGCCGATCCGCTCGACCTCGCCTTTCGCGCGCGCGATCAGGTCGTCCTGGTCGGCGCCCGGCAGGAGCGCGCTTTCCAGAAGTGCCATCAGCCGGGCGAGCGGCGTCCGCAGCTCGTGGGAGACGGCGGCGGTGAAGCCCGCTCGGAGCTCCTGGTAGGCGGCGAGCTCGCCGGGCGCGCTCAGGTAGACGAGCGTCTCCTGGCGCTCGCCGAGCGCATAGGGGATCTCGATCGGCGTTCGCCCGCCGAGGTGGAGGACCTCTTCCGGCAGCACCGAGCCCTCGACCAGGCCGTCGAGCGACTCGCGCGCCCGTCGGCTCGCGGTCACGACACGGCGCGACTCGTCCAGGACGACCACGATCTCGCGGCTTTCCTCGATCAGGGCGCGGGCGCGATCGAGGTCCGCCCGTGGGGGCTCGGGCGCCTGCGCGGGCACGGCAGCGCGTCGGAAACGCTTCACCAGATTGTCACCAGATCATCACCGGCTCTTGCTGAGGCCGGATCTATCGTAGGCGCCATGCCTCGCGTGCTGATCGTCGAGGACGACGACGTGATCGCCGACGGCATGGCGCGGCATCTCGAGGCGGGCGGTTTCGACGCCGTGTCGGTCGAGCGCGGAGAGCTCGGTCTGGCCCGTCTGCGCTACGAGCGTCCCGACGCGTGCGTGCTCGACCTGATGCTCCCCGGTCTGGACGGGTGGGAGCTGATCGAGATCGTCCGCGGCGAGGGGATCGGGACGCCCATCGTCGTCGTCAGTGCCCGCGGCACCGAGGGCGACCGCATCCGCGCGCTCGAACTCGGCGCAGACGACTACCTGGTCAAGCCGTTCTCGATGGGCGAGCTGGTCGCGCGCGTTCGCGCGGCGGTGCGCCGCGGCGTCAGGGCTCAGGCGCCTGACCGCGGCGAGCGCATCGAGATCGAGGAGCTCGTGATCGACCCGGCGAACGTGCAGGCGTACGTCGACGGGCACAGCGCGGAGCTGACCCTGACCGAGTTCCGGCTCCTGCACGCGCTGGCGCTCGAGCGGGGCCGCGTGGTCAGCCGCGAGGAGCTGATGCAGCGCATCTGGGGTCGCCGCCAGCGGTATCGCGACCGCACGGTTGACGTGTTCGTGCGGAAGCTGCGCGACAAGATCGACCGGCGAGCCTCCCATCACGCCTTCATCCATACGCGGCACGGAGTTGGCTACAAGCTCGAAGCCCAGTCAAAGTAAGGACATGACCCAGGCTTCGAAGTCCGTCGACGGCAAGGCGACCCTCGCTCGACGCGCCAAGGCGGCGAGCAGGCTGCTGAACAGAGAGCTCTCCAGGCTCGACTGGAGCACACGGGTGCTCGAGCAGGCGTTCGACCGGAACGCGCCACTGCTCGAGCGCGTGAAGTACGCGGCGTTCTTCTCGTCCCACATGGACGAGTTCTTCGCCGTTCGCGTCGCGGGTCTCCTGGACCAGGCGGCATCGGGGCTGAACGTGCGCTCCGACGACGGCAGCACGCCCAGGGCGATGCTCGCCGAGATCCGCACGCGCGTCGAGGCGCTCACCGCGCGGCAGGCGACGCTGTGGGGCGACGACCTCCTGCCGGCGCTCGCGGCCGAGGGCGTGCGCATCGGCACGGTCGCCGACTGCACTGACGAAGAGCTCGCGGAGCTCCGCGTCCGTTTCCGGCGGGAGATCTATCCGGTTCTGACCCCGCTCGCCGTCGGGCCCGGCCAGCCCTTCCCCTACATCTCTGCCCTCTCTCTCAGCCTCGCGGTCTTCGTCCGCGACGCCGAGACTGGCGAGGAGCGGCTCGCCCGCGTCAAGGTGCCGGAGGGCCTGGCCCGTTTCGTCGAGGTCGGAACACGCGGCCTCTTCCTTCCGCTCGAGGCCGTCATCGCCTACTTCCTGGAGTCGCTCTTCCCGCAGATGGAGATCCGCGAGTGCGCGTCCTTCCGGCTGACGAGGGACGCCGACTTCGAGGTCTCCGACGAGGCGAACGACCTGCTCGAGGCCGTGCAGCTCGAGCTGCACCGCCGGCGGTTCGGCGACATCGTGCGCATCGAGGTGGCCGACTCGGTCTCGCCCGATCTGCTCGAACGGCTGAAGCACGGGCTGCGTGTCGACGACCAACAGGTCTATCTCGTCCCGGGGCTGCTCGACCTGGCCGACGCCATGCAGCTAACCGCGCTCGACCGGCCCGACCTCAAGGACGAGCCGTGGGTGCCGGTGACGGGCACCCGGTTCGGCGCCGGACCGGGCGTGACCTTCTCCGAGATCGCCAAGTCCGACATCCTCGTCCACCATCCATACGACTCTTTCGCCTCCAGCTTCGAAGCGTTCGTCCGGAGCGCGTCGAGCGACCCCGACGTGATCGGACTGAAGGCGACCGTCTACCGGACGAGCGACGAGACGCCGCT
This sequence comes from Actinomycetota bacterium, assembly GCA_046734335.1. Lineage (GTDB taxonomy): Bacteria > Actinomycetota > Thermoleophilia > Gaiellales > Gaiellaceae > DATBLE01. The sequence goes on along the minus strand of JBKPRA010000073.1, from coordinate 2,764 downwards.
CGTCCCCGCGCTGATCGAGGCGTCAGAGGACGGCAAGCAGAGCGTTTGTCTGGTCGAGCTGAAGGCGCGGTTCGACGAGCGCCGGAACATCGAGTGGTCGCAGGCGCTGGAGCGTGCGGGCGTCCACGTCGTCTACGGCTTCCCGAACCTGAAGATCCATGCCAAGGCGACGCTCGTCGTCCGCCGCGAGCCCGGCGGCCTCCGGCGCTACGTGCACATCGGGACAGGCAACTACCACTCCGTCACAGCGCGGGTCTACGAAGACTTCGGGCTGTTCACAGCCGATCCGGAGATCGCCGAGGACGTCGCCAACCTGTTCAACTACGTCACCGGCTTCGGGAAGCCGGAGGCCTTCCGCAAGCTCCTCGTGGCGCCCTTCAACCTCCGCGACAGTCTGATCGACGAGATCCGCAAGGTGGCGCAGGCAGCCGCGGCCGGAAAGCACGCCGTCATCCGGCTCAAGGTCAACAACCTCTCCGACAAGGCGATCATCGACGAGCTCTACCTCGCCTCGCAGGCCGGGGCGAAGATCGACCTGATCGTCCGCAGCGTCTGCACGCTCCGGCCCGGCGTGAAGGGGATGAGCGAGAACATCCGCGTCAGGAGCGTCCTCGGCCGGTTCCTCGAGCACAGCCGCGTCTTCCACTTCGAGGCACGCAGCCAGCGGACGTACTACATCGGCAGCGCCGACCTGCTTCCGCGCAACCTCGACCACCGGCTCGAGGCGGTCGTGCCGGTCGCCGATGCCCGGCTCCAGCAACGCCTGGCCGCCACGCTCGACGCGCTGTTGGAGGACGATACGGCCTGGGAGCTCCAGCCGGACGGGACCTGGAGACGCCGGGAACCGAAGAAGGGCGACCAGCCGCGGTCGGCCCAGGCAATGCTGATGCGCTCCGCACGGCGCCGGCGCCCGCGTCGCCTGGCTGATTAACCGAACCGTTACCAGACCGTCCCCGCTTCACAGCCGGGGCGCTCGTGAGAATGCGGCCGGTGAACGTCGCAGTCGTCGACGTCGGCTCGAACACGATCCGTCTCCTGGTCGGAGCGCGGGCGGGACACGGTATCGCGGAAATCGTCCGCGGCAGGCGCGTCGTCGGGCTCGGTGCCGACGTCGAGCGCTTCGGTGCGATCTCCGCACCGAAGCTCGCCGAGACCGTCGAGTGCGTCGCCGGCTTCGTCGAGGAGGCTCGCGACGCCGGCGCCGAGCTGGTCGACGTCGTCGTCGCCTCGCCGGGACGACAGGCGCGGAACTCGGCCCAGCTCATCCATCTGCTCTCACGTGCGACGGAGGTCGAGGCGCGGATCCTGACACGCGAGGACGAGGCGCGGCTCGCGTTCGAGGGCGCCCTCGCCGGTGTCACGCCGAGGGGCGCCGTCGCGGTCTGCGACGTCGGCGGCGGTTCTGCGCAGATCGCGATCGGAACGGTCGAGCACGGACCGGCCTGGCTCCGGTCGATCGACCTCGGCTCGCTCCGCTTGAGCGCGCGCATCCCACATTCAGATCCGCCGGGCAAGAAGGAGCTGGCCGCGCTCCGATCGGAGGCTCGCGCGGCGGTGACGGCGCTGACGCCCCCCTTGCCCGGCGGGGCCTTCGCGGTCGGCGGGACGGCCCGGTCCCTGCGCAAGCTGGTCGGGCCTGCGCTCGGGCCGGACGAGCTCGCCGGTGCGTTCGACCTGCTTCGGCGGACACCGGCGACCGAGCTCGCGGCCCGCTACGGCATCGACCCCTGGCGGGCCCAGGCGTTGCCCGCCGGCACGGCCATAATCGCAGCGCTCCAGGCGCTCCTCGGCGTTTCGCTCGAGGTCGGGCGCGGCGGCGTACGCGAAGGGGTCGTGCTCGATCTCCTCGACCGGCTCGCGCTTCCGGCTGTTCAGGCCGGCGGCAGGTAGGTCTCGGCCCCGATCACGCCGGCCTCGACCTCCAGGCGTGGAGTCGCCGAGGGATTCGAGCAGCGACAAGAGCTGATCGGGACCGCCGCCCTCCGCCAGTTCGTCTCGCTGCTCGAGCTGCAGGCCCAGGCGTTTAGCCGCCGGCTCGAACGTCTGCACGCAGCGCAGCGCCGGACTGGAGACGAGCCGGGTCGCGCCCAGCTGCTCGAGGGCTTTCGCCAGACGCTTTGCCTGCTTGCGCCCTTTCCGTCAAGCGGTCTGAGCGCGTCGTCGCCCGACCACTTCTGGCGGTCGCCCGCTCGCGTGTGTCTGACGAGGAGCACGCGCACGGATCAGCTCCGGCCGATCGACCTGAGCACGCGCACGTCTCGGTCGTAGGTGAGCCGGCTCTCCGCCTCGGCCAGCGGAACCCAGCAGGCGTCGTCGACCTCTCGCGTCGGCCGCAGCGAGCCGCCGACCTGCCGCATCAGCCAGTAGCGGGCGACCTTCGGGCGGCCGGACGAATCGTCGTACGACGAGCTCTCCAACTCCTCGAGCAGCTTGCAGCGGAGCCCGGTCTCCTCCTCGACCTCGCGCAGCGCGCAGTCCTCGTCGCTCTCTCCCCGCTCGGCCTTTCCCTTGGGGAGGGTCCAGTCGTCGTACTTCGGGCGGTGCACGATGACGACCTCGAGGCCGCGCTCGCCGTCCCGCACGACCGCCCCGCCCGCAGCGCGGACGACGCCGGCTCTCACGCGAACGTCGACCGGCCGGCCTTCGCGAACGCCCGCCAGGCGTCCGGCAGCGCCGCCCGCGCCGCCCGCTTGCGCGCCTGCTGACGCTCGATCAGCCTGCCCGCGGCCAGTGCCGCGGACACGCCGCCGGAGACGGCGAGCTC
>JBKPRA010000072.1:0-116883 GCA_046734335.1 Actinomycetota bacterium | reverse complement strand
TCACGGTGATGCGGCGCCCTGAAGGGCGGGTCGCGCACGAGGGGACGGTCGGGCGAGAGCAGCCCGGCGACCGAGTGGATCCGGGTCACCTCGAGCGCCTCGTCCGCCCCCAACGGTGGCAGCAGCCCGGGCAGCCGGCGGCCGAGCATCGTCTTGCCGGTCCCGGGTGGACCGGCGAAAAGCAGGTTGTGACCGCCGGCGGCCGCGAGCTCGAGCGCCCGGCGGGCGCGCTCCTGCCCCCGGACATCGGCGAGATCCGGGTACCCCGGACGGTCCGAGACACCGAACGCGCAGGGCTCGTACGGCACCGGCTCGGCCTCACCGCGAAGGTACGCCGCCGCCTCGCCGAGATGCCCGACCGGCACCGGCTCGATTCCGGCCAGAGCTGCCTCGGGCGCGGATTCGGCTGCACAGAGCATCCGCTCCATGCCCGCGCGCCGTGCTCCCTCGGCAGCGGCGAGGACGCCGCCGACGGGGCGCACGCGGCCGTCGAGGCCGAGCTCGCCGAAGGCCGCGTGTGCCGCCACGCGCTCCGGTGCGACCTGGTGCGATGCACCGAGGACGGCGAGCGCGATCGGCAGGTCGAAGCCGGAGCCTTCCTTGCGGAGATCGGCCGGCGCGAGGTTCACGGTGATGCGGCGGGAGGGCCAGAAGAGCTCGGCCGAAGCGATGCCGCTTCGAACGCGGTGCTTCGCCTCCTGGCACGCCCGGTCGGCGAGACCGACGATGGTGAACGCGGGGTTGCCGAGCTCCACGTGGGCCTCCACCTCCACCCGGCGGGCCTCGAGCCCGACGAGCGCGTGGGTGAGCATCCGGGCGAGCACCCACCCAGAGAAGCATGCAAGGTGTGACGCTAGACGCGCGCGATCAACACGTCTTCGAAAAACTCGCCCGCCCGCCGTCCGGTACGCCTGTTGACGTGCCGCCGCAGCCGCTCGTCGAGCCGGAGGGTGGCCCGCTCCAGGATCTCCGGATAGAGATCTCGGCGGTCGTTGACGACGATCGCGATGGGCGAGCCGGGCCGCAGGACGTCAACGACGCCTCGCAGGACGTCGACGATCCCGTCGGCATAGACGGCCAGCGCATGCTTCCCGGTGCCCGCCGCCGCGGCTCCCACCTCTAGCTCGCGCCGGTCGTCCAGGTCCAGTAACTCGTACGCGTACCGGTGCTGCTCGTGGTAGTCGATCAGGCCGGGATACGGCGGCGAGGTGATCACGGCGTCGAACGGACCTCCGTCGATCACGGCGTTGCGGGCGTCGCCGTGGACGACGGACGCCTCCGCGTCGCGCGCGCGGACGCGGCCGAATGCTTTGATCCGGGCGAGCGTGTCGAGGGCGTAGCGGCGGACGAAGTGCTCCGCATGCTCGACCGGACGGCATTCCCGTTTGTGCTTGTGGCACCAGTACGGCCCTGCCTGCGGCTCGCGCGGGAACTCGAGATCGAAGTGCGCAGTCCGGCGCGCGGAGCGGGCCGCCCGCGCGAGCACGACCCGCAGGACGTCGGCGTGCTCGTAATCCGTAAGGACGTCCCGGAAGGCAAGGAGCTCCGCCGCGGCGGCGGGTGCGAACCACTGGCCGATGTAGCCCTCCGCCGTCGGTGGATCGCCCTCCACCGGCTCGACTCGCGCCAGCGCATCCCGGATCTCGCGCTCGAGCACGAACTCGTTGTACCGCGCCGTCTTGACCCGCGTCAGCAGGCAGTTGAACGCGGCGACGTCGATACCCGTGGCCGCGCGGCCGCTCTCCAGCGATTGGACGAGCGTCGTGCCGGATCCGGCGAAGGGATCGAGGACGCGGCCGCATGCAGGCACGTACCGGTCGAGCAGTGTCTCGACCAGCTGCGGAATGAACTTGCCGAGGTAGGGATGGAGCCGGTGGACGTGCTTCGTCCGCTCGCGCTCGGGCAGCTCGCGTTCGGACCACGACAGCTCGAGGTCGATGCCCGCGTAGAGAGCCTCCTGCGTCCGCGCCACCCGGATCCCTTCGCCGCCGGCGCAACCAATCCTGGTCCAGAGAGCGCCGCCGCGCCCGACCTGTGCGGGCGCGCTCGCCACCGAGCTGAGGTGCAAACGCCTACGGAAGGGGGGACACGGGGGAAACCGGCCGTTTCCCCCGTGAAGGGGCGACGCCGCTAGGCGAGCCCCCGGTTCCGGTCGTATTCGCGGAGCCGCGCGACGCGCTCCTCGAGCGGAGGGTGCGTCGAGAAGAGCGCCGTCATGCCGCCGCCGCTGAACGGGTTGACGATGTAGAGCGCCTCGGTCGCGGGGTTGACCTGCATCGGCATCGCCTGCCGACCGCGCTCGAGGTTCTCGAGCGCCTGGGCGAGCGGCTCACCGGTGCCGAGCATGCGGGCGGCGGTTGCGTCCGCGAGGTACTCCCGCTGCCGGGAGACGGCGAGTTGCAGCAGCGATGCCGCGATCGGCGCGATGATGATCAGAAGCAACGAGCCGATCGCACCGAGCGGGTTGTCGTCGTCGTCCCCGAAGATGCCGATGAAGAAGAAGATGTTCGCGATCGCTGAGATCGCACCGGCGATCATCGCGGCGATCGACGACACCAGGATGTCGCGGTTCTTGATGTGCGAGAACTCGTGGGCGAGGACGCCGCGAACCTGGTCCCGGGGCATCAGCTGGAGCAGGCCCTGCGTGACCGCCACCGCCGCGTGGTCGGGGTTGCGGCCCGTCGCGAACGCGTTCGGCTGGTCGGACGGGATCATGTAGACCCGCGGCTTCGGCACGTCGTACAGCTGAGCCAACTCGGCCACGAGATGGTGCAGGTCGGGCGCCTCCGCCTCGGACACTTCCTGCGCACGCGCGGCCTTGATCGCGAACTTGTCCGACCAGAAGTACGCGGCCAGGTTCATGAAGACGGAGAAGAGAACGAAGAACCACAGCGCAGCCCCCCCGATCGCCCAACCGACGCCGATGAACAGCGCGGTCAGGCCCGCGAGGAGGCCCCACGTACGGGCCTTGGTGCTGAAGCTTGCTCGATTGACGTTCACGGCACTCCTTTCGGCTGACCAAGAATGACTCTGTCAGCCGAAGGTTTCTCCCGCCGCCTGCCACGGCCGGCGCACCCGGGTCTTGCGACCGTTCTGACGAGTGACGCCCGTTCGGGGATAGTGCCCCTCGGCAGGATCAGAGTATCAGAGGGACCCGCTGTAACCGGCCCTCGCGCAACGCCACCGCCTCGTACGAGACCTCGAGCCCGGTCGCCTCAGGGTGGGTCGCGAGCCAGCTCTCGCCCGCCTGCGCCAGCCGACGCAGCTTCTCGGTCGTGATCATCTCCAGCGGGTCGCCGAACCCTTGCCCGCTCTTCGCCTTCACCTCACAGAACACGAGCCGGCGTCCCCGCCGCACCACCAGGTCGAGCTCGTACCCGCCTGCCCAGACGTTCGACCCGAGCAGGCGGTAGCCGCGGAGGCGGTAGTGGAGCCTGGCACGCCGCTCGGCAGCGCGACCCTTACTCCGAGTCGACAGCTGCGAGCGCGTCAGCGTCGGAGAGGTAACAGAGGGCCTGGAACGAGCGCCGGTGGATCTCACACGGCCCGCGCTCACGAACGACGGCAGAATGAGCCGGAGTGATGTAGCCGACGTGTGAGACGAAGCCGTAGTGCGGGAAGAGCGCGTCCATCCGCCGCATCAGCCGGTCGCGAGTCACCTTCGCAACCACCGACGCCGCGGCAATCGCGGCGCTTCGCTCGTCGCCGTCGACGACCGCAGTGTGCGTGGGCGCCGCAGGGCCGAGCCGGAAGCCGTCGACGAGGCACGCCTCGGCAGGTGGGCTCAGCTCCCAGAGCACCGAGCGCAGTCCAGCCAGATTCGAGCGATGCAACCCGACACGGTCGATCTCGCCGTTCGAGATCACGCGCACCGCGACGCGTTCGGCGCAGCCGACGATCGCCCGGAAGAGCTCGTCGCGCCGCTCGGCGGGCACCTGCTTGGAGTCATTCAGGAGCGCGAGCGGCCGAACCCGGTGGTCGCGGAGACGACCGTAGTCGAGCAGCACTCCTGCGACGACCAGCGGCCCCGCCAACGACCCGCGTCCGGCCTCGTCGGCGCCGGCGACGAACCGGGCGCCGAGCCGGCGGTCGAAGCTAAGAAGCCTCTTTCCCGGTCTCTGCCGGTGTTTCCGGTTCGGCGCCCGCTTCGGCCCCGCCTTCAGCTTCGGCGGCAGGCTCGGCGGCGGCTGGCTCGCCCGCGACGGCCTCGGCGGCGTCGTCGGCGGATTCGGAAACGGGCTCTTCCTGCTCGTCTGCGGTCTCTTCGAGCTCCTCGCTGGCGTTCTCGACGACATCGGGCGAGCTTAGCTTCTCCCTCCGCTGAACAGCCCTGACGCGCGCCTTCTTTCCCACTTTCTCGCGCAAGTAGTAGAGCTTGGCCCGGTTCACGTCCCCGATCTGGGTGACCTCGATCTTCTCGATCTTGGGCGAGTGGAGCGGGAACGTCCGCTCGACCCCGACGCCGAAGGATTGCTTCCGCACGGTGAACGTCTCGCGCACGCCCGCGCCCTGACGCTTGATCACGATCCCCTCGAACACCTGGATACGGCGGCGCTGGCCCTCGATCACCTGGAAATGGACACGGACCGTGTCGCCGGCCTTGAACCGGGGGCGGTCTTTGCGCAGCTGACGCTGCTCGAGGAGCTCAATGGTCTTGCTCATAGGAAAACGGCCCGTAGGCCGACGGACAATGGTAGCGCAAGAGCGAGGCAACGGATGTCCGCTCTTCGGGGCGTGTACGTTCCGGTTCGGTGCGGATCCTCATCATCGGCGCGGCGGGGATGATCGGGCGCAAGCTCGCCGAGCGGCTCGTCCGGGACGGCCGCCTCGGCGGTCGAATCTCGCACGCCGCGCTCGTTGACCTCGTCGAGCCGCCGTCGCCGCCGGAAGCCGATTTCGGAGTCCGGGCAAGCGTCGCCGACCTGGCCGACCCGTCGACCGCCCAAGGGCTGATCGCTGACCATCCCGATCTCGTCTTCCACCTCGCCGCTGTGGTCTCCGGGGAGGCCGAAGCGGATTTCGACAAGGGATACCGCGTCAACGTGGATGGCACACGCAACCTGCTCGAGGCGGTGCGAAGCGCCGGCTCCGGCTACCGCCCGAGGCTGGTCTTCAGCTCCTCGATCGCGGTGTTCGGGCCGCCGTTCCCGGAGACGATCGGCGATGACCACCTCGCGGCGCCCCTGACGAGCTACGGCACGCAAAAGGCGATCGCCGAGCTGCTCGTCTCGGACTACACGAGACGTGGTTTCGTCGACGGGATCAGCATCCGCCTCCCGACGATCTGCGTCCGGCCCGGGGAGCCGAACAAGGCCGCGTCCGGCTTCTTCTCGAGCATCATCCGCGAGCCGTTGAACGGGCGCGAAGCCGTCTTGCCCGTTCCGGAGGACGTACGGCACTGGTTCGCGTCGCCTCGCGCCGCGGTCGGTTTCCTCGTCCACGCGGCGACGCTGGACGGAGACGCACTCGGCCACGGGCGTGCTCTGACGATGCCCGGAGTGTCAGCGACGGTCGGCGAGATGATCGAGTCGGTCCGCCGCGTCGCCGGCAGCGGAGCCGTCGAGCTGATCCGGCGCGAGCCGGACGATGCGACGACGCGCATGGTCGCCAGCTGGCCGAGACGCTTCGAGACCCGGCGGGCACGGGAGCTCGGTTTCGAGGCCGAGGCGGACTTCGACGAGATCGTTCGTGCTCACGTAGAGGACGAGTTGGGAGGCACAGGTGCGGTCGCGGCGTCCGCGTAGCCGATCAGCTCGAGCAGCGATCCGTCCGGATCGCGGAAGTAAACGCTCGTGCCGGTGCCGCCCGCACCGATCCGCTCGACGGGCCCGAGCTCGACCTCGACACCCCTCGTCCGAAGATGCTCGACCGCCGCCTCGATCGGCCCGTCCCAGACGAAGCAGACGTCGCTGTTCCCCGGACGCACCGGGTCGGCCGCGCGGGGGTACGGCTCGCTCCCCGGGCCGTGGACGTTCAGCTGTTGCCCTCCGAAGCGGTAGGCGAACCGGCCCTTGTCCAGCTGGACCAGCTCGGCGCCGAGGACGTCGCGATAGAAGGCGTTGGAGCGCTCCCAGTCGGAAACCGCGATGACCACGTGGTCGAGTTCGATCTCGCGCTCTCCTGCAGGGTCGGACCCCCGCGGGGTCAGACCATCCGACACCTAGCGAAAGCCGATCCTGTTGGGCGGCCAGTAGACCGCGAAGACCTCGCCGATCAGGTTCTTGCGCGGCACCGGGCCCCACTCGCGCGAGTCGCAGGATTGCGAGCGGTTGTCGCCCATCATGAAGTACTCCCCGGCCGGGATCTTGCGTGCCGGGTACGACGTGCCGAGGTCCCGCCGGTCGGGCTTGATATACGGCTCGATCAGCTTTTTCCCGTCGATGTAGATGGAGCCGTTCTTCTCCTGCCAGGTCTCGCCCGGAAGCGCGATCAGGCGCTTGACGAACGTCCCCCCGGCGCCGCACTTCTCCTTGGCGAGCGGCGGCGTCTTGAAGACGATGATGTCGCCACGGTGCGGCTTGCGGAAGTGGTAGATGAACCGGTTGGCCAGCACCCGGTCCGAGAAGCGGGCTTCGCAGCCGCTGCCCGGCCTGGCGCAGTGGAGCGTCGGCTCCATCGACGACGACGGAATGCGGTACGGGTTCACGACCCATGCCTTGATCGCCAGCACGATCGCGATCGCACCGACGATGGTCACGACCCAGTCGATGGCGATCCGCCAGCCGCGCGGCAGGCCGCGTGTGGCTCGCGTGACCGGGTTGTAGGAGTGATGATGCTCGGGCTCGAGCGGCGCCGACTCTTCGAACGGCGGCTGCTCGAACTGCATGGGCTTGGGCTCCGTCACCAGCCCCGTCGGCGGCGCATCGGCGCCTGACGCCCAACCGTCACGGGAAGCGTCGTAGCTGCGGCGCGTGTCGGGATCCGACAGCACCTCGTACGCCTCGCGCAGCTGTCGCATCCGCTGGTTCCCCTCGGAGGTCTCGACGTCGTCGAACCGGAGTCGGCGATGGTACGCCGAGCGAATCTCGTCCTCCGAGGCCTCGGGCGAGACTCCGAGCAGGGCGTAGAGATCCGTCACCGAACGCTCCGCGCACGGCTCTGGTCCCGGCGCCAGTCCTCGATCCGGCCGTGGTCGCCGGAGACGAGGACGTCGGGCACCTGCCAACCGCGGAACTCGGCCGGCCGGGTGTAGTGAGGGAACTCGGCGCCGCCCTCGAGCTCGGCCGAGAACGTCTCGCGGCGAACCGACTCCTCGGCCAAGGCCCCCGGCTGGAGCCGCGCAACGGCGTCGACCACAACCATTGCCGGCAGCTCGCCACCGGAGAGCACATACGGACCGATCGAGATCGCGTCGGAGCAGAGATGAGCGAGGATCCGCTCGTCGAAGCCCTCGAACCGGGCGGACAGCAGGGTCAGGTGCGCTTCTCCGGCGAGCTCCTCGACGACCTGCTGGTCGAGCTGCCGCCCCTGTGGGGTCAGCGCGATCACGCGATGTCCGGGCACGCCGCCGTACGCCGCCTCGAGCGCAGCCGCGACGACGTCGACCCGCAGGACCATGCCCGGTCCGCCGCCGTAGGGGGCATCGTCGACCTGCCCATTCGGAAGGGGCGTCGTCTCTCGGTAGCCGAACAGCCGCAGATCGATCTCGGTGCCGAGTACGTTCGCGAGCGGAGGCTGCTCGGTGAGCCAGCCGAAGGCGTGCGGAACCAGCGTGAAGACGTCGATCTGCAAGGGCGTTGTGGTCATCGGTCGTCGGCGAAGCCGACTGCAACGACAATTGTGCCCGCCGCGAGGTCAACCCGGCGGATGCACTCCTCGACCATCGGCAGCGCGAGACCCGAGTCGAGCTCGAGGACGTCGTTCGCCACCCCCTGAGCGACCTCCCGCACCTCCCCGAGCCTGCGACCGCCCTCCTCCACGACCTCCAAGCCCTGGAGCTGGAAGACATAGAAGCTGTCGGGCTGGGGTTCGGGAAGCGTGGAGCGTCGTACCGCGAGCTCCGTCCCGCGCTCCGCCGTGGGGTCGAGCTTGATGACCAGGCGCCCGCCGGACCGCTTCCGCGCGGCCACGGTCGCGCGCTCGCCGCCCGCGATCAGCGTGGCCCCCGGTTCGAACAGCCGCTCGTTCTCGCTCGCCCGCTCGACCACGAACGACCCGTCCAGCCCGTGCCGCCGGCCGACGCGGCCGACCGGCACCAGCTCATCCTCGTCCGTCACTCGACGATCTCGAGCACGATCCGGCGGTCGCCGTGCGCGCCGCCTGCGCGCACGAGCGTGCGGAGCGCCCGGGCGATGCGGCCGCCTCGACCGATCACCCGGCCGAGGTCGTCGGAGGCGACATGGAGCCGGATGACCAGCGCGCCGTCCTCCTCGACCTCCTCGACGCTGACCTGGTCGTCGTGCTCGACCAATCTGCGCGCGAGGTACTCGACGAGCTCGCCCGTCGGTGTCAAACGATGTTTTTCGCCTTCAGCAGGCGCGAGACCGTGTCCGACGGCTGGGCGCCCTTCGAGAGCCAATCCTTGACCTTGTCCTCGTCGAACTCGATCAGCGAGGGGTCTGCCTGCGGGTTGTACCGGCCGACGATCTCGATGAACTTCCCGTCGCGCGGCGACCGCGAGTCCGCGACCACGACCCGGTAGATCGGGTTCTTCTTCGACCCGACGCGGGTCAATCTCATGCGTACCGCCATCCTTCTCCTTTCTCAGCGCCTCCCGGCCACGCCGGGGAGCGCGGGCATCTTGCCCTTGCCCATCTGTTTCATCAGCTTCTGCATCTCCTTGCGCGCGTTCAGGAGCCGTGAGACCTCCTGGACGGTCGTGCCGCTGCCCCGCGCGATCCGCTGGCGCCGCGACCCGTCGATAGTGTGCGGGAAACCGCGCTCGCGTGGCGTCATCGACAGGATGATCGCCTCGACGCGGGCCAGCTCGCGCTCGTCGATCTCGAGCCCTTTCAGCTGGTTGCCGACGCCCGGGATCATCGAGAGAACGCCTTTCAGCGGGCCCATCCTGCGCAGCATCTTGTAGCTGGCAAGGAAGTCGTCGAAGGTGAACTCGCCGGCGCGGAGGCGCGCCTCCATCTCCGCCTGCTCGTCTGCCTCGACCGCGGCCTCGGCCTTCTCGACGAGCGTGAGCACGTCGCCCATGCCGAGGATGCGCGAGGCCATCCGGTCGGGATGGAACCAGTCGAGCTGGTCGAGCTTCTCGCCGGTAGAGGCGAGCTTGATCGGCCGGCCGGTGACCGCCCGCACGGACAGCGCCGCGCCGCCGCGGGCATCGCCGTCGAGCTTCGTCAGGACGATTCCGTCGAACGCGACCCGCTCCTGGAACGCCTCGGCGACGTTGACGGCTTCCTGGCCGGTCATGGCGTCGAGAACGAGCAAGACATTCAACGGGCGAATTGCTGCCGCAATTCGCCCGAGTTCGTCCATCAACTCCTGGTCGACCTGGTGACGACCGGCTGTGTCGACGATCGCCACGTCGCAGCCCTGCGACACGGCCCAATCGATCCCCTCGCGGGCGACGGCGACGGGGTCGCCGTCGCCCGACCGGAACACCGGCACCTGGATCTGGCGACCGAGCTGTTCCAGCTGGTCGATCGCGGCCGGGCGCTGGAGGTCGGCCGCGACCAGCGCGGGGGTCTTCCCCTCCTTGCGCAGCATCAGCGCGAGCTTGGCCGCCGTCGTCGTCTTGCCCGAGCCCTGGAGGCCGGCGAGCAGGATCGTGGAAGGGCCGCGCTGCGCGAAGGCGAGGCGCGAGTCGCCGCCGCCCATCACCTCGGTCAGTTCCTCGTGAACGATCTTCACGACCTGCTGCCCCGGCGTCAGGCTCTTCGTCACCTCCTCGCCGACCGCACGCTCCTTCACGCGGGCGACGAAGTCCTTCACCACCTGGAGGTTGACGTCGGCCTCGAGCAGCGCGAGCCGGATCTCGCGCATGGCTTTCGAGACCGATTCCTCGTCCAACCGGCCGCGCCCTCGGAGGTCGCCGAGAGCGTGCTGGAGCTTGTCGGAAAGCGTGTCGAACACGGCCGGGGAAGGGTACCTGGCTCCGGCGGGAGTGCCGAAAGCGCGGATCGTGGCCGCAGGTCGGACTCGGCAGAGCCCGACATCTGCAGGAAGACGAGGATCGGCCTCACCGCGCAAGATCGCGAAGCCGAGGGGCGTAGGGCGATTCCCGGCCCACGCAGAGGGTAAGGGAGAGCCCGGCAGGGGCAGTCCGGGGGGTAACTGTCCCTGCCTCTGCAGCCGATGATTGAACGGGCCGGGTCGCGGTGGCCCGGCCCCGTCGTCACGTGTCGCCGGTGACAAGCGCGGCCGCGAAGTCCTTCGGATCGAACGGCCGCAGGTCGTCCAGCCCCTCTCCCACGCCCACGAGCGTGACCGGCAGGCCGAGCTCGTGGGCGATTGCGACCGCGATCCCGCCCTTGGCCGAGCCGTCCAGCTTCGTCAGCACGACGCCGGTGACGTCGACCGCTTCGCCGAACAGTCGCGCCTGCTGGAGTCCGTTCTGGCCGGTGGTGGCGTCGACGACCAGCAGCGTCTCATGGGGCGCTTCGTCGAGCCGCCCGGCGATCACGCGCCGCACCTTGGCGAGCTCTTCCATCAGGTTCGTCTGCGTGTGCAGGCGGCCGGCGGTGTCGACGATCACCACGTCGCGGCCGCGAGAGCTCGCCGCCTCGATCGCGTCGTAGGCGACCGCAGCCGGGTCACCGCCGCGCGGCGAGCCGACGAAATCGGCGCCCGCCCGCCGTGCCCAGATCTCCAGCTGCTCCTCGGCGGCCGCGCGGAACGTATCGGCTGCGGCCAGCAGCACCGACCGGTGGTGCTCCGCCAGCTTGGCGGCGAGCTTCCCGATCGTGGTCGTCTTGCCCGTGCCGTTGACACCGACGACCAGCACCACAGTCGGCCGCGCGGAGAGATCGAGCGACCCCGGCTCACCGAGCAGCGAAGCGATCTCGTCGGCAAGGGGGTCGAGCGTGGTCAGCCCGCCACGCGCCTCCAGCCCTCGGATGATCTCCGCAGTGGCCGGAACACCGACGTCGGCGGTGATCAGCGCCTCCTCGAGCCGCTCCCACGCCTCCTCGTCGCCCGGATCGAACGCCGCCACCGCCAACTGCTGGGTCAGCGCGCGGCGGGACTTCGAGAGCGAGTCACGGAGCCGGCCGAGAAAGCCGGCTCGGTCGTCGGGCGTCTCGTCGGTCGAACTGTCGCCGAGCAGCTCACCCCAGGTCCGCGTCATCGCAGGAGCGTAGTCAGGCTACGGAGGCTGCGGCGGCGTCCTCGCGCGGCAGGCGGCGGGAGACGATCTGAGAGACGCCGTCCCCGCCCATCGTCACACCGTAGAGCGCGTCCGCCGCCTCCATCGTCCGCTTCTGGTGCGTCACCACGATGAACTGGGCCCGGTCGGCGAACTGCCGCAGGAGCGCGCAGAAGCGGCCGATGTTCGTGTCGTCGAGCGCGGCCTCTACCTCGTCCAGCAGGTAGAAGGGGCACGGCCGCGCGAGGAACAGCGCGAACAGGAACGAGATCGCGCCGAGCGCCTTCTCGCCGCCCGAGAGCAGGGACAGGCGCATAACCCGCTTGCCGGCCGGGGACAGCTCCACCTCGATGCCCGCCTCGTCGCCCTCCTCCTCCGCTTCGGTCAGTCGCAACCGCCCGTGTCCGCCGGGGAAGAGCGTCGACGCGACCTCGGCGAAGTTGCGCTGCACCGCGTCGAAGGTCTCGGCGAAACGGCGCTCCACCGTCTCCGTCAGCTCGTCGCGAAGCGCGCGGAGCTCGTCGAGCGCGCGCTCGAGGTCCTCGCGCTGCGTCCGCAGCTCGGCGAGGCGCTCCTTCTCGGCCGCGTACTCCTCCTTTGCGAACGGGTTGACACCCCCGAGCTGCTCCCGGCGGCGCTCGAGCCGCTCCAGCTTCTCTGCGAGCCCGTCCCGAGCGCCTTCCGCCGGCGCTGCGCCGGCGTCGTCGAGCCTCCGCTGCGCCTCGGCCTGCTCGGCTTCGAAGCGCGCGACCTCGACGTCGACGGCTGCCACGCGTTCGCCGGCATCGGCATGCGCGCGGCGGAGCTCCACCTCGCGCCCGCCGAGCGCACGCAGCTCGGCGGCCAGCTCTGAGGCCCGAAGGGCGCCGCGGTCGGCCTCGGCCAGCATCGGCGCCTGGAGCCGCTCGACCACACGCAGCACCGCGGAGATCGACTCCACCAGCGTCGCCCCCGCAGCCACGAGCATCGGGTCGGCCAGCCGGGGAACGGCGCGCGCGGCGTCAGCCCGTAGCGCCGCCGCCTCGTCGAGCAGCCGCCGGCGCTGCGCCTTCAGCTCGAGCAACACCGCCTCGGCCGTGTCTCCCGTGAATGTGAGAACGCCGCGCATCGGGTCATAGGAGTGGCCTTCGAGCGTGACGGCGGGGCGCGTCGCTGCCAGCAGGCGCTCGCGGGGAACGACGTCGATTCCGGCCAGCGGTTCGAATGCTCCCGGGCGGACGAGCACGGTCAGGTTGCCGAGGCCGCGCTCGCGCGCATCCTCGAGCAGGCGCAATCCGTCCTCCGGCGTTGCGGCAACCAGCGCGGCGCCGACGGCGGCGGCCACCGCCCGCTCGCGGCCGTCCTCGACGTCGGCCAGCGACAGCGCGAGCGACGCTCCTTCCTCGGCAAGCGCCCGGGCTGCCGGAGGCAGCCCTTCGCGCTCTGCGATCGCCCGCTCCAGCGCAGCCGCACGAGCCTCGGAGAGGCGCGCCTGCTCGACGAGGCCCGCGTCGATCGCAGGGGGTGCCTGGCGGACACGGGTGAGCAGCGACTCCGCGGCCTCGCGGCGGAGCTCGAGCCGCTCGCACGCGCTACGCAACCGGTAGAGCGTCGAGGCCGAGCCTTCACGTCCGCCTGCCGCCTCCGCCAGCGCCTCTTCCGCGTCATGCCGCTCCGCCAGCAGGCCCTCCAGCGCCTCCTCGGCGGTGCGCCGCTGCGCCGCGAACCCGGTCCGGCGGCTGGCAGCCTCCTGAATCTGCCTTCCCAGCGACAGGACGTCGATCGTCGCGATTCCTGCACGTAGCCCGGCGATCTCGATCCCGAGCTTCTCCGCCCGCTCGGCGGCGGTCGCCTGCAATGCGAGCGGCCGCAGCCGCTTCGCCACCTCAGCCTCCACGTCGCGCGCCCGCTCGACCTGCGTCGCCACCCGCGCGAGCTTCAGCTCCGCGCGGTGGCGCCGCCGCTTGAACTTACCGAGACCGGCGGCCTCCTCGACCAGCGTCCGCCGCTCCTCGGGCTTCGAGGCGAGAATCGCCTCCACCCGGCCCTGCGACACGATCGAGCCCATCGCCGACCCGAGCCCGACGTCGGACAGGAGCTCGACGACGTCCGTGCGGCGCACGTGAGCGCCGTTGACCAGGTACTGGCCCTCCCCGCCGCGGTGAAGGCGGCGCAAGATCGAGACCTCGGAGTAGTCGATCTCGGGCAAACCGCCGTCCTCGTTGTCGAACAGCAGCTCGACCTCGCAGTGGTCGGCAGCCGCCCGCGAGGCAGAGCCGTTGAAGAGCACGTCGTCCGGCTTCTCGGCGCGGAGCTCGCTGGGGGCGAGCGAGCCGGCCGCCCAGATCAGCGCGTCGGCGATGTTCGACTTGCCCGAACCGTTCGGTCCGACGACGACGGCGACGCCCGGCTCCAGCCGGACTTCGACCGGTTCGGGAAACGACTTGAAGCCGCGCAGCTTGATCGCCCGCAGATGCACGCGTGCGGGAGGCTAGCGTCCGGTCAGGACGCCAGGAGGCCGGTCACGTACATGATCGCGATGCCGGCGAGGAAGCCGCCGACCACATGGCCCGAGACCAGCGTGCCACGGGCGGTCCGGGCCAGGTGACGTCCGACCTCGACAACCACCTGGAGGGCCGCTCCGGCTGCCCCGGCGAAGAAGAGAACGCCGAGGAAGTCGGAGGTGAGGTAACCGCCGATCCAGGCGCCGACGATCGCCGGGCCTCCGGCGATCAGGGCAAGGACGGCCAAGCGGGCGACAGCGACCGGGGCGCTGCCCTGCTCGGCGATCGGCGCGGCGATGCCGAGCCCCTCCGTGACGTTATGGATCATGAAGCCGATGATCAGAAACGAGCCGAGGGCGAGCTCCCCGAGGGAGAACGACGAGCCGATCGCGAGCCCCTCGCCCAGGTTGTGTAGGCCGATGCCGAGGGCGACCAGCAGGGCAAGCGCCGCTCCGCCGACCGCGCCACTACCCCCGGACATGCGATGCGACACGAACGTCATGGTCAGGAAGCTGGTCGCGAGCCCGAGCAGCACCAGGCCCGGGCCACCGAGCGGGCCGGGCAGGGCGGCCTGGAGGTCGAGCGCCTCGGACAGCGCCTCGATCCCCAGGAACGTGAGCAGGCCCGCGGTCAGCGCCATGAATGCGGCGATCCACTTGGGACGGGCGGCCCGCAGCGAAGGCAGCCACAGGAGCCCGAGGGCGATCGGCACGATGCCGACCAGGAGCCCGATCAGCGCGTAGCCGAGGAAACCGCCCGGGGAAGGCTGCGGCGTCTCCACGGCGGCCGCCAGCTCCTCGGTCACCTGGATCCCCGTCGAGCTCGTGACGCCGACCGTCAGCGGCTCGTTGTCGACCCAGTCGTAGGAGACCACGATCGTGCTCGAGCGCAGCCGGCCCAGCGTCCGAGGGCCGTCCACCCGGAAAGGGACGATCGCATCGTCGATCGCCACCGAGCCGATCGTCAGCTGCTCGCGCTGCGGGTTCGTCACCCGGATCCGGACCTCGCCCTTGGAGAGCTCCACCCGGCGGATCTGGAGCTCGTCCTTCGGCGGCGGCTTCGAGCCGACGAGGTCGACCAGGGACCCGCCGGTCGAGGCGAACAGGGCAACGACGGCGGCCAGCACCAGGAGCGGCAGGAGCGGCCAGAGCCTTCGGATCATCCGACCTCGAAGAAGCCCATCCAGCCGAGCTCGGTGAACTCGGACTGGTGCGCGTGGAACATGAACCGGCCGGGGTTGTGGAACTCGATCTCGATGATGCAGCGCTCGCCCTGGCACAGCATCACGGTGTCGGTGTACTCGAACTGGTCGGTCGAACCGGTGCGGTAGACGCGGAAGAACTCGCCGTGGAGGTGGAACGAGTTGATCAGGTCGAATTCGGTCAGGTTCGCGAGATAGATGCGGACGAGCCGACCGCGCCGGACGGCGATTGGGTACTTCGCGTAGTAGAAGGCGAGCCCGTTGACCGTGTAAAAATTGTTCTCGCCGTCACCGTCGGTGTCGTAACCGTTCATAACCATGACGAGCTCCTGCGCGGGCGGGCGTGGCTCGGGCGGGTCGATGATGAAGGCGCCGTACAGGCCCTTGTGGATGTGCTTCTTCAGCGGGGTCGAGTGGCAGTGGTAGAGCTGCATCCCGTACGGCTTGGCCGGGAACTCGTACGTGTAGGAGCCCCCGGGCTCGACGACCTCGAAGACGCCGTCCATGTTCGCCGGATGGATGCCGTGGAAGTGGATCGTGTGCGGATGGGCGCCGCCGTTGACGAACCGCACCCGCAGCAGGTCGTCCACCGTTGCCCGGATCACGGGGCCGGGCACGGTCCCGTTGTACGTCCAGGCCTCGAAGAAGACGCCCTGCGCGACCTCGATCTGACGGTCGATCGCCGTCAACGTGTACTCGCGGACGCGTCCCGGCGCGTGAGGCAACGCGGGCGGCGGCGTCAGCAGCGACTCGAGGTCCCTCGGGCCGCCCGGCGCCGGCGTCTCCATGCCCACCATCGCCGCGTGCCCGACGGCCGTGCGCTCGTGGTGCGGGTGCTGCTGCACCGCAGCCGCTGCGCGCGACCCGACCAGAGCGAACGGACCGGCCGCGACGAACGGCGGCAGCGCGCAGAGCAGCGACCGGCGCGAGAGTTTTTTAGCCAAGGCTAAGATCTATCTTAATCAATGAAAAAAAGAAGCAAGTCGCGAGAGGACTACCTGAAGGCGATCTACGTCCTCGAGCACGAGGAGCGCGCGCGGGTGTCGACGTCCGCGGTGGCGGAACGACTGGGCGTGTCCGCGCCCGCCGCGACGACGATGCTGAAGAGGCTCGCCGCCGAGGGGCTCGTTCGCCGCGAGCGCTATCGCGGCGTCGAGCTGACTGCGGCAGGCAGGCGCGCCGCTGTCGAGGTGCTCCGGCACCACCGCCTGCTCGAGCAGTACCTCTCGCAGCGGCTCGGAGTGGCGATCGACGAGCTGCACGAGGAGGCGGAGCAGCTCGAGCATGCGCTCTCGGAGAGCCTCGAGGCCCGAATCGACCGCGACCTCGGATTTCCCACGCACGATCCGCATGGGGATCCCATTCCGGACGCCGATCTGGCCGTCGCCGATGCGCCGGTCCACACGCTGGCCGAGCTCGAGCCCGGCGAGCGGGCGACCATCCGGCGTGTGCCCGACCGCGACCGCGAGCTTCTCCGCTACCTGTCGAGCATCGGCCTGCTTCCCGGCGAGACGGTGCGGGTGCTGGCGGCCGAACCCGCCGGCGGACCGCTGCTAGTCGAGGCCGGCGACGCCGTGCGCGCCGTCTCGCGCGAGCTCGCCGCCCTGGTCGGGATCGGCAGCTAGTCGAGGGAGGCAAGGGCCTCCCGCGCGGCCTCCTGCTCGGCCTCCTTCTTCGTGCGTCCCGAGCCGGTTCCGGCTTCGACGCCGTCGATCAACGCGGCACATGTGAAGTGGCGGTCGTGCGCCGGGCCTTCGGCGTCGAGAACCGTGTAGACGACCTGGCGGCGGCGGCGGGCAAGCGTCTCCTGCAGCTCCGTTTTGTAGTCGACATGCTGGGTCGCCGCGTAATCGATCTGCTCCGAGAACGCAGCGACGATCGCGGGCTCGACGTGCTCGAAGCCCCACTCGAGGAAGGCGGCGGCGAGCGCCGCCTCCAGCAGCGCGGCGAGCACGTTTCTGTTAGCGACGAGGCGGGCGAGCTCCTCCTGCGGCAGCGAGTCTCCGCGGCTCGCGAGCATCGGCCCCAGGTCGAGCGCCTTGGCAACCTTTGCACAACTCTGCCGCGAGACCACATGCGAGCGGATCTTGGCCAGCCGGCCTTCCGAGAACTCCGGATACCGCTCGTACAGGGCCCGAGCGACCGCCAGCTCGAGGACGCTGTCGCCAAGGAACTCGAGCCGTTCGTACGAGGCCGATCGATCAGTTGCCCAGGAGGCATGGGTGAAGGCGTGCTCGAGCCTCGCGGCGGGAAGCGCGTCAATCAGGGTGCGCAGGGCAGCGGGCCCGTCGCCCGCGTCGGTCTCCGCCCTACTGGTGCGAGAAGACGTAGTCGACAGCCTGCCCGACGGTCGTGATCTTCTGGGCGTCCTCGTCCGAGATCTTGATCCCGAACTGATCCTCGAGCTCCATGATCAGCTCGACCAGGTCGAGGGAGTCGGCGTCGAGGTCTTCCTGGAACGAAGCCTCGTCAGTGATCTGGTCCTCGTCGATGCCGAGCTGCTCGACGAGAACGGCCTTCACCTGCTCGGAGACTTCTTCTCTCGACGCTGCCATGTCACCTCTCTGTTCGGGGATCGATGCGGCTGTTGAAGCCGGCCGATCATACACACGTCAAGCAGGTGTTTCCGCCTTGCGCGGCAGGCGCGCGGCGAGCCGCCCGGCGACGTCGTGCTCGACGCCGCGGGCGGCGAGACGGATCGCGTTCGCGATCGCCGTGCCCGACGAGTTCCCGTGGGCGATCACGGCCAGGCCGCGCAGTCCGAGGAGATAGGCGCCGCCGTAGGTATCGGGGTCGAGACGCCGACGGAGACCGCGCGCGGCGGGGCGGATCAGCAGGCCCCCCAGCTTCCCCCGCGTCGACGACGCGATCTCCGCGCGAAGCCCCTCGATCACGGTGCGAATCGTGCCCTCCATCGTCTTCAGCGCGACGTTCCCGGTGAACCCGTCGGTGACCACCACGTCGGCTGCCTTGGCCAGCAGGTCGCGGCCCTCGGTGTTGCCCCGGAAGTCGAGCTCGCTGTCCGCCAGCAGGGCGTGCGCGTCCAGCGTCAGCTGGTTTCCCTTCTCTCCCTCCTCACCGATCGAGAGGAGCCGCACCTGGGGACGGACGACGCCGAGGATCTCTTCCGCGAAGATCGATCCCATGTGCCCGAACTGGAGCAGGTGCTCCGGGCGAGCGTCGGCGTTGGCGCCGCAATCGAGCAGGACCGACGGCCCGTCGCGGGCCGGGATCGGCACGGCGATCGCCGGGCGGGCGACGCCCGGCAGTCTCCGGATCTCCAGGAGACCGGCCGCGAGCATCGCGCCCGTGTTCCCGGCAGAGACGACCGCGTCGGCCGTACCGTCGGCGATGGCGCGGCACGAGGCGACCAGCGAGCTGTCCGGCTTCGAGCGCACGGCTTCCGCGGGCTTCTCGTCCATGGCCACCACCTGCTCGGCGACGATGTGCTCGAGCCCGTGCGTGTCCAGCGAGGCCGGGCCGAAGACAACCGGGACGATCCCGTCCTGCACAGCGGCGAGCGCTCCGGCGACGACCTCGTCCGGGCCTCGGTCGCCGCCCATCGCGTCGACGGCCACACGGACGGTCATGGGCGTCTAGAGGTGTGTAGAGAGAGGTTCGACGTCGCGGCCCTTGTACGTCTTGCAAGTCGGGCACACGCGATGCGGCCGCTTCGGCTGCCCGCACGTCGGGCAGACGTTGATGCGCGGCGCATCGATGCCGTGCTGGGCACGCCGCTTGTCGCGGCGGGACTTCGACGTTTTCTTCTTGGGGACTGCCATGGAAGCCGCGGCAGTATAGCCAGGCCTGCCTAGAGCTCGTTCCTCAGCCGCTCGAGCGCAGCCCAGCGTGGGTCGGCCTCCTCCTCCTCGTGACCATGCGGTTCCTCGTTGAGGTTCTTGCCGCACACTGGGCAGAGACCCGCGCAGTCGGGGCGGCACAGGATCTTGTCCGGGAGGGCGAGGACGAGCGAGTCGCGGGCCCACGCCGACAGGTCGAGGCGGTCGTCGACGAGATAGGGGGTCGTCAGCTCGTCCGAGTCCGGGCTCGTCGCCTGATACTCGCGCAGGCTCAGGGTCTCCTCGACGACCGCGTCGCCGAGGCAGCGTACGCAGGCCCCGTGCAGGCGCACGGAGAGGCGCAGCTCGAAGACCCAGCCGGTCGAGGCGCGCGTGACGGCGAGCTCGGCCGGGACCGCCTCCGGGACGGAGACATAGCGCTCACCGCCGAGCGCCACCGGCGCGATCGTCACGTCGATCGCCTCGCGGTGCTCTTCCCCGGAGCGTACTCGGACGTTGCGAAGGTCGAACGTCGTCATGGCGCCAGCGTAGCTCGGAGCATGTTTTCTCCCGCCGAGAGTCCGGAGGTTTTCGGCGGCCGGTCAGCTTCCCCGTGCCGGCACAGCGGCCGGGCGGGCTTCGAGCGCTTGGGCCTGCACTCTGGGTGCGCGAACGATCAGCGCAACCGCCACGATCACGATGCCGCCGCCGACGAGCGTGCGCCAGCCGAGCGGCTCGTCGAGAACGAGTGTCCCGAGCAGCACTGCGACGAACGGATTCACGTACGCGTAGGTGCCGACCAGCGTGGTCGGCGCATTCCGCAGCAGCCACATGTACGCCGTGAACGCGAGCAGCGACCCGGCCGCGACGAGATAGGCAAGCCCGAGCCAGGACTCGAGCGAGATCTGGCTCGGGTGCACATCGCCCAGCTCGCCGCTGACGGCGGCTACGACGGTCAGGATCAGCCCGCCCGCGAGCATCTGCATGGCCGCCGCGACCAGGGGTCGGTTGGGCTGCGGCGCCTGCCGCGAGTACAGGGAGCCGATCGCCCACGCGAGCGAACTGAAGACGAGCACGACCGCGGCACGGCTGAACCCGTTGGAGCCACCCGGCGCGACCAGCAGGCCGACCCCGCCGAAGCCGACGACCAGGCCGGCGACGACCACGCGGGCGAGCCGCTGGCCGTAGAAGAGGCGGTCGAGGAGAGCCATCCAGAGCGGGACCGACGCGATGATCAGGGAGGCGGTGCCGGTGTCGAGCGTCTGCTCCGCCCACCCGACGGCCGCGTTCCCGACGGCGAGCATCGGCGCCGCGATCAGGAACGCCGACAGCCACTGTCTCGGTGTGGGCCGGTCATCGCGGTCGCCGCGCCGGATCGCCCATGCGTACAGGAGCCCGCCCGCGATCAGAAAGCGGACGGCTGCCATCAAGAACGGGGGAATCGTCCGGACGGCGAGGTCGATGCCGAGGTAGGTGGAGCCCCAGACGACGTAGACGACCGCCAGGGCCAGCCAGACCCGGCCCCCTACCTCCTGCCGGGCCACCACCCTCGCCGGTCGTTCACGTCGTAGTCGCGGGAGTCGGGTCCCAGAGCCGAGACCACGCCGGCAAGGATCAGTATCGTGAGGACGATCACGATCTCCACGACCACAGCGTGCCTGTCGGCTCATGATTAGCGCCAATCGTCTAATCTGTCGTTTCTATTATGGCTCCTGATATTTGGCTCGGGCTCGAACTGCGCCACCTGATCGCCTTGAAGGCGATCGCGGAGGAGGGAACCTTCGGTCGGGCTGCGCGGCGGCTGGGCTACACGCAGTCGGCGATCAGCCAGCAGATCGCAATGCTCGAGCGGATCGTCGGCCGCCGCCTGATCGATCGCCCCGGAGGGCCACGCCCCGTGTCGCTGACCGAGGCGGGGGAGCTCCTGCTCCGCCACGCCGATGCGATCGCGGCCCGCCTGCAGGCAGCGCAGGCGGATCTCGCCGCCCTCGACGCCGGCGATGCCGGCCCGTTGAGGATCGGCACCTACCAGAGCGTCGGCGCCCGCGTGCTACCGGAGCTACTGCGGGAGTTCTGCGGCGAGTGGCCGCAGGTCGACGTGACCCTCCAGGAGTCGGCGGACGACCGCGACCTGCTCGAACTGGTCGAGCGCGGCGAGTTGGATCTCAGCTTCGTCGTCCTGCCGCTGGAACCAGGACCTTGCGAGGCGGTCGAGCTCTTCCGCGACCCGTATGTGCTCGTCGTCCCGGCGGGCTCGCAGCTGGCGTCGCGCGACCGGTCGCCGAGCCTGCGCGAGCTGCTCGACCATCCGCTGATCTCGAACCGCACCTGCCGGACCACCCAGCGGGTCGAGGACCGGCTCCGCCACGCCGGCCGCGAGCCGAACATCGCCTTCCGCTCGGACGACAACGGCACGGTCCAGGGGCTGGTCGCCGCAGGTGTCGGGATCGCGGTCGTCCCCCGGCTGACCGTCGACGAGGCCGATCCCTCGGTTCGCGTCGTCGATCTCGGAGACCGCGTGCCGCCGCGCCTGATCGGAATCGCCTGGCACCGCGACCGCCGCCGCACCCGGGCCGCGCAGGCGTTCGTCGAGCTGTCGCAGAAGCTGACGATGAGCGTCGGAGCCTCCGCCGAGGCGGCATAGCACGAGCCCGTGCGCCTGGGCATCGCACTCGCCGCAGTCGCCGGTTTGATCGTCGCGGCCTCGTCGGGGGCCGCCTCGACGGCGCCTCCCACCAAGGTGACCGTCTACCGTCCGTATCTTCTCGGCGACGTCGCCCCCCGCCTCGCCGTGGTGCGGACGGCGAAGGGCGAGTGCTTCACGGGCTCGCTCGCTGACCCGCGCCGCGACGCCTGGCGCTGCGAGATCGGGAACGAGATCGCCGACCCGTGCTTCTCGGACCGAGCGGTCCCCTCCTGGGTTCTCTGCCCCGAGGACAGCACTCCGTTCGGGACGCGCGTGGTCAGGCTCGCACTCTCGAAAGCGTTGCCCAAACGCTTGGCCAACAAGGAGCTTCCGGGCCAGGGCTACCCGTGGGCTGTGAAGCTCGCCAACGGCAAGGTGTGCACCTTCCTGACGGGAGCGACGCACGTCTACCACGGGCGGCGCGTCGATTACGGCTGCGACGGCAAGACGTTCCTGGCGGGCACGCCGAACCGGTCGACCACGACCTGGACGATCACCCTCGGGACCGGCGCACGGTCGCGCCCGAGAACGGTGCCCATCGCGGTCGCCGCCTGGTGATCCGCAGGCGACGGCTCAGTACGCTTCGTCGCCGTCGTTCGCCGCGACCCCGGCGACGACGTTCTCCTGCGAGCGCTCGTGGAGCCGCTCGCGTCCCCGCTTGACGGCGCTCAGGAACTTGTCGAGGTTGACCTCGAGCGTCGACAGGATGCCGTCGGCCCAGTCCTCCATCTCGAGGCGCGTCTCGCGGGCCTGCCGCCGAGCCTCGTCGATGATCTCCTGCGCCTGACGCTCGGCGAGCTTGACGATCTCGGTCTGGGAGGCCTCGCGCGCCGCCTGTTCACGCGCCTCGCCGAGGATCCGGTCGCATTCCCGCTTCGCCTCGGCCAGCATCTCCTGCCGCTCTTTGACGATCCAGCGCGCCTGCTTGATTTCCTCCGGGATGGTCGCGCGCATCTGGTCGAGGATGTCGTAGATCTCCTCGCGGTCGATGCGGACCTGGTCGGTGAGAGGCACGGCCTTCGCGTTGTGCACGAGGTCGTCGAGCTTGTCGATGAGTACCAGTACGTCCATAGGGCTGCAGTCTACCCGGCGGCCCGCCGGGCGAAGCCTGGGTCGGGGCCCGGAGCGATCGTGCTACTCCTGCGGGCTCGTGGGGGCGCCGCCCCGTCCTTCCGGGAACAGCTCCCGGAATCTCGCCGCCACCGCAGGCGGGACAAGCTCGTCGACATTTCCGCCGAAGGTTGCGATCTCCTTCACGCCGCTGGAGGAGATGAACGAGTACAGCGGGCTGGCCATGACGTAGACGGTCTCGATCTCGGGTGCAAGGTGGCGGTTCAGCTGGTTCATCTGGAATTCCCACTCGAAGTCGGAGATCACCCGCAGCCCCTTCACGATCGCCTTCGCCTCCCAGCGGCGGGCGAAGTCGACGACCAGCTCGGCGAAGACGTCCACCTCGACGTTCGACACATCGGCGAGAGCCTCGCGGACGAAGGCGACCCGCTCGTCGATCGTGAACGTCGGCTCCTTGTGCACCGGATGGCGGACGACGCCGACGACGACGCGGTCGAAGATCGCCGCCGCGCGGCGGATGACATCGGCGTGCCCGAGAGTGACCGGGTCGTACGTGCCGGGGTAGATCGCCGTGATCAATTCGCGCTCCGGCACCGGCAAAGCCGGCACCTCCGCTCCTTGGAGTCTCCGTCGAGCCTACGACTCATGCTCGAACAGCGTAAGCCGTGCCGAGCCGTACGTGCGCGAGGTACGGACCCGGAGACCGTCGAGAACGGGCTCACGTCGGGAGGTCGTCTCGTAGACGAGCAGACCGTCCTCGGCGAGCGCGCGTCGGAGGTACGGCGCGATCCTGGCGTCCTGGTCGAACCCGTAGGGCGGGTCGCAGAGGATCAGGTCGTAGGTGCGGGGATCGCCGGCGAGCGTCTGGAACACGTCCCGCTGGAGAACCGTCGCGCCCGTCATCCGGAGCTTTTCGAGGTTCCGGTCGATACTCCGGCAGGCGTCGCGGTCGCTCTCGACGAACGTCGTCGCTGCCGCGCCGCGCGAGAGCGCCTCGAGCCCCATCGCCCCCGAGCCGGCGAAGAGGTCGAGCACGGCAGCGCCGTCGACCGGCCCGATCAGGTTGAAGGCCGCCTCCCGCACGCGGTCGGAGGTGGGACGGGTGTCCTCGCCCTTCGGCGCGAAGATGCGGGCTCCCCGATGCTCGCCGGCGATGATCCGCATGCCGTGATCGTAGGGTGCGACTAAGAGCGACCCTCAGCGCGACGCGCAGAGAACCGCGTCCGCCATCAGCGTCGCCGCGTCAGGCGCATCGAGGCCGCTCTGCGCGAGACGCCGCCACGCGTGGAAGTCGAGCGCGAGCGAGAAGGCGGCCCGCGCTCGCCTGCCCGTCCCCAGCCCCCGGGAGAGCACGGCGGCAACTCGTGCCATCGGCTCCACCCCGCGCAGCTCGAACAGCTCGCGGACCAGTGGGTCGATCTCGGCGTCGCGAAACACGCAGGAGAACATGTCCTCGTTGCGCTCGTACCACGCGTAGAGCGCCTCCAGCCCGACCCGCAGCCGCTCGGCCGGATCCGCGATCGCCTCCCATGCTGCCGGGTCCGGCGGAGGGTTGAGCTCGAAGTGAAGACCCGAGCAGGCGAGCCCCATCGCGCGCTCGTCCGGGAAATACCGGTAGAGCGTGTGTCGCTGGACGCCCGCGAGCGCAGCGATGTCGCTGAAGGTCGTCCGTGCCGGCCCTTTCGTCCGGTGCAATTGGATCGCCGCCTCGACGATGCGTCGACGGGTCTCCTCCTGGCGCTCGGCGCGCTTCTTCAGTTCGTACTTGCGGGTCATGGAAGAAATTGTTGCACAACTGTGTCTAGTGAATTATAGTCGATCGCTACACAGTCATGTGCAACGAAAAGGAGGGATCATGGAAACCAGAATCGACCATATCGCCGGCGGCGTCTACCGCATCTCGACGATGACCGAGACGTACGGGATCACGTTCAACCAGTTTCTGATCGACGACGAGCGGCCGACGCTCGTCCACACGGGCGACCACTTCATGGTCGACAACATCCGGGGGGCGATCCGCGAGGTGCTCGACCCGGCCACGCTCGCAAACCTCGTCCTCCTGCACTGGGAGGGCGACGAGAACGGCGGCATGGACCCGCTGATGAGTGACGCACCGGGCGCCGAGCTCGTCGGCTCGGCGCTCTCGATCCAGCTGAACGCGGCGAGCTTCGGCGTCGACACCGGGCGCGTGCGCAGCTTCATGGACGGCGAGAAGCTCGAGCTCGGGCGCCACACGCTCCGCTTCCTGGAGACGCCGCACGTCCACCACTGGGACTCGATGATGGTGTTCGAGGAGTCGACCGGGAGCCTCTTCCCGTCCGACCTGTACCTGCAGCCGGGCGACCAGCCGCCGGTCGTGAACGAGAACCTGTCGGACGCGATGATCGAGGTCTACCGCGGGATCGGGATCTTCGCCCACGAGAACCCGGTGCGCGCCGTCGTCGACCGGATCGAGGCCCTCGCCCCGGCCTGGATCCACGCCATGCACGGCGCCTCGCTCACCGGCGACGCGCTCCATTACTACAACGAGGCGCTCCGCGAGCAGGACTTCGCCTACAACGGCCTCCTGCTCGGCCGGGACCTCAACGCCGTGGCCGCCGCAGCAGCCTAGGCGGCGAGCCCGTCGTCCGGGAAGAGCGCAGCGAGTTGGTCGTCGAGCGGGCCCGTGACGTCGACCAACTCCTGCGCCGCTGCGCGCGCCTTCTCCAACAGAGGCCGGTCTGCGCGCAGCTTCGTGAAGCGCAGGTCGGAGATGCCCGACTGGCGCGTGCCGAGCAGCTGACCCTCGCCGCGCAGCTCGAGGTCGACCTCCGCGAGTTCGAAGCCGTCGGTGGTCTCGACGAGCGCCTCAAGACGGCGGACCGCCGCCTCGGTCAGCTCCTCCTTCGGGCGCGACACGAGCAGACAGTACGACTGCTCGGCGCCGCGCCCCACCCGGCCGCGCAGCTGGTGGAGCTGGGCGAGCCCGAAGCGGTCGGCCTCCTGGACGATCATCACCGTCGCGTTGGGGACGTCGACACCGACCTCGATCACCGTGGTCGCCACGAGGACGTCCAGCTCGCGCGCCTTGAACTTGGCCATCAGGTCGCGGCGGTCGGCCGGCTTCAGCCGCCCGTGCATGCAACCGACCCGGAACCCTCGCAGCTCGGCTCGATGGAGCCTGGCCGCCTCCCCCTCCGCCGCTCGCGCCCGTGAGGTCTCGGACTGCTCGATCAGCGGGCAGACGACGTACGCCTGGCGGCCTTCTCGCAGAAGTCGAGTCAGGCGGCGATAGGCCTCGGGCGCCCGACCCTCCTCGATCCAACTCGTGACGACCGGCCGGCGCGACGCCGGCGGCTTTGCGATCTCGCTCACGGCCAGGTCGCCGTAGACGGTGAGCGCGAGCGTGCGCGGAATCGGCGTCGCGGTCATGTGCAGCACGTGCGGGGTACGGCCCTCGACCAGTGCCTTTCGCTGCGCGACGCCGAAGCGGTGCTGCTCGTCGACAACCGCCACTGCGACGTCGGCAAGGTCGACGCCCTCCTGGATCAACGCATGCGTACCGACCTGGATCGAGGCGCCCGCAGCGGCGTCGCGGGCCCGCTTGCCGACCGAGCTGGTCAGCAGGCCGCAGGTGACGCCGAGCTCGCGGCAGAGCTCCTCGACGGTGAGGAAGTGCTGCTCGGCAAGCGTCTCGGTCGGGGCCATCAGCGCGCCCTGGTAACCGCGCTCGACCCCGCGCAGCAGCGCGTAGAGCGCAACCGCCGTCTTCCCGGAGCCGACGTCGCCCTGGAGCAGCCGCTGCATCGGCGTCGTGCCCGCGAGGTCGCGGTCGAGGTCGGCAATCGCCCGCTCCTGGTGCTCGGTCAGCTCGAACGGCAGCGCTGAGCGGTAGCGCACGAGCAGCTCCCCGGGCTCACCGAGCGCGGGCGCGACCTCCTGCTCGCGCTCGCGGGTGCGTCGGGCAAGGCCGAGCTGGAGCAGGAGCAGCTCGTCGAACGCGAGCCGGCGCCTCCCCTCCTCCGCCTCCTCGAGCGTGCGCGGACGGTGGAGCGCGTAGAGCGCGTCGGCGCGCCGCGGCATCCGTTCGCGCTGCTTCAGCATCGCCGGGAGAGGGTCCGGCTCGTTCGGGACGAGCTCGAGTGCCCTGTCGGCGAGAGCGCGGAGCCTGGGCGGGGTGATCTCCTCGCCGGCCGGATAGACGGGAGCGAGGTCGGCGGTCGCGGCCGCCCCGTTCAGGTCGTAGGACTTGACGTTGAAGGTGTTGCGGCGCAACTGGCCGCGAAGGCGCACACGCGTCCCGGGCCGCAGCTTGTCCTCGAGCCAGGGCTGGTTGAACCAGACGGCCGGGATCGCGCCGCTCTCGTCGGCAACCGTCGCCGTGAGCACCGTCAGCCGTCCGCGGGCGCGGCGCAGGGAGACGCTTCGAACCTCGCCGGCGATCACCGCCTCCTGCTCCCCGAAGAGGTCGACGATGCGACTCTCCCCGACGGAACGCTGGTAATCGCGGGGACGGTGCTCGAGCAGGTCGCGGACGGTGGCCAGTCCGAGCTTCCGCAGCCGCCCGGCGATCCTCGGGCCGACTCCCTGGAGCGACTCCAGGCGTGCATCCAGGCGTTCGGGCCGCGGCTCGCCGCGCAGGCGCGGCCACGACTCCGGTTGGTCCACGGTTGCGAACGCCGTCGGGCGCGTCACCTCGGTCCGAGCATACCGCCGGCCTCAGTCGGAGCCGTCGAACCAGAAGAAGCCGACGGCGCCCGGTCCGGCATGTGTCCCGACGACCGCGCCGAGCGTCGTCTCGACCTCGACCCGTGCCTGTGGCCGCGTGCGGTGGACGAGGTCGCGGACGGCGTCTCGGCGGTCAGGCGCATCCGCGTCTGCGATGCCCACGCGCAGCGACGGCCGGTCGACGCTTCCCTGCTCGAACGCCTCGACGAACTCGAGGAACGCCTTGTGGGCACCTCGCACGCGCTTCAGCGGGACGACCTCGCCCTGCTCGATCGCCAGGATCGGCTTGATGTTCAGCAGCGTCCCGGCCATCGCCGCGGCCTTGCCAATGCGCCCGCCCTTGGCGAGGTACTCGAGCGTATCGACGGTGAAGACGATCCGACTCTCGCGCCGGAACCTCTCGACGTACGCGTCGAGAGCCTCGTCGGTCGTCCCGCGCTCGAGACGCTTCTGGACGCCCAGCGCGAGGAGCGCCAGGCCGGCCGAGACCGTCCCGCTGTCGATCGCGCGCACCTTCCCGCCGCCAAGCTCGCCGCCGGCCAGCCGCGCGCTCTCGACCGTCCCGGACAGCGTGGCCGGGATATGCAGAGAGAGGATCCGCTCGTACCGCTCCAGCCCCCGGTAGACCTCGAGGAAGTCGCCAGGAGTCGGCTGCGAGGTGGTCGGCAGGTCCGAGGCGATGCGCAGACGCTCGTAGAACTCCTGCGGGCCGAGTTCGGCGTAGTCGCGGAAGCTCTCGGCGCCGAAGCGCACGTACAGGGGGACGACCCGCCAGTTCGGAAAGCGCTGCGGGCCTTCCGGGAAGTCCGCGGTCGAGTCCAGGACGACGGCGGTGTTCGTCGCCGTGAGCTGCATCAGCGAGTCGCCGACCGGCCGGCCGCGCTGCGCACGGCATCGACGATCTCGTCCAGAGGCCGATCCTTTCCGAGGCAGGAGGTGGCACCTGCTTCGAGGAGCGCTTCGACCTCGCGCTCGCCAGCCGCAGCGGTGAGCGCGACCACTGCGACGCCCGGAGCGTGCTCGCGCAGGAGCCGCGTCACCTGAACGCCGTCGATGCCCGGGAGGCGATAGTCCACGAGCACGACATCGGGCTCGAGTTCCCGACAACGCTCGACGACGTCGTTGCCGTCGGGCTCCGCGCCGGCGATCTCGATGTCGGCATCGAGTGTGAGCAGGACCTCCAACGCGTTTCGGAACACGTCGTTGTCCTCGATCAGCATGACCCGGACCGCCATGGCTCGATGCTATTCGGCCGACAGGAGCAGGTGGTAGTTCGGCTGGCCACCGTCCTGGACGTCGACTTCGATCTCGGGGTGGGACTCGGCGATCCGGTCGAGCAGGTCGTTCAGCGCTGGAGCGTCCTCGCCGGGCAGAAGCGTCAGCAGCTCGCGGGGCTCCGCCAACAGCAACGCGACCACCGTGGCCGCGACCTCCTCGAACGCCGGCCCGCCTGCGACCGGCTCCCCTTCGAGCAGGCCGAGGAACGACCCCTTCCGGACTGCGAGGCCGTCGAGCTGCACCGCGCGCGAGGCGGTGGTCACCGCGCCGGTGGCGACGACGGCGACCGCATCCGTCATCTCCGCCGCGTTGTCCGCCGCCGTACGGGTGCCGTCGTAGGCGACCATCGCCGCAATCCCGGCCGGAATCGAGCGCGTGCCGACGACCAGCACCGGCTTGGACGCATGCGTGGCCGCCTGCTCGGCCGAGAGGATCACGTTCGCGTTGTTCGGCAGCACGACCACCTCCGGCGCAGAGGTCGCGTCGACGGCGGCGAGGATGTCGGCGGTCGACGGGTTCATCGACTGGCCGCCTTCGACGACGCCCGTCACCCCAAGGCTGCGGAAGAGGCGGGCGTTGCCCTCGCCGGCGACGACCGCGACCACCTCGGTCTCGCGCGGATCCGGAACGAGCTCGAGCAGACGGGTTTCCCGCTGCTTGGTCTGACGGTGCATGTTCGCGATCTCGATCCCCTCGAGCACGCCGGTGGCGGCGCCGATCGTGAGGGCGCGGCCGGGGTCGTCCGTGTGCACATGCACCTTCAGCGCAGACTCGTCGCCCACGACCATCAGCGAGTCGCCGAGCGGCTCGACGGCGCGCTCGAGCGCGTCACGGTCGAGGCCGTCGCCCTCGACGACGAAGACGGTGCAGTAGCGATAGCGCGAGAGCTCCTGGTGGATCGCATCGAGGCTCACGTCCTCGAGGCCGACTGGCGGGTCCGGCAGGGCCTCGCCGGTCACGGCCGCGGTCAGGCCGCGGACGAGCTCGAGCAGGCCCGCGCCGCCGGCGTCGACGACGCCCGCCTGGCGGAGGATCTCGAGATGCTGGGGCGTACGCGCGAGCGCGTCCTCTCCTCGTCGCAGGAGCGCGGGCAGCAGGTCGGCGACGGGCAGGTCGGGCCGCGCCTGTGCTTCGGCCTCCTCGGCCAACTCGCGGATCACGGTCAGCATCGTCCCCTCGACCGGCTTCCGCACCGCGCGGTACGCCGCGTCGCTGGCGGAGCGGAAGGCCCGTGCGATCGTGGGCGCATCGATCACCTGCGCGCCTCCCAGCACCTCGGCGAAGCCGCGGACGATCTGAGAAAGGATCACGCCCGAGTTGCCGCGGGCACCCATCAGCGCTGCCCGCGCGACCTCGTGGGCGAGACGCTCACGAGGGGCGTCGTCGAGCTCCGCCAGCGCCTTCTGGACTGCCCTGACCGTCAGCGTCAGGTTGGTGCCGGTGTCCCCGTCCGGCACGGGGTAGACGTTCAGGTCGTCGATGCGACCGCGGCTTGCCTCCAGCGCCGCAGCGGCAGGCCCGGCAAGGCGGCGGATCGCCTCCAGATCGCTGCTCATGCCGAGGCTTTCACGGCGTCGATGTGCACCTCGACGGCGGAGATCTCCAGGCCGGTCATCCGCCCCACCTCGTAGGCGACGCGGTTGCGGACGGTCGACGCGACCTCGGCCAGGTTCAGGCCGTGCTCGACCACCACGTGCAGCGCGATCGACAGGCCCTGCTCGTCGCCGGAGACCTCGATCCCGCGCGTCGTGCGGTCGCGGGTCAGCAGCCGGCCCAGCCTGCCGGTCGTGGTCGTGCCGACGACGCCATAGCACTCGGCCGCCGTCAGGCCGACGATCTGGGCGACGGCGTCGCCGGTGATCGCCACTCGTCCGAGCTCGGATGAGTTCAGGACGAAATCCACTGCGCGAGATTAGACCCCTCGGGGTCGCTCGCGGTTGCTAGGAGGGCCTGGTGGAACGTTGCTCGCCGCCAGGGTGCGATGGGCGAGTGTGATGCAAGGACGCAGCGAGCCCCGATAGTGACTGGCTATCGCGGCGCCTGAGGTCGCGGCAGCGCGCCGCCTAGCGTGGCCTGGCGGCATCGACCACGTTGCGCCAGACCCTCCTAGGCCTTGATGACCTTGCCGCTCTTCAGGCAGCGCGTGCAGACGTACGCGCGCTTCGGCGTGCCGTCCACGACGATGCGGACACGCTGCAGGTTCGGGTCGAAGCGGCGCTTGGTCGCCACCATCGAGTGGCTCCGGTGATGGCCGAACGAAGGCTTCTTCCCGCAGACAGAGCAGATCTTCGACATGCGGCCGGGAAGTGTAGCGGGGAGAGCGGCCTAACCGCGCGCAACTGCGGTTCGCAGCTGCGCGAACGCGTCGGCCATCTCGAGAGCGGTGCGGGCCGCCCAGCCGCCGCGCTCCACCCGCTCCTCCGCCTGCTCGGCGGTGTCGCAGGTGAGCAGGCCGAAGGAGACCGGCACGCCGGTCTCGATCCCGGCCAGCTGGAGCCCACTCGCCGCCTCGCCGGCGACGAAGTCGAAGTGCGGCGTCTCCCCGCGGATCACGCAGCCGAGCGCGATCACGCAGGAGTAGCGGCGGGTCTTGGCGAGCGCCATCGCCGCGATCGGCAGCTCGAACGCGCCCGGAACGGGCATGACCAGCACCGCGTCGCGCGAGACTCCGGCCTCGTCGAGTGCGGTCAGCGCCGAGTCGAGCAGCCTGTTGGTGATCTCACCGTTGAACTTGCTGACGACGATCGCGACCGTGCGCCGGTTCCCATTCGGCGATCCTTCGAGCACGGAGGTTCCGTCGGGGATGCGCAGGTCGCCCTCGGCGTGCTCGGGCTCGGGCGGACTCTCCTCGAGCTGCGGCTCCGCCTCCTCGACCGGCTCGGCCACCTCTTCCGGCGCAGCGGTCTCCGCAGGAACGGACCCCTCCGGGGTCGGCCCCTGGACGGCGGCCGCCTCGTCAGACGTATCCGTAGGGACAGACTCCTCCGGGGCTTCGGCTTCTCCCTGGAGGGCCGGTTCGCCAGGCGTCTCGGCCGGAGCGGCCGGCTGCTCGTCGTCCTCGTCGTAGAGCACCTCGACTCCGGCGGAGGAGGTGGGTGGTGGCTCGAAGGCAGCCTCAGGGTCGGGCTCGAGCGCCGGCTCGGGCTCACGCTGTGCCTCGGGCTCGCGCTGCTCCTCGAGCTCGGGCCGCTCCTCGGGCTCGGCCTCCGCCGTCTCCTCGGGTAGCCGCGGCGGGCGGAGCCGCGCGGAGTAGTCCCGCAGCGGCCAGTCCTGGGATTCGTCGAGGTTGTCGCTCACGCTTCCGCGTCGGGTTCGAACTTGACGTCCTGGTGATGGAGCCGGTGACCGAGCTTCTCACGTTTCGCGCGGAGATAGCGCAGGTTCTCGCCGTTCTGCGGCACCTGCTCGACGGGCAGGCCGTCTGCCCCCAGGCCAGCGACCTTCTTCGGGTAATTGGTCAGGAGCCGGATCGTGCCGAGACCGAGGTCGGCCAGGATCTGGTTGCCGATTCCCCGCTCCCGCTCGTCGGCGGCGAAGCCGAGCGCGAGGTTGGCGTCGACCGTGTCCATCCCCTGCTCCTGGAGCTCGTGGGCCGCCATCGTCAGATCGTAGCCCCGCGAGCCTCCCCACGTACTTGGGGCGTCGAACGCGGCGTCATCCCATCGCCGTCGACGACGGTGAGGCAGACGCCGTCGATCGCGACGGAATCACCGGCCGCCGCCTCGATCGAGGACTCGACGCGCAGCCGTCCCAGCCTCCACCGAGACGACCGTCCCGACCTCGCGGACGAGCCCGGTGAACATCCGTCCAGGCTAGCCGAGGGCCAGCGCCTCGAGCGTCTCGCGGACGACCATCTCGACGTCGCCTCGCTCGGCCGGGCCGGCCCGCTCGAGCTCCGCGACGAGCTCGTCGACGGCTTCCTCCTGCTCGGGCGAGAGCCCGGCGCGGCCGGCCGCGTCGATCCCGGCGCGAAGCCCGGCGTTGC
This sequence comes from Actinomycetota bacterium, assembly GCA_046734335.1. GTDB lineage: Bacteria > Actinomycetota > Thermoleophilia > Gaiellales > Gaiellaceae > DATBLE01. The sequence goes on along the minus strand of JBKPRA010000072.1, from coordinate 84,436 downwards.
CGATGTGCCGCGCAAGCCAGCGCGAGAGGAGGCCGACGAGCCGGTCCTCAGGGCTCATGGACATAGGCATCGAGGAGAACATCGTCGCCGACGCGCTCGGCCCGAAGGCGCGGAGCTCGACCGGGCCGGGGAGCGCTGCGCTCAACGGTCACGTCGCGCGCGTCCAACCGCGGGTGATCGGCGCGGACCGTGCCCGTGCCGACGGCGACCGCGTCGGAGCCGGCGCGCAGCTCGTGCACCCGACGCCGGCTCTGCCGGGTCGTCCCGCGCCCGCGCTCGGCGAGCTCGATCGCGCGCTCCAGGTACGTCATGCGAGTGCCTGGACGAGCCGACGGTACGCGCGGGGCAGGTCCTCCCTGCCGAAGATCGCGGAGCCGCAGACGATCAGGTCGGCGCCCGCGTCGTAGACGCTGCGGATGTTCTCGTGCGAGATCCCGCCGTCCACCTGCACGTGCACGTGCTCCGGCACGAGCGAGCGCAGCTGCTCGATCCGCGGGAGCGCGTCCGGCATGAACTCCTGGCCCGAGTAGCCGGGGTGGATGCTCATGCAGAGGACGAGGTCGAAGGCGTCTGCAAGCGGAGCGACTTCCTCCACCGCCGTCTCCGGGTTGAAGGCGAGGCCGACGGAGAAGCCGTGCTCGCGCGCCGCGGCGGCGACCGCGGCCGGGTCGTCGACGGCCTCGGCGTGAAACGTGACGCTGTCGGCGCCTGCCTCCTCGAACGCGGCGAGGTGGTGCGCCGGATCGTCGACCATCAGGTGACAATCGACGTAGCCGCCCCCCTCGTGGACGAGCGGAGCGATGGACCGGAGCACGATCGGCCCCATCGTGACCGGCTCGACGAAATGGGCGTCTCCGACGTCGAAGTGGACGATGCGGGCACCCGCCCGCAGCAAGACGTCCACGTCGTGGCCGAGCTTCGAGAAGTCGGCCGCGTACAGCGACGGCTCCACCTCGACCGTGCGGATCCAGTCGTCCCAGCCCACGCGGCCGATCTTACGGTTGTGGCGCTCGTGGCGTTTGCCACCCAGTCTCTGAGAGACTGGGGTGAAACGCTTGTGTGTCGATTCGTCCACAGGCTCAGACCCGCAGCCTGGCGATGAAGAACGCGGATGTCCCGTGGCGGTGGGGCGTCGTCAGCAGGAACTCCGGTCGCTTCGGGTGGCGGAACCGCGGCCATTCGACACCGAGATCGTCTGCGGCGAAGCCGGAGGCGTCGACCACCGCCTCGTTCTCGTCCGCGTTCAGGGTGCAGACCGAGAAAGTGACCGACCCACCCGGCTTCACGCGGGCGACCGCCGCCCGCAGCAACGCGAGCTGGAGCTCCGGGAGCGGCTGCGCGCGCCAGCGTAGGTCGGGCCGCGCGGCAAGCACGCCGAGCCCGGAGCACGGCGCATCGACCAGCGCGCGGTCGAAGCCGTCCAGGTCGCCCGGCAGAGCCAGCCCGTCGGCGTTGACGACCCGGACGTTCGCAGCGCCGAGCCGCCGGACGTTCTCCGCCAGCTCCCGTGCGCGCCCCTCGTGGAGCTCGACCGCCGTCACCTCGCCGGCGAGCATCGAGGCCTTGCCGCCGGGCGCGGCGCAGAGGTCGAGCACGCGCTCGCCGGGGCGAGAGCCGACGGCGAGCCCGGCAAGCTGTGAGCCGCGGCTCTGCGGCCAGATCCGCCCCTCCCCCAGCGCCCGCTCGTCGACGCGAGCTACCCGCCAGGCGCCCGGGACATCCGTCGGCTCGCCCTCGATCTCACCGAGGACCAGCCGGACGACGGTTTCGGGCGCCTCGTTCTGAGCCCGCATCAACGCGAGCGCCTCGTCCTCGCCCCAGTCCCGGCACCACGTCTCGAAGATCCAGTCGGGGTAGGAGTGCTTCAGCGGCCCCTCGGGAAGGGAGGCGAGCAATGCCGGGAGCCCCTCGGTCAGGCGCCGCATGACCGCGTTGGTGAAGGGCACCGCCCGCTCGAGGCGAGCGGCCCGGACAAGCTCGACCGACTCGTTCACCGCCGCGTGCGCCGGCACACCGTCGAGATAGGCCGCCTGGTACGCGCCGAGCCGAAGCGCCGCCCTGACCGGAGGGTCGAGCTTCCGCACCGGTCGGCGGCCGAGCGTCTCGATCGCGTGGTCGAGCGTCCGGACGCGCTGCACCGTCCCGTAGGCCATCTGCTGCGCGAGTGCCCGGTCGCGTGCGTCCAACCTCTCGGCGGCGGTGGCGAACGCGCGGTCGGCGTAGGCGTCGTCCTCGAAGACGCGGAGGACGACCTCGTAGGCCGCGCGCCGGGCGGGGGCTACCGCAGGCCGCGTAGCCACGCGTCGTACTCCATCGTCCTACCGCCCGGCGGCTGCACCTCGAGCGGGACGAAGCGGCCGTCCTCGACGCGCGCGCGCCAGACCACGACCGGCCGCCCCTCCAGCTCGGCGCGCGCGCCGATGTGCGGCGAGAGCGCGCGCACGCGGTTCACCGCTTCTTCCGGCCTCGAGAGGTCGAGGGCCCGGTCCTCCGGGCCGATTTTCTCGGCGTAGGTGGCTCCGTCGCCCGGCTGTGCCGTGAACGTCGGATCGGGCAGCACCCGCTCGAGCAGCTCGACCGCGAGCGGGACTGCCTGGTCGTACACAGCTCCTGCATCGTCCTCGGGGCCGATCGGGAACCGCCCGACAGCCGCAATCGGCCCTGCGTCGAGCTCCTCCACCAGCTTGATCACCGTCACCCCGGTCTCGGTGTCGCCGGCCATGATCGCCCGCTCCACGGGGGCGGCCCCGCGCCAGCGCGGCAGCAGCGACGGGTGCACGTTCAGCCACAGGTGCCGCTCCAGCAGGTCGTCGGGGATCAGGCGTCCGTAGGCGACCAGCACGATCGTCTCAGCGTCGAGCGGCTCATCGAGGCTCTCGACCACCGGAATGCCGAGCTTCAGCGCCGTCAGCTTGGCCGGCGCCGGCCGCAGGCCTCTTCCCCGCCCCGCCGGAGCGTCCGGCTGGGTCAGACAGAAGACGATCTCGTGACGGCCCGCCAGCCGCTCGAGCACGTCGGCCCCGAACGGCGCGCTGGCCGCGAATCCGAGGCGCACTGTCAGCCCAGGATCGGCTGGGGGCGTAACGCCGCCATCGCCTCGCGCCGGGCTTCGGGCGTCGTGCGCTCCAGGATCAGGACGCCGTCGAGGTGGTCGACCTCGTGCTGGACGACCCTGGCCGCGAGCCCTTCCAGCTCCAGCCGGTACGGCTTGCCCTCGGCGTCGTGGGCCTCCAGCGTGACCGCGCTGGGCCGCTCGACCGGGACGAGCACGCCCTGCATCGAGAGGCAGCCTTCGTCGGCCGTCTCCAGCTCCTCGCTCGGAGCGACGATCGCCGGGTTCACGGCGGCCCGGGGCTCGTCCTCGTCCTCGATCCGGAAGACGAAGACGCGGCGGAGCACGCCCGCCTGGTTGCCGGCGAGGCCGATCCCGCGCGCCTCGGCCATCAGAGCCTGCATGCGCTCGACCAGCCGGCGGAGGTCATCGTCGAACTCCACCACCTCCTCGGCCCTGAGCTTCAGCACCGGGTCGGGCCACTGGCGGATCTGGGCGAGCGCAACCCGTCGCCTCGCCTCGTTCTCGGCGCTCAGCTCCTCGTCGACGACCTGCCCGTGCTCCTCGCTCACAGCGCGGTCAGTGTAGTCGGCTGATTGGTGATTCATGTGCGTGCATCAGCCAGCTGATCAGAGGCTCTGCGGATCGACGTCGACCACAGCGGTCAGGCCCGCCTTTCGCATCGCCGGAGCCGCCGCCGCGAGCGCTCGGGCGGCGCGCGCGGCGAGGGCTCCCGGCCGGTCGGTCTTGGCGACGAGCTGGGCGCGGTGGCGTCCCCGCAGTCGCAGGATCGGCGCCGGGCCGAGCAGGTCGGGGCCGCCCAGTGCGTCTTTCAGTTCCTGCAGAGCCCGCATCGGCGCTTCGGGCTCGGGTCCGGACACGACGATCCGCAGCAGGTGGCGAAACGGCGGATACCCGAGCGCCTCCCGCCGCTCGAGCTCGCCGGCCAGGAAGCGCGCGACGTCGTGCCGGGCGGCGAGCTCCACGGGCCGGGAGTCCGGCTGGAATGTCTGGATCAGCACGCGGCCGGGCGCGTCACGGCCGCTGCGACCCGCGAGCTGCGTGAGCAGCTGGAAGGTTCGCTCCTCGGCACGGAAGTCGGGCAGTGCGAGCCCGGTGTCGGCATCGACGACAGCGGCCAGCGACACCCCTGCGAAGTGGTGGCCCTTGGCGACCATCTGCGTGCCGAGCAGCACCGATCGGTCGGTACCCGCGAACCGCGCGAGCGCTGCGGTCGGATCGCGCGAGTCCGCATCCAGCCTGATGAGCTCCAGCTCGGGCAGGCGGGCCGCGAGCTCTCGCTCGAGCCGCTGGGTTCCCGCGCCGAGTTTCGCGAGCTCGGCCGAGCCACACTCGGGGCAGAGCTCGGGCGCTGGCTCTTCGTGGCCGCAGTGATGGCAGCGCAAGTCGCCAGGGGAATGCAGCACGAGCGCGACGTCGCAGTTGGGACAACGGCGGGTGACGCCGCACGTCCGGCAGTGGATCGCCGGGACGAGCCCGCGGCGGTTCAGCAGCAGGATCGCCTTGCCGCCGTTCTCGGCGATTCGGCCGAGCTCTGCCAGCAGCGGCGCGGAGAGCGGGTACCCCTGCTCGCGCCGCAGGTCGACGACCCGCACCGGCGGCAACCGCCCGCCCAGCCGGCCGCCGAGCTCGAGTCGCTCCAGGGCCGCCCAGCTCTCCGGCCTCGGGGTCGCGCTGCCGAACACGACGGCCGCCCCCTCGAGCGACGCGCGCTTGGCGGCCACGGTCCGGGCGTCGTAGCGAGGATCGGACTCCTGTTTGTAGGAAGCGTCGTGCTCCTCGTCGACACAGATCAGCCCCAGGCCGCGCACCGGCGCGAAGACCGCGGAGCGCGCGCCGACCACGACCCGGGCCTCTCCGGTGGCGATCCGTTCCCGCTCGTCGCGCCGCTCGGCCTCCGTCAGGCCTGAGTGGAGCAGCGCGATCCGTTCGCCGAAGCGCGCCCGGAAGCGCCCGACCGCCTGCGGGGTAAGGGCGATCTCGGGCACGAGCACGATCGCCCCGAGCCCACGCTCCAGTGCGGCCGCGCATGCCCGGAGGTAGACCTCGGTCTTGCCGCTGCCTGTCGCGCCGTACAGAAGGTAGCGACCACCGCCGGAGTCCATCGCCCCGGCGACCGCCGCCACCGCTGCCGACTGCTCGGAGGTCAGCTCAGCAGGTGTCGCCTCGGCGGCCAAGCCTGCAGGCGTCTGGCGGCGCTCGCCGCGCCGCCGGCGCGCCCGCGGCGCCACCAGCTCGAGCGCCCGTGCCGGTGTCGAGCCGTAATAGTCGGCGACCCAGAGCGCGAGCTCGACCAGCAACGGCGGCACCTCGTCGAGGATGGCCGCGATGGGTGCGGCCTCGACCCCGGGCGGCGGCGGCTCCCCGGTCGAGACGACGACACCGCGGACACGCGAGCGTCCGAACGGGACCGAGACCACCGTTCCCGCTCCCACGTCGTCGGGCACCTCGTAGGTGAACGGACGGGCGACGGCCCGGGCGGAAACCAGCGGATAGACAGTGGCGAAGGCCACCGGATGAGCCTAGCCCGGACTCTGGCTGCTACCCGAGGAGCGCCTCGCCGACGTATCCGCCTTCGTGCGCCCCCGGCGGGCAGGCGAACAGCGCGCTGCCCGTGTGCTTGATGTACTCGTTGAGCGCGTCGGACGAGGCGAGGCGCCGCTGGACCTCGACGAACGCGGCCGGGTCGTTCTGGTAGCTGATGAAGAAGAGGCCGGCGTCGAGCTGTCCGAGCTCGACGTCCATGCCGTCGGTGAACGAGTAACCGCGGCGGAGAAGCCGGCGGCCGCCGTTCTCGCTCGGGGCCGCCAGCCGGATGTGCGCATCGACGGGCGTCCTCGAGAGGCTGACCGGGTCGAACTCGTCCGGGCGGCCGAACGGGGCACCACTCTCCTTGCGACGGCCGATCGTCACCTCTTGGTCGTCGAGGCTCGCCCGGTCCCACACCTCGATCAGCATGCGGATGCGTCGGGTGACCATGTACGTCCCACCGCGCAGCCAGCGGGGCTCGGCGTTCGCCGACACCCACACGTGCTTGGCGAGCCCGCGGCCGTCCTCGAGCTTGAGGTTGTTCGTACCGTCCTTGAAGCCCATCAGGTTGCGCGGCGTCTCCTGGGCGCGGCTCGTCGAGGACGTCCGGCCGAAGCCGAGCTGCGACCAGCGCATCACGACCGCGCCGCGACCGATCCGCGCCAGGTTCCGGACCGCGTGGAACGCCACCTGCGGGTCGTCCGCGCAAGCCTGGACGGCGAGGTCGCCGCCGGAGCGCTCCGGGTCGAGCTCGTCCCCGGCGAAGGCGGGTAGCTGGACGAGCGCCGCCGGCTGCGACTGCCCGAGGCCGAAGCGGTCGAACAGCGTCGGGCCGAGGCCGAACGTGACCGTCAACCGCCCGGGCGAGAGACCGACCGCCTCGCCGGTGTCGATCGGCGGCGCCAGGCGCTGCCCGGTCTCGCCGACCGGCTCACCCCGGGACATTCGTGCGCCCGCCTCGGTCCACGCGCGCATCAGGCCGCGGAGCTCGGACCTCGATTCCGTGACGACGTCGAATGCGGCGAAGTGCAGGCGGTCCTGCGCAGGCGTCGCGATCCCGGCCTGATGGTCGCCGTAGAAGGGAACGAGGTCGGCCGCTTCACCGTCGCCCCCCGCTGCGAGTCGCTCGACACCTACGCCTCCGAGCGCGACGCCGGCGCCCACCGCGCCGGCCGCCAGCAGCCGCCCGCGTGTGAGCCGACGGCTCATTGCCCCGCGACGATCGCCCCAACCTGGGAGAGTGGCTCGGCCAGTGCGTCGATCGAGCGGCTCAGGGCGCGGGTATCGGCCTTCGTGAGCGCCGTGTACGCCACGAAGCCGGTGCCGCGACGGTATGGCTTCAGCGCCGAGTCGACGCCTGTGAAACGACCGTCGATCTCCTGCGCCAGCGCCGGCCGCCGAGCCTCCACCAGTTCTCGAACCGAGTCATACGCTGCCTTCGCCCCCTGGACGTTCGCCTCGAAGTCGACGAGATCGATGTGCGAGTACCGTTCTTCCTCGCCCGTGATCTTCGACTTGGACACCTCGCCGAGGAGCTCGACGGCGCCGTTCGCCACCTGGGCGGGCTCGAGCTCGATCGCCTGCACACGGTGCCGGAGATCGAGGACATCGTCCAGCAGCTTTTTCCGCAGCTTCTCCGGGCCCGAGGCGCCGTGCACCCAGAGGTACTGCTCGATCGGGTGGAAGCCTGTCCACTTCGCCTTCGGGACGTCGCCGGCACGCGCGTCGATCCCGGGATCGAGGTCGCCGAAACTCTCCGCCACCGGCTCGATCCGCTCGTAGGGGATCCGCGCGTCGGCATACGCGGCCTTCGCGCCCTCCAGGTCGCCTGCCTGCAGCCGCTGGACGAACCGGCGCGTCTTCGCGGTCAGCACGATGGTCTGGCCCTCGATGTAGCGCCGGTAGCGCGCGACCGCGGCGGCCGCGGCAGTGCTCGTCGCGGACGCCGCGCCGGTGACGACGAGCGGCCCGCGCTCGCTCTTGCCGCCCGGGCAGTAGAGAGTGAAGCGACCCGGCTTCAGCGTCAGCGAGAAGCGCCCGGAAAGGCCCGGTGCGAGATTCTCGACCTCGCCGAGGATGTGATCGCCGTCGAGGATCTCGAACTCCGTGACCGCGTCCGCGCCGTCGTTGGTGACCTCGAACGTCGTCGGCCCGGCGGCGAGGCGAAGCTCGGCGGGCTCGCACCCGGCGTCCGTGAGCCTGACGTCGACGGAGCGCCCGCCGGTCGACTTCTGCCCGTCGCCGCCACATCCGGCCAGCGCAAATCCAGCCGCGACGCACGTCGCGGCGAGGATCCCGGTGCGTAGCGTCATGCCGTGCGCCCGGCGGGCACCGGTTGCGACGACCGTTCGCGCCGGACCCGGAACCCCGACGGCCAGAGCACGTAGATCGCCATCGGGATCGCGTACACAAGGTAGCCGATCGCCTCGGCCGTCACGGGACGCGGCTGGAAACCGAGCAGGCCCGTCAGGAGTGACGACCGGACGGTGCCGGGCGCCACGAGCCAGCGCAGGTCGACGGTCTGCCCCTGCAGGCTGTTCAGCCAGCCTGCCTCGTGCGCGGTGTGCAGCGCGGTCGCGACGAGACCCGCCGCGACCAGTACGAGAACGAGCCCGGTGACCCGGAAGAACCGGGCCAGGTCGAGCCTGATGCCGCCGCGGTAGATGCCGTAGCCGATCCCGACGGCGAGCACCACGCCGAGGAGCGCTCCGCCGCCGGCCGTGAGCGGGTCGGTCGAGGAGTCGAAGGCGGCGAGCAGGAAGACCGAGGTCTCGAAGCCCTCGCGGATCACGGCGAAGAACGCCATCGCGATGAGCGCGGCCACCGAGCCCTGCATAAGCGCGTCGGACGCGCGGCCCTCGAGCGCGCGCCGAAGCCCGCGCGCGTTGCGCCGCATCCAGACGATCATGAAGGTGACCGCCCCGACGGCGATGGCGCCGATCACGGTCTCCAGCATCTCCTGCTGGCGCTGCGGCAGGTCGCGGCTGATGAGCTCGAGCGCGACCCCGGCGGCAACGCAGATCGCAGCCGCGATCCCGACCCCGACCCACATCCAGCGGAGCGCGTCGCGCCGCCCTTCCTGGCGGAGGAAGGCGGCAATGATCCCGACGATCAGCGCTGCCTCGACACCTTCTCGCAGTCCGATCACGAACGTCGGGAGCATCAGGCGGCGGTCTCGGTGTCGGCGTGCTGCTCGGTCAAATCAGGCGTCCCTGCGCTCGCGTGTAAGGCGTACCTTACAAGCGGCTGCGACTATAGTCCGCACCCCCGACGGCGTCAAACGTCAACGGTCAATGGCTCAGCGACACTCGGTCGACGAATACCTGGAGACGATCTGGTTCCTCGCCTTTCCGATCGGCGAGTACCGGCCGACGACCACGGGCACACCCACGCTGGCGTCCCGTGTCGCGGAGATGCTGGGCGTCTCACGCGCCTCCGCAGGCGAGATGCTGAAGCGCCTGGAGAAGGAGGGCCTCGTCGAACGGGGCGAGCACAAGGAGGCGATCCTCACCGAGTCCGGGCGCGAGCGGGCCGAGCGGGTCGTCCGCCGGCACCGAATCATCGAACGGCTCTTGACCGACTTCATGGGCTATACGGCCGCCGAGGCGCACGTCCACGCCGACGAGCTCGGCGACACGTTCACCGACGACATGATCGAGCGCATGGACGAGAAGCTCGGCCACCCCGAGCGCTGCCCGCACGGGTGGCCGGTCGACACCGATCTCGAGCAGCGGGAGAACCGGGAGCTGACGCCGCTGTCGGCGCTGGAGCAGGGTGACCGGGCGACGATCGTCCGCCTCGCCGAGCACGACGGCGAGCTCCTGCACTGGTTCTACGACCAGGGTCTCGTCCCGGGCACGAAGCTCCAGGTCAGCTCTGCGGAGCCCGCAGCAGGGCAGGTGACGGTGAAGCTGAACGGCGACGAGCGGTCGATCGGCGAGAGAGCCGCCGGCGGGCTCTTCGTCAGACCGGCGTAGCGATCAGGCCGGGGTCGCGGCGGGCACGCCGAGCCCGGCTGCCTCGCGAAGCGCGGCCGCCTTGTCGACGCGCTCCCACGTGAAGTCGTGGTCGTCGCGGCCGAAGTGGCCGTAGGCGGCAGTCTTCTGGTAGATCGGCCGCCGCAGCTCGAGGTCCTTGATGATCGCGGCGGGCCGGAGATCGAAATTCGCCCGGACGAGCTCCTCGATCCGGGCAGTGGTCATCCCCTCGCCTTCGGTGCCGAAACACTCCACCTGGAGCGACACCGGGTGCGCAACTCCGATTGCATAGGCGACCTGCAGCTCGCAACGGCTCGCAAGACCGGCGGCGACCACATTCTTCGCGACGTAGCGGGCGGCATAGGCGGCCGAACGGTCGACCTTCGTCGGATCCTTGCCGGAGAACGCCCCGCCGCCGTGCCGGGCGGCGCCGCCATAGGTGTCGACGATGATCTTGCGGCCGGTGAGGCCGGTGTCGCCCATCGGACCGCCGACGACGAACTTCCCGGTCGGGTTGCAGTAGAAGAAATCCTTGTCCGAGAGCAGCCGCTTTTCGTCGTACATGTGCCCGGGCAGGATCGGGTGCAGGACGTGCTCCGCCAGATCCGGCTTGATCAGCGCGTCGGCGTCGAGCCCCTCCCGGTGCTGCGTCGAGATCAGCACGCGGACGATCTCCACCGGCTTGATCCGGCCCAGGTCGTCCTCTTCGTAGCGGATCGTCACCTGAGCCTTGCCGTCCGGGCGCAGGTACGGCAGGACGTCCGCCTTGCGCACCTCGGCGAGCCGACGGCAGATGAGATGCGCGAGTGTGATCGGCATCGGCATCAGCTCTTCCGTCTCGTCGGTTGCGTAGCCGAACATCATCCCCTGGTCGCCGGCGCCCTCGCGGTCGAGCGGATCCGACTCCCCCGGCTCGTGCTGCGTCTCGTACGAGGCGTCGACGCCCTGCGCGATGTCGGGCGACTGCTCGTCGAGCGCCACGATCACGCCGCAGGTCTCGGCGTCGAAGCCGTACTTGGCACGGTCGTAGCCGATCTCGCGGACTTTCCGGCGAACCAGCCGCGGGATGTCGACGTAGGTCTCGGTCGTGATCTCGCCGGCGACGACCACGAGCCCGGTGGTGATCAGCGTCTCGCACGCGACGCGACCCATCGGATCCTCGGCCAGGACGGAGTCGAGGATCGCGTCCGAGATCTGGTCGGCCATCTTGTCCGGATGGCCTTCGGTGACCGATTCGGAGGTGAACAGGAACGAGCGGGGCGCCATGAGGGGGCGAAGGCTACCGAAGTGCGAGGCGCCCGTCCCGATTACTCGCCACGCGGCCGCCTGCCCATCAGCGAGGCGGCCAGCTCGTTCAGATCGTCGCCTGCGAGGACGCTGCAGACTCCCTCGGTGATCGGCAGCTCGATCTCGAGGCGGCGGGCGAGATCGCGGAGCACGGGTGCGGTGGTCAGACCTTCGACCACGTGGCCGATCTCGGCGATCGCCTCCGCCGGCGTGGCTCCCTGGGCGATCAGCTCCCCTGCGCGGCGGTTCCGGCCGAGCCGGCTCCAGCAGGTGACGATCAGGTCGCCCATCCCGGCCAGGCCCGAGAACGTCTCCGGTCGTGCGCCGCACGCCTCCCCCAGCCGCGCCATCTCCGCGAGGCCTCGCGTGATCAGCGCCGCCTTGGCGTTGTCGCCCGCGCCGATGCCGTCGACTCCGCCCGCGGCGAGCCCGATCACGTTCTTCGCCGCGGCGCAGAGCTCGACACCGACCAGGTCGGGATTGACGTAGACACGGAAGACCGTCGAGTTGATCGCGTGCTGGAGCTCGACCGCGAGCTCCTCGTCCTCGCTCGCAATCACGGCCGCGCCCGGGAGCCCGGCGGCGATCTCCTCCGCCAGGTTCGGACCGGAGAGCACAGCGATCGGCCGGTCTCGGACCAGCGTCGAGAGCCGTCCGCCCGTGGCGGGGTCGAGGCCCTTGGTCAGCGACAGGACCGGCCCCTCGGGGAGTCCGGCGACCACCCCCGAGAACGACGCGCTGGGAACCGCGAGGACGTACAGGTCCGCCCCGGAGGGCGCCTCGGAGACGGCGTCGATACCGGCCAGGTCGACGTCGCCGGCCGCACGCGGGTTGCGGCCGGTCTCGGCGATGGTCGCGGCCTGGGCGAAATCGCGGCAGACGAGCGTGACCTCGTGGCCGCGGTCGGCCAGCAACCGCGAGAACCCCGTGCCCCACGAGCCGGCGCCGATGACCACCGCCCTCACGATTGGCGAGTCTACGGCGCTACGACCGCCGGACGAAGTCGATCGAAACGGGGACGCCGTCCAGCTCGAACCGATCTCGCACCCGGTTCTCGACCCAATAGCCGTAGTCGCGGGTGACGAGCGACGGGTCGTTGACGAAGAACCTGAAGCGCGGCGGCCGCGTCGTCGTCTGCGTCCCGTACAGGAGGTTCAGCCGTCGCCGGTCGCGCGAGGGCGGCTGCCGGGCCGCGCGCAGCTCGCCGAGAAACGAGTTCAGCGCCGGAGTCGGGATGCGGCCCGTGTGCTTCGCGAACAGCTGCTCCACCCGGTCGAGCAGCCTGGCGACGCCGCGCCCACTGGTCGCAGAGAGCGTGACGATGCCCGGGCGCTGGCGCAGCCGGTGCTCGATCCGCGGCCGGACATCCTCGACCTTGACCCGGCCGATGTCCCACTTCGACAGCACCACGATCGTCGAGCAGTTCGCCTTGCGCGCTACGTCCGCAACCGCCAGGTCCTGGTCGACCAGCCCCTCGCTCGCGTCCACGAGAACGAGCGCGACGTCCGCTCGCTCGGCTGCATCCAGTGTCCGCAGCTCCGAGTAGTACTCGATCCCCTGGCGCTGGCGGCGCTTGCGGCGGAGGCCGGCGGTGTCGACCAGGACGAAGCGAGACCCGTCGCGCTCAAACACGGTGTCGATGGCGTCACGGGTGGTCCCGGGCACGTCCGAGACGATCACGCGTTCCTCGCCCAGGATCGCGTTCAGCAGGCTCGACTTCCCGACGTTCGGCCGGCCGAGGATGGCCACCCGGATCGTCTCCTCGCCGACCTGCGCCGGCCCGGCCCCGGGCAGCCGCGCGACGATGGCATCGAGCAGGTCGCCCGTCCCGTGGCCGTGCAGTGCCGAGAGCGGGATCGGGTCGCCGAGCCCCAGCCGGTGGAACTCGAGCGCGAGCGTTTCGCGCGACGGGTCGTCGATCTTGTTCGCGAGCAGGAACACCGGACGCCGGGCGGCGCGAAGGATCTCTGCCACCTCCTCGTCGCCCGGCGTGATCCCGGCCTTCGCGTCGACGACGAAGAGCACGAGATCCGCCTCAGCGACTGCCGCCTGTGCCTGGTCGGCGATCGAGCGCGTTATCGGCGACCGGTCGGCAACGTCGACTCCGCCGGTGTCGATCAGCCGGAATTCCGTTCCCGCCCACTCGCACACGAGCTCCTTGCGGTCGCGGGTCACCCCCGGCGTCTCGTGAACGACCGCCGCACGGGTGCCGGTCAGCCGGTTGACGAGCGTCGACTTGCCGACGTTGGGGAACCCGACGACGGCCACCGTGCCCGCGAGCTCGGGCATTCCAGCCTAGGCCGGCGCGCGCTCGCGGACGAGCCGCTCGATGCGGCCGACGACCTCGTCGGCCGTGAGGTCGGTCGTGTCGATCAGCTCGGCGTCCTCGGCCGGCTGCATCCGGGCGGCGTCGCTCTGGTCGCGTGCGCGCAGGTCGGTGGCGAGCGCGTCCGCGGACAGCTCCGGCCGCTCGGCGAGGCGCCGGCCGGCCCGGACGGAGGCGTCGGCCTGGAGGTAGATCTTGACCGGCGCTTCGGGGACGACGACGGTGCCGATGTCGCGGCCCTCGATCACCACGTCGCCGTCCGCCGCGAGCTCGCGCTGGCGTTCGCGCATGATCGTGCGCACCTCCGGATGCCGTGCGACCACGGGCACCAGCCGGTCGATCTCGGCGCGCCGGATGGCCGAGGTGACGTCGGTGCCGGCGATGAAGCACCGCCCTTCCGTGTCGAAGTCCACCGGATTGGCGGCGGCCAGCCGGCCGAGCAGCTCGCCCTTGTCGAGGGCGACCCCGTCCCGCCGGGCGAGCCAGGTCAGCGCCCGGTACATCGCGCCGGTGTCCAGGTAGCGGAAGGAGAGGCGCTGGGCCAGTCCGCGCGCCACGGTGCTCTTCCCGGCCCCCGCAGGGCCGTCGATGGAAACGATCATCTCTGGGTAATCGACTCGAGCCGCTCGAAGAATCCGGGGAAGGATATCGACACCGCCTCGGCGCCCTCGACCTGCACTCCCTCGCGCGAGACCAGGCCCGCGACCGCTGCGAGGATCGCGATCCGGTGGTCGCCGGCGGAGGCCATCACCCCGCCGCGGGGGCGTGCGGGCACCCCCCGGACGGTGAAGCCGTCGGGCGTCGCGGCGATGTGCACCCCGAGCCGCCGGAGGGCGTCGGTCACCGTCTCGATCCGGTCGGTCTCCTTCTGCCGGAGCTCGGCCGCACCTCGGACGGCGCTGTCGCCGTGGGCCATCGAGGCCACGAGCGCGAACAGCGGCAGCTCGTCGATCAGACGCGGCACCTCGTCCGGCTCGACCTCGGTGGCGACCAGGTCTGCGTGCTCGATCTCGACGTCGGCAACGGGCTCGCCGCCGGACAACGAGCGGTTGTAGAGCGAGATGCGGGCGCCCATCCGCTCGAGCACGTCCAGGAGTCCCGTACGCGTCGGGTTGACGCCGACGCGGGCAAGCCGCAGGCGCGACCCTGGAAGCAACGTGGCGGCGACGACAAACGGCGCCGCAGCCGAGAAGTCGCCGGGAACGTCGAGCTGGAGCGGGTCGAGACGCGCCGCCGGCCACACTTCGACGCCTCCCGGCTCGGAACGGAGTCGCGCTCCGGCCGCCCGCAGGATCCGTTCCGTGTGGTCCCGCGTGGCCACCGGCTCGACCACAGTGGTGGGACCGTCCGAGGCGTAGAGCCCGGCGAGCAGCACGCACGATTTCACCTGTGCGCTCGCGATGGAAGGCTCGTACCGGATCGGGCGCAGGCTTCTGGCCTCGATCGCGAGCGGGAGCCGCCCGCCGTCGGTTTCGACCTCTGCGCCCATCCGCATCAACGGATCGGCGATCCGCCGCATCGGACGGGAGCTGAGCGACTCGTCACCGGCGAGCTCGAACCGTCGTCCGCGCTGGCCGGCGAGTATGCCGGGAAGCAATCGTGCGAGTGTCCCGGCATTGCCACAGTCGATCGGTTCGGCCGGCACCTGCAGGTTGCGGAGCCCGGCTCCGGCGATCCGCAGGGTCTGACCGTCCTCGTCGACCCGGACGCCGAGTGCGCGCACCGCGGCGATCGTCGACTCCGTGTCGCCGGAACGGCCGAAACCGCTGACCACCGACTCGCCCTCGGCGATCGCGCCGAGCAGGACCGCGCGGTGGGAGATTGATTTGTCGCCGGGCAGCGAAACGCCGCCCTGTACGGACGCAGCAGGCTCGACCTTCACGAGAGCACCGGGGAGACCGACACGCCGTACCCCTGGGCCTCGAGGAGCGCCGCAGCACGGCCCGCCTCGTCCACCCCCGAAACGAGCATCGTCAGCACACCGCCGCGCTCCGGCGAGAAGTGGCGGAGCTCGAAGTCCTCGATGTTGATCCGCTCGGCGCCGAGCGCCTGCGTGATCCCGGCGAGCACGCCCGGCCGGTCGGGGACGTGGACGGTCACCTGCTGCAGCTCGCCCGGGTCGGGGTAGGCCTCGGCGAGCATCCGCCGACGGTTCTCCGACGCCTCCGCGACCCAGCGGGCGAGGTAGCCTCCGTCGCCGTCCGCGAGCGCCTGTTCGAGCTGCTCGACGCGCCGGCGGTGCTCGGTGAGGGCCTCGCGCAGCTCCGGCGCGTTGTCGAGGAAGATGTCCACCCAGATCCGCGGGTTCGCGCCGGCCACCCGGGTCATGTCGCGCAGCGACCCGCCGGCGGCGGCAAGCGGGTCGTGGCCTTCGATGCGACCGGCGCCGGCCTGGTTGACGAGCAGGTTCGCGAGGGCATGCGGGAGGTGGCTGGTCAGCGCGACCAGTCGGTCGTGGGCTTTCGGGTCGATCGCCACCGGCAGGGCGCCGAGCGAGGCGACGAAGCCGTGCACGAGCCGGTAGCGCTCGGGATCCGTCGCGGCGACCGGCGTCAAAAACCAGGTGGCGCCGTCGAAGAGATCCGCAGTGGCGTGTGTGGGGCCGCGGGCCTCGCGCCCGCAAACGGGGTGGCCGCCCACGAACCGCTCCGGGAACCGCAGCGACCAGTCCTTCGTCGAGCCGACATCGGTGACCGTGCAGCGGTCGGGTGCAGCCGCGATCACCTCTCCGACCAGGCCGGGCAGCACGGTGACCGGGGCCGCGACGACGGCCAGGTCCGCGTCGGCGAGGAGACCGTCCAGCGGCCCGACCTCGTCGACCGCACCGCGGTCGAGCGCAACCTCGGCTGCGCCCTCGTCGGCGTCGTGTCCGCCGACCCAGTCGACGCCTGCACGCTTCGCGGCGAGGCCGACCGATGCGCCCATCAGGCCCGTTCCGACGACTGCGAGGCGCATCTCAGGAGGCTGCGCGCATCAGCTCGGCGACGTGGAAGGCGAGGTCGAGCGATTGCCGTGCGTTCAACCGCGGGTCGCAGAGCGTCGTGTAGGCGTCGTCGAGCTGCTCCTCGGAGAGGCTGTCACCTCCACCCAGGCACTCGGTGACGTCGTCGCCGGTGATCTCGAGGTGCACGCCGCCCGGCCAGGTTCCCTCGGCGTGGTGGACGGCGAAGAAGCCCTCGATCTCGGCCATGATGTGACCGAAGTCACGCGTCTTCCGTCCCGTGGCCGTCCGGAAGGTGTTCGCGTGCATCGGATCGCAGACCCAGACCACCGGATGGCCGGCATCGCGTACCGCGCGGATCAGGGGTGGCAACGCCTCGCCTACGCGGTCGGCGCCCATGCGCGCGATCAGCGTCAGCCTGCCGGGCACGCGACCCGGGTTGAGCGTCTCGCAGAGAGCAAGCGCCTCCGCCACGGTCGCCGCCGGCCCCAGCTTGACACCCAACGGGTTGTGCACGCCGGCGAGGAACTCGACATGTGCGCCCTCGGGCCGCCTGGTCCGCTCGCCGACCCAGAGGAAGTGCGCCGAGCAGTCGTACCAGTCGCCGGTCAGGGAGTCGCGCCGGGTGAGCGCCTCCTCGAAGTCGAGCAGCAGCGCCTCGTGGCTCGTCCAGATGTCGGTCTGATGCAGCGCCGGGTGACGCATGTCGACGCCGATCGCGGACATGAAGCTCATCGCCCGCTGAATCTCGGTGGCCAGCTGCTCGTAGCGGCGTCCCTGCGGGGAGTTGGCCACGAACTCCTGCGTCCAGACGTGGACCTGACCAAGGTCTGCGAATCCGCCCTTCGTGAACGCGCGGAGGAGGTTGAGCGTGGAAGCTGCCTGGTGGTAGCCCTGGAGCATCCGCCCGGGGTCGGGCGTGCGCGCCTCGACGGTCGGCTCGTCGCCGTGCACGATGTGGCCGCGGAACGTCGGCAGGACGAGGTCGCCGACCGTTTCCGTGGGCTCGGAGCGGGGCTTGACGAACTGGCCCGCGATCCGGCCGACCTTCACCACCGGCAGGCTGGCCGCGTACGTGAGTACGGCCGACATCTGCAGGATGATCTTCAGCTTCTCGCGCAGGTTCGGCGCGTTCCAGTCGTGAAACGACTCCGCGCAGTCACCGGCCTGGAGCAGGAACGCCCGGCCGTCGACCACGTCCGCGAGCCGGTCGAGCAGGCTGCGGGCCTCGCCTGCGAAGACCAGCGGCGGCATCCGTGTGATCTCCGCGCGCACCTCCTCCAGACGGGCCTGATCCGGCCAGTCGGGCTGCTGCAGGGCGGGGTAGCCGCGCCACGACGACGGGGTCCAGGATGCGGAGGTCACGGCCACTTTCCGCAGTGTAGTGAGTGGCCGGCGCGGTTCTGAGGGAGGCTAGTCGGCCTCGACCACGGGCTCGGGCCCGCGCACGAACAGGGCGCGGCGCACCGGCTCGGGGAACCACCAGTTGTACTTCCCGAGCAGCATCATCAGCGACGGAACCAGGAGCGCACGAATCAGCGTCGCGTCGATCAGTACACCCGCGGCCAGGCCGATGCCGAACTGCTTGATGTCCGGTCCGGGGCCGGTCGAGAGCGAGAAGAACGCGAACACGAGCACGAGCGCCGCACTCGTCACGAGCTTGCCGGTGCGGGCGATCCCCAGCGAGATCGCCTGGGTGGTGTCCCTCGTCTCGTCGTAGGACTCGCGGATGCGCGTGACGATGAAGACCTCGTAGTCCATCGAGAGGCCGAAGAGGAACGCGAAGATCATCAGGGGTATCCAGGCGATCACCGCCTGGGTGGCCTGGATCCCCCAGATCGCCTCGCTGCCGTGCCCCTGCTGGAAGATGAAGACGACGACGCCGAGGGCGCAGCCCAGCGAGATCAGGTTCAGGATCACCGCCTTCACCGAGAGTACGACCGAGCGGAAAGCGCGCATCAGGAGCAGGAACGTCAGCAGGACGACGAAGCCGAGGACGTAGGGGAAGTTGCCGTACACGGCATGGACGAAGTCGCGGTCCTCGGGCGCCACGCCTCCGAGCGTGAGCTTCACACCACCGCCGATCTGATCCTGGAGACTCGGGAGCACGTCGTGCTGGAGGTTCGAGATCACGCCACGCGCGGGCTTCGCGGCGCCGTCGGTCGAAGGGATCGCCTCGACGAGCCCGGTGTCTCCCTTTTGCCAGCTCGGCGGCGCAGACGCGCCGTCGACGCCCTCCGTCTGCTCGAGCCGCTTGACCACGAGCGCGCGCCTCTGATCCGTGGAGCCGTGCTCGACGAGCACGACGTACGGCTTGAGCGCACCGGCGCTGATGCCGGCGGCGGCCAGCGCGTCGCGCCCCTGGAAGGCGTCGCCCGAGCCCGGGAGGTTCTTCGCCTCGGCCTCGGACGGGTTGATCTTGAAGGCCGGAATCAGCAGCAGGATCACGAGGGCCAGGCCGGCCAGCGCGATCCGGCCCGGCCGCTTGACCACGTAACCGGCCCAGCGGTGCCAGAAGCCCTTCTCGCCTGGATCAGCCGAGACGATCCGCTTCGGGATCACCCGGAGCTTGTCGATCCGGTCGCCCATCCAGTAGAGAAGCACCGGGGTCAGCGTCAGGGTCGAAAGCACCGCGACCGCCGGGATCAGCATGCCGCCGATGCCGATCGAGCGGATGAACGGCAGCGGCAGCAGCACCATGCTGAGCAGGCCGATCGCGACCGTCGAGCCGGAAACGACGACCGAGCGGCCGGCGTGCGTCATGGTCTCGACGAGGGCCTCCTCGACGTCCCCGCGGTGATGGAGTTCCTCGCGGAAACGGAAGATCATCAGCAGTGAGTAGTCGACCGCAACGCCGAGGCCGACCAGTGCGACGAGGAACTCGACGACGATCGAGACGTTGGTGAGATACGTCAGCGCGAAGACCGCACTGAAGGTCGTCAGGATCGATGCGGCAGCCGTCACCAGCGGGATGCTCACCGCAGTCAGCGTCCCGAACACGAACAGCAGGACCAGCAGCGCCCCGAGGCCGCCGAACAGCACCTCGACCAGGACGCTCGGCCCGCCGCTGCCGCCGATGTCCTCCTGGAGGGGGTCGCGGCCGGTGAGGTGAGCCGTGATCCCCGGCGGCGCGTTCGCCTGGAGAGCAGCGCGGACCTGCTTGATGTGCACATTCGAGTTGAACCCTGGTGTGCCCGGGGGATAGATGGTCGCGAACGTCGTGTGCCCGTCCTTCGACACGTACGCATTCGAGCCGGTGGAGAAGTACGAGGCCGTCCGCGACCGGGGGTTGACGGCCGCGGCAGCGATGATCGCCTGGGCGATCCCGCGCTCCTGGGTGACGTCGCCGTTCGACCGGAAGACGGCAACGAGGGGCGCCTGCTCACCGCTCCCGAACGTCTTCAGGGTGCGCTGGTTCGCCTCGTAGGCGGAGTAGCCCGGGATCGAGAACGACTCGAACCAGCGGTCACCGATCTTGCTGGTCGTGAACAGGCCGAGAACGAACAGCAGGATCCAGGCGGCGACGACCCAGCGGCGACGGCGGATGACGAGGTGGGCGAGGCGCTCGAACACTCCCCTGCACGTTATGGAAAGGCCGCCGGGCTGCGCAAGCCCAGCCCGGCAGTATCATGAAGGCGAATGGTGACGATCTCGTATCGGTTCTGGGGCTGGCGCCGGGGGCGAGGCGGGAGCGTGCGCGCGTAGCGCCGGGACAGCCGCCTTCGCCCCGTTCACGGCCTCGATCAGGAGGCCTTTTTCGTGCCTTTCGACGTCAAAATGGAGCGATCATGAGAATCTTCTCGGGCATCCAACCCACGGGCAGCAAACACCTCGGCAACCTGATCGGCGGCTTTCGCCAGTACGCGGCGACCCAGGAGCAGGGCGACGGGTTCTTCTGCATCGTCGACCTGCACTCGATCACCGTCGAGTACGACCCCGACGATCTGCGGACGCGCACGCTCGACCTGGCCTCGCTCCTGTTCGCCACCGGCCTCGACCCCGAGCGCTCGACGACGTTCTGCCAGAGCCATGTCACTGCGCACGCGGAGGCGGCTTGGCTGCTGTCGTCCGTGACGAGCTACGGGCAGCTCGGCCGCATGACCCAGTTCAAGGACAAGGCCGAGCACCAGTCGGTCATCAGCGCAGGCCTGTTCACCTACCCGGTCCTGATGGCAGGCGACATCCTCCTCTACCAGACCGACATCGTCCCGATCGGCGACGACCAGCGACAGCACCTCGAGCTGGCGCGCGACGTCGCCGAGCGGTTCAACGCCAGGTTCGGCGAGACGTTCGTCGTGCCGCGGGGCGTCTACCCGGAGGTCGGCGCGCGGATCATGGACCTCCAGGAGCCGACGAAGAAGATGTCGACCACCGGCGGAACGGAGCAGGGGACGGTGCTGCTCCTGGACGAGGCGGACACGATCCGCCGCAAGTTCAAGACGGCGGTCACCGACTCGGGCCGTGAGGTGCGGCGGGCGGACGACAAGCCAGGGATCACGAACCTGATCGACATCATGTCCGTGGCAACGGCCGATACGCCCGAGACGATCGAGGCGCGCTTCGACGGCGGCGGGTACGGCGAATTCAAGGAGGCGGTCGGCGAGGCGGTGGTCGAGCTCGTCGCTCCGGTCCAGGAGCGCTACCGGGAACTGCGCGCCGACGAGCCGGAGCTGCGGCGGCTGCTCGCGATCGGCGCCGACAAGGCCCGGGAGGCGTCCGGCCCCACGCTGGCCGCGATGTACGAGCGCATGGGCTTCGCCCGCTAGCCGCGTGCGGCGCACGCTCGCGGTCTGCACGGCGGTCGCCGCTGTCTGCGCGACCGCCGGCGCGCTTCACTACTCGGACGTCTCGCCGACGGCGGTCTTCGTGGTCTCGGGAGGGGCGCTGGGGGGGCTTGCCTGGCTGATCGGCCTCGCGACGGAGTCAGTCGGCGCGCGGTTCGGCCCGGCGGTCACCGGCCTCCTCCAGACGACGCTCGGGAACCTCCCGGAGCTCTTCATTGTGCTGTTCGCCCTCTCTGCGGGAGAGGTCGTGGTCGCGCAGACGTCGATCCTCGGGTCGCTCTTCGCGAACGCGCTTCTCGTCCTGGGGCTGACGATCGTGGCCGGAGCCCGCGCGTCGTCCGGCGGGGTGATGCGGTTCCGCAAGCGCTTGCCGAACGACACGGCCACGCTCCTCTTGCTGGCGCTGTCGGCGATCGTGCTGCTCGGGCTGTCGGATCGGTTGGGGGACCGCGCTAGCGAGCACGAGGTGGAGATCTCGGTTGTGGGAGCGGTCTGCCTGCTCCTCGTCTACGGCGCCTGGCTCTGGTCGTACCTGAGATCGGATCGCCGGGTCGAGCCCGCGCTGGAAGAACCTCAGGGCGGGCTTCCGTTTAGGCCGGCGATCGTCCTGCTTGCGGTGGCCGGCCTGGCCGCGGCGTTCGTCTCCGACTGGTTCGTCGACGCCATCGACCCCGCCGTGGAGGCACTCGGGATCTCGAAGGCGTTCACCGGGATCGTGATCGTCGGGATCGCCGGGAACGCGGTCGAAAACGTCGTCGGGATCACACTCGCCCGCAAGGGACAGGCCGACCTGGCCGTCTCGATCGTGAAGAACTCCGTGTCCCAGATCGCCTGCTTCCTCTTCCCCGCGCTCGTGTTGCTCTCGCTGTTCTTCTCGAACCGCCTGACGTTTGTCCTCAACCCCGTCTACGTCGGCGCGGTCGCGGTGACGGCGCTGGCTATCTGGCAGATCACCGGCGACGGCGAGGCGTACGTCTTCGAGGGGCTCGCGCTCGTCGGCATCTACGTGATCCTCGCGACCGTCGTCTTCTACGAGTAGCCGGACGCCGGCACCGGGGTAGGCTGAGGCCATGCTGATCACGACGATGAACGACATCCCCGGTCACGAGGTCGAGGAGGTGCTCGGAGAGGTGTTCGGCCTGACCGTACGGTCCCGCAACGTCGGGGCCCAGATCGGTGCAGGCTTCAAGTCCATGCTCGGTGGGGAGCTGAAAGGGATGACGAAGATGCTGGCCGAGAGCCGAACGGAGGCGATCGAGCGCCTGGTCGAAGAGGCCGAGGCAAAGGGCGGCAATGCGATTCTCGCGATGCGCTTCGACACCTCCGAGCTCGGCAGCACCTGGAGCGAGATCTGCGCTTACGGCACGGCCGTCAAGCTGCGCAGGATCTAGCGGACTACAGCCCGACCGAACGCCGCAGCGCCGCGACCTCGTCCCTGGTCAGGTCGCGCCACTCCCCCGGCTCCAGGTCGCGGACGTCGAGCCCGGCGTACCCGCTGCGGTGCAGGCGGCGAACAGGGTGCCCCACCGCCTCGCACATCCGCTTCACCTGGTGCTTGCGCCCCTCGTGGACCGTCAGCTCGATGTGGCCCGGCCCGAGGCGGCGGGCATGCGCCCGGGCGGTGGGGCCGTCGTCGAGCTCGACGCCGTCGGCGAGGCGGCGCAGCGCGACCCGGCCGGGGTCGCCCTCCACCTCGGCCTCGTAAACCTTGTCGATCTCGTATCGCGGATGGGCGAGGCGGTGGGAGAGCCGTCCGTCGTTCGTGAGCAGCAGCGCACCGGTGGTGTCCGCATCGAGCCGTCCGACCGGGACCACCCGCGGCTCGGCGGGCACGAGGTCTACGACAGTCGGTCGCCCGTGGGGGTCGCGCGCGGTCGTCACCGTCCCGGCCGGCTTGTGCAGGAGGTGGTAGGCGAGCTCCTGCTTCGCGACCGGCCTGCCGTCGACCTCGACCGTGTCGCCTGCGCCGACAAAGGTGTTGAGCTGACCCGGCTGCCCGTTCACGCGGACGCGCCCGGCGGTGATCAGCTCGTCCGCCCGCCGCCGGGAGGCGACCCCCGCGCGGGCGAGGTAGGCGTTCAGCCGCATGACGCAATCCTTACGTCTTTCTCAGCCGCTTCTCACCAACCGCAGGGACGATCCGCGCGACCTTTCGGAAAGGACGATGACCATGCATGCACGTTCGAAGAAGCTGCTCGCCGCCGCGGGCGCAACCCTTGCCGTTGCGGCAGGCGCCGGCGGCGCGCTCGCCGCCGGCGGCAAGCACGCGAGAGGCCCGGCGGGCCCTCCAGGGCCTGCCGCAATCGCTTCGTACCTCGGCCTTACGGCCGCGCAGCTGCGCCAGCAGCTCGCCGCCGGCAAGACGCTCGCGCAGATCGCCGTCGCGCAGGGCAAGACCGTCGCCGGGCTCGAGCAGGCAATCTATGCCGACCTCCAGGCCCACCTCGACCGGGCGGTCGACAACGGCCGGCTGACGAAGGCGCAGGAGCAGACACTCCTCGCCCGGCTGAAGAGCCGGCTCGACGACCTCCTCGACCACGCCTTCCCGAAGACGCCGCAGGCGCGGCCGGGTCTGCGCGGCCCGCGCCTCGGCGCTGCTGTCACGGCCTACCTGGACATCACGCCGGTGCAGCTCCGCACCGAGCTCAGGGCGGGCAAGTCGCTGGCGCAGATCGCCGTCGCCCACGGCAAGACGGCTGCGGGCCTGAAGGCGGCGATCCTGGCAAAAGTGAAGGCCAGGCTCGACCAGGCGGTCTCGAGCAAGCGGCTGACTGCTGCGCAGGAGCAGATGGTCCTGGACCGGCTGTCCGCGCATCTCGACCAGCTGCTCGACCGGGCACGAGCCGGCGCTACCACGTAGGGCTCAATACAGGATCGCGGCCAGCCGCCGCCGGTACTTCGTGCTGAGCGGGTGGTCCTGGCCGAGCTCCTCGAAGACGACGACCATGAAATGGCGGATCTCGTCGCGGGCGACGGACTCGGCCGCCTCCGCACGTGCAAGCAGCAGGTCGAGGACCCGCTCGTGGTCGCCGGCCTCGAGCGCGGCGACCGCGTCCTCGTAGCCCGTCCGCTCACGTAGCTCGTCGAGGAGTCGTTCGCCAGGGGGCGGCCCGAGCAGGCCGTCCAGGAACGCCTCCACCGTCTGCTGCGGTTGCGCGCCGGTCAGCTCGGCGACCACCTGACCGTTCCGGAAAGCCTTGACGGCCGGAATGCTGCTGATCGCGTAGTGCGACGCGAGCGCCTGGTTGGCGTCTACGTCGACCTTGACCAGCTCCAGTCCGGGCCGTTCCCCGACTTCCCGTTCGAGTACCGGCGCCAGTGTCTTGCACGGCCCGCACCATTCGGCCCAGAAGTCGACCACGACCGGCCGCTCGTGCGAGCGCTCGACGACATCGCGGTAAAAGGTCTCGTCCGTTGCATCCATTGACGTCCTAACAGTGCCAGGCACGGCCCCCCGGACGGCCGGGTTTCCGGGAGGAGCAGATCGGCGGCTAGGCCGGGCGGCGCTCTGCCAGCGCCTCGAGGCGGTCGCGGATCTCGTCCGCGGTGCCGCCGAGGTCGTCCAGCCGCGGCAGCGCCGAGAGGCTCTCGAGGCCGAAGACTCGCTCGAACATCGGCGTGGTCCGGTAGCGGACGGCGCCGCCTTCGTCGCGGCCGGACTCCGAGATCAGGCCGCGCTCGACGAGGCCGGCGACGACCGAGTCGGCGGCCACACCGCGGATCCGTGCGATGTCCGGCCGGCTGCACGGCCCCAGGTACGCGATCACGGCCAGCGTCTCGAAGGCCGCCTGTGACAGGCCGCGCTCGACCGGACGCTCGAAGAGTCGTGCGCACGCCTCCGCCGCCGCCCGTGACGCGCGAAACGCGTAGCCGCCGGCCACGTGCTCGAGGACGATCCCGCTCCTGCCCTCTGCGAAGCGCTCGCCGAGGACCTCGAGCGCCTGGTCGACCCGGCCGAGGTCGTCGTCAGCGGCAACGGCGAGATCTTCCGCCGTTAGAGGCTGGGAGGCGACGACGAGCAGCGCCTCCAGCGTGCGGGCCAGCTCGTCGACCGGGCTGGTGGTGACTAGGCGGAGCGGACGTTCCACGAGCTGTCTCCTTCCTCGATGTCGGCCAGGGTTCCTGCCTTGTGGACGCGAATCGGCGCGAAGGGCGCGGCTTGCTCGATGCGAATCTCGCCGGCCTTGCGCAGCTCCAGCAGCGCGAGGAAGGCGACCGCCTGCTCGAGCCGGGTCAGCTCCGCCGCCTCCTGGTCGAAGTCGAAGCGGCGGCGGCGGCGCAGCACCGCCCGGAAGCGCTCGAGGAACTGGACGACCGGCGGGAAGCGGAGCCCCATGTGGCCGAGCGAGACGTCCAGAGGCTCCACCGCCAGCCCGCGCAGCGCCGCCGCGAGCGCCTCCGGTTGCTGCGGCGCGATGCTTGGTTCGGCCCGCGGTGTCAGCGGGGCCGGGCCGATGCGGAAGTAGCGGTCGTTCTCGGCCTCAAGCCGCTGGAGCAGCCACCCCGCCGCCTCCTTGATCCGGCGAAACTCCTCCAGCCGCCGGGCCAGCTCCTCCGCCGCCTCCTCCGGGTCGAGGTCGGCGAGCTCGACCTGTTCCTCCGGGAAGAGCTCGCGCGCCTTCAGCTCCAGCAGCGCCCCCACCAGCACGAGGAACTCGCCGCACGCGTCGAGGTCGAGCCGCTCTCGTTCGGCGAGACGTTCGACGAACGTGACCACGACGTCGGCGACGTCGACATCGCGCGGCTCGAGCTCCTCGCGCAGGACGAGGGTAAGCAGCAGGTCGAACGGCCCCTCGAATGCGTCGAGGTCAAGCTCCAGCTCCCGGACGTGCACGCGCCGAGGCTAGCGGCGCGGGCGGACGCGGCCCTTGGGGACGGCCATCGCCGGGCCCTTCGGCACCTCGCGGGGCTTCGCCTTACGCTTCACCGTCGGCTCACCGCTCTCGTGGAAGAACTGCCACCAGACGAAGAACGCGACCGCGCAGACGCACATGACCGCCGACACCCAGAAGTTGAGACGTTCGCCTAGGAAGTGGTGCGAGGGATCGACCCGCAGCAGCTCCTCGAACGTGCGGCCGAAGGTGTAGAAGGCCACGTAGAGCGCGAAGAGGCCGGGCGGCTTGATCCGGAACCGCCAGCCGATCAGGATCAGCACGCCCGCCATGCCCAGGTCGTAGAGGAACTCGTACAGGAAGGTCGGGTGGAAGGTGTCCGACAGCACGTACTGCGGCAGCCGGTGCCGCTCGTCGATCTCCAGTCCCCAGGGCAGGTTCGTCGGCTTGCCGTACAGCTCCTGGTTGAACCAGTTGCCCCAGCGTCCGATGCCCTGGGCGATCAGCAGACCGGGCGCGACCGCGTCGGCGAACAGACGGACGCTCTCGCCCGAGCGGTGGATGACGACCGCCCCCGCGACGCAGCCGAAGAGGATCCCGCCCCAGACACCGAGTCCGCCCTGCCAGACGGCGAAGGCCCCCCACCAGTGGTCGGGCACCTCGTTCCAGCTGGTGATGTCGTGGTAGACGCGCGCGCCGACGATCCCGAAGGCGACCCCCCAGACGGCGACGCGCAGGACGAGGTCCCAGTCGCCGCCGAGCTTGGTCCAGCGGATGCCGGTGAGCCCCACGCACGCCGCGATCGCGACGAGCAGCATGAGCCCGTACATGTGGATGTGCAGCGGACCGATGTCGACGACGCCGCTCGACGGCGAAGGGATCGAGGCGACGATCGGCACCGGCAGGATTCTGCCCGCACCGCCGGACCTCCGCTAGCGAGAACTAGAGGAGAATGCGGAGCGCGGTGTCGGGCGGACAGCCCCGCTCGAGCAGCTCGACCGCGAGATGCAGGTCGACGTCGTGGCGGGCCGCCAGCTCGCCGGCGTCGACGGGGTCGTAGCCTGCCCGCTCGAGCTCCGCCGCGCGCCAGCGTTCGATCCGCTCGGCCTCGGTCTCGACCTGGATATCGAGCTCAGCAGCTGACATCGGTTTCCTCGGGTGCCATGTACCCGGTACTTCGGCCGCGAACCGGAAATGGATTAGGGCCAGACGTCCTATTCGCCGGGCAGGGTGTACCCATCGGTCGTCGCCACGGCGGCCTGGTGGCCCCCGCTGCCTCGGCTACCGGACGGAGACGGTGACGAGGCGTCTCGTCCCCATGGCAGCGCCTCTCGTGTCGTACCGAAAGGTGACCGTCCAGGAGCCGGCGGTGGGGAACACGACGCGGGCCGCATAGTAGGTCGAGTCCCGCTGGACGACGCCGAAGACGCGGCTCTTGCCGGTGGCCGGGTTCCGGATCCGGACCTGCGGATAGAGGCCGCTGATCCGCCAAGCCGTCCTGTCGTGGGAGAAGAACCGGAACCGGACGTTCCAGGGTTCCCCTGCGTGAATTCCGTGCGGAACCGGCGTGAACAGCACCCTCGCGGAGCCGATCGGTTCCTTGGCCACCGCCGCGGCCGGAACGACGGCGGCCACCGTGGCCGCGACGAGCAGTGCCTTCTTCACGTCGACCTCCCTTTCGCGTTCTACACCACGCTGGGCCGGAGGGTTCCGATCATCGGAAGGAGCGGGCGATCCTGAGCGCCTGCCGGATCGTCAGGTCGCCCTCCAGTCTGATCGTCAGCGGGCCGTGCTGCCAGAGCAGGACCTGCCGCCGGAGGCGGACCGGCTCCTCCCGGACGATGCCGTCCGGCGCCAGGTAGACGAAGTGCGTGCCGCCGGTGATGAAGTAGCCGGGCTCGCCGTGAACCGTGACCGGCGTGATGATCGTGTTGCGCTCGACGACCTTCTTGACGAGGTCGATGCGCTCACGGGCTCGAAACTGTGACACGAGCAGGCGCGTGCGGCCGTAGCGGTACCAGAGGAATCCCCCGTCCCACGTGACCTCGTCCGGCCGACCGAGCAGGTCCGAGGCGAGCGGCCGGAAGCCTGCGGTGCGCTCCGCGTCGGCCGGCGCGATCGGGACGCCGAGGTCGAGCGGAGCAGTCCGGACGTCGGGCAGGCGGTCGACGTATTCGATGGCGGTGCCCTGAAGGTGGAAGAAACGAAGGATCGAAGAGCGCGCAGGTGGGACCGCGAACGCGACCGCAACGGCGGCGAGCAGCGCGGCGATGACGACCACCGTGGCGAGCCGCCGCCGGGGACGGCCACGCAGGCGCGCGCGGACGGCCGGAGCGAGCTCACGCTCATCCGGGAGATCGACGAACGTCGCCAGTGCTCTCAGCTCGCGCTCGGTCACGGCTGCTCGTCCTCCTCCAGCTCAGCGCGTAGCCGCTCGAGTGCCCGCGAAAGGCGCGACTTGACGGTGCCTGGCCGAACCCCGAGTGCAGCGGCGGTCTCGGCCTCCGACAGGTCGAGGAAGTAGCGGCAGGCGATCGCCTCGCGGTCCTGCTCGCTCAGCCGGTTGAGCGCGACGATCAGCTGCTCCCGGCGCTCGGCGCCGAGCAGAGTCGCCTCCGGGGAGGGGGCCGCCTCCCCGGAAGGCTCCTGGGCCGCCAACAGCGCCAGCGCCGCACGGCGGCCCGCCGAGCGCCGTCGGTTGCGCGCCTCGTTGGCGACGATCCGCAGCAGCCACGGTTTGAACTCCGCTCCCGGCCGAAACCGCCACAGAGCCCGGTACGCCTTGACGAACCCGTCCTGGGCAGCCTCCTCGGCGTCGCCGGCGTTCCCGGCGACGACGTAGGCAGTGCGAAAGGCGATGCCCTGGTATGCGTGCACGAGCTCCTCGTAGGCGTCGTGGTCGCCCCGCCGCGCACGGGCGACAAGCTCCTTCTCGTCCTGTGGCCGGCCCACCACTGGGGCATATACACCCAGCTGCGCGCGCCGGTTCCGGAGAAGGGCACGTCGCGGCCGGCTGACAGCCGCAGGCGGCTAGCCTGTCCCGATGACGCGCGCGGTCGGCATCAATCACGTCGCGCTCGAGGTCGGCGACCTCGATGAAGCGCTCGCCTTCTACGGCCGGATCTTCGACATGTCGCTGCGCGGGCGCCACGGCAGCTCGATGGCGTTCGTCGACCTGGGCGACCAGTTCATCGCTCTGTCGGCGGGCAGGGAGCAGCCGCCGGACGGCCCGCGGCATCTCGGCCTCGTCGTCGACGACCGGGAGGTCGCGCTCGCCTCGGCACGGGAGGCGGGCGCCGAGCTGCTCGGGGACAACGACTTCCTCGACCCCTGGGGGAACCATGTCCAGGTGGTCGACTACCGCGACGTCCAGTTCACGAAGACGGACCGGATCCTCGAGGGGATGGGGCTCGGCGGGCTGGAGAAGCGCGACCGCGCGCTCGATGAGCTGCGCGCGAAGGGCCTGGCCGACTAGCCCGAGCAGGAACAGACGGCAGCCGCGACACGCGCCTCTCCCCCCAAGAGCGCCGACGGCGGCTCCGCCGCCGCAGAGCCGTGGTGGAGAGCACGCGCCGCCTGGTCGAACCGCTCGGCCAGGCAGACGCTGAGATCAGATGTGGGGCGGCCTACGCTGCCCGCACGGTCACGCGCTTGAACTCGTAGGCCCGGCCGCTGTAGCGGTCGACCGCGATCAGCCGCCACGACCCGGCGGTCGGGAAGACGATCCGGGCGAGGTAGATCCCTGCCTTCGCAGTCCGCCTCGACGCGATGTAGACGGTTCTGCCGGTTCGGTTGACGATCCGGACCATCGGGCCGATGCCGGGCGCCGGCGCCCCGTCGATGACGACGCTGAGCGTGGCCGTCCAGGGCTGGCCCGCCTTCGGCGCGACGTCCGCGGCGGTCATGGTGATGTTCCGCTCCTTCGCCGTCGCGGCGGGCGCCGCCGCGAGAGCGGCGAGCAGTGCAAGAACGCTGAGCTTGCGCACCTCTCCTCCTTGGTCGGCCTGTATACACCGTCCGCGGGGATCAGGTTCCACACACCGGGCTCGAGGGACAACGGCGGAGGATCGTCCCGCGCCCGCCGGCCAGCTCGAGAAGCACGGAGGCGGCGTTGTTCGCATACGAACGCTCACGCAGCACGCGGTCCGGGTTGGCGCGGTGCACGAGCACGAACCGGCCGCTTAGGCCCGTGACGTCGATCGACTGACCCTCCTTCAGCGGGACATAGTCGTCACCGAAGCCCGGAGAGATTCCCTGGCGGACTGCTGCGGCCCCCGGACGGTTTCGGGCGCACTCGCTCGTCCACACGGGCGCTCGGTTCAGGGCTTGCGTCTCGTAGGCGTCGCGGAGGCAGAACCCGGTCTTCCGATCGCGACCGACGAGGCTGCCGTCGACGCGGCGTAGCTCGTAACGCTCGAAGCCCGGGAAGTGCC
The DNA here is from genome assembly GCA_046734335.1 of Actinomycetota bacterium. Taxonomy (GTDB): domain Bacteria; phylum Actinomycetota; class Thermoleophilia; order Gaiellales; family Gaiellaceae; genus DATBLE01. The sequence continues at coordinate 54,254 of JBKPRA010000072.1, read as the reverse complement.
AGTGCTGATGCATCTCGGAGTGGACGTAGCGGAGCCGGACGGGCAGCGCGGCTCGCTGCTTGCCGATCAGCTGCCAGGTCCGCATCTCGCCCCCGACACGATGTGCCTCGACGACGAGCGGCCCACGACCGACGTTGTCCACCGCCGACCCGAAGACCAACTGCGCCCGGCGCCCGTGTTGCACGACCGAGACCCCGAACGGCGCCGCCTGGTCGAGGTCGGGCAGCGGGGCCGCCAGCGCGAGGGCGGTCAGAGCGAGTGCGAGCACGCCCTAGCTCTACGCCTGCCGGGCCCAGGATGTTCCCGCTCAGGCCGGCCGCGTCACGACACGGCGGCTTCGCCGAGCAGCGCCTTGACCTCGGCGTAGAAGTCCGGCACCGGCGCGACACGGTACTCCGGGCCGAACTCGAGCGTGCGCGGGCCTTCGGAGGTGTCGAGTGCAAGCACGACCTTCGCCTCGCCCGGGTAGTCGCGCACGACGTGTCCGAGCTCGCGCAGGACGCCGGCCGGGGCCTTGCGTGCGTCGACCTTGAGGCGCACCTCGGCAGGCGGCACGTAGGCAGAGAACTCGGCGACCTCGATCGCGATCAATTTCGACTCGCCCTCCTTGTGGTCGACCCGGCCCTTGAGGACGAGCACGCGGTCGGCCTCGCACAGCTCGCGGGAGGCGGCGTAGACCGAGTTGAAGACCACGGCCTCGGCGCTCCCGGAGAGATCGTCGAGGCGCAGGAACACCATCGGGTCGCCCTTCTTCGTGGTCAGCTGCTTGACCGAGGAGACGATGCCGCCGACGGTGACGATCTCGCCGTCGCGGCAGCGCTCCAGATCACCGAGCGAACGATCACACTTCCGCTTGAGGTCGCCGGCAAGATCGGCGAGCGGATGCTCGCTGATCCATAAACCGAGCGTTTCCTTCTCCAGCCGCAGCAGCTCGGCCTTCTCGTACTCGCCCGCCGGCACCGGCGCGTGGTGGCGCGGACGCTCGGTGCCCTCCTCGACCAGGTCGAAGATCGAGCCCTGGCCGGAGCTGCGGGCCTCGTGCTCGCTGCCGCCCCACGACAGCGCCTGGTCGAGCACCTCCGTCATCCCCTTGCGCGAGGCGCCGGTGGAGTCGAGCGCCCCGCAGCGAACGAGCGACTCGAGCGCCCGCCGGTTGACGATCTGCGGATCGACCCGCTCGGTGAAGTCCCAGATCGACTCGAAGGGACCGCCCGCCTCCCTGGCGGTGACGATCGCCACGCACGCTGCCTCGCCCACGTTCTTGACCGCGTTCAGGCCGAAGCGGATCTTGCCCTCGACCACGGCGAAGTCGACCTGGGATGCGTTCACGTCCGGCGGCAGCACCTCGATCCCGAGCTCGTGACAGGCGTTCACGTAGAAGGGCACACGGTCCTTGGTGCTCATCACCGAGGAGATCAGCGCAGCCATGTACTCGTGCGGGTGGTTGGCGCGCAGCCACGCGGTGCGGTAGGCGATCAACGCGTAGCAGGCGGCATGCGCCTTGTTGAAGGAGTAATCCTGCGACTGCTCCATGTCCTTCCAGAGCTGCTGGGCGACGCCCGCCGCCGTCCCGCTAGCCGCGCAGCCCTCTACGAACTTCCCCTTGAGGGACGCCATCAGCTCGTGGATCTTCTTGCCGATCGCCTTGCGCAGGGTCTCGGCCTCGGCGGGCGTGAAGCCGGCGAGCTGCTTCGCGATCTGCATGTACTGCTCCTGGTAGATGCAGATGCCGTAGGTGCCCCCGGTGATCTCCTCGAGGCGGGAGTCGATGAAGCTCACCGTTTCCTGGCCGTTCTTGCGGCGTGCGTAGACCGGGATGTAGCCCATCGGGCCAGGTCGGTACAGCGCGACCAGCGCGATCAGGTCCTCGAACTCGGTCGGCTTCACCTGCCTGAGCGCCTCGCGCATGCCCGACGACTCGAACTGGAAGACGCCGATCGCGTCGCCCTTGGCGAGCATCGCGTAGGTCTTCGGATCGTCGAGCGGGATCTCCTCGACGTCGATGCCACCGACCAGTCGGATCGCCGCATCGATGACGTCGAGGTTGCGAAGGCCCAGGAAGTCGATCTTCAGCAGACCGAGGTCGACGACGTCCCACATGCCGAGCTGGGTGACGACCTCCTGGTCAGGTCCTTTCTGCTGGATTGGGACGATGTCGGTGAGCGGCCGGTCGGCGATGACGACGCCGGCGGCGTGGATCGAGTCGGCGCGGACGAGGCCCTCGAGCGGCTTCGCCAGGTCGACGATCTCCTTGACCACCGGGTCGGCGTCGTACGCCGTACGCAGCTCCTGTCCCGGCTTGAGGCTGTCCTCGAGGTAGACCTTCGGCCCCTCGGGAATCATCTTCGCGACCTTGTCGACGGCGCCGTAAGGCACCTCGAGCACGCGCCCCGCGTCCCGCACGGCTGCGCGCGCCATCATCGTCGAGAAGGTGATGATCTGTGCGACCCGGTCGCGGCCGTACTTCTCGGTGACGTAGTTGATCACGCGGTCGCGACCTGCGACCGAGAAATCGATGTCCATGTCCGGCAGGTCCTTGCGGGCCGGGTTGAGGAAACGCTCGAACAGGAGCCCGTACCGCATCGGGTCGACGTCTGTGATGTGCAGGCAGTAGGCGGCGAGTGAACCGGCCGCCGAGCCTCGGCCGGGACCGACGCTGACCCCGTTCTCGCGGGCGAAGCGGATGAAGTCCCAGACGATCAGGAAGTAGTCGGCGAAACCCATCTCGCGGACCGTCTTCAGCTCGAACTGGAGGCGCTCGCGCAGCTCGGGCGTCACCTGCTCGTACCGCAGGCCGAGGCCGACTTCGCAGAGCTCGGCGAGATACTCGAACGCGTCGCGCCCGTCCGGCACCGGGTAGCGCGGCAGCAGGATCCGGTCCAGCTCGATCTCGACGTTGCAGCGCTCCGCCACCTCGAGCGTTCGCCGTAGCGCGTCCGGGTACGCGACGAAGTCCTCGGCCATCTCGGCCGGGGTCTTGAAGTAGAACTGGTCGGTGTCGAAGCGCCAGTGATTCGGGTTCTTGAGCGAGTCGCCGGACTGGATGCAGAGCAGCGCCTCGTGGGCGCGCGCGTCCTCGTGCAGCAGGTAGTGGACGTCGCCGGTGGCGACAAGCGGCAGCCCGGTCGTCTCGGCGAGCCTGGCCAGCTGCGGGTTGATCCGCTGCTGCGGCTCGAGGCCGGCGTTCTGGATCTCGACGTAGGTCGAGTCCCTTCCGAAGATCTGGACGAGCCGGTCGAGGTCACCGGCGGCGTCCTGCGGCCTCGCCTCTTCCAGCGCCTTCGAGACCCGCCCGGACAGGCACCCGGAGAGGACGACGAGCCCGCGCGCGTACCGCTCGAGCAACTCCCAGTCGACCCGCGGCTTGTAGTAGTAGCCCTCCAGGTAGCCGAGCGAGGAGAGCTTGATCAGGTTGGCGTATCCCTCGTTGGACTCGGCGAGCACGGTCAGATGCGCATAGCCCTTTTCCTGCCGCGCGCGGTCGTCGGTGACGTAGAGCTCACAGCCCACCACTGGCTTCAGGCCCTGCTTGCCCGCCTCCCGATGCAGCTCGACTGCGCCGGCCAGCGAGCCGTGGTCGGTGAGCGTGACCGCGGGCATCTCCAGCTCCGCCGCGCGCGCAGCGAGCGCGGGGATCCGGCAGGCCCCGTCGAGGATCGAGTACTCGGAGTGGACGTGCAGATGGACGAAGGGCGCCTCGGACACCGGAGGAGCCACTCTACTACCGGGTCAGGACCGCACCTTCACAGCGCCCGACGGAGCAGGACGCGGCTTCCGTCCGGGCCGTCGTACCCCTCGACCTCGGCCTCGATCTCGAAGCCGAGTTTCGTGTGGAACGCGATCGAGCCGGTGTTGACGGGCGAGGTAACACAGCGGACGGAGGAACGACCGGCTGCGCGCGCCGCCTCGAAGAAGCGCTCGTAGAGATCGCGCGCCAGTCCGTCCCCGCGCCTGTCCGGCGCGACACCGACGAAGTGGACGTACGCCTGGTCGGGGTAGGTCTGGGAGAGGAAACCGCACAGGAACCCCGCGAGCCATCCGCCGTCCTCGGCGACGAAGGACGTTTCGCGGAAGTGCGTGAAGAAGAGCCGGGGGAGCATGTCCCGCACGCGCCTCCCGCCCCACCAGTCGTCGATCACAGCGGCGACCCGCGCGTGGTCGGCAGGCTCGGCGTGGCGAATCTCCAAGCCGCTAGTCGAGGGATGTGTCGAGCTCTTCCGAGGCGAGACTGTCGTGGTCGGTGCTGTCGCGTTTCTTGGCGCGCCAGAACAGAACGAGGCCGGCTGCTGCGGCGACCGCGGCGCCTGCCCTCACCGCCTTCTTGCCCTTCGAGCCGCTGTCGTCGGAAGACTTGGGCGCGGCCCGCTTCGCCTTCATCGCGGCCGTTCGCTTGACCAGCGTCCAGGTCGCCCAGCCGACCATTGCATTGCGTCGGTTGATGATGCTCATCGCACTCCCTTTCCCTCTCAGGCGTTCGCCGGAACCTTGCGTCTCGGCGGCATGTGGATCGGGCGGCCCAGTGCGACCAGCCCGGCTTCCTTGATCGCCTCGGACAGGGTCGGGTGCGGCGCGATCCCGTCGGCGACCGTCTCGACGGTCGCCTCGGCGTCGAGGGCGACCACGCCTGCCTCGATCAGGTCCGTCACGTGCGGGCCGACCATGACGACGCCGAGCAGCTCGCCGTAGCGGGTCTCGTGGATCGACTTCACCCAGCCGACGGTGGCGTCCTGCATGACCGCGCGGGCGTTTGCCATCCACGGGAACGTTCCGACGGCGACCTCGTCCCCGTACTGCTCGCGGGCCTGCGCCTCGGTCAGACCGACGGCGGCCACCTCCGGATCGGTGTAGATCGGGCGCGGCACGCCGCGCGGATCGACGACCGCGTCGTGGCCCGTAGCGTTTTCCGCGGCAACCTCGCCTTCGCGGAACGCGGTGTGGGCGAGCTGCCAGTAACCGGCGCAGTCGCCGACCGCGTAGACGTGCGGCAACGCAGTGCGTCGGTGCTCGTCGGTGGCGATGCCCGCCTTGCGGTCGACCTGCACTCCGATCTCCTCCAGCCCGAGCCCCTCGACGAGCGGGGCGCGGCCGACCGCGACGAGCATCAGGTCGGCCTCGACCTTCTTGCCGTCCCCGTAGTGCACGTTCAGCGCGCCGTCCCGGTCCTTGACCTTGGTGCACTGCTGCCCGAGCTCCAGTGTGATCCCACGCTTTCCGAACTGCTTTGCGAGCTCCTTCGCGGCGTCCTCGTCCTCCATCGGGATCAGGCTCGGCAGCATCTCGACGATCGTCACCTCCGAGCCGAAGCGCTGGAAGATCGATGCGAACTCGCAGCCGATGATGCCGCCGCCGAGCACGACCAGACGCTTTGGCACGCGCTCCTGTGCGAGCAGCCCGGTCGAATCGACGCACAGGGGTGAGTCGAGCCCCTCGACCGGTGGCCGGATCGGGTACGAGCCGGTGGCGACGATCGCACTCTTGAAGGTGACGTCCTCGCCGCCCTCGACCGCGATCGTGTTCGCGTCCGTGAAGCGGCCTCGCCCCTTCACCCATTCGACCCCGTTCGCCTTGAGCAGGGAAGCCACACCGCTGGTCATCTGCTTGACGACGCCGGCCTTCCACTCGTTCGCCTTCGCCAGGTCGAGCTTCGCCTCGCCGACCTCGACCCCGAACTTGCCGAAGCTCTCCTCGGCCTCCTTCAGCGCGAACGCGGTCTGCACCCACGCCTTGGTGGGGATACAGCCGACGCGAAGGCAGGTGCCGCCGAGCTCGGGCTCCTGCTCGACGCAGACGGTCCTGGCGCCGAGCTGTGCTGCCCGGATCGCGGCCGTGTAGCCGCCCGGGCCGCCTCCGAGGACGGCGACGTCACATTCCATGACTCGATCCTAGACGCTGGCGCTCGCGGCCCGGGCGGGTGCGAGGCGGTCGCAGCGCTCGAGCCACGGTGTCGCCTCGAGCCGCTCGAAGATGTCACGTGCTTCGGCGTGCAGGCTCGTCGCTTCGGCGCCGGCACCGAGGGCCTCCGCCTGCTCGAGGAGCGTGACGCCGAGCCAGAACGGATTGTCCAGCGCGCGGAAACGCGTGGCGGCGGCAGCGAGGCCGTTCGCGTCGCCGGCCTCACGCGCACGCAGCCGGAGCGCGTGCACGTGCAGGTACGGGGGACGCTCTCCCGGGGACAGGCCGTCGACCCACGTGAAGAGCTCGTTCGCGCGCGCGGTATCGCCCAGCGCGAGGGCCGCCTCGAGCGCATCCACGACCCCGTGCTTCACGCCCTGGAAGCTCGAGCCCATAGTCGCGGCGGTCGCGATCGTCGCCGCACCCGCCTCGAACGCCTCTTCCAGTCGTCCTTCCGTCCGTCGCAGAGCCGCGACCGCAGCGAGGTACGTGCCTCGGTCCTGGAGATCGGAGGACGCTTCCAACCGGCCGAAGAGCGCGAGCAGGCGGCGAGCTTCCTCCAGATCGCCGCGGCGGCAGTAGACCTCGACTCCCGCCTGCATAACGCTGAGGATGACTCCGCCAGAGTTGAGCTGCTCCTCCGTGAGCCCGTCCCGGGTCTCGAGCACCTCGTTCCAGTGGCCGAGCATGAGCAGCGGGTAGCAGCGCTCCGACACGGTCGCCACCTCGAAGCGCCGGTGACCGATCTTTCGGTCGAAGGCCAGGCACTCGTCCAGATAGGCGAGAGCCTCCGCATACCGGTCGGTCCGGAAGCAGTTGTCGGAGAGCAGGAAGTAGCAGGTGCTCACGTCTTCCGCGAAGTCGTTCGCAAGGGCGATCTCGAGGGAGTGCCTGACCAGGGCGAGGCCCTCGTGGGCGTGGCGGCGGCTGAAGAGAACCGCGGCCTTCGCCCGCAGCGCGATCGCGAGGGCCTTCGGCAGGCCCTGCGTCTCCGCGATGTCGAGTGCGAGCTCGGCGCGCTCGGCCGCGTGCTCGAGGTCGCCCCCGAACCAGTACGTGCGCGAAAGCTGGGCGGCGAGGAGCGCCAGGTCCTCGTCCGGCTCGTCGGTCGAGATCACCTCGAACGCGCGCTCCATGCGCTCCAGCGCCTCGTCCCGGTGTGCGGTGAACGCGAGCATGTGGCCGTAACGGCCGGCTACCCGGGCAGCGGCGTGCGTATCCCCCTCGGCCTCGAACATCGCGATCGAGCGCTCGAGGAGGCTGCGGGCGACGTCCAGGTCGGCGTGTAAGCCCGCCATCTCCCCCGCCCGGCCGAGCAGCTCGGCCTGCTCGAGCACCTCGTCCGTCAGGGCCGCGGCCTGCTCGAAATACCGTTGCGCCTCTTCGGGAGCCCCGAGCGAGGCCGCGCGCTCGCCCGCACGCATCAGGGCCGCCCACGCCTTCGTCTTGATCTCCGCCGCGTCGTCCGCCTCGGGGTCGGTCTCGTAGGCGTCGACGTAGTGCGACGCGAGCACCTCGACCAGCTCGTGCTCGCTCCAGGTCTCTTCCAGGTAGGCCGCCGCAGCCAGATGACGGGCCTTGCGGTCGCGGCGTGCCAAGGTCTCGTACGCGATGCGTCGCAGGAGGTCCTGCAGGAATCCGTACTGGCCGTGCTCGGGCGAGCGCGGGTCAGCCTGGACGCCGAAAAGTTCCTTCCGGGTCAGTGAGATCAGGATCGGTTCCAGTTCGGGCTCCGCGTAGCCCGAGACGGCGGCGAGCGCCTGCTTCGTGAACGTCTTGCCGAGAACGGCGCCGTCCTGAAGCACCCGCCGCTCGTCCGCGGTCAAGCCGTCCAGCCGAGCGGCGATCAGCGCGTGCAGGGTCTCGGGAACCTCGAGCGAGGCGATCGTTCCAGTCGGGCGATACGACGCCTCTTCCTGGACGAGCGCGCCGCGGTCGAGCAGCATGCGCACTGTCTCGACCGCGTAGAGCGGGATTCCCTCCGCCCGGTCGAGGATCTGGCTCCGCAGCTCCTCCGGCAACCCCGGAACGAGACCTCCGAGCAGCTCCTTCATGGACGCTTCCGGAAGCGGGTCGAGGTAGATCGACGTGAAGTTTCGCGTTGCCGCACCCCAGGTCGGTCGGCGGTCCTGCAGCTCGGGACGCGCGAGCGTCAGCACGAACAGGGGCGAGTTCCTCGACCACTCGAGCACGTATTCGATGAAGTCCAGCAGCGATGCATCGGCCCACTGCATGTCCTCGAAGACCATGACCGTCGGGTAGACGTCGGCGAGCCGCTCGAAGAAGAGGCGCCACGCGGCGAACAGATCCTCGCGCTCGAAGCGGGTGTTCTCCTCCAGCCCGAGCAGATGACGCAGCCGCGGCTCGGCGAATCGCCGCTCCTCGTCGTCGGTGAGATGCTCCTCGACGACCTCCGCCAGCTTGGCAACCGCCGACGACTGCTCCTCGTCCTCCGCGATGCGTGCCCGCATCCGGACCATGTCCGCGAGCGCCCAGTACGTGACGCCCTCGCCGTACGAGAGACAGCGGCCCCGGTGCCAGTACGTGAGCTGCGGCAGGCCGTCGAAGTACTTGTAGAACTCCCACGCCAGCCGGGACTTGCCGATCCCGGCGATGCCGGCGATCGAGATCAGCTGCGGTTTGCCCTCGTCGGCGGACGCGTGGAAGAGATCCTTGATCCGGCGCAACTCTGCGTCGCGCCCGACGAACGGGGCCTCGAGCCCGGTCGACTTGAGCGAGCCCCGGGCGCCGGAGACGACGCGCCGTGCCTGCCAGAGCGGGGCGAGGCCGGCCTTCCCCTTCAGCTCGTGCGAGCCGGCGTCCGCGTACACGATCGTCTGGTCGGTCGAACGCCGGGTCGCCTCGCCGACGAGCACCGTCCCCGGCTCGGCCAGTGCCTGGATCCGCGAAGCAGTGTTGACCAGGTCGCCGGCGACCATGCCCTGGCCCTGGGCGCCAATCGTCACCGCCGCCTCGCCGGTGAGCACGCCCGCCCGGGCGTGGAGTTCCGGAACTCCCACCTCGTCCCCGAGGGCGGTCACGGCTGCGACGAGGTCGAGAGCGGCGCGGACCGCACGCTCGGCGTCGTCCTCTGTCGCCGTCGGCGTACCCCAGACGGCCATCACCGCGTCGCCGATGAATTTCTCGACTGTGCCGCCGTACAGCTCGATCAGGCGACGGCACGTGTCGAAATACCGCGAGAGGAGCTCGCGCGTGTCCTCCGCGTCACGTAGCTCCGAGGCCGAGGTGAAGCCGACCAGGTCGGCGAAGAGAACGGAAACGAGCCGGCGCTCGGCGGCCGGTGCAGCTTGGGCTTCGGCAGGCGCGGGCGCGGCGGCGTCGCCGAGGGACGCCCCGCACTCGCCGCAGAACTTGACCCCGGGGGTGTTGGCGCCGCCACACGCCGGACAGACGAGCGCGAGCGCGCTCCCGCACTCGCCGCAGAACTTCCGTGTGGTCTCGTTCTCCGTGCCGCATGACGGGCAGAGCATGGAATCAAGGGTAAACCGTCAGGCGAGCGTGGCCAGCATGACCCAGGCGCCCGCGCGCTCGCCCGTCTTGGCGAAGCCGTGGTGCTCGTACAGCCGGATCGCCGGGTTGTCCGGCTCGACGCTGAGGCTGACCCGCGCATAGCCCTCCTTGCGGGCCTGGTCGAGGAGCGAGGTGAACAGCTGCTCGCCCAGACCCTTGCCGCGGCGGCTGGGGACGATCGCGATCGTCAGCTCGGGCGTCTCCTCGTCGACGAATCCGTACCCCGGCTCGCCGGCCTCGAACAGCCGGTACCACGCCGCGCCGACCGGCTGGAACTCGTCGATCGCCACCAGCGCGTTGTCGCCCGGCCGTCCCCAGCCGGCCACGTAGCGCTCGAGCGGAACGTCGGCCTCCGACCCCCAGCGAGCGTAGTAGGCGTGACGGAGCATGTCCCGGAGGAACGGCAGGTCCTGTGCTCCGGCCGGCCTGATCACACCTGTTGTTCGACCTCCTCGGTCAATTGGATTCGGTTGCCGTCCGGGTCGAACACGTCGACGATCCGAACCTGCCCGTGTAGCTCCAGGATGACACCCACCTCGACCCCGTTCTCCCGCAGCCGGTCGACCTCGGCGCGGAGGTCGGGGACCGTGATCGAGGCGACTCCGCCCTCGTCGCCCTGGGCCTCCCACAGCGCGATCTCCATGTCGTCGCGCCGCAGACGCGCCCACCGGCCGTCCTCGTCGGCGTAGCGCTCCTCGAACCCGAGCACGTCCTTGTAGAAGGCCCGCGCCGCAGCCATGTCCCGCACGCGGTACCAGACACTCATACCGCCCACTTTCTAGAGGGCCAGGCCCGGCTCCTCCAGGTATTCCTTCACCGTTCGGAGGAAGTCGGACGCGGTCGCTCCGTCGATCGTGCGGTGGTCGCAGGTGAGGGTCAACGTCATCGTCGGCCGCGCGAGGACCTCTCCGTCTCGTGCGGCCGGTCGGTCCTCGATCGCCCCGACCGCGAGGATCGCGGCCTGCGGCGGGTTGAGAACGGCCACGAACTGCTCCACGCCGTACATGCCGAGGTTGGAGATGGTGAAAGTGCCGCCCTCGAGGTCGGCCGCCTGCAGCTTGCCGTCGCGCGCCCGCGCGACCAGGTCGGCGCGGACAGCGGCGATCCCCGCCACGGTCAGATCCTCGCAACGGGGAATGACCGGCACGAGCAGCCCGCGGTCGGTGGCGACCGCGATGCCGACGTTCGCAGACGGCTGCAGCTCGATCGCGTCGCCCCCGTACAGGGCGTTGACCTCGCGGTGATGCATGAGCGCGGCAGCGCAGACCTTGGTCAGCACGTCCGTCACGGTCGGTCGCTCGTCCGGGTGCCGTTCGACCAGCCGAGCCCTGAGCTCCTGGGCGCGGGTCATGTCCGCGGACATGACGATCTGGAAGGCCGGCGCCGCCCACGCCTCCGTCATCCGCCGCGCCACCGTCTTCCGCAGCGAGGTCAGCTCGACCCGCTCGACCTCGCCGGCTGCCGCCGCGGGCGCAGGCGCCTTCGGCGGCCCGGCAAGGTCGACCCGCTCGACGTCCTCTGCGACGATCCTGCCTTCCGGGCCGGTTCCGGTCAGGGAGGCGAGGTCGATGCCACGCTCGCGCGCGATTCGACGCGCCAGAGGAGATGCCTTGATGCGGCCGCCGTCGGAAGGAGCCGCCTCGAGCTTCGGCGCGTCCTCTGCAGAGGCAGACCCCTCATGACGCTCCGGAGCGTGCTGCGGCTCCTCGGGATCCGTCACTGCAGGAGCCGACTCCGGCGCCCCCTCGACCTCGGGCACGTCCTCCCCCTTTTCGCCGAGGAACGCGACCGGCGTCCCCACCGGCACCTCGCCCTCGTCGACGAGGATCTTCAGGAGCACGCCGCCGACGTCCGCCTCGACCTCCTGCGTGACCTTGTCCGTGTCGAGCTCGTACAGCGGCTCGCCCTTCTGCACCTGGTCGCCCTCCGACTTCAGCCAGCGGACGATCGTGCCCGATTCCATTCCCTGGCCGAGCCGGGGCAGGATCACCTGGTCAGCCATTGCGCTGCACCGTCCTGCGAATCGCCTCCAGCACGTCGGTGGCGTGCGGGACGACGAAGTTCTCCATCACGGGCGCGAAGGGGATCGGCGTGAACTTCGACCCGACCCGCTCGATCGGAGCGTCCAGCCAGTCGAACGCCTGGTGCTGGATCACCGCAGCCACCTCGGCGCCGAAGCCGCCGCGGACCACGGCCTCGTGCGCGACCACGCAGCGGTTGGTCTTCTTGACCGAGGCAACCAGCGTCTCCTCGTCCAGCGGCTGGAGCGTGCGCGGGTCGACGACCTCGACCGCGACCCCTTCCTTCTCCGCCTCGGCGGCCGCGGCCAGCGACTCGTGGACCAGCCGGCCGGTCGCGATCACGGTCACGTCCTCGCCCTCGCGGTGCACGCGTGCCTGCCCGAGCGGGATCGGCTCGAGCTCGTCGGCCACCTCTTCCTTGATCGGGTAGAGCGTTCTGTGCTCGAAGAAGAGCACGGTGTTGTCGTCGTAGATCGACGACCAGAGCAGTCCGCGCACGTCCGACGGCGTCGAGGCGAACACGACCTTCAGCCCTGGAACGTGGACGAACCAGGCCTCCACCTGCTGGGCGTGCTGCGCGCCCGGCGACCAGCCGGCGCCGCCCTGGGTGCGCACGGTCAGGGGCACCTTCAGCTGTCCGCCCGACATATACCGGTGCTTGGCCGCCTGGTTGACGATCTGCTCCATGGCGAGCGTGGTGAAGTCCTCGTACATGATCTCGACGACGGGCCGCATGCCCTGCATCGCGGCGCCGATCCCGGCGCCGACGAGCGCCATCTCGGAGATCGGCGTGTTGCGAACGCGGTCGGGGCCGAACTCGGCGAGCATCCCCTGGGTGACGCCCATCGACCCGCCCATCTCGGCGATGTCCTCGCCCATGATGAAGACGTCGTCGTCCTCCCGCATCGCCCGACTCAATGCGTCCCTGACGGCTTCCCGGTAGGTGAGCTCAGGCATCTTCCACGCTCCCGAGCGAAGCGACGGGAGAGACTTTCCCCGCGGAAAATGCGCAGCATTTTTCGCTGTTGAACATCAGGCGTACACGTTCTTCAAGGCGTCCTCGGGCCTGGGATCCGTACCCGCCTTCGCGAACTCGACCGCCGCCTCGGCGATCTCGAGCGCCTCGGCGTCCAACGCCTCGAACTCGTCGTCGGCGAGCCCGAGCTTCTCGCGCAGCTTCGTGATCGGATCCTGCGTCTCGCGAAGCTCGGCCTGCTCGCCCTTTGGCCGGTAGACCTGGGCGTCGCCGACGAAGTGGCCGACGAGCCGGTACGTCTCGCAGACGAGGAAGACCGGCCCCTTGCCGCCGCGCGCATAGTCGAGGGCGCGCCTGGCCGCCTTGAACACGGCCTCGACGTCCTGCCCGTCGACCTTGGCCGAGTGCATGCCGTACGCGACCGCACGCTTCTCGAGGTCGGAGATCGGCAGCTGTTGCTTCGCAGGCGTCGATTCGGCCCAGCGGTTGTTCTCGAGGACGAACACAGCAGGCACCTTCCACAACGAAGCGAGGTTGAGCGACTCGTGGAACGTGCCGATGTTGGTGGCGCCGTCGCCGAAGAAGGCAACGGAGACGCGAGGCTCCCCGCGCAGCTTGAACGCCAGTGCAGCCCCGGTGATCGCAGGGAGGCCGCCGCCGACGACTGCGTTCGCGCCGAGGTTTCCGCGCTCCACGTCGTACAGGTGCATCGACCCGCCGTAGCCGTGCGAGCAGCCCTCGATCTTCCCGTACAGCTCCGCCATCAGCTCGTTCGGATGCGTACCGCGGGCGAGCGTGTGTGCGTGGGCCCGGTGCGTCGACGCGAAGACGTCGCCGTCCTCCATCGCCTGACAAACGCCGACCGCGACCGCTTCCTGGCCGATCGCGACATGCAGGAAGCCGGGCAGCTCCCCGGCGCGGAACCGCTCCTCCACCTTCTCCTCCACGTGGCGGATGAGGAGCATCTCCCGCAGGAAGTCGCGCAGGCGTTCCTCGGAGAGCGTCCCCCGTTTGCTCTCGACCTTGGCCATCTGGCTTGAGTCTATGCTGCGCGGCGTGCCCGTCGTCTCGCTCGGCCGCCAGTGGCGGATCATCCAGTCGAAGCTGCCGAGCGACTGGGCGCACGTCCGGCTGGCGCTGACGCCGACGAGCCCGCAGAGACGCGACCGGGCGGCGGCCCTGCTCGCTCCGCTCGCTCCCGGACGGGCCGGCGAGACGCTCAGGTTCGAGGCTGCTCGCGGCGGGCACGGGAGTTCGCCCGCGGCCGTGGCCCGCGCACTTCGCCGTCTCGACCTCGAGCGGATCCGCGGCACGCTCGAGCTGATCGCCGCCGACGAGGTCGCTCCGCCCGGCCACCCGCGCGCCGTGGCGGCCGCGGAGGAAGTGCCGCTGGCGGACTCGTGGGACGCTCTGGCCGCAAGCCTGCCGGCGGACTGGAGCGACCTGTACGCACAGATCGACTTCAACTCCAGCGATCACCTGGACCCGGCGGCGCTGGCGCTGGCTCCGGTCAATCCACTGCGCTACGGCCCTGCAAACGGCTTCCGCTTCCGGGTCGCGCGGACGTTCGGCTACGGCGCCTCGACGGGCATGACCCGGAGGTGCCTGGCGCGCCTCGACGAGCGGGGTATCGGCGCAACGCTGACCGTCCTCCGCGTCCTCTCGGACAGCAAGCCCGTCGGCACCCAGGGGCCGGTGTGGTACGTCGGCGGCAAGGCCGTCTGAGCCGGCGGCCGTTCGCGGAGGTTTGGGGGGAACGCACCTTCGGTAAGGTCCCGGACGTGTCTGCAACACAGGCAAAGCGGGGGCTCACCGGGAGCGCCAAGGAGGTCGTCGGGCGCGCGAAGTCGGTAGCCCGCCTGCAGGCCCAGCTGGCCCAGGCCGAGGTCAAGCAGAAGCTCGTCAAGATCGGCATCGGCGCCGGTCTTGCCGCCTTCGCGCTCCTGCTCGCGCTCTATGCGGTCGGGTTCCTGCTCGCGGGGGCTGCGGCAGGGCTTGCGTACGTCGTGCCGTGGTGGGCGGCGCTCCTGATCGTCGGCGGCGTGCTCCTCCTGATCATCGCCGTCCTGCTCCTTGTCGCCAGCCGTTCGATCCGCGCGGGGTCGCCGCCGGTCCCCGAGGCCGCGATCGAGGAAGCCCGCCTGACGGGCGAGACCGTGAGATCGAGTGTCTCCGGCTAGCTCGACCGACCAGCTGAGGCAGGAGCTGGCCGCCGAGCGCGAGCAGCTCGGGAGCGCGGTGAAGGAGCTGCGGACGGAGGTCGACGAGCTGAAGCGGAAGCTGCCCTATGTGGCCGGAGCCGTGCTCGCCGCGGGCGCGCTCATCACCATCATCCGCCGGCGTTTGCGCTGAGCGGCTAGCGCACGCGGACCGAGCTCTTGAGGCTCGGCGTCGCATCGGAGCGGTACGCGTAGAGCCCGCGCTTCAGGTTCAGGCGCCAGGTCGCGGTCGTCTTGCCCAGCCTCGTCGTGGAGCGGTTGACTCCCGGGCCGATCAGGTGGAAGTTGTCGGTGGCCGAGCGGTCGCTGACGCGGATGACGACGGCTCCGGCCTTGATCGAGGCAACTCGAAGCTTCGCGCCTGCGCGGGTCAGCGCGATGCGCTTGCCCGGCCCGACCGAGCCCGTCAGCTGTAGCGGCTTGGCCACCGGAGGCTTGGGGGCCGGCGACGGCGTGTTTCCGACCGTGAAGTTCCCGAACATCGTGGTCTGATGCGGGTCGCACTGGAAGTGGTACGAGCCGTCGGTGAAGGTCACTGTCCAGGTGACCGTCCCGGTCGTCTCGACGTCGGTCGCCTGATCGACGCCGGGCCCGGTCAGATGGAAGTTGTGCTCGGGCGACAAATCCTGGACCTGAATCGTGTAGGTGCCAGGTTCGAGGTGCTTGACCGCCGCGCCGGTCGAGTCGGTCAGCCTGATCGTGAACCCGGGACCGACGACGCCGGTCAGCGTCAGCCCCTGGGCGCCGGCACCGCCCGCCGCGCCGAGCACGGCAACGGCGACGGCAGCGGCGAGTGCGACTCTCGTCCCCATTGCCCCATCGATACGTAGGTTCCGAGGGACCGGATTCATCCTCCACGCAGCTCCGCGCCGAACCGCTCCGCGAGCGCCTGCACGATCAACGTTCGTAGCCCGGCCGCGTCCTCGTCGGAGAGCGTCCGCTCGGCCGACTGGAACGTGACGCCGAAGGCGATCGACTTGCGTCCGGCGCCCACCTGCTCGCCGCGGTAGACGTCGAACGGGCGCATGTCGCGCAGCTCCGCCCCCACGGCCTCGCGCGCTGCCTCGACCAGCTCGCCCGCGCTCACCTCCTCGGGGACGGCGAACGCGAGATCCTCGCGCGCCGGCGGATAGCTGATCACGTCCTCGTACCCCGGCTCGCGTGCCGCCTCGAGCAGCGCGGCCAGGTCGAGCTCGAACACGCCCCAGGCCCCGGCCAACGCAGCCGGATGCAGCTCGCCGACGATGCCTGCGCCGGTCGAAGCCGCCTTCCCGGGGTGCAGCAGGTCATCGGAAGCCCGCTCGAACCGTGCGTCCACGCGTAGCGCCGAATGGAGTGCCTCGACCACGCCCCTGGCCCGGCTCCACCCGCCCTCGACGATCGCGGCCACGTGCTGCCGCTCGTCCGGCAACGGCCCGACCGGCAGGTACACGTGCGCGAGCTCGAAGACGCCGAACACATGAGCGCCGTGCTCGACGTTCCGGTGGACGGCCTCGACCAGGCTCGGCAGCAGGCGCGTGCGCAGGACGGCGAGCTCGATCGAGATCGGCTCCGGCAGACGCAAGGCGTTCGGGTCCGGGTCATCCGGTCTCAGCGAGGGCGTGTACGTCTCGGCGAGACCGAGCCCGGCGAGCACGTCCGCGACCCTGCGTGCGAGGCGTTGGAGCGGCGTGAGCGCGCCGAACATCGCCCGGCGGGCCGGGAGCGTGAACGGAACGTCGTCCATCCGGAAGCGGGCGATCTCCTCGACGACGTCGATCTCGCGGACGACGTCCCGCGCGCGCCAGGTCGGTGCCACCACGTCCTCCCCGCGCGAGTCGAAGCCGAGCCGGCCGAGAAGCGCGACCTGATCAGCGGCGGCCGTGTCGAGGCCGATCACCTCGCCGGCCCGGCGCGGCCGGAAGGAGATGACCGGCCGGGTGGGCAGATCACCCTGAACGTCGGCGTGCCCGACCCATCGAGCCCCGGCGGTCTCGACGATCAGCTGCGTGGCGAGAACTGCGGCCGGCCCGGCAAGGTGCGGATCGACACCCTTCTCCCACCGGTTCGAGCCCTCTGTGCGCAGGCGCAGCCGCTCGGAGCTGCGGAAGATCCCGGTCGGCTCGAAGTTCGCCGCCTCCAGCAGGACGGTGGTTGTCGAGTCGCCGATCTCGGTCTCCTCGCCCCCCATGATCCCGGCGAGCGCGACCGACCGCTCGGCGTCGGCGATCACGAGGTCGCCGGTCTCGAGCGTGCGGTCGGCGCCGTCCAGCGTCCGCAACCTCTCTCCCGTGGTCGCCCGCCGGACGACGATGCGGCAGCCCTGGAGGCGGCCGAAGTCGAATGCGTGCAGTGGGTTGCCAAGCGCGGCCATGACGTAGTTCGTCACGTCCACGACATTCGAGATCGGCCGCATGCCCGCGGCCGCCAGGCGCGCCTTCAGCCACAGCGGTGACGGGCCGACCTTCACCTCGCGGAAGAGCCGGCCGACGTAGCGGGGGCACCCGTCGAGGTCGGCGATCTCGATGTCGACCTCCTCGTCGCCGTCGCGCGCGGGCTCGAGTCCGGGAAACGGCGCCAGCTCCAAGCCGTAGAGGGCCGCGACCTCCCGGGCGAGGCCGTAGACGGCCAGCAGGTCGGGCCGATTCCCCGTCGGCTCGACGAGGAGCACGTCGTCGCGCAGCGGGAGAACGTCGCCGAGGGGCGTCCCTGGCTCGCTCTCCGGGAGCAACATGATCCCGGAGTGGTCGGGACCGAGCTCGACCTCGTCCTCGGCCAGGATCATGCCGTCGGAGAGCTCTCCGCGCACCTTGCGTTGCTCCAGCTCGAGGCCGTTCGGGAGCACGGCGCCGGGGAGTGCGACCGCGACGGTGGCACCGGTTCCGAAGTTCCAGGCGCCGCAGACGATCTGTCGCGGCTCCGGCTCGCCGACGTCGACGCGGCAGAGTTGGAGCCGGTCGGCGTTCGGGTGTTTGGCCGCCTCGACCACCTTGCCGACGAGGAAGCGACCGAGGTTCCCGTCCGTGTCCGGCACGCCGCGTCGCTCGATGCCCTCGACCTCGGCCGCGGAGATCGACAGCCGCGAGGCGAGATCCTCGAGCGGCATCTCGAGCGCGACGTAGTCGGCGAGCCAGGAGACGGGGACGCGCATCAGAACTGCGTCAGGACCCGCAGGTCGCCGTCCCAGAGCGGCCGGATGTCCGGGATGTCGTACTCGAGCTGCGCGACCCGCTCGATCCCGCAGCCGAATGCGAATCCGGACCAGACATCCGGGTCGACCCCGACGTTGGCGAAGACGCGCGGGTCGACCATCCCCGATCCGCCCATCTCGATCCAGCCGGAGTAGCGGCAGGTACGGCAGCCGGCACCGTCGCAGATCCCGCAGGAGACATCGGGCTCCATCGAGGGCTCGGTGAAGGGAAAGTAGTGCGTCCGGAAGCGGACGCGGCGGTCAGGGCCGAAGATCGCCCGCATCACGTGCAGGAGCGTCCCTTTCAAATCGGCGAGGGTCAGGCCACGGTCGACGGCGAGGCCTTCGAACTGGTGGAAGATCGGGTAGTGGGTCGCGTCGATCGCGTCGCGGCGATAGCACCGGCCGATCGAGACCATGTAGATCGGCGGCTCGCGCTCCTCCAGCGCGTGGATCTGGGACGGCGACGTCTCCGTGCGCAGCAACCGCTCGTCGTCGAAGAAGAAGGTTGCCCTGGGCGACCGGGCGGGATGCCACGGGTCGAAGGCGAGCTTGTCGAAGTTGTATTCGACGGTCTCGACCTCGCGGTCGTCGCGTACCTCGTAGCCCAGGCCGATGAACGCGTCCTCGATCTGGCGGCGGGTCTGGGTGATCGGATGCAGGTGGCCAAGGGGGACCTCGTCGCCCGGGAGCGTGACGTCGACGGCGTCCTCGGTGAGCGCCCGTTCGAGCTCAGCGCGCTCGAGCGCGTCGCGCCGCTCTGCGACGGCGGCTTCGAGCAAGTCGCGGACGCCGTTCAGGGTGATGCCGGTCTCTCGGTCGCGCACCGCGCGAAGCGCCTGTGCAAGCTCGCTCTTCCGGCCGAGGTAGCGGACGCGGGCTTCTTCCAGCTGGGCTGCGCTCGACGCGCCCGAGATCGCGGTCAGCGCCTCGGTTTGGAGCGATGCGGCGTCCATCGGGCGACTGTATCACCGGGTTCCGCAGCGTCTTTTCGGCCGCCTCGAGGTCGCACGGTCGTCCGATTCGGCCCCGGTCCAGGCCGCGGCGTCGGTTGTCAGACTGCGGCGATGCGTGAGCCTCTCGGTACCGGGGCGGCCAACGAATACGACCGGATCGCCACGCTCTACGACCCGTGGAGTCGCAGCGTGGTCGAGGACGTTGCCTTCTACGTCGAGGAAGCGCGGAAGGCTGCCGGCCGTGCCGGCGTCGACCCGGCGACGCCCGTGGTCGAGCTCGGCGTCGGCACCGGCAGGATCGCAGTGCCGGCCGCCGTCGCCGGCGTCTCGGTGATCGGGGTCGACCGCTCGCAGGGGATGCTCGACGTCTGTCGCGGGCGCGCCGAGGCGGCCGGCGTGTCGGACAACCTCGACCTCCGCGTCGGCGACTTCCGGCAACCGCCGGTGACGGAACGCGTGGCACTCGTCATGTGCCCATTCCGCGCCTACCTGCACCTGCCCGACGACGACGAGGAGCGCGTGGCCGCCCTGCGTGCCGCGTACGACATACTCGTGCCCGGCGGCCGGCTGGCCTTCGACGTTTTCGCCCCTTCGTCCGACGACGTCGAGGAGACGCACGCACGCTGGATCGAGCGCGAGCCGGGAATCTGGGAGCGCGCGACCTGGGATGAAGGGACACGCCGGCTGACGCTGGACGTGCGGGGGCCGGGAGCCGAGACGACGCTCTGCCTGACCTGGCTCCCGACGGCAGAATGGAGCCGCCTTCTCGAGCGTGCGGGCTTCGAGGTCGAGGCCTGCTACGGCTGGTTCGACCGGCGTCCATACACCGACGGCGAGGACTCGGTCTGGCTCGCCCGGCGCCGACGATGAGTACGGAGCGGGCCGGTCGGGACGAGCCTGCCCCAGGTTCCGTTTCCGGTGTAGGGTGAGCCCGTGGTCTGGGTCGTCATCGCCGTCGTCGCGATCCTCATCATCCTGCTGCTCGTCCTCGTCGGGATGTTCAACAAGCTCGTGCGGCTGCGGAACCGTGCGGAGAACGCCTGGGCGCAGGTCGACGTGCAGCTCCGCAAGCGCTACGACCTGGTCCCGAACCTGGTGGAGACGGTCAAGGGCTACGCCGCCCACGAACGCGGGACGTTCGAGGCGGTCACGCAGGCCCGCACAGCCGCCCAGCAGGCGCAGGGCGTCCAGCAGCAGGCCGAAGCCGAGAACATGCTCACCGCCGCCCTCGGCCGGCTGTTCGCCGTCGCGGAGGCCTACCCGCAGCTGCGCGCAACCGAGAACTTCCAGCAGCTGCAAGCGCAGCTGTCGGACGTCGAGCAGAACATCGCCGTGTCGCGCCAGGTCTACAACGACACGGTGCTGAGCTACGACAACGCGCTGGAGACCGTGCCGACGAACGTGATCGCGGGCATCTTCCACTTCAACCCGCGCGAGTACTTCCAGACCGAGGAAGTGACCCGGGCGGCGCCGCAGGTCTCCTTCACCGATGCGCCACCGCCGCCCGCCGCACCGCCGCCGCCGGAGACCCCGGCGCCCACGCCACCCGCCCAGACGAGCTAGATCCGCGTGAACCTTCGCCGGGCGCTGCTCGCGGCAATCGCGCTCGCCGCCGTCGCCCTGACGGTGCCGGCCCTCGCGCGCGCCTACTACCTTCAGAACGCCGACGTCGCCGTCCGGGTGGCGCCGACCGGCGCGCTCCTCGTCACGGAGAGGATCACGATTGGCGGCGCCTTCCACGGCGCGTACCGCGACATCCCTCTCCGCAGGGGAGAGTCGATCGACCGGATCTCGGTGGCCGAGGGAGACCGGCCCTACACGCGAGGCGGCAGCACGGAGCTTGGCAGCATCGACCGCTCGGACACCTTCAACTACGAGACGAGCGGGAAGCGGTTGCGGATCGTTTGGCATTTCCTCGCCGCAGGCGAGCCGCGCACGTTCACGATCTCGTACCGCTTCAAGGGCGTCACCGTCGCTCACGACGACGTCGCCGACGTCAACCTGAAGGTCTGGGGGCCGAACTGGTCGGCGTCGCTCCCGAACCTGACGGCAGTAATGAAGCTCCCACGGCCGGTCGCGCTCGGACCGAGCTACCGCGTGTACGGCCACCCGGCCTGGGTGCACGGTGTCGTCACGCGTACTCCGCGGGTGGCGACGCTCCGGGCCGTGAACGTACCGAGCCGCCAGTGGGTGGAGCTGCGCGTCGTGTTCCCGCGCGGGGTGCTGGCGTCAACCGCCGACGCAAAGGTGGTCGCCGGGAACGGTCTGGCGGCGATCGTGCGGGACGAGGCAGGCGCCGAGGCGAGCTACCGGCACGACCGCGAGCGGCTCGACGACGCCAGGAACCATCCGGGGCGGACGCTCCTCTGGCTGGCACTGTTCGCGCTCGGCCCGGCACTGCTCGCCCTGCTGCTCGTCTGGCTGGTCTACGGCCGCGAGCGCAGCACCGGCTACGACCGTGAGTACGAGCAGCAGCCTCCCACCGACACCGAGCCGGCGCTCGTCCCGCCGCTCCTGCGCCAGTCGACGGACGTGGGTTCGCAGGAGTTCACCGCCACCCTCTTCGACCTGATCCGCCGCGGCAGGTACAAGTCCGCCCCGGTCAACACCGAGAAGAAGATCTGGGGCGGGTTACGGAACGAGACCGTCTCCGACCTGTTCGTGACGCCCGGCGACGGGACCGTGCCGCTCACCGACTTCGAGGAGCCGGTCGCTGCGGTGATCGACTCGGTCGTGGAGGCCGACGGCGAGCGGCTGAGCGAGTTCCGCGAGAAGATCGAGAAGCGCCGCACCTCGAACGCGACGCGTTTCACCAGCTTCAAGACGAATGCGTCCGCGGCGATCAAGGGGCGGAAGTGGTTCACCGACGCCGGCGCGCGGCTGCTCGGCCTGGCCCTCGTCCTGTGCATCATCGCTGCCGTCGTCCTGCTCTGGGCTGGCATCGACGGCTGGCGGCCCGGCACGCCGCGCTGGAGCGACGTCGTGCTGGTCGCCCTCGGCGGCTGCGCGATCGTGAACGCGGTCGTGCTCCTGTTCGCGATGACGCGGGTGCGGCTGTGGCGGCGCCGGACGAAAGCCGGCCAGACCGAGGCCGAGCGCTGGGACGCCTTCCGCCGTTACCTGACCGACTTCCCCCGGCTGCAGGACGCCCCGCCGGCGACGCTGGAGCTCTGGGAGCGTTTCCTGGTCTACGGGATCGCGTTCGGCATCGCCGAGCGCGTGCTCCAGGGCGCGCAGCTGCACATGCCCCAGGAACTGCACGACCAGAGCTCGATCTACTGGATCACCCCGTACGGCGACCTCGGCTCAGGCGCGACGTCGCTCGGGATCGGCGACCTCTCGGCCGGCTTCGGCTCGGCGCTGACGCCCCCGTCCTCCTCGGGAGGCTCGGGCTTCGGAGGCGGCTTCTCGGGCGGCGGAGGCGGCGGAGGGGGCGGCGGCGGAGGCGGCGCGTGGTAGCTACGCCCAGCCCATGTCCGTGTAGCCGGAGGTCGTCGGCGCGGAGACGATCAGGAGCGTCACGGGCGTCTCGGCGTCGTTCCGCACCGTCCGGGTGAGCGGCGGCGCGACCCGCACGAACGTCCCCGCGGCAACCGGATGGTCCTCACCGTCGATCACCATCACGGCGTCGCCCTCGAGCACGATGAAGACCTCCTCCTGGTCGCGCTCGGTCTCGTCGTGCTCGGGGATCGAGTAGCCCTGCTCGATCTCGACGACGTTCAAACCGAACGAGTCGACCCCGAGCCCTCGGCGGACGAGCTGCCAGCGCCCGTTCGTCTCGAACTCGCCCAGCCGTCCGATCGTGAACCCCTCCGCCACGGGGCGAAACGATACGACAGGGACAGACCCCGTGCGCGGGGTCTGTCCCTGCGGGAACGCCTAGGCGAGGCCGTTTGCCTTGAGGAACGCCTTGGCGACGGAAGCGGGCGTCTTCTTGTCCACCGCGACCGCCTTGTTCATCGCGATCATCGCCCCGTTCGTCAGCTTTGCGCTGACGGCGTTGACCGCGGCCGTGAACTTGGCGCCGTAGGCGGAGACGACCTTCTTCGACACCACGGGTGCCACGTTCTGGAACCCGTAGATGTGCTTGTCGTCGATCAACGCCGTGTACTTCGGGTTCGCCAGCGCCGGCTCGGTCGTGAAGACGTCGCCGCCGGTGACCTTGCCGGAGTCGATCAGCTTGGTGACGGGGATTGTCCCCAGCTGCACGAACTTGATGTTCTTCAGCCCGTAGATCTGCTTCAGCCCGAGCAGGCAGGTGATGCGCTTGTCGCACTCGGGGTAGCCACCGTACGACAGGTTCGGCACCTTCTTCAGGTCCGAGATCGTCTTCAGTCCGTATTTCTTCGCCGTCTTCGTCAGGACCGTGAAGGAGTCCGCGTCGAAGAACGGGGTCTGTTTGAGCATGGTGTAGCCGCGCTTCTCCTCGAACGCCTTCGCCGCCGCATACGTCGCCGCGGCCGTCCTCAAGGGCTTCTTCACGTGCGCGATGTTGAGGGCGAGGACGCCGGTGTACTCCGGGTAGAAGTTGATCTTCCCGCTCGTCAGCGCGGTGTCGATCAGCTCGGAGCTGCCGATGTTCTCCTTGTAGCCGACCTTGAAGCCCTTGGCCTCGAGAGCCTGCTTGTACAGCTGGCCGAGAACGAACGCCTCGGTGAAGTTCTTCGTGCCGACGGTGATCGTCGGCGTCTGGGTCGTGCCGGCGTTCGCGGTCCCGCCTAAGACGATCGGGATTGCCAACGCCAGTGCGAAGGCGGCCTTGACGGCGCGCCGTGCGTGCTTGCGAACCACTGCTGGCTCCTTTCTGGAGAGGGACCCGGGCACCCTACGCAACCAGGCTCAGTCCGCCGAAACGTACGGGCGTGTCAAAAGCTTCCGTACGAGCGCGAGGATCAGGGCGACGCCGAAGGCGAGCAGCGACACGACCAGTGAGGCGCCGACGACCCCCGAGAGATGGTAGGTGGCTTGGTTGACGATCACGTCGCCGAGTCCGCCGCCGCCCGCGACCGCAGCGATCGTCGCCGTCGCGATGATGAAGACCGCCGCGATCCGGATGCCGGCGATGATCAGCGGCAGCGCCAGCGGAAGCTCGATCCGGAGCAGGATGTCGCGGCCGCTCATCCCCATCCCCCGCGCGGCCTCGACGATGTTCCGGTCGACGCCCTCGATCCCGAAGTAGGCGTTCGTCAGGATCGGCGGGACGCCGAGCACGATCAGCGCGGCCATGTTGTTCACGAAGAAATGGCCGGAGACGAACAGCGCGAACGCAATCAGGACGAGACTCGGCAGCGCCCGGCCGAGATTGGACACGCTGATCGCGACGAAGGAGCCGCGGCGCAGGTGGCCGAGCACGACACCTAGGGGCAGGGCCAGGAGCAGCGCGATCCCGATCGCGGCGCCGGAAAGCTCCATGTGCTCCACCGACTTGCGCCAGAGCAGGCCCGGGTTGTCGACGATGAACCTGATCGCGTCGGGGAACGTGCCCCAGCTGAAGGAGTCGGCGAGCAGCCGGATCACGCAGTTCTCCAGGGGGTCAGCACGCGGCCGAGCAGGACGAGGAGCGCGTCGGCGGCCAGGGCGAGCAGGATCGCCAGGCCGCCGGCGGCGATGATCTCCGTCTTGAAGACGTCCTGCCCGATTCCGATGAAGATCGGCCTGCCCAGCCCTTCCGGGATGACGAACGCAGCGATGGTGGCGATCGAGATCGTCGACACGGTCGCGATCCGGACGCCGGCCATGATCGACGGCACCGCCAGCGGCAGCTCGACGCGAACGAGCGACTGCAGGCGGGTCAACCCCATCCCGCGGGCCGCCTCCCGGACCTCTGCGGGCACCCCGCGCAGCCCCTCGAGGATGTTCCTGTACAGGATCAGCAGCGTGTAGCTGACGAGCGCGATCTCGACCGTCGTCACCGTCAGGCCGGTGAGCGGGACGAGCAGCTGGAAGAGCGCCAGGCTCGGGATCGTGTAGAGGAAGTCGGAGAGCAGGCCGATGGGCTGGTCGGCCCGCCGGTAGCGGTACGCGACCAGCGCGGCGGCGAACGCGAGCACGAACCCGATCGCCACCGCGATCACGGCGAGCTTGATGTGCTGGAGCAGCGCGGGCTGCAGTGTGTCCGACCAGTGGTCGGCGACCCAGCTCGTGCAGAAGGCGTGGTTTTCGGTCTCGCACTTCGATCCCTCGCCGAAGTTCGGGATCACGGGTTGCTGGGCGAGGAGCGAGAAGACGGTCACAGCTCGGTGAGTACGCGGCCGACCCGGGCGACCGAGAGCAGGCCGATCGGCGTCCCGTCGGGGTCGACGACGACGAGCGGGTCGGCCCCCTCGGACATCATCAGCGAGAGCGCGTCCCGGAGAGTTGTCGAGCCGGGCGTCCGCGGCGCGTCCGCCGGCGGCATGCCGTTCAGCGGCTCGAGCTCGATCTCCTCCAGACGGCGGAGCGCGAGGCGCTTGAGTCCGCGGTCGGCACCGACGAACCGCTCCACGAACTCGTCGGCGGGGTGAGCGAGGATCCGATCGGGGGTGTCGTACTGGGCGAGGTGGCCGCCCTCCCGGAGAATCGCGATCCGGTCGCCCAGCTTGATCGCCTCGTCGATGTCGTGAGTGACGAAGATCACGGTCTTCCGCACTTCCTCGTGCAGGCGCAGGAACTCCAGCTGGAGACGGTCGCGGGTGATCGGGTCGAGGGCGCCGAACGGCTCGTCCATCAGCATCAGCGGCGGATCGACCGCGAGCGCGCGGGCGAGCCCGACGCGCTGCCGCTGCCCGCCCGAGAGCTGCGCCGGGTAGCGGCCGGCGTAGTCGGAGTCCAGGCCGACGAGCTCGAGCAGCTCGGCGGTGCGCTCCTTCGTCCGTGCCTTCGGCCAGCCGAGCAACCGCGGCACGGTGGCGACGTTCTCGGCGATCGTCATGTGCGGGAAGAGCCCGACCTGCTGGATCACGTAGCCGATGCCCCGCCGCAACTCGACCACGTCCTGGTCGCGGATCGACGTCCCGTCGATCGTGATGTCGCCCTCGTCGAGCTCGATCAGCCGGTTGACGAGCTTCATCGCCGTCGTCTTCCCGGCGCCCGACGGCCCGACGAGAACGCAGATCTCGCCCGCGGGAATCGTCAGCGAGAGGTTCTCGACCGCTGCCTGGTCGCGCCCCTCGTAGCGCTTGGTCACGCGGTCGAAGACGATCTCGGCTGCGCCGCCCGTGCTCATCGCGGAACCCTAGACTCCTCCCACCAGGCGGTGGCCTCCTCCGGCGTGGGTGGATGCAGCAGCGTCTCGGCGACCTCCTCCGCATTCGGCTGCCCGGAGGCGAACACCGCCTCGGCCGCGGCCCCGACGTCGTAGTCGGTGCGCACGAGCTCGACGTCCGGACCGAGCAGCGTCCAGTAGGCGCCCGCGCGGCCCTCGTACGGCCGGCCGACGGCGCCGACGTTCACGTAGCGCCACGAGCCGACCCGACGGTCGAACTGGACGTGTGTGTGACCGCCGACCACGACCTCTTCGTCGATGCCCTCCAACTCCGCGGCGAAGTCGTCTTCGGGCGTGACCCGGGTCAGGGGCCGCTCGTCGTCGGACGGAACCGCATGGCAACAGCGAATGGAGCCGAGCCCCTCGACGTCGATCGCAAAGGTGAGCGGCCACGCCCGCACCGTCGCCAGCCGTTCCGGGCCCAGCCGCTCGCGCACCCACTCGTACCAGTCTCCGGGATCGTCGAGCGCGAGCCGGTCAGCGTTGCCGCGGAGGAACGAGACCGACCCCGGCTGCGCGCTCAGCCGGTCGAGGGTCTCGGCTGGGAACGTCCCGGTGACGACGTCTCCGAGGACGACGATCCGATCGACCCCGGCCAGCCGCGGGTCGGCGAGCACGGCGTCGAGCGCGTGGAGGTTCCCGTGGACGTCGGCCAGGGCAGCGGTCGGCATCGACGCGGCGAGCGTACCCTGCACAGCCTTCTTCGCCGCTTCGACGTCGTATTCGACGTGCGGGCGGCAGTCGTCCTGACGGCGGGATTCCTCGCCCTGGCGAGCGCGGTGCCGGCGGGCAACCAGCCCGTCGTGGTGGCCGTCGTCGACTCCGGCGTGGACGGCCCGATCCCCGGTCTCGTTCTCGGCTGGAACGCGGTCGACGGCTCCGCCGACACGCGCGACAGGGGCGGGCACGGCACCGGAGTCGCGATCGTCGCCGCGGCCACCTGCGGCGGCTGTCGGATCCTGCCGGTGCGGATCACCGACGACTCGGGCTCCTCGACGCAGGGCCTAGTCGCCTCGGGCATCCGCTGGGCGGCCGGGCACGGCGCCCGCGTGATCAACCTCAGCTGGGGGCTCGCCGTCGGCGCCCGCTCGACCGGCCAGGTGGAGCGGGCGATCGCCTCGGCCGTCGCCCACGGTGCGGTCGTCACCACCGCGGCGATGAACGACGGCTCGCGCGACCCGAACCTGAATCCGTGGGCGAGCCGTAGCCCCGATGCGGTTCGCGTCGCTGCGGTCGACGACGGCGGGCATCTGCTCTCGTCGACCAACCGGGGCATCTGGGTCGACCTCGGCGCTCGGGCATCGGCGACCTCCGGCGCGGCGCCACGCGTGGCGGGCGCGGCCGCGGTCGTCCTCGCCGCACATCCGCAGCTGACCGGCCTCCAGGTCCGGGCCGCCCTCCGGCGGGGGTGTGCGGTCGACCGGGCGCTCGACCTCGGCTGGCACTGCGTGCTCGACGTAGACGGCGCGCTGCGCGCTGCTGCGTCTCCCGTGCCGACCTACCGGCTCGTGGTCTCGCGCGTAGGCCGGGGCAGCGGCACGGTCGGCGGCTCTGGCGCCGAGATCCAGTGCGGCGAGTTCTGCGCCGATCGCCTCGACACCGGCGCGATGGTGACACTGACCGCGGCGCCGGCCGCCGGAAGCAGGTTCGTGCGCTGGCGCGGCGTGTGCCGCGGGACAAGGCGGTACTGCGTCGTGCGGATCTCTGCGCCCACGACCGCCGTTGCTGTCTTCGCTAAGACCACGCCGTAAGCTCCCCCCATGCCGGGCGTGGTCGTTCTGGGCGGAGGCTCGACGGGCGAGCACTTTTGCGGCGCGCTGCGCCGGATCGACCCGGACGTGCCGATCACCCTCGTCGAGTCGGCTCTCGTCGGCGGCGAGTGCTCGTACTTCGCCTGCATGCCTTCGAAGACGCTCCTGCGGGCGCCGGAGCTCCAGCACGCCGCGTCCCGCACTCCGGGCGTGGCGGCGAGCGCGCTCGACACGAAGGCGATTTTCGGCTGGCGTGATCGGGTGACTTCGGACTGGGACGACGCCGGACAGGTCGACTGGCTCGCCGACCACGGAGTCGAGCTCGTCCGTGGCGAGGGCCGTGTCGCGCGCCCGGGCGTGGTCGAGGCCGCCGGCAACCAGCTCGCGTACGACTACCTCGTCGTTGCCACCGGCTCCTCCCCGGTCTCGCCCCCCGTCGAGGGGCTCGACGGCGCCGAGACGTGGACGACGAAAGAGGCGACCTCGTCTCACGAGGTGCCCGCGAGCCTGATCGTGATGGGTGGCGGCGTCGCCGGCTGCGAGCTGGCGCAGCTCTACCGACGCCTGGGCTCCGGAGTGACGATCGTCCAGCATGGCGACCGGCTGATGCCGCGCGTCGACCGCGAAGCGGCCGAGCTGCTCCAGGCGGCGTTTGAGGAGGAAGGAATCCGGCTTTGCCTCGGCGCCGAAACGCGCGGTGTCAGGCTTCAGCCCGATACTGCTGTGAGCCTCGAGCTCGCGAACGGCGTCGAGCTGACCGCCGAGCAGCTGCTCGTCGCCACGGGGCGCAAACCGAACGCGGAGGGACTTGGCCTGGAGCAGCTCGGCGTGAAGATCTCGAAGCGCGGCATCGAGACCGACGACAGCCTCCGCGCCGCCGAGGGCGTCTGGGCGATCGGCGACTGCACCGGCGTCGCCCTGTTCACCCACGTGGGCAAGTATCAGGCCCGCGTGGCCGCCCGGAACGTCGCCGGCCGGAGCGCCAGGGCCGACTACCGGGCGATCCCCGCGGTCGCCTTCACCGACCCGCAGGTAGCAATGGTCGGCGACACGGAAAGCGAGGGGCTCGTCACCGCCCGCGGGGAGCTGACCGCCACCCCGCGGGCCTCGACGTACGAAAAACCGAAGCGGCCGGGTTTCGTCAAGGTCGCCGCCGACCCCGACCGGCGGGTCCTCGTCGGCGCCGTGGCGATCGGGCCCGAGGCGGGCGAATGGTGCCAGCAACTGACGCTCGCCATCCGCGCCGAGGTGCCGCTCGACGTGCTGCTCGACGTCATCCAGCCCTACCCCACCTTCTCCGAGGCCGTCTTTCTCGCCCTGCAGGAGCTGCCGCTGTGATCGAGCGCATCGTCGTCGCCTCCGATCGCTCCGACACGGCGTCGCGGGCGGTCGCCTGGGCCGCGGAGATGGCCCGCCGCTACGAGGCGCAGCTGACGATCGTCCAGGCGTTCGTGCCGGGCCCGCCCCCGAACGGGGCCGAAACCGAGCTCGCCGTGTACGCCGAGCAGGTCGCCGGCTCCGGCACGCGGGCGCGGGTGGCGGCCGGCGAGGATCCCGCGAGCGCGATCGTCGCCGCCGCCGAGGCCGAGCGGGCGGACGTGCTCGTGGTCGGCAACATCGGCATGAGCGGGCGCAAGGAATTCCTGCTCGGCAACGTCCCCAACCGTGTGTCGCACAACGCGACCTGCACGGTCGTGATCGTGAACACCGCCGAGGAGACGAGACAGAAGCGGCGGCTGCCCTGGAGCCGGGGCCAGGCGTGACGGAGCTCGCCGGCGGACAGCTGACCGCGCGCGCCGCCCAGATCGCGGCCGTCCTCGCGAAGCATGGCCTGAAGGCGGTCAAGGAGGACGATGCAGCCCGCCCGGCTCGGCTGCGCGCGGCGCTGGAGGAGCTCGGGCCGACGTTCTGCAAGCTCGGCCAGATGCTCTCGACCCGTCCCGACCTGATCCCCCCCGAGCTCGCAGACGAGCTCGCGAGCCTCCAGGACCGGGTGCCGCCGCTGAGCGAGGCGGAGGTCGTGCAGGTGATGGAGGAGGAGCTCGGCGTGCCCTGGGAAGACGTGTTCGAGAGCATCGAGCCCGAACCGCTGGCCGCCGGGACGATCGGCCAGGTGCACCGAGCCCGCCTGGAGGGCGGCGACCGGGTCGTGGTCAAGGTCCAGCGGCCGAACGCGGAGGAGGAGATCGAGCGCGACCTCGGCCTCTTCGCGCTCTTCGCCGAGAAGGCGGAGGGCCGCGAAGCCCTCTCGAGCCTGGTCGACATCCCCGCGGTGGTCGAGCATCTCTCCGCCTCGCTCCGCCGCGAGCTCGACTTCCGCGAGGAGGCGGCGAACATCACGCGGATGCGCGAGGTGCTGGCTCGGTACCCGCGCCTGGGCGTGCCGTGGGTGCACACCCAGCTATCGAGCAGGCGGCTGCTCGTCATGGACGAGGTCGTGGGCGTCCCGCTCCGAGAGGCGCCGCCCGGCGACGAGCGCCGCGAGGCCGCCCGGCAACTGCTGGAGGCGTTCTACCGCCAGGTCCTGACCGAGGGCTTCTTCCACGCCGACCCGCATCCCGGCAACCTGCTCTGGAGCGAGGGCCGCATCTACCTCCTCGACCTGGGGATGGTGGGCATTCTCGACGACGACACGCGCGGGCTGCTGCTGCTGATGCTGCTCGCCTTCTGGCGCGAAGACTCTGAGTTCCTCGCCGACGTCCTCCTGATGCTGGGCGAGGGCGGCCACGACGTCGACATCGAGGGCCTGCGCGCCGATCTCGCCGACTACGTCGGCCAGTTCAAGGTCGGCTCGTTCAGCGACATCGAGCTCGGCCCGATGCTCGACACGCTGATCGAGATCGCCGCACGGCACGGGATCCGGCTGCCGGCCTCGCTGGCGATGACCGGAAAGGCGTTCAGCCAGATGCAGATGGCGGTCGCCGAGCTCGACCCCTCCCTGGACCCCTTCTCGGCCGTCGGCGGCTTCATGTTCCGCGGGCTGCGCGAGCGGGTCGGCGGCGCGCTCGACCCACAGAAGGCGATCTACGAGATCCAGAAGCTGAAGGTGCGGGCGACACGGCTGTTCGAGGGGATCGAGCGGCTGACCGGCGCGCGGCCCGGCCCGGGCCTCCAGATCGAGCTGCGCGGCTCGAAGACGCTGGAGGACGCGATCCGCAAGGCCGGCCGGCGGATCGCGCTCGCCTTCGCCGGCGGGGCGGCGCTCCTGGCCGCGGTGCTGGCGGCGGCCGCCTCGTCGATCGACCTCTGGGTGCCGGTCACGCTGGGC
This sequence comes from Actinomycetota bacterium, assembly GCA_046734335.1. Classification (GTDB taxonomy): domain Bacteria; phylum Actinomycetota; class Thermoleophilia; order Gaiellales; family Gaiellaceae; genus DATBLE01. The sequence goes on along the minus strand of JBKPRA010000072.1, from coordinate 23,228 downwards.
ATCGCCGCAGCCGTCGCCGGCCTCGCGCTCGTGCTCGACCTCTTGCGATCGCGCTAGGAGCCGCGCAGGCGCGAGCGAACACGCTGCTCGAGAACCGCAGCGAGCAGCGTCATCAGCACGCCGATCGCCGCACGTTCGATCGGGCGGAAGAGCCTGCGCATCGGTCAAGCCTACGCCGCCGCTTGTCTTCGTGGGACGGCCGCAGTAGAGTCGCCGGAACGTTCGAGCACCTCTCCCGGCTCCTGCGCGGCCCCTCGGGTCGCGCAGTTCTTTTTAGGCTTGGTGCATGAGGTTCGTGGTCGGAGCCGACGACGAGGGCGACGCACTCGACGCCGCCGTCGACCAGCTGCGCCGTGCCGGCCATGACGTCGACGTGCTCGACCGCGACCAGTGGCCGGACGTGGCAGGGCGAGTCGCGCGCGCCGTGGCGACGGGCGACGCCGACCAGGGGCTCCTCTTTTGCTGGACCGGCACCGGCACGGCGATGGCCGCGAACAAGGTGCCGGGAGTCCGTGCCGCGCTGGCCTGGGATCCGTGGATCGCCGAGGGTGCCCGCCGCTGGAACGACGCCAACGTCCTCGTCATGAGCCTGAAGCGCACCGAGCCCGCGACCGCTCGCACGATCGTCGACGCCTGGCTCTCGGTCGAGAAGCCCGACGAGGATGAGCGCGAGAACATCGCCAAGCTCGATTGACCGGGAAGGGGCCGCCCGTAGGCGGCCCTTCCCGCAATCCGGCCGACGCTAGGTCGGGCGGCCGTACACCTCCAGCTCGGACATGTCGGCAAAGGCGCAGCCCGACTGGATCGGGCTGGACTCCAAACCCGCGCCCGGGCACGTCTCGTCCCCGCGGAGGAGGAGCGGAATCGTCCTCGCGGACGAGGCGGCCGGCGGGGTCGCGGAGTACCTTCAGAACGTGAACCGGCAGCGGCTCTGGACGCTCATACGCGCGTACTGGTTCGACACTCTCCTCGCCGTCGCGGTCGTCGTCGGCGTGGTCGAGGTCGTTCTCACACAGGACGTCAAGGACGGCCCGCGCGGCCCCCTGTGGTTCGACGTCCTCGCCGTGCTGGGGATGACGCTACCGCTGTTCGCACGCCGGCGATTCCCCTTCGGGGCGCTCGTCACGAGCGGGCTCGTGTTCGCTGCGAGCTCGTTCGTCGACGGGCGCCTGACTCCCCACGGGGTGATCCCGTTCCTGACTGCGCTGGCCGTGTTCGTCCTGTTCGGCCTGCTCCGCGACCGTACCCAGGCGGTCGCCGGCCTCGCCTTCGGCATCGGGGTGACCGCGATCATCGCCCACAACGGCCCGAATGGCGGCGGCGTCGCGGGGTTCGCCTTGACGTGCGTCGTCTTCACGGTCGCTTGGTCAATCGGGTTCGTGCTCGGCCACAAGTTCCGCGAGGCGGACGAGGCCAGGGAGCGTCTGGCGCACGCCGAGCAGCAACGAGCGGAGCAGGCACGCTTCGCGGTGGCCGAGGAGCGAACCCGAATCGCCCGGGAGCTCCACGACGTGGTCGGGCACAGCGTCAGCGTCATGACCGTCCAGGCCGCAGCGGCCCGGCGGCTACTCCGCCCCCATCAGGAAAGGGAGCGCGAGGCGCTGCTCGTCGTCGAGCAGACCGGCCGCGAGGCGCTCGCCGAGATGCGCCGCATGGTCGGGGTGCTCCGGAGTCCGGACGAGGAGCCGGAGCCGTGACGCGCCGGACCGCCGGTCTCGTGAGCCGCCTCTCGTCGCTCGCCCGCCGGTTCTGGGTCGACGCGCTGATCGTCGCGGCCATCGCCGGGTTGCTCTCGATCGCCTTGAGGGCTCCCGATCCGAACGGCGCCGAAGGTCCGCCGTGGCTGGACGTGGTGATCACCTTCGGCTTTCTCTGTCCCCTCTTCTTCCGTCGCCGTTTTCCGATGGGTGCGCCGCTGACGTCGGCCGCGGTGGTCGTCGCGGCGTCGTTCGCCGACGGCGGCTTCCTCAACAACAGCTTCGTCTCGTTCCTGGTCGCGCTCGGCATCTCGGCCTGGTTCGGAATGCGGCCCGACCGCAGGGACGCCGTGGCCGGCTGGCTCGCGATGCAGCTCACATCCGTCGTCGTCGGCATCAACGACCCGCACCCCACGCCGGTCGGCGACTACGTCTGGACGTTCATCACCTTCTCGATCGCCTGGGTCATCGGCTTCGCTCTCGGCGGCCGGCTACGGGAGACGGACGCCACCAGACGTCTCGCCGAGCAGGCGGAGCTGGAGCGGGAGGAGCAGGCGCGGCTCGCCGTCGCCGAGGAGCGGGCGCGGATCGCGCGCGAGCTGCACGACGTCGTCGGCCACAGCGTCAGCGTCATGACCGTGCAGGCCTCGGCGGTCCGGCGTCTGCTCGAGGCCGACCAGGAGAAAGAGCGCGAGGCGCTGCTCGTCGTCGAGCAGACCGGCCGCGAGGCGCTCGCCGAGATGCGCCGCATGGTCGGAGTGCTGCGCCGCCCCGACGAGGCGCCCGCGCTCGCGCCGCAGCCGAGCATGGAGCACATCGAGAAGCTCGTCGCGCACACCCGGGAGACCGGGCTGCCGGTCGAGCTCCGAATTGAAGGCACCCCGGTGCCGCTGCCGGCGGGGATCGACACGACCGCCTATCGCATCGTGCAGGAGGCACTGACGAACGCGGTCAAACACGCGCGCGCCGGGAAGGCCGAGGTGGTCGTGCAATACGCGAACGGCACGGTCGAGCTGACGATCAGCGACGACGGGCGCGGTGGCGGCGACGGTGGGGGAAGCGGACACGGGCTCGTAGGCATGCGCGAGCGAGTGTCCGTGTACGGAGGCGAGCTCGAGGCCGGGCCACAGGCCGACGGCGGGTTCCGCCTCCATGCCACACTCCCCATCGCGTGAATTCGGACGAGACCGGCACCACCACCCTCACCTTCCTGTTCAGCGATGTCGAGGGCTCGACGGCGCTCCTGCGGCAGCTCCGCGACGGATACACCGCCGTGATGGGCGACCACGAGCGCCTGCTCCGCAAGGCCTGGGCCGACACGGAGGGTCGCGAGCTCGACGCCGACGGCGACTCGTTCTTCGTCGCCTTCCGCCGCCCCCGGCAGGCGGTTGACGCGGCCGTGGCCGCCCAGCGTGCGCTAGCGGCGCACTCCTGGCCCGAAGGAGTCGAGCTGCGCGTCCGAATCGGCGTGCACACCGGCGAGGCCACCCCCGCAGGCGACCAGTACGTGGGTCTCGCCGTTCACCGCGCCGCACGGATCTGCGACGCAGGACACGGCGGTCAGATCCTCGTCTCCGAGACCACCCGGTCGCTGCTCGAGGACGAAGAGGCCGAGCTCGACGGCCTCGAGCTGCGCGACCTCGGCCACCATCTGCTCAAGGACTTCGACCGGCCGATGCGCATCTACCAGCTCGCGGTGCACGGTCTCCCGGACGATTTCCCGGCGCTCCGGACCGTGACGGATGAAGGGGCGACGCAGCTCGCGGATCGGCAGGGCGACCCCGCTGCGGAGGACAGCGGAAGGGTGCGGGTGCTGATCGTCGACGACCAGGCCCTCGTCCGCACCGGCTTCAAGATGATCCTCGAGGCCGAGCCCGACTTCGAGGTCGTCGGCGAGGCGGCCGACGGCCAGGAGGCGCTGACGCAGGCGCGAGGCCTCTCTCCGGACGTCGTCCTGATGGACGTCCGCATGCCCGAGCTCGACGGGATCGAGGCGACGCGACGGCTGCTGGGGGACGAAGGCGCCACGGCCAAGGTCGTCATGCTGACCACTTTCGACATGGACGAGTACGTCTACGAGGCGCTCAGAGCCGGCGCCAGCGGCTTCCTGCTGAAGGACGTGCCGCCGGAGCAGCTCGTCGCCGGCATTCGCGCGGTGGCGAGCGGGGACGCGCTGCTGGCTCCCTCGGTGACGAGGCGCGTGATCGAGGAGTTCGTCAGGCGCCCACCAGACTCGGTGCGAACGTCCCCCGAGCAGCTCACCGAGCTGACTGCCCGCGAGCTGGAAGTGCTCAAGCTGATCGCCCGCGGGCTCTCGAACGCGGAGATCGCGAAGGAGCTGTTCGTCAGCGAGACCACCGTCAAGACGCACGTCGCGCACGTCCTGATGAAGCTTCAGCTACGCGATCGCGTCCAGGCGGTCGTACTCGCCTACGAGTCCGGCCTCGTCCAGCCGGGCGAGTCCTAGTCCTCCTCGAGGAGGAGGCGGCCGCCGCGAAGATCGGCCGCTGCGCGGAGCCGAAATCGCCCTCGGAGCCGACGAATTTCGAGCCCTGCGGAAGCAGCATCCGTGGTGTCAATCCCGACACCGAAGGAGGCAAGGAATGATCCGCACGGGCGACACCATCGAGAACACGGCGACAGGCGAGCGCCTTACCTTTCTCGCCACCTCGGCGGACACCGACGGCGAGGCCGTCGTCGTCGAGACGATCGTCCAGCCGGGCGGTGCGGTCGCCGCGGCGCACGTCCACCCGGCGCAGAGCGAGCGCTTCGCCGTCGCGGAGGGCACTCTGGCGCTGAAGGTCGGCCGCAAGCAGCTCGAGCTGGGCCCCGGGGACGTCGCCATCGTCGAGCCCGGAACGGCGCACAAGTTCTGGAACTCGGGCGACGAGCCCGTCCGTTTCGTCTGCGAGATCCGGCCGGCGCTCCAGTTTGAGTCGCTGGTCGAGACGATGTTCGCCCTCGCAGCCGACGGCAAGACGAGCCGCAAGGGCATGCCGATGAACCCGTTCCGTCTCGCGGTGATCGCGAAGGCGCACTTCGACACCGTCCGGCTTCCGTTCCCACCCGCCTGGCTGCAGACCGCAGGGCTCGCGGTCGGCTCACCGCTCGGGAGGATGCTGGGCTACCAGGCGACCTACGCACCGGACCAGGTCGTGCCGGCACGGCCGGCGGTCGCCTAGGCCTCCACGCAGGGGCAGGCACCCGTCCGGGTGCCTGCCCCTAGCGAAAGAGCCCGGCGTACGCGTTCAGCGCCGGTTGGCCACCCAGGTGGGCGTAGAGCACGGTCGCGTCCTTCGGGATCTCCCCGCGGCCGACCAGGTCGACCAGCGCAGCCATCGATTTCCCCTCGTAGACGGGGTCCGTGATCATCCCTTCCAGCCGCGCGGCGAGCCGGATAGCGTCGAGCGTGCGCTCGTCGGGGATCCCGTAGGTGCCGGCGTGGTAGCGGTCATCGAGGACGAACTCGTCCGAGTGGAGCTCACGTCCGACCGCGATCAGCTTCGCGGTCGCCTGCGCGATCCGGGTCACCTGCTCGAGCGTCTCGCGCGGCTTGGCCGAGCCGTCGATGCCCATTACGCGACGCGACCGCTCCTGCCCGGCGAAGCCGGCGACCATCCCCGCCTGGGTCGACCCCGTCACCGAGCAGACGATCACCGTGTCGAAGAACACACCAAGCTCCGCCTCCTGGTCGGCAACCTCCTGCGCCCAGCGCGCGTAGCCGAGCCCACCCAGCGGATGGTCGGACGCACCGGCCGGGATCGCGTAGGGCTTCCCGCGGCGGGCCTGGACGTCGGCGAGCGCCTGCTCCCAGCTCTCCTTGAACCCGATCCCGAACTCCGCCTGAACCAGCCGCACCTCGGCGCCGAGGATCCGCGAGAGCAGGATGTTCCCGACCCGGTCGTAGACGACGTCGGGCCAGTCGACCCAGCTCTCCTGGACGAGGACGCACCCGAGACCGGCTCGTGCGGCAGCGGCTGCCACCTGCCGTGTGTGGTTCGACTGCACCCCGCCGATCGAGACGAGCGTGTCGCAGCCCTGGGCGAGTGCTTCGGCGACCAGGTACTCGAGCTTGCGGGTCTTGTTCCCGCCGAAGGCGAGTCCGGAGGAGACGTCGTCGCGCTTGGCCCAGAGCGACGCGCCGCCGAGATGGTCGGTCAGGCGCTCGAGCGGATGGACAGGCGATGGGCCGAGGAGCAACGGAAAGCGCTCGAAGCGGTCGAGGGCAGCGGTCACGAGGGGGCCGGTACGAGCAGCACGTCACCCTTGTGGTGGTAGCCGGCGACGAGGTCGGCCAGCGCGTCGATCGGCAACGTGCGCTTCGCCTTGCGCAGCTCGACGATCTCCGCGTAGTACGGGGTGAGCAGCGAGACGAACGCTTCCCGCGTCGCCCCCGCGATCCCGCGGGCGACGTTGACGATCATCGGCACGCGCGCCTCGACCAGACGGGACGCGCCGAGCACGGCGTAGGCGTCGTGACCGGCGGCGTCGCACCAGAGCAGCCCGACGCGCGCCGGCTCGATCGTCCCGCCCTCGACGAGGCTGTCGAGCGTGACGCTGCGCACGCTGCCGGCCCGCGCGGGATGGTCGCTACCGCCAGACAGGACGCGGTGCCCGCCGCGGTTGCCACTGCCGATCACGAGGTCCATCTCCTCCGAGCGGTCACTGGCCGCGACCGGCAACAGCGTGACGCGATCTTCGAGCCCGTTCGCGACCAGGTTCAACCGACAGAGCCAGGCGTTCTGCGGCGAGGGCTCGAGCGCCACGGCCGAAGCGAACCCGTGGCGCCTCAGAGCCATGACGGTGGTCGTGCCCATGTTCGCGCCGACCTCGACGAAGACTGGATCGGCCGGCGGCTCGATTCCGCGCGCACCCAGCTCGGCGAGCCCGTTCGCCAGCATGGTCATGTCGCGCCGGCGGCCGCGAACGAACACGCGCCTGCCGACACCAGTGTCGTCGGTGGCGACAAAGAAGATGTCGTCTCCCACCTCGACGGCGACGTACGGCGTCACCTCGCCCGCGGCGGCGAAGAATGCCTCGCGTGCCTCGAGACGAGCCCTGCGCCCGCCCACGCTAACGCGGGCTCGGCAGCGGCGTGAGGACGGGCTCGACCCGGTCGCGGAGGTGCTCGAACGCCGGCGGCAGCGACAGGCGCTCGCCCAGGTGCTCGAGCGGCTCGTCGGTGGCGAAGCCGGGCCCGATCGTCGCGATCTCGAACAGCACGCCGCTCGGCTCGCGGAAGTAGATCGAGCGGAAGTAGAAGCGGTCGATCACCGGCGTCGGCCGGGCGCCCGACTCCTGCACGCGCGTTCGCCAGGCCTCGTGCTCGTCCATCGGCGAGGCCCACGCGACATGATGAACCGTGCCTGCGCCGCCGAAGCCCGGCCGGTCGGTCACGTCGTAGACGTAGCGTGAGCCCCGCTTGTCGCCCCTGGACTCGTAGACCACGTCGGATTCGGGCCGGAAGCCCAGGCCCGTCTCGAGGAAGGGGCGACTGCGCGCAGGATCGTCGGCGAAGACGCGCACCGAGTCGAACCCCTGGAGGGCGAGCTCCGCGGGGATGTCGGGGTGGCGGGCGACGAGCGGCTCATCGTCCGTCTCGACGACCGCCAGCTCCAGCTCGAGGCCCTCCGGATCGCGGAAGCGAAGGGTCCCGTCGTCGCGCTCCGAGGTGACGCCCACCTCGCCGAGCCGCCGCTCCCAGAAGTCGAGCGCGTTCGCGGAGCCGACCCGCCAGATCACCCGGTGGACCATTCCCGCCCCGGCCTGCCCGCGCCCCGCTCCTGGGTACTCGAAGAAGGTCATGTCCGAGCCGGCGGAGCCGGACTCGTCGGCGTAGAACAGGTGATAGACGGTCGGGTCGTCCTGGTTGACCGTCTTCTTCACGAGCCGGAGCCCGAGGGTGCCCGCATAGAACTCGACGTTCCGAGGCGCGTCACCGGTGATGCAGGTGATGTGATGGATGCCCTCGAGGCGCATACGGTCCTCGATCATAGGCGGCGCCTCCACTCGTAGAGAGCGATCGCGCCGGCGACGGCGACGTTCAACGACTCGGCGCCCGCGGCCAGCGGAATCGAGGCGGCGACGTCGCACGAGGCGGTCACGTCATCGGGCAGCCCCTCACGCTCCGCGCCGAGGACGAACACCGTCCTCTCCGCCAGTTCGACCCGGTCGAGCGGCTCGCCCTCGTGCGCGGTCAGCGCGACCCGCCACCCCTCGCCGGCCTGGCCGTAGCAGCCGAGCGGTACGCGGAAGATCGCTCCGGCAGATCCGCGCAGCGCTTTCGGCCCCGTCGGGTCGGCACAGCCCTCTGAGAGCGCGACCGACGCGCCGAACGCATCGGCCGTGCGGATCAGGGTCCCGACGTTGCCCGGGTCCGTCACGTGCCAGAGCGCCAGAACCGCCGACCCGGCAACCCAGGACGGGAGGTCGGCCCTGCGGAAGACTCCGACCACCCGCGGCGGGTGGGCGAGGGTCGAGACCGAACCGAGCAGCTCCGGCGCGACGTCCTCGCCCGCCACGAGCAGGTCGACGGGCTCGATCCCGGCTGCGACCGCTGCGTCGACGAGATCCTCTCCCTCGCAGGCGAACAGCCCCAGTTTCGCGCGCTGCCGCCGACTCTCGAGCCGCCTGATCAGCTTCAGTCGCGGGTTCGCGGACGAGGTGATCATCGCCCGCAGCAGCTTACGGCCCACGTCCCGGAGCGCTCCGCTGCTGCCGCTACACTCGCCCGCGTGCCGGAAACGCAGCATCGTGCCGCCTCGCCGCAGGCAGGCGAGATCACGGACGAGCTTCGGGACGCTCGCGAATATCAGAGCCTCGCGCGGATCAGGATCGAGCACGCGGTTCCGGTCCGTGAACCGCTCGTGCTGGTGTCGCAGATCGAACGCTCGGGAGGGACGCTGCTCAGCCGGCTGTTCGACGCTCATCCGGAGTGTCACGCACATCCTCGGGACATCGAGATCGGGTACCCCAACGACAAGAGGCATTGGCCGCCCATCGATCTCGACCGCCCCGAGAGCTGGTTCGAGATGTTGCACGAGGCGCACATCGGGAAGTACCGACGGCAGGGTCAGTGGAGCGTGAAACGAGTGGCGGAGCGAGTGCCGTTCCTCTTCTCGCTCCAGCTCCAGCGGACGATCTTCGAATCCTGCTCCGCGAATGGGAACGTGAGCAGCGCGCGCGACGTCCTGGACTGCTACTTCACCTCCTACTTCAACGCTTGGCTGGACAACCACAACCTGTACACCGGGCCGAAGAAGGTCGTGACCGGCTTCGTTCCGCGGCTCATCCTCGACCTCGCTCAGGTGGAGCGATTCTTCGCCGACTATCCGGAGGGGACGCTCGTCGCCACCGTACGGAACCCCTGCGGCTGGTACATGTCGTTTCGAGGAGACCGCGGCGCCAAGGTCACCGTCGAGAGTGCGCTGGGGCTGTGGCGCAGGTCGGCTTCGGCGGCGATCGAAGCCCACGAGCGCCACCCTGGGCGCGTCGTCGTGGTCTCGTACGAAGCCCTCGTGCGCGATACCGAGACCACCATGCGGCGCATCGCCGATCGAATCGGGATCACCATGGCGCCCACGCTCCTCGTTCCCACATTCAACGGTCGGCCGATCGGCGCCAACTCGAGCTTTGGTGTCGAGGGACAAGGTGTTCTCCCGGAGCGCGCCGATGCCTGGCGAGCGAGCCTCGACGAAGCCACCGCGGCGCAGATCGAAGCTCTCTCCGACAATCTGTACGAGCGCGCGCAGGCCGTTGCGCAGTCATAGATCGCGGTGAGAATCCGCACCGTTCTCGACGCGAGGCCGTCTGCCGGACCGCGGTTCCAGCTACAGACGCTGATCCTTGCTCATTCGTGGGAAAGGTGGGCGAGCACGTCGCCGCTGGACGTCTTCGTCGTCGGCGAGGCTCGAACTCCTGTCGTGGAACGCCTTCGCGAATTGGGTGCGACTGTCGTGCCGTCCGCTGCGCACCCGATCAGCGGGCTGTCGCCATGGTCGAACAAGCTCCTTGCCCTGGAGGAGCCCAGCGATGGGTCGGTCCTCCTCGTCGACAACGACGTGTGCTTCCTCGAGGACGTCTCCGACATTCCGGCCGGCAAGGTCCGAACGACGATCTGCGGCCGCGCGCGCGTCAGCGACGAGCAGTGGGAGTACATCCGCCAGACGACGGGACTCGAGCCGATGAGGCAGGGTTGGGTCTCGCTCCAGGAAGAATTGAAGGCCAGGCGTCTGGGACGGGAGCCGAAGGTTGAGCCACTTCTGTATTTCGCCGCCGGGGTCGCCTGGTTTCGTCACCCCGAAGAGTTCGCCCCGCTCTGGGCCAACGGGACCGACACGATCTCGAGGGCGTTCGAAGGACACCCGCTTCAGACGTTCCGTGTCTACGGCTGTGACCAGGTGGGCTTCGCCGTCGCGGTCTCGCAGCACGGGGGCCTGGATCTCCTCCCACCAACCTATAACCACCGACCGATGTGTTTTCGGCTCGGCCTGCCAGACCCGAAGATCTTGCACCTGGGTGAGCTCGGGAACCTGAAAGGCGGGATGATGCCGTTCTCGCAGCTCCTCACCGTCTGGTGGCAGCGGCGCATTCTCCGCCCGATCGAGCGGCTCGGCGGAGATGGGGCCTGCTGGCCCTCGGCCGAGGAAGAGGCGCAGATCCTCGACGAAGCCGCGAGCCTTCGCGACCGGGTGCTGGCTCTCGGTCGCGACGCCGGGCTGGACGCGTTCGAGTTCGCCTGAGGGTCTGACCCGGAGGTCTGCCCTTACGACGAGCCGAGCGCCGACTTGGCCTGTTCGGCGATCGTGCCGAAGGCGTCAGGGTCGCTGACGGCGAGGTCGGCCAGCACCTTGCGGTCGAGCTCGATCTCCGCCTTCTTGCAGCCGGCGACGAACTGGTTGTACGACAGCCCGTGCTGGCGCGCGGCGGCGTTGATGCGGATGATCCACAGGCTCCGCATCGTCCGCTTCCGCACCTTGCGGTCGCGGTACGCGTACTTGAGTGAGTGGTCGAGCTGCTCCTTCGCCCGGCGGTAGGTCTTGGACTTGAGGCCCCAGTACCCCTTCGACTGCTCGAGGGCCTTGCGGCGCTTCTTGCGCGCGTGGACGGATCGCTTGACGCGCGGCATCTAGATCCCCAGCTGCTTTCTGATGTTCTTGGCGTCGCTAGGCGCCACTGGCTGAGCGCGCCGGAAGCTCCGCTTCCTCTTCGCCGACTTCTGCTGCAGCCTTCCCGGTGACGTCGCTCTCTTCGCTGCGCGCCGGCGCAGGAGCTTTCCCCCGCCGGTCACCTTGAACCGTTTCTTCGCTCCGCTGTGTGTCTTCTGCTTCGGCATCGTTCGTGTCTCCAGGTTTCTGTCCGGCGTTCTTGGTCGGGCCCAAGACCATCACCATGTTGCGGCCGTCGAGGAGCGGCGGCTGCTCGACCACGCCGATCTCCTTGACGTCCTCCGCCAGCCGCATCAGCAGGTCACGGCCCCGCTCCGGATGGCTGGTCTCGCGCCCCCGGAACATGATCGTCACCTTGACCTTCGCGCGCTGGTTGAGGAAGCGCTGGACGTGGCCCTTCTTGGTGTTGTAGTCGTGGATCTGGATCTTCGGCCTGAGCTTGATCTCCTTGACGTGGATCTGCAACTGGTGCTTCCGCGCCTGCTTCGCCTTCTGCTCCTGCTCGTACCGGTACTTCCCGTAGTCCATGACCTTGGCCACGGGCGGGTCGGCCTGAGCCGCGATCTCGACGAGGTCGAGCCCCTTCGAATACGCGTATTCGAGCGCTTCGGCGGACGTCTTGATCCCGATCTGGGAACCGTCCTCGTCCACCAGCCGGACGCGCGGCACGCGGATCTGGTCGTTGATCCGGTTCTGCGAGGCCGGGCGAACCGGTGGTTCTACGCTTCGCCGCGGTCTCAAAGGCTGTTGTCCAAGCTCGCTCGGTACTCCTTACTCGAATGACGAAAGCCGCTGCAAGCAGCGGCCTCCATTCCGGTCAACCATTCTCGGTTGAACCTCGGCGCGGACACGTCTCAGAGCGACACGGCCGGCGAGGTGAGGAACGGGTGTCCCTGCTTGAGCAGGCTCACAGCGTACCAAGTTCGGCGATGAGCTCGTGCAGCGACTTCGTGACCTGCTGTCCACCCCGCTCGCGGACGGCAAGCGACTCGGCAGACTCGCGGTCGCCGTAGACGACCACGCGCGGGATCTTCTCGAGCTCGGCGTCGCGGATGCGCCGGCCGATCGTCTCGTCGCGGTCGTCGACCTCGACGCGCGCGCCTGCTTCCCGCAACTGGATGGCGAGCTCTTCGGTGGCGCCACGGTGCGTCTCGCCGACCGGGAGAATCCGCACCTGCACCGGCGCGAGCCACAGCGGGAAGTCGCCCGCATAGTGCTCGATGATGATCCCGATGAAGCGCTCCAGCGAGCCGAACAGAGCCCGGTGGACGACGAAGACCGGGTGCTCGGTGTTGTCCGAACCCATGTAGGTGAGGCCGAACCGCGCCGGCATCTGACGATCGAGCTGGATCGTCCCCAGCTGCCACGACCGCCCGAGGACGTCGGTTGCGTGGATGTCGATCTTCGGGCCGTAGAAGGACCCTTCCCCCTCCCCCACCACGTAGTCGATCTCGTGCCGCTTGAGAGCCGCCTCCAGGTGGTCTTCGGAAAAGTCCCACTCGTCGTCGCTGCCGAGCTTGTTGTCGGGCCGAGTCGAGAATTCCGCGTGCGCCTGGAGGCCGAAGAGCCCGTAGAGGTAGTTCAGGAACTCGATGCAGCCGTCGAGCTCGCCAGCGATCTGATCCTCGGTGCAGAAGATGTGCGCATCGTCCTGAGTGACGACCCGCACGCGCGTGAGCCCATGCAGCGTCCCGGCCAGCTCGTTGCGGTGCAGCGGGGCTGCTTCCGCGTAGCGAATCGGCAACTCGCGGTAGCTGCGAAGGGCGCTGCCGTAGAGGAGCATGTGACCTGGGCAGTTCATCGGCTTGATCCCGTACGTGTGCTCCTCGTCGACCGGAATCAGGAACATGTTCTCCCGGAACTTCTCCCAGTGGCCGGAAGTCACCCAGAGCGCCTTCTCGTAGATCAAAGGGGTCCGCACCTCCACGTATCCGCGGGCCCGGTTCTCGCGGCGGCGAATGTCCTCGATGATGTTGAAGATCACCATTCCCCTCGGGTGCCAGAACGGCGACCCGGGTGATACGTCCTCGAAATGGAAGAGGTCGAGTTGTCGACCGAGGACTCGGTGATCGCGCGCCCTCGCCTCCTCGAGCGCGGCCAGGTGTGCATCCAGGTCGGCCTGCGTGTAGAAGGCCGTGCCGTAGATCCGGGTCAGCTGCGTGTTGCGCTCGTCGCCGCGCCAGTAGGCCCCGGCGAGCCCGGTGAGCTTGACCGCCTTGATCGGCTTCGAGTCCTGCAGGTGCGGCCCGCGGCAGAGGTCGGTGAAGTCGCCCTGCGTGTACAGCGAGATGTCGCCCTCGGCCGTGTCGACCAGCTCCACCTTGTACGGCTCGCCCTCTGCCTCGAAGCGCGCGCGCGCATCGTCGCGCGAGATCTCCTCGCGCATCCACGATCGCCCTTCATCCAACTCCTTGCCGATCTCCTTTTCGATCCGCTCGAGGTCGGCCTCGTGGATCGGCTCCGGAAACTCGAAGTCGTAGTAGAAGCCGTTTTCGATCGGCGGGCCGATCGCGATCCTCACTCCGGGGTAGAGGCGCCGCACCGCCTCCGCCAGCAGGTGCGCGGTCGAGTGGCGGAGGACCCACAGCGCGTCCGGGTCCGCCGTGTCACGCGTGGTCAGGATCTGGATCTCCTCACCGTCGACGAGCGGTGTGCGCAGGTCGCGGACCGCCCCGTTGGAGCGGACGAGCACTGCCTGCTCGGCGAGCTTTGGGCCGATCGCGCGCGCCGCGTCCAGGCCCGTGGCGCCGTCGGGAAGTTCGAGCTCGGAGCGGTCGGGTAGGACGACTTTCATGACCGACAACGATACTCAGCATCCGCGCGAGGACGACCCTGGCGACGAGCTCGAGGAGTCGCCGGTTCCCGACCCGGAGGAGAACGGCGACTCGGAGGACGTCCCCGAGGCCGACTAGCGATGCAGGGCGGCCCGCACGTCCGGCCGGTCGAGCACCTCGACGAAGACGATCTCGCCGTCGATCGTGTTCACGAACAGGTCTCCGGCAGGGACGAGCGCGCCGCGTCGAAACCACCGTTTCATCGGCAACGCGGTCGAGAAGCTGGCGCAGCCCTCGACCTCGCAGGCGCAGAGAGCCGTGATCCGGAGCGTCGCCACCTGGTCGGCGAGCTCGGGCCGTCCCTCTGACCGGAGCGCCTCCTCGAGCTCCGCCGAGAACGCAGGAGCGCGCTCGCGGAGCAGCGGTCTCTCGCCCATCGATTGAGTTGTAGCGTTGCTAGGCTTCCGCGAACTGAGAACGAGTACCGAGCGAGTCGCAGTCTCTTGCGCTTCTCTACCCGTTCGTGAGTGGTAAGGGAGGTGTTCACATGGCTACCGGTACCGTCAAGTGGTTCAACGCTGCGAAGGGTTACGGGTTCATCACGCCCGACGAGGGCGGCAAGGACCTGTTCGTCCACTTCTCGCAGATCGCCGGCGAGGGCTACAAGTCCCTTGACGAGGGTTCCCGGGTCGAGTTCGAGGCCCGCGAGGGCCAGAAAGGCCCCGAGGCAACCAGCGTGACCCCGATCGCCGCCTAGGCGCTCGTGGGAAGAGACTGCCGTGCGCCTGGAACGAGCCGGGGAGAGGTCTGGAAACCAACCTCTCCGCGCTCATCGTCAGGCGCACGGCGTCCGACCGAAGGAGGTCGGCTATCGCCGACAAGGAAGAGAAGATCGAGTTCGAGGGTGAGGTGGTCGAGGCGCTCCGCAGCGGCATGTTCCGGATCAAGCTCGACAACGGGCACGAGACCCTCGGCTACACGGCCGGCAAGATGCGGCGCTACCGGATCAGGATCCTCCCCGGCGACCGCGTCCGGGTCGAGCTTTCACCCTACGACCTGACCCGCGGACGCATCGTCTTCCGGCACCGCTGACCGGCGGGCACGGACTGATCGGACGTTTCAGCGCCTGACGGGCGGGAAGGCCGCACCCGAAAAAGGGGGCGCGATGACCAAGAACATCCGTGAGGTGATGACGCCGAGCCCGGAGACGGTCGAGGCGAACAAGACCGCCGCCGAGGCGGCGAAGCTGATGAAGAAGGCGGATGCCGGGATGATCCCGGTCGTCCAGGATCAGAGGCTGGTCGGAACCGTGACCGACCGCGACATCGCGATCCGCGTGGTCGCAGAGGGCAAGGATCCGCACGCGACAACCGTCGGCGAAATCGCGTCGAACGACCTCGTCACGATCGGCCCGAACCAGGACATCGGCGAGGCACTCGGCCTGATGGCGAGCAACCAGGTCCGCCGGCTGCCTGTCGTCGAGGGCGAGACGCTGATCGGCGTGGTCGCCCAGGCCGACCTCGCGCGGTCCGCGGACGAGCGGCGCGTCGGGGAGACGGTCGAGCAGATTTCGAGGTAGGGGAGGTTCCGCTGATGCCGAGCAAGAAGGCGAACGTCAAGAACGAGAAGCAGTACGAGGCTCTGAAAGAGAAGGGCATGTCCAAGGAGCGCGCCGCGAAGATCGCGAATTCCCCCGGCGCGTCCAGCCGCGGCGGCAAGTCCTCCTCGCGGTCGAGCTCCAAGCAGGGCGGGACGACCGCGCAGAAGAAGGCCGCCGGGCGCAAGGGCGGGCGCGCAACCGCGCGGAAGAGCTAAGCGCGGAAGCAGGCCGTTCCGGGCGGACGGCCGTCGCCGACCCAGGCTAAGCTGGATCGCGGGGATGGCGGCGAGAGCAGCAGCGTGGAGCGCGGTGGCGCTCGCGGCGCTCACGATCGGGGTCGGCGGCGCAGTCGGGCAGGCGGCGACGACCACGACTGTGCGTGTCCAGGTGATCGGTCTCGGCGGCGTACAGGACGACAAGAACCAGATCGACTGCGGGAAGGGCGCAACCCGCTGCCGCGCCTCGTACAGCGGCACGACCGGCAGCATCGTCTTCACTGCTGCGCCGGCAGACCCGAGCTGGACGTTTTCCGGCTGGAACGGGGACTGCACAGGAACCTCCTGCGTGGTCGACATCGACCCGAGCGACGACGACTCCGAGGTGATCGCCACCTTCACGACGCCGACGCCGCCGGGTAACAGGACGCTCAGCGTGAAGGCGAACGGGGACGCCCAGGGCGACGGGGGCAACATCGCAGGCGAGGACATCGACTGCGACACGGGCGACGCCGATTGCACCACCGACGTCACGCTGGGCTCGACGTTGACGGTCGTCGAAACGCCCGACGAGGGCTTCGTCTTCGGCGGCTGGAGCGGCGCGTGCAGCGGCACGTCGCGCAGCTGCACACTCCAGATGGACGACAACAAGACCGCGACGGGAACATTTCGGAAGCCACGCCTCTCCGTCTCCGTGAACGGGAACGGCACCGTCACCGGCGGAGGGATCGCCTGCACGAGCGGCTCGTCCAGCGGCTGCAGCGCCGACGAGGACTCCGGCCAGGACGTCTCTCTGACCGCCACTCCCGGCTCGGGCGGCGCATTCACGAGCTGGAGCGGCTGCACCAGCTCGAGTGGAGCGAGCTGCACGGTGACGATGAGCGGCGACAAGAGCGTCACAGCGAACTTCACGGGGGGCTCCACGGGGCCGACCACGTTCCCGCTGAGCGTCTCGGTGACCGGCAGCGGGACGGTGACCGGCGGCGGGCTGACCTGCGGGGAAGGCGGGACGGCGTGCTCGGCCACGCTGGCCTCCGGGACGAACGTCACGCTGACGGCAGAGCCGAGCTCCGGCGAGACCTTCCAGACCTGGGGCGGGGCATGCAACGGCTCCGCACGGACGTGCTCGTTGACCATGAGCGCCGCCCGCAGCGTGACGGCCACCTTCTCCGGCGGCTCGAGTGCACAGGTCGCGCTGACCGTCGGGGTCACCGGCCACGGCACGGTCACCGGCGGCGGGATCGCCTGCGGCAACGGCAGGACCGTGTGTACGGCAAGGCAGCGACAAGGAGCGACCGTCGGCCTGACCGCGACTCGCGCTCCAGGTGCCACGTTCGTCGGCTGGAGCGGGGCCTGCAGCGGCAAGACACCGACCTGCACGGTGGAGATGGACGCTGCGAAGCGTGTGACCGCCGCCTTCGCCGGCGGCACCGGGGCCGCGGCAGGATCTGCGGCCCTGCGGAGCCTCGGCCGGCCGGTGGTCTCGCGGACGGCGGCCGGATTCCAGGTCACGCTCCACTTCCGCACCGCCGAACGAGGACGGGCCCGCGTGCAGGCGCTGCGCGCGGGACGGATCCAGACAGCACTCGCGTTCAACGCCGCAGTGGGCGCGTCGAAGGTCGGTCCCTTCCCCGTCGCGAAGCCCGGCTTTTACACCTTCGCCCTGAGGCTCGGCCGACGCACACTGCGCTGGACAGCATGTCTCGGCCGCTGCGGTGAGCGCGCGACCTCGAGCCCGTTCGCGCTTACGCGTGGGCAGCCGACGGTAGACGAGGCGGGCACGCTCTGGTCGGTCACCCTTCACTTCCGCTCGTCGCAGCCGGCCGGGGCCGTCGTCCGGGTCCTGCGCGGCAGGGTGCTCGCCCGCGAGGTCCGCTTCCCGATCCGCACCGGAGCGACCGCTCCTGGCACTCTTCTGCTCACTCCCGGCAGCTACCGCATCGGGCTCGTCGCCACCGACGGCTATGGACGAGTTCGGACCCTGACCTGGTACGCCCTGCTGCCGTGAGACATCTAGCGGATGCTCGAGATCGCGTCTAAGCTGGCGCCCTCGTGGGGAGACGAGACGGGGTGAAAGCGTGAGGCGTGGGGTCGTACCAATGCTGGCGCTGGTCGCGCTCGTCCTGGGCGTCGTCAACGCCGGGGCGGGCTCGACCGCCACGCGCACCGTCACCGTCGAGGTGCTGGGCAAGGGCAGCGTCAAGAGCTCCCCGGCCGGGATCAGCTGCGGCGGCGGGAGCTCGAAATGCTACGCGGCCTTCAGCGACACCACGGACGTCGTCCTGACCGCGAAGCCCGGCAGCGGATTCGCAGCCGGAACCTGGTCGGGCGACTGCAGCGGTTCCACGGACACGGCGTGCGATCTCGGCTCCGGCGCAGACAGCGTCGCCGTTGCCGAGTTCAGCCCGAAATCCGGCACCTCCCAGAGCACGCTCTCCGTGACCTATGCGGACGACGGCTCGGCCGGTACCGGCGACGAGGGAGACGTGACCTCTCCCGGCGCCGAAATCGACTGTGGAAACGCGAGCGGTGGCACGTCCTGTGCCTGGGTCGTCCCGACCGGCTCGACCCTGACCGTCTTCCAGACTCCGGCGGCAGGCAGCGTATTCCAGGGCTGGGGCGGCCAGTGCAGCGGCCAGGCCGTGTCCTGCACGGTGCAGATGGACGGCGACCGCCAGGTCGGCGCGGCCTGGGCACCGGCGGGCGGTTCGACGGCGCAGCTCACCGTCACCGTCGCGGGCGGTGGCCGTGTCTCCGGCGGGAGCATCAACTGCCCAAGTACCTGCGTCGCCAACGTGGCGCTGAACTCGGCGGTCACTCTGAGCGCCTCGCCGAGCGACGGGTACGTGTTCAGTGGCTGGACGGGCAGCTGCACGGGCGCGGCGCCCACGTGCACGGTGACCATGACCGCGGCTGCGACGGTCACGGCAACGTTCACACAGGCGAACGTCCTCGCCGTGGCGATCAGCGGGAACGGCGCCGTCACCGGCGGAAGTGGCGCGATCAACTGCGGCGGCGGCGCCTCCATCTGCTCGGCGAACTTCGCCTCCGGCGCCACCGTCTCCCTCGTCGCCACCCCTGCGGTCGGCGCCACCTTCACCGGCTGGACCGGCGCCTGCGGCGGCAGCGCGACGACCTGCACCGTGTCGATGACCCAGTCGAGGAGCGTGACCGCCACGTTCAGCGGCGGTACGACTGGGACCGGCTTCACCTTGACGGTGTCGGTGACCGGCAACGGGACGGTGACCGGCGGCGGGATCAGCTGCGGCTCCGGGGCCACCACCTGCACGAGCGCCGGCCACCTCGCGAACTCCACGGTCACGCTGACGGCCACGCCCTCGGGCGGCGCCACGTTCACCGGTTGGGGCGGCGGCACGTGCACCGGCACGGTTCCGACCTGCACGGTCACGTTCAACGCGGCCAAGACGGTCACCGCCGCCTTCTCGGGGGGCACCAGCACGTTCGCGCTCACGGTCACGTCCACCGGGCCGGGCCGCGTGACGGGCAACGGGATCAACTGCGGCAACGGGGCGACCATCTGCACCGCCACCTTCACGCCCGGGACGACCGCGGTCCTGACTCAGACGCCCGCCTCGGGAGCCTCCTTCCGCGGCTGGGGCGGGTCGTGCACCGGGACGACCGCCACCTGCACGGTCAGCATGACGTCGGCGAAGACCGTGTCGGCGACGTTCGCAACTGCCGGAACGCCCGGGACGCTGACCGTTCGCGTGCTCGGCCGCGGGTCGGTGTCGACCTCGGCCGGCGCCTGCGCGAGCACCGGCGGGACGAAGACGTGCGTCCAGCACTTCAAAGCGGGAGCCTCCGCAGTGTTGACCGCGAAACCCGGTGCCGGGCAGACGTTCCTCGGCTGGAGCGGCGCGTGCGCTGGGAAGAAGACGATCTGCTCGGTGAAGCTTTCCACCGCCCAGACCGCGACCGCGACGTTCAGCAACGCGCCGGTGAAGACGGCGACGCTCCGCTCGCTCGGGCGCCCGATCGTCGTCAAGACCGCCACGGGCTATCGCGTCACGCTGCGCTTCGTCAGCACCAAGGGCGGAGCCGCCCGCGTGCGCGGGATCAGGGCCGGTCGCGCGGTGACGACGGTCGCGGCGAAAGTGGCTGCCGGCCGGGTCCGGATAGGGCCGTTCCCGGTGCCGCGCTCGGGTTTCTACGTCTTCGAGACACGGCTCGCCGGCGGGCTGCTGAAGACACCGGCCTGCCTCGGACGCTGTGGGCCTGCCGCGCCGCCGCCGACGTTCACGCTCACGCGCGAGCCGCCGACCGTCACCAGGGCGGGCGACGTCTGGTCGGTCACGTTGCACGCCCGCGCGAACCAGATCTACGACGGTCGGCTCCGCACGTTTCGTGGGACGAGGCTGCTGGTCAACCAGCGCTTCCTCGGCCGCGCGGGGCGGGTCGCCTTCGGCCCCTTCCTGCTCGGCTCGGGGAACTACACGCTCCGCCTGGCGGGCGTGGACGGCTACGGCCGTGCCCGCTCGCTGACCTGGCTCGTCTCGCTCGGTCGCTAGCCGGCGTGGTGGTGGCCGTGCCCTTCTCCGGCGGGCGCGTTCATCATCCGCAGCATCGGGATCCCTCCTCCCCGCCGGAAGTAGCGCCAGACGAGCACCGCGGCCAGGCTGAGGAAGAGCACGTTCAGGTACGTCGTGTAGTTCCAGCTGACGGTGGCCATCTCGACCTTCGCGTTGCGCTCGGTCGGAACGATGCCGGCCGCCTGGAAGAGAAGCTCGACCGCGAACCCCGCGGCAACCATCGTCACGTACAGCACCGCGGCCAGCACCGCGGCCATCCGTAGGCCGTAGTACTTGCGGTAGATGTTCAGGATCGGCGCGATGATCAGGTCGCCGAAGATGAAGGCGATCACGCCCCCGAAGCTGATCCCGCCGTTCCACAGTACGGCGGCGAGCGGCACGTTCCCGACCGAGCAGACGAAGCTGATCACCGCGACCAGCGGCCCGATCACAGGTCCCCAGACCTTGGCCGCGGTCGGGTGGTCGACCAGGAACAGCGACTGCCACCACGACTCGGGCACCCATGCGGCCAGCGCCCCGGCGACGAGGAGGCCGACTGCGATGTCCCGCCAGATCGCCGCCCAGTCCATGACGAAGTAGTCGGCGGTGGCGGTGAGCCCGCGGGGCGTCCGGAGGCGCTGCCACCACGAGCCGCTGCCGCCCGCTGACATGTCCATCTCGGCATGCCCTTCCATCGAGCCGACCAGGCCACGGTTGGCCTGCTCGCGGGCTTCGCCGACCAGCTGCCGCTGGAGGAACAGCCGGAACGCGACGGCGACCAGGACGATCATCAGCGGGCCGCCGACGAACTCGCCGACGACGAACTCCCAGCCCAGGAGGAGCGCGATGACGATTCCGAGCTCGAAGACGAGGTTCGTCGAGGCGATCTCGAAGGCGATGGAGGCCGTGAAGTCGGCGCCGCGGCGAAAGAGCGAGCGGGCGAGCGCGACTGCGGCGTAGGAGCACGACGACGACGCGGCGCCGAGGCCGGTGGCGACGGCCAGCGTGCGGGGCGAATCGTCCGGGAGGAGTCGGCGGAGCTCTCGCTTGGAGACGACCGCCTGCACGACCGCCGACAGCGCGAATCCGAGGATCAGCGCCCAGAGGATTTCCCAGAACATGCCGAACGCGAAGGAGAGCGCGTCGACGAGCTCGGAGCCGACGTCGACCGCCAGCATCAACGCGTGCGGGCGAAGCGGCGGACGGCGGCGAGCAGCTCGTCGGTCTTGACCCTGGCGTCGTCCTCGTCACCCGAGGCAAGGGCGCCGGCGACACAGTGATTCACATGGTCGTCGAGCATCTCCAGCGCCACGGACTCGAGCGCCGTCGAAACCGCGGCGATCTGGGTGAGGACGTCTACGCAGTAGCGCTCTTCGACGACCATCCGTTCGATTCCCCGAACCTGCCCCTCGATCCGGTGGAGCCGCTTGACGAGGCTGTCCTTGCCGGTCACATAGCCATACGCCATCGAGGACAACAATACCCCATGGGGGTATTACGCGGCTGGGGGACACCGAAGTGTCCCCCAGCGGGTTCTCGAAGCGAGCGCCTGCCGGCCTAGACCGCTCCGGCGTCCTCCCACCTCGCAGTCAGCGCGAAGAGCACGATGATCTCCAGGGCGATCACGGTCAGCGACCAGAGCGGATATGCACTGTTGCCGAGCCATGAAAGCTGCGCGATCAGGTTGACCACGAGCAGGATGATCGCAACCCACCGCGCCCATCCAGCGCCTCCGGTCAGCCCGAGACCGACGAGGAACAGGATCACACCGAGGATCATCGTGATCCAGCCCCACTTCGTCGTGTCCATGATGAAGATCTGGCCTCTCGCCACCGCGTAGTAGTTGTCTCTGATGACGGCGATCAACCCCTCGAAGAAGTCGATCGCGCCGATGATCATGAGCATCAGGCCGGCGAAGCCGATCCAGCCGCTCCAGGCCCTTGGCGAAGCCACCATCACCTCCCTGTCGTGTTTACGGTCCTGGCGAGTATGACTCCGGCACCAGTCGTTACAAGGACAGCGGGAGGCTTTTCGGCCTCTACGCGAACGTGATCACGCTGCGGATGCCGTCCTGGGCTTCCATCAGCTCGAACCCGCGGTTCACCTCGTCGAGTGAGATCCGGTGCGAGATCAGTGCATCGACGTCGATCTCGCCTGCCAGCCAGCGATCGACGAACTGCGGCACCTGCGTGCGGCCCTTGACCCCGCCGAACGACGAACCGGCCACGCGTCTGCCCGTGATCAGGAGCCGGGGGACGACCTCTAACACCTCGCCCTTGCCGGCGACGCCGCACATGGTCGCGAGCCCCCAAGCCTCGCGCGCGGCCTCGACAGCCTGCCGCATGACCGCGACGTTGCCGGTCGCCTCGAACACGTAGTCGGCGCCGAACCCGCCCGTCTCGGAACGGATCCACTCCACCGTTCCGTCGTCCGCGACGCGCGTGTCTGTAGCGCCGTGATGCCGAGCCTGCTCCAGGCGCTCGTGGGAGAGGTCGAGCGCGACGATCCGATCTGCTCCGGCCAGCCGAGCGCCGATCACCGCGCCGAGGCCGACGAGGCCGCAGCCGAAGACCGCCACGGTCGAGCCTGGCTCGACCTGCGCCGTGTTCAGCGCGGCGCCGATCCCGGTGGACAGGCCGCAGGCGAATGGTGCGCAGCCCTCGAGTGACGCCTCCGGGCTCACTTTCGCGAGCGCGATCTCGGGCATCACCGTGTACTCCGCGAAGGTCGACGTGCCCATGAAGTGCCGCAGCGGCTCGCCGTCCCGGAAGAAGCGGGTCGTGCCGTCGGGGAGGTAGCCGAGGCCCTGCTGGTCGCGGATCGCCACGCAGCGGTTCGTCCTCGGGCTTCGGCAGTGAATGCACTCGCCGCACTCCGGAGCGAACAGCGTGACGACGTGGTCGCCCGGCCGGACGAAGCGCACGTCGGGGCCGACGGCCTCGACCACGCCGGCGCCCTCGTGCCCAGGCACGCACGGCGCGTACCCGGTCGGGTCGGCGCCCGAAGCCGTGTACAGGTCGGTGTGGCAGACGCCGCACGCCGCCAGCCGGACAAGCGCCTCCCCCGCCTTCGGCTCGGCGAGGTCGACCTCCTGAACAGCGAGCGGCTGCCCGAATTCCTCGAGGACGGCGGCGCGGATCCTCATGTCGCGTAGCCCTCGCTCCCGACGATGTGCAGGGAGACGTACGGCTCGTCGCCGACGACCCAGCTGTCGTGTCCCGGCGGGACGTAGAAGAAGTCACCGGC